>NZ_JBIAMM010000009.1:0-358786 GCF_042874095.1 Streptomyces sp. NPDC004266
GGGGGGGGGGGGGGGGGGGGGGGGGGGGGGGGGGGGGGCCCCGGCCCGGCCCCCCGGGGGCGGGGGGGGGGGCGCCCCCCGGGGGGGGGCGCCGCCCCGGGGGGCCGGCCCCCCCACGACGGAGGGTCAGCCCGCCGCTGCCGCCGCCCGTACAGCCGCGCAGATCCGGGCCACGTCCTCGTCGCCCGTCACGTACGGCGGCATCGTGTAGATCAGGTCGCGGAACGGGCGCAGCCACACGCCCTCCCGGACCGCCGCGCGCGTCGCCGCCGCCATGTCGACCTCGTGGTCGAGCTGGACGACGCCGATCGCGCCGAGCACCCGCACCTCGCGGACGCCCGGGAGGTCGGCCGCCGGGGCGAGCCCCTCCCGCAGGCCCGCCTCGATCCGCTTGACCTCGACCTGCCAGTCCTGGGAGAGCAGCAGGTCGATGGAGGCGAGGGCGACCGCCGAGGCCAGCGGGTTGCCCATGAAGGTCGGCCCGTGCGCCAGGACCGGGACCTCGCCGCGCGAGATCCCGTCGGCGACGCGGCTCGTGCAGAGGGTCGCCGCCATCGACAGATAGCCGCCGGTCAGCGCCTTGCCCACGCACATCACGTCGGGGGAGACCCCGGCCTGGCCGGCGGCGAACAGCGTGCCCGTCCGTCCGAACCCGGTCGCGATCTCGTCGAAGACGAGCAGCACGTCGTGCGCGTCGCAGGCCTCGCGCAGCACCCGCAGATACGCCGGGTCGTGGAAGCGCATGCCGCCCGCGCCCTGCACGACCGGCTCCACGACCACCGCGGCCAGCTCGTGCGCGTGCTCGGCGATCCGGGCCCGCAGCAGCTCCGCGTACGACTCCTCGTACCCGGCGGGCGGGGCGTCCACGAACACCTGCCGCTGGAGCACCCCCGACCACAGCTCGTGCATCCCGCCCTGCGGGTCGCACACGGACATCGGCTGCCAGGTGTCGCCGTGGTAGCCGCCGCGCCAGGTGAAGAGCCGCTGCTTCTCGGGGCGGCCCAGGGAACGCCAGTACTGCAGGCACATCTTGGCCGCGACCTCGACGGAGACCGAGCCAGAGTCGCTGAGGAAGACGTGCCGCAGCGGCTCCGGGGTGATCTCCACGAGCCGGGCGGCGAGCCGGACGGCCGGCTCGTGGGTGAGCCCGCCGAACATGACGTGGCTCATCTTCTCCAGCTGGCCGCGCACCGCCTCGTTGAGCACGGGGTGGTTGTAGCCGTGGACCGCCGACCACCACGAGGACATGCCGTCGACCAACTCCTCCTGTCCCTCGACGGGTTCGGCGAGCCGGAGCCGCACACCGGACGCGGACGCGACGACCAGCGGTTCCGCCCGGCCCGGCATGGGGCCGTACGGATGCCAGACGTGCGCCCGGTCCAGGGCGAGGAGTTCGTCGTTACGCATTCGGCGCGAGGTCCGTGCCGGCCCCCCGGCGGCGCACGGCCACCAGGTCGGTGCGGGCCTCGCCGGCCGCGGGCGCCGCCGGCGCCGCGTGACCGCCGCAGGGACCGCAGCCGCCGCCCTCCTCCGCGTGCGCACCGCAGCCCGCGCCCTCCGCGGAGGCCTCCGAGCCGCAGCCCGCCGAGGCCTTCGAACCGCAGCCGCCCGCCGCGCCCGCCGCCGCGAGCGCGTCCGCGCGGTGCTTCGGCAGGGTGGTCGTGCCGGCGCCCTCCACCTCGAAGCCCGCGTCCGCGATCATGTCCAGGTCGGCCTGGCCGGCCTGGCCCTCGCTGGTCAGGTAGTCGCCGAGGAAGATCGAGTTCGCGATGTTCAGCGCCAGCGGCTGCATCGACCGCAGGTGCACCTCACGGCCGCCGGCGATCCGCACCTCGACGTCGGGGCAGACGAAGCGGACCATCGCGAGGATCCGCAGGCAGCGCTGCGGGGTGAGGTTCCACTCCTTGGCGAGCGGGGTGCCCTCGAAGGGGATCAGGAAGTTGACCGGCACCGAGTCCGAGTCCAGCTCGCGCAGCGCGTAGACGACGTCGACCAGGTCCTCGTCGCTCTCGCCCATGCCCGCGATCAGACCCGAGCAGGCCGACAGACCGGCGGCGTGCGCCTTCTGCACGGTGTCCACACGGTCCGCGTAGGTGTGGGTCTTGGTGATGTCCCCGTACGTCGCCTCGGACGTGTTCAGGTTGTGGTTGTACGCGTCGGCGCCGGCCTCCCGCAGCCGCTCCGCCTGGCCGTCCGAGAGCAGACCGAGGCAGGCGCACACCTCGACGCCCTCGTTCTGCTCCTTGATCGCCTCGATCGTCTTGCCGACGCGCTCCACGTCCCGGTCCGTCGGGCCGCGGCCGCTCGCCACCAGGCAGACCCGCTTGGCGCCGCCCGCGACACCCGCCGCCGCGGCCTGCGAGGCCTCGTCCGGCTTCAGCCACGTGTACTTGAGGATCTCCGCCTTCGAGCCGAGCCGCTGCGAGCAGTACGAGCAGTCCTCGGGACAGAGACCGGACTTCAGGTTGACCAGGTAGTTCAGCTTCACCCGGCGCCCGAACCACTGACGGCGCACCTTGCCGGCCGCCGCCACCACCTCGAGCAGTTCGTCGTCGGAGGTCGCCAGCACGGCGAGCGCTTCTTCACGGGTCGGCAGCTCGCGCCGCAGCCCCTTCTCCACCAGCGTGTTCAGCAGGTCCATAACCGCAGATCCTTGCCTACCGCCCGCCCCCGGGCCAAGGAGGAACCGAACAAACGCCCCCGATCGAGGTGTGTGGATGACCACATCCCCACCTCGGCGTCCTGCGGTTAGGGTCTGTGCGCTGCCTACAAAAGGATCGCCGCATGCCACGGGACGAGGACGCACGCGCCGCGGGCGCCGACGACGCACGGGCCGCGGACCCGCGCCGCACCGCCTTCGACTGGACCGACGCCGAGGCGCGCCGCCGGGCCGAGGCCGGTCTCGTCCGGACGCTGCGGCCCCGGGCGGCCGAGTCGGACCTCCTGGACCTGGCGGGCAACGACTACCTCGGCCTCACCCGTCGCGCCGAGGTCACCGAGGCGGCGGCCGAGGCGGCCAGGCGCTGGGGCGCCGGCTCCACCGGCTCGCGGCTCGTCACCGGCACCACCCGGCTGCACACCCGTCTGGAGCGCGAACTCGCCGAGTTCTGCGGCTTCGAGGCGGCCCTCGTCTTCTCCTCCGGCTACACCGCGAACCTGGCCGCGCTCACCGCGCTCGGCGGCCGGGACGCGCTGATCGTCTCCGACGCCTCCAACCACGCCTCGATCGTGGACGGCTGCCGCCTCGCGCGCGCCGAGACCGCCGTCGTCCCGCACGCCGACGCCGAGGCCGTCGCCAAGACCCTGGACGCGCACCCGGGACGCCGGGCCCTGGTCGTCAGCGACTCCGTCTTCTCCGTGGACGGCGACAAGGCCCCGCTCCCCGAGCTCGCCGAGGCCTGCCGCGCGCACGGCGCCGGACTGGTCGTCGACGACGCCCACGGCTTCGGCGTCCTCGGCGACGGCGGCCGGGGCGCCCTGCACGAGGCCGGGCTGGCGGGCGACGAGGACGTCGTCGCCACCCTCACCCTCTCCAAGTCCCTCGGCAGCCAGGGCGGTGCCGTCCTCGGCCCGGCCCGGGTGATCGAGCACCTGGTGAACGCGGCCCGCACCTTCATCTTCGACACCGGCCTCGCCCCGGCCGCCGCGGGCGGAGCGCTCGCGAGCCTCCGCCTGATCGCGGCCGAACCGGGTCTCGCCGCGCGGGCCCGCGCCGTCGCCGGGGCGCTGCACCGGCTGCTCACGGAGGCCGGGCTGACCTCCGCCCGGCCCGACGCGGCCGTCGTCTCGGTCCACGCGCCCTCCCCGGAGGCGGCGCTGCGCTGGGCGGCGGACTGCCGCGAACAGGGCCTCGCCGTCGGCTGTTTCCGGCCCCCGTCCGTCCCCGACGGCATCTCGCGGCTGCGCCTCACGGCCCGGGCCGACCTGACGGACGCGGAGATCGGGCGTGCGGTGGAGACGGTCCTGCGGACCGCACCGCGGGTCTGACGACCCGTCGGGAGGTCCAAGGACGTTCTCCGGCAGCAGAGTTCACCGCTTCGGGCGACAGATGGGGACATATCTTGGTGGAACGCCTGCCGGGGCGGCACGATCGGTGGCACTCTGACGCGTAGCGCGATCCGGGGCCGAAGCCCCGGCGGGAAAGGGACAGCGTCGCCATGGCAGACCACCAGGAAGCATCCGTCACGCTGCCGAGCGATCCCGCGTCGGTCCCCACCGCCCGGCGGTACGTCGCGGAGGTCCTCGACGGATGGGGCCTCGACGGTGCCGACGACCTGGCGGACGCGATCCGCCTGATGGTCTCGGAACTGGCCACCAACGCCGTCCTGCACACCTTCGGGCAGTCGCCCACCTTCACGGTCGACGTCCGCCTGGAGCGCGACGAGCGCCTCCACATCGGCGTCACCGACAGCCACCCGCGCTGGCCGCGCCGTCTTCCGGCGGCGGTCCAGCAGGACAACGGCCGGGGCATGGTCATCATCCGCTCCCTGGCGGCGGAGGCGGGCGGGCGGCTCTCGGTCACTCCGACCGAGGAGGGCGGCAAGACCGTCTGGATCACCCTCCCGTGGGCCCAGGAGGCCGTCTCGTACGTCTAGGGACCGATCCGGAGACAGGCCCTGTCCGGGGACGGGCCCCGGCGCTCCCCGGCGCAGGGGTGCGGCGGCGCCACCGCACCCCTGGGGCGGGGTCACGGGCCCGTCCGGGCCCGGGGCCGGGTCAGTGCCCGGCGGGCGTCATCGGACGCGGCCGTAATAGACCTTCGACGTCCAGATCTTGTCGAGCTTCACCCAGGATCCCGTCTTGGGCGAGTGCCAGATCTTGCCGCTGCCGGCGTAGATGCCCACGTGGTAGACCCTCCCGCCGGAGTGGAAGAAGACCAGGTCCCCCTGTTGCCTGCCGGACGCGGAGACGTGCCGGGTGCTGTTGTACTGCTGCTGCGCGGTGCGGGGCAGCGACTTGCCCGCCTTCTTGTACGCGTAGAGCGTCAGACCGGAGCAGTCGAACCGGGACGGCCCGGCGCTCCCGTACCGGTAGGGGGCTCCCTTCTTGG
Source organism: Streptomyces sp. NPDC004266 (assembly GCF_042874095.1). Taxonomy (NCBI): domain Bacteria; kingdom Bacillati; phylum Actinomycetota; class Actinomycetes; order Kitasatosporales; family Streptomycetaceae; genus Streptomyces; species Streptomyces sp. NPDC004266. The sequence continues at coordinate 5,051 of NZ_JBIAMM010000009.1, forward strand.
ACGCGGCGACGCTCAGTGCCTTGTTCGCGTAGGTGGTCGCCGCCTGGGCCTCGGGTGCCGCACCCGGTGCGAGCATCGTGCCGCCGACGGCGGCGAGGGTGAGAGCCGAGACGGCTCCGGCCCGGGACAGCAGGGACGGGACGTGCATCTGCGCAGTCATGCGCAACCCTTCGTCAGCCGCCTGCGAAGGATGACCTGTCGGGTTCGGGCTGGCGAAGATGCCCGGCCGCGGCTGCGGCTTCACCCCAAGGGACGGCCCCGCTGCGGAAACAGCGCGTACGTCCCGTACTGCTCGGGTCCTCCACTCCTGCCGATCCACTCCTGTCGACCAGACGTCCGGGACGGCGGCAGGACTCGGCGTCCGCCCGGACCGCCCCGCCTCGGATGGCGGGGGCTTGTCGTCGACAGGGATCTTGACCTACACCCGGGGCGAAATCCGAGTTGAAACGGCCATATGTGAGGCTCCTCACGACTGATCCATTCGGGTGGACAGGTTGCTTTCGTGATCGCCGGAGGTTTGGGCTACGAGCCCCGCACCAGCGATGGAACGTCCCATTCCGCCAGATGCGTACACCTGTTGCGCAACTCACCCCGCACATATGTCGACTCATCGACTACGCCGAACGAGGGAGCGATCCTGCGTCGCGTGTCGGCCGTACGGACCTCGACACGACATGCCGGAATGTCAACTCGCCCGTGCGCGGGGGACGGTGACGCGGTCGGCGCGGCGCTCGCCGTCCAACACCCGCAGGGCGCGCGCCAGGGTGTCCGCGTGCACCTCGCTCTCGCCCCGCATATGCATGACCGTCAGGGCCTCGCGCAGCGCCTCCGCGCGTCCCACCAGCGCTTGTGCCGCCCGGAGCGCCCCATAGGTATGCATGCCCCTGGATGGGTTGATCTTCCCCAGGAGGTCGACGACTTCGAGGTACGCGTCGATCAACTGGCCCTCGGCCCGCGTCAGTGCGGGCAGCGGCGGCAGCTCGGGCACCACGGCCGGCTCACCGCGTCGCGCCGGCGTCGCGCCGGCTCGTGATCACGTGGTCCACCAGTCCGTACGCGACGGCCGCGGGCGCGTCCAGGACGGTGAGGCGGTCGAGGTCGGCGTCGATCCGGTCCCGGCTCTGCCCGGTGTACTCGGTGAGCATCCCGGCCGTCAGGGCGCGCAGCCGGAGCAGTTCGCGCGCGTGGATGTCGAGGTCGCTCGGCTGTCCCCGGAGGGGCTCGTCCACGGCCGGCTGCCGGAGGGTGATCCGCGCGCCGGGGAGGACGTGCCGCTTCCCGGGGGTGCCCGCGGCGAGCAGCACGGCGGCGGTGGACACGGCCTGGCCCAGGCAGGTGGTCTCCACGTCGCAGGCGAGCGTCCGCATCGTGTCGTGGATGGCGGTCATGGCGCTGATCGAGCCGCCGGGGGAGTTGACGTAGAGCGCGACGTCCTGGTCGGGGGCGGCGTATTCGAGGTGCAGGAGCTGGGCGATGACGTCGTTGGCCGAGGTCTCGTCGATCGGCGTGCCGAGGAAGACGATCCGGGATTCGAGGAGCTTCGAGTACGGGTCGAGGGTCCGGGTTCCGAAGCTCGTCCGCTCCGTGAACTCGGGCAGGACATGACGGGCGTCCATGGCTGAGCACCTCCAGCTGTCTGTAAAAAATGTACAGGACGTACAGGCCGTAAGATGGGGAGCATGACCTACGAGATCCCGGTGACGCAAGCGCGGGCTGAACTGGCCGACCTCATCAACCGCGTCGTCTACGGCGGGGAGCGCGTCGTCGTGACCCGCCACGGGAAGCCGCTCGTCGCCCTGGTCTCCGCCGCTGACCTGGAAGAACTGGAGGCGGCGGAGAAGCCCGCCGACGAGCAGGTGGTCAGCTCGCTCTCCGGGCTGCACCCGGTCGACTCCGCTCCCGGCGAACAGCGCCGCTTCGGCATCGCCGCCCACCACCGCGACCCCGGCGCTTCCTGACGGCGGGCGGGCGGGCGGAGCGGCACGGACCCGCGCGGGCGGGCGCCGGCCCCCGCGCGCGGGCAGCGCGAAAAGCCGCGCACCCCCGTCCGCTGCAGCGGGGGTACGCGGCGGTCTTGGACCGGGGTTCTCAGCCCACCGGCACCGGAGCCTGCGCCGGGGCGGGAGCCGCTTCCGCCCGGCGGCGCCGAGCCCCGAACGCGGTCGCGGCCAGCCCGGCCACGGCCCAGAGGGAGAGGACGAGCAGCGGGCGGCCCGCCGCCGCGCCGTCGAAGGCGGACACCGACCGCAGGGCCGAGCCCCCGGCGCCCGGCGGCAGCCACCGGCCGAGCGCGCCCACCCCCGTGGGCAGCAGCTCCGGCGCGCTCGACATCCCCGAGAAGGCGTTGCCGAAAAGGACGGTCAGGGCGGCTGCGAGCCCGAAGCCGGGCTTGCCGAGCAGGGTGGCGAGCCCCGCGAAGGCCGAGCCGATGGCCAGGACGGTCAGCCCGAGGACCCCGGCCTCGGCCCACCAGCCGCCGGTCAGCGCGCCGAGCCAGCTGTCGGCGAGCGCGGCGCCCACGAGTCCGGCGAGCGCCGCCGCGCCCACCAGGGTCGCGACCGCCCCGGCCCCGCGGAGCCCGAGCAGGACGGTGGCGACGCCCGCGGCCGCCCCGACCAGGGCGAGCGGCAGCAGGCTCGCGCCGAGCACGGCGCCGCGCGGGTCGCCCGCCGGTGCGGCGACCACGTCCGTGACCCGGACCGGCGCTCCCGCCGGGGCCTGCGCGGTCACGGCCTCGCGCAGCAGCCCGGCCACGACGGGGCTCGCCGCCGAGGCGGTGAGGAGTTCCGTGCCGCTGGGCGTGACGACCACCGCGCCGTACACGTCCCGGTCCTCGATCGCGGCCCGGGCGGCACCGGCGTCCGCGTAACGGTGGATCTCGAAGGCTCCCTCGTGCCGTCCGAGTCCCCGCTCGACCGCGTCGGCCGCGGCGGCGGGTCCGGCCACCCCGACGGGCAGGTCGCGGGGGGCGAGGCGCGCGGCGGGCCAGGCGAAGACCGAGAGGGCGAGGGCGGCGACGACCGGTATCAGGAGGAGTACGGCGAGGGTTCTGCGGCCGGCGGCCGGCGGGGTGGTGGCGGCGGGCATGGCGGCCTCGATTCAAAGCGAAGGATCGTTCGTTTTACGTGGGCTCAGCGTGCGCCGTCGCTGGGAAGTTGTCAAGAATGAATATTCGTTTTAAGTTCGGCCCCATGGCACGTGTCTCCCAGGAACACCTCGACGCCCGGCGCCGCCAGATCCTCGACGGCGCCGCGCGCTGCTTCGCCCGCAACGGTTTCCACGCCACGTCCATGCAGGACGTGCTCGCCGAGGTGGGCCTGTCCGCGGGTGCGGTCTACCGCTACTTCCGCGGCAAGGAGGAGCTGATCGGGGCCATCGCGACCGAGGCCTTCGCCGGCATCCGGGGCGCCTTCGAGGAGGCCTCCCGGGCGACCCCGCCGCCCACCCCCGACGTCCTCCTCGGCGCGGTGCTCCGGCTCTTCCTGGAGGAGCGGGTCGAGGGCGCGGACCGACAGGCCTTCGCGCGGCTGATCATCCAGGTGTGGACCGAGACCCTGCGCAACGAGGCGCTGGCCGAGACCCTCTCCGAGGGCTACCAGGGGATGCGGGCCGCCTGGACGAGGCTGGTGACCGCCTACCGCGAGAGCGGTCTCCTGCGCGCCGACGTCCCCGCCGACCACGTGGCCCGCACCCTCATCGCCACCGCTCAGGGCCTCATCGCCCAGCAGGCGCTCTTCGGCGACGTGGCCGTCGAGGTCCTGCAGGACGGGCTCCGTGGCCTGATGTCGATGTCCGTGCCCGGAGGCGCCGAACCGATTCGATGATCATGGAAACGCAAAGCCGGGGTTAACGAGCCGGAAAAACTTCCGCCCTAACGTGCAATGTCTGGCCGCGTACCGCATCTCCGCAGTTCAACAGAGTGTTGACGGTCGGTAGGGTCCGCAGCTGTCCGGGTCAGATCCGGTCGACGACTGTGAGGTGGAAGAGTGCAGCTGAGCCCGCACGAGCAGGAGCGCCTGCTCATTCATGTGGCGGCCGATGTGGCCGAGAAGCGTCGGGCCCGGGGAGTGCGGCTCAACCACCCCGAGGCCGTCGCACTGATCACCTCCCACATCCTGGAGGGCGCCCGGGACGGCCGGACGGTCGCCGAGCTGATGGCCTCCGGGCGCAAGGTGCTCACCCGCGACGAGGTCATGGACGGCATCCCGGAGATGATCCACGACGTCCAGGTCGAGGCCACCTTCCCGGACGGCACCAAGCTCGTCACCGTCCACGACCCCATCGTCTGAACGGGCGGCCGCCGATGATCCCCGGAGAGATCCTGTACGCGGACGGACCCGTCGCCCTCAACGAGGGGCGTCCCGTCACCCGCCTCACCGTGCTCAACGCCGCCGACCGGCCCGTCCAGGTCGGCTCCCACTACCACTTCGCCGAGGTCAACCCCGGCCTCGACCTCGACCGCGCCGCCGCCCGGGGGCAGCGGCTGCACATCGCCGCCGGGACCGCCGTCCGCTTCGAACCCGGCATCCCCGTCGAGGTCGAACTGGTCCCGATCGCGGGCCGTCGGATCGTGCCCGGCCTGCGCGGCGAGACCGCCGGCCCCCTCGACGCCACCGGCCCCTCCGACGCCACCGAACAGGACAAGGACGGCGACCGTGCCTGACCTCCACCGCGCCGTCTACGCCGACCTGTTCGGCCCCACCACCGGCGACCGCGTACGCCTCGCCGACACCGACCTCCTCGTCGAGATCGAGGAGGACCGCTGCGGCGGCCCCGGCCGCGCCGGCGAGGAAGCCGTCTTCGGCGGCGGCAAGGTCGTCCGCGAGTCCATGGGCCAGGCCCGCACCACCCGGGCCGAGGGCGCCCCCGACACCGTCATCACCGGCGCCGTCGTCATCGACCACTGGGGCGTCGTCAAGGCGGACATCGGCATCCGGGACGGCCGGATCACCGCGCTCGGCAAGGCCGGCAACCCCGACACCATGGACGGCGTCCACCCCGACCTCGTCATCGGCCCCGAGACCGAGATCATCGTCGGCAACGGCCGCATCGTCACCGCGGGCGCCGTCGACACCCACGTCCACTTCATCTCGCCGACCGTCGTCGAGCAGGCCCTCGCCACCGGAGTCACCACCCTCGTCGGCGGCGGCACCGGACCGGCCGAGGGCACCAAGGCGACCACCATCACGCCCGGCCCCTGGCACATGGCCCGGATGTTCGAGGCGCTGGACACCTTCCCCGTCAACATCGGCCTGCTCGGCAAGGGCAACACCATGTCCCGGGAGGCGATGCGCTCCCAGCTGCGCGGCGGCGCCCTCGGCTTCAAGATCCACGAGGACTGGGGCGCGACCCCCGCCGTCATCGACGCCTGTCTGAGCGTCTGCGAGGAGACCGGCGCCCAGCTCGCCATCCACACCGACACCCTGAACGAGGCGGGCTTCGTCGGCGACACCCTGGCCGCCATCGCCGGCCGCACGATCCACGCGTACCACACCGAGGGCGCCGGCGGCGGGCACGCCCCCGACATCATCACCGTCGTCTCCGAGCCGCACGTCCTGCCCAGCTCCACCAACCCGACCCGGCCGCACACCGTCAACACCATCGAGGAACACCTCGACATGCTGATGGTCTGCCACCACCTCAACCCGGCCGTCCCCGAGGACCTCGCCTTCGCCGAGTCCCGCATCCGGCCCTCCACCATCGCCGCCGAGGACGTCCTCCACGACCTGGGGGCCATCTCGATCATCTCCTCCGACTCCCAGGCCATGGGCCGGATCGGCGAGGTGATCATGCGGACCTGGCAGACCGCCCACGTCATGAAGAAGCGCCGCGGCGCCCTGCCCGGCGACGGCCGCGCCGACAACCACCGCGCCCGCCGCTACGTCGCCAAGTACACGATCAATCCGGCCGTCGCCCAGGGCATGGACCACCTCGTCGGCTCGGTCGAGCCCGGCAAGCTCGCCGACCTGGTCCTCTGGGAGCCCGCCTTCTTCGGCGTGAAGCCGCTCGTCGTCGTCAAGGGCGGCCAGATCGCCTACGCGCAGATGGGCGACGCCAACGCCTCCATCCCCACCCCGCAACCGGTCCTGCCGCGCCCGATGTTCGGCGCGCTCGGCCGCGCCGCGGCGGCCGGCTCGGTCAACTTCGTCGCCCGGGCGGCGATCGAGGACGACCTGCCCCGGAAGCTCGGCCTGCACAAGGAGTTCGTCCCCATCGGCTCCACCCGGCGGGTGACCAAGGCCGACATGCGCGAGAACGACGCCCTGCCCCGGGTCGAGGTCGACGCCGACACCTTCTCGGTGAGCATCGACGGCGAGACCGTCGAACCGGCGCCCGCCGCCGAACTTCCCATGGCCCAGCGCTACTTCCTCTTCTGAGCCCTTCTGATGACACTCTCCGCACTCCTCGTGCTCGCCGACGGGCGCTTCCCCGCCGGCGGGCACGCCCACTCCGGCGGCGCCGAGGCCGCCGTCAGGGCGGGCCGCATCAAGGACGCCGCCGACCTGGAGTCCTTCTGCCGGGGCCGTCTGCACACCACGGGCCTCACCTCGGCCGCGCTCGCCGCCGGAGCCGCGCACGGACTCGACCCGTACGAACTCGACGCGGCGGCCGACGCCCGCACGCCCTCGGCGGCCCTGCGCGCCGCCGCCCGCAGACTCGGCCGCCAGCTGATGCGGGCCGCCCGCGCCACCTGGCCGAGCCCCGAACTCGACGCGCTGGCCGCCGCGTTCCCCCGCGGCGCCCACCAGCCCGTCGTCCTCGGCACCGCGGCGCGGGCCGCCGGGCTCGGCCCCGAGGAGGCGGCGCACTGCGTCGCGTACGAGACGGTCGGCGGCCCGGCGACCGCGGCCGTCCGCCTCCTCAGCCTCGACCCCTACCAGGCCACCGCCGTCCTCGCCCGCCTCACGCCCGAGATGGACCGGGTGGCCGAGCGCGCCGCCGCGGCCGCCCGGCAGGGCGTCGTCGACGACCTGCCCGCCGCCTCCGCGCCGCTGCTCGACCTCACCGCCGAACAGCACGCCGCCTGGCCCGTCCGCCTCTTCGCGTCCTGAGCACCGCCCCTCGCACCGCCCCGAGCACCACCCCACCACCGGCCCGAGCACCCGGGAGCCCCCGTGCACCTCGATCACGCCCACACCCACCACGGCGCCGTCTCCGCCGACGCCCACCGTCCCGACGGCACCCGCCGCGCCCTGCGCATCGGACTCGGCGGACCCGTCGGCTCCGGCAAGACCGCCACCGTCGCCGCCCTCTGCCGGGAGCTGCGCGACACCCTCTCCCTCGCGGTCGTCACCAACGACATCTACACCCGCGAGGACGCCGAGTTCCTCCTCCGCAACGCCGTCCTGCCGCCCGAGCGCATCCAGGCAGTGGAGACCGGCGCCTGCCCGCACACCGCCATCCGCGACGACATCTCCGCCAACCTCGAAGCGGTCGAGGACCTGGAGGACGGCGTCGGCCCCCTCGACCTCGTCCTCGTCGAGTCCGGCGGCGACAACCTCACCGCCACCTTCTCCAAGGGACTCGTCGACGCCCAGATCTTCGTCATCGACGTGGCCGGCGGCGACGACATCCCCCGCAAGGGCGGCCCCGGCGTCACCACCGCCGACCTCCTCGTGATCAACAAGACCGACCTCGCCCCGTACGTCGGCTCCGACCTGGAGCGGATGGCCCGCGACGCGAAGGAGCAGCGCGGCGACCTGCCCGTCGCCTTCACCTCCCTGCGCGGCGAGAACGGCGTCGCGCCCGTCGCCGACTGGGTCCGGGCACGGCTCGCGGCGTGGACCGCGTGAGCCTGCGCGCCACCGCCCGGATCACCGCCGACGCCGACGGCGGACTGCCGCTCCTGGTGAGCGACGGCCCCCTCGCCCTGCGCCGCACCCGGGCCGCCGGACCGTACACCCGGGTCACCGTCGTCGGGGCGATGAGCGCCCCGCTCGGCGGCGACCGGCTGGCGATCGAGACCGAGGTGCGGGACGGGGCCCGGCTCCAGGTCGACTCGGCCGCCGCCACCCTCGCCCTGCCCGGCCGGAGCGCCGACCCCGCCGCGTACGACGTGCGGATCGCCGTCGGCGACGGGGCGGTGCTCCGCTGGCTGCCCGAGCAGCTCGTCTCCGCGGCCGGCTCGCACCTGCGGATGCGCACCACCGTCGACCTCGCGCCCACGGCGCGGCTCGTCCTCCGGGAGGAGCAGGTCCTCGGCCGGCACGGCGAACCGCCCGGCACCCTCGTCACCCGTCTCACCGTCCGTCGCGCCGGCCGCCCCCTGTTCGACCAGGAGCTCGCCTTCGGCCCCGGGGCGCCCGGCGGCTGGGACGGCGGCGCGGTCCTCGGCGGCCACCGGGCCACCGGCCAACTCCTCGTGGTCGACCCGGCGTTCGCCGAGACGCCGGTGGAGGCGCGGCCGTTCGGGGAGAACGCCGTGGTCAGCCCGCTCGCCGGCCCCGCCGTCCTCGCCACCGCCGTCGCCCCCGACGCGCTCGCGCTGCGCCGGCTCCTCGATGAGGCTTTGTCCGAACTCGCCCCGTTCTGACCCTTCCTCGAAGCCGTACCGCTCAGCGGTACACCACTCACCGGTTATTGGTTCGGCAAAGAAACAGGTGTACGCCCTTTCGTCTTGAGCCCCAGGGACGAAAGGATCCCCCGGACACACAGACTCCTTCAGGGGGAGGACCATTGAGACGCACAGCAGTGCTCGGCTCTGCCGGCACTCTGATAGCGGGCACGCTCATGGCGACCGCGCTCGCCGCGCCGACGGCCGGTGCCGTCACCGGCCAGGACCGGGACGCCGAGGCGCGCGGCGCGGCCGTCGCCGCCGCCGAGGCCGCCAAGGCCGGCATCGACTGGCAGGACTGCCCGGCCGACTGGGGCTTCGCGAAGCCCATCCAGTGCGGCTGGGTCACCGTCCCGGTCGACTACGCCAAGCCCAACGGCAAGAAGATCAAGATCGCCGTGGACCGCGCCGTGTCCACCGGCACCGCCGCCGAGCGCCAGGGCGCGCTGCTCTACAACCCGGGCGGCCCCGGCGGTTCCGGCCTGCGCTTCCCGCGCCGGGTCACCACCAAGAGCCCGCTCTGGGTGAACACCGCGAAGGCGTACGACTTCGTGGGCTTCGACCCGCGCGGCGTCGGCCACTCGGCGCCCATCTCCTGCGTCGACCCGACCGAGTTCGTCAAGGGCCCCAAGCTCGACCCGGTCCCGGACAGCGAGGCGGACAAGCTCGCCCAGCGCAAGCTGGCCGCCGAGTACGCCAAGGGCTGCGCCGAGAAGAGCGGCGACATGCTGCCCTACATGACGACGCGCAACACCGCCCGTGACCTCGACGTCATCCGGGCCGCGCTCGGCGAGAAGAAGCTCAACTTCATCGGCGTCTCCTACGGCACCTACCTGGGCGCCGTCTACGGCACGCTGTACCCGGACCACGTGCGTCGCATGATCGTCGACAGCGTGGTCAACCCGGCGAAGAGCAACATCTGGTACCAGGCCAACCTGGAGCAGGACATCGCCTTCGAGGGCCGCCTCAAGGACTGGATGAACTGGGTCGCCCAGAACGACGCCACCTACCACCTCGGCGACACCCTGGCGGAGGTCCAGCAGCAGTGGGTGACCCTGCGCGCCGCCGCCAAGAAGGAGCCCCTGGGCGGCAAGGTCGGACCGGCCGAGCTCATCGGCTTCTTCCAGAGCGCCCCGTACTACGACTCCTCGTGGGCCCCGGTCGCCGAGGCCTGGAGCGCGTACGCCGCGGGTGACCCGCAGCCGCTGATCGACGGCGCCGCCGCGGACCTCACCGACACGGCCGGCAACATCGCGTCGGAGAACGGCAACGCCGTCTACACCGCCGTCGAGTGCGCCGACGCGCCCTGGCCGACGAACTGGAACCGGTGGAACCGGGACAACTCGGCCCTCCACGAGCAGTACCCGTTCATGACCTGGGCGAACGCCTGGATGAACCTGCCGTGCGCCACCTGGTCCGCGCCGCGTCAGAAGCCGACCCAGGTCAAGACCGGCAAGGGCCTGCCGCCGGTGCTCATCGTCCAGTCCGAGCGTGACGCGGCGACGCCGTACGCCGGCGCGGTCGAGCTGCACAAGCGCTTCAAGGGTTCGCGTCTCATCACCGAGAAGGACGCCGGTTCGCACGGCGTCACCGGTCTGGTGAACCCGTGCATCAACCCGCGGGTCGAGACGTACCTGCTCACCGGCAAGGTGGACAGCCAGGACGTGACGTGCGAGCCGCACGCCACCCCGAAGCCGTAACACCCCGCACGGCGTGAAGGGAGGGGCGGCCGTCCGACGGCCGCCCCTTCCGTCATGACCGGGACGCCAGCCAGGCGTCCTCCGCCGCGTAGTCGAAGAAATCCACCTGGTACTTCGCGAGACCGGGGAAGGCGTCCCGCCACTCCCGCCCCTTCAGCTGCCCGGCCAGCCACTCGACCGTCTCCGGCAGCGACTCCGCGTACGACACCACCGGCCGGTACCCCAACTCCCGCTCGGCCGCCGTCATGTCGTAGACGATGGGATGCTCCGACGTCCACGGAGTGAGCCCCACGGTGCCCTGCGGCGCCCCCTCCATCAGCACCGTCTCGCTCTCCGCCCCCAGGACCGCGTCGATCGCCGCCCCGATCTCCGCCACCGTCGGCGCCTCCGGGTCCGCCGCGTTCAGCACCCGGCTGCCGGGGGCCGCCGCCGCGAGCCGGACCAGCTCCGCGATGTTGTCGACGTGGGCCGGGTGGAACCGCGACGTCCCGCCGTACGCGAGCACACGCACCGGCCGCCCGTCGAGCGCCCGCTTCACGAACCACAGCTCGCGCGGCCCGGGGCAGTACGGCCCGTGGACGGCGCCCGCCCTCAGCAGCGTCGTCGGCAGCGCGTCGCCCGCCGCGAGCAGCTCCCGCTCCAGGGCGATCTTCCGCGTGCCGTACGTGGTGTCGCCGGGCGCGACCGTACGCCAGTCCTCCGCGAGCGGCACCGGATAGGCGGGGAAACCGTCCGGCCGGTCCTGGGTGTCGAAGCTCCGCCCCCGCTCGTCCTCGTACACCGCCCCGCTCGACACCACCACCGCCGAACCGATCCGGTCGGCCAGGCCCGTCAGCTGCCGGCCGTGACCGGCGTCGTACGCGACGATGTCCACGAGCACGTCGCACCCGTCGCCCAGGCCCGCCGCGAGCGCGCCCTCCTCGTTCCGGTCGAGCCGGACCGACCGGACCTCGTCCGGCCACCCGTCGTCCCTGGCGCCGCCCCGCGAGGCGGCCGTCACCTCCCAGCCGTCCGCGACGAGCGCCCGCACGGCCGCCCGTCCCACCTGTCCCGTCCCACCCAGCACGAACGCGTTTCCCTTGGTCATGCCAGGGACGTTACGGCCGCCCGGCGCCGCGGCCCAGGGGATTGCGCCGTGCGCGGATCCGCCCTCGGCGTTCCCCGCGCGGGAACTATTCCGACGGTGCGTCACCACGCGGCCCGGTGGCCTTCACCACCGCCGCGTACTCGTCCACGTACTCCTGGCCCGACAGGCGCAGGATCGCGTACATGATCTCGTCCGTCACCGCCCGGACCACCGCCCTCTCGCCCGCCGACCCGGCGAACCGGGAGAAGTCCAGCGGCTCCCCGAACCGGATGGTGACCCGGCGGATCCTCGGCACGACCTTCCCCGGCGGCTGGATCTCGAAGGTCCCCACCATCGCGCACGGCACCACCGGGACCCCCGCGGTCAGCGCCATCACCGCCACCCCCACCTTGCCCTTGTAGAGCCGCCCGTCGTGCGAACGCGTCCCCTCCGGATAGATCCCGAGCAACTCGCCCCGGCCCAGGACGCCCAGGCCCTCCCGGATCGCCGCCCGGCCGGCCTCCTTCCCCGACCGGTCGACCGGGATCTGCCCGGCGGCCCGGAAGAAGGCCGCCGTCAGCCGGCCCTTGAGCCCCGGACCCGTGAAGTACTCCTGCTTCGCGAGGAAGGTGATCCGCCGGTCCAGGACGGCCGGCATCAGGAAGTGGTCGGAGAAGGAGAGGTGATTGCCCGCGACGATCGCGGCCCCCTCCTCCGGGACGTGCTCGAGCCCCTCGATCCGCGGCCGGAACAGCAGCCTGAGGAGCGGCCCGAGCAGGACGTGCTTCATCAGCTGGTAGAACACCCGCGACCCCCGTTCGTCGTCCGTCACGCCCGTTGTATCCCCGCACGGGCCCGTGGTCCACTGGTGGGGGAGCGTCACATGACGGGCGAGCGCGGAACCAGGCGCCCCGGCCGCGTCCTCACCGCGCTGCTGTGCGCGCTGACGGCGGCCGGGCTGTACGGCTGCTCCGACTCGGGCCCGCCGCCGCAGCCGCGCCCCACGCCGACGACCGCGCCCGCCACCCCCACCGCCCCCGCCACCGGGCTCTCGCCCTTCACCGGACTTCCCGCGAAGCCCGCGCCCGTCCTGACCGTGAAGATCGACAACGTGCCGGCGGCCCGCCCCCACACCGGACTCGGCGCCGCCGACCTCGTCTACGTCGAGCAGGTCGAGGGCGGAGTCACCCGCCTCCTGGCCGTCTACTCCTCACGCCTCCCCGACCTCACCGGCCCCGTCCGCAGCGCCCGTGAGTCCGACATCGCCCTGCTCGCCGACTACGGCCGACCGGTCCTCGCCTACTCCGGCGCCCAGTCCGCCCTCACCCCGCTCCTCCGGGCCGCCCCCCTCGACCTCGTCACGGAGAGCACCGCACCCCGGGCCTTCCTGCGCTCACCGGACCGGCCGGCCCCGCACAACCTCTATCTGCGCCCCGGCCGCGCCCTCGCCGCCGCACCGCGGGCCGGCGACGCCCGGGACATCGGCTTCCGCTTCGGGCCCGCCCCGCCCGGCGGCACCCCGGTCACCACCTCGACCGTCCGCTACCCGGCGGCCCGCTACACCTTCACCTGGTCCGCCGCCGACCACGCCTGGCACGTGGCCATGGACGGCCGCGAGGCCCGCGCCACCGACACGGGTCCGCTCACTCCGAAGACGGTCGTCGTCCAGCACGTCACGATCCGCCCCTCCCGCTTCCACGACCGCTTCGGCTCGGTCTCCCCGTACAGCGAGACCGTCGGCAGCGGAACCGCCCTCGTCCTGCGCGACGGGCGCGCCCACGAGGCCCGCTGGTCCCGCCCCTCCGCCGGATCCGGCACCACCTTCACCACCCCGGCCGGAGCGCCCCTGTCCTTCGCCCCGGGCCAGACCTGGATCGTCCTGGCCCCGCGCGCGTAGGGGGGCGTCCCGCCGGTCAGGACGTGGTGCCCGGCGGGCGGGGCCCGGGAGACGGTGGTACGGAGCTGTCCGCCGCCGCCATCCCGATCGTCGCCACGACGAGGACCACCAGACCGAACCAGAGCCAGCCGCTGCTGCCGAGCGCCACCGTGTAGGCCGTCGTCAGCACCAGCGCCACGCCGGTGAGCACCGTCATCGTCTTCGTGGGACCGGACATCAGCCCGCCCTCCTCCCGACCGGGGCCGCGCAAGCCGTCCAGCCCATCGTGACCCCACGAGAGGGGCGCGCGCTACTCCCGGGACGCTCCGGCGTGCGCCGGAACGCGAACCGGGCCCGGCGCCGAAGCGGCACCGGGCCCGGAAGGGGGGAAGAGGGGGCGAGGATCCAAGATCTTGGATCCAGGATTCAGAATCCTGGATCCCGAGCGTCAGCGGCTCCGCGCCCGCAGCGAAGCCAGATACGCGTTGTACGCCTCCAGCTCCTTGTCGCCGTCCCGGTCTGCCGCCCGGTCCTTGCGGACGGCCTGCCGCTGCTCGGAGTGGTACCACTGGTAGACCAGCGCGATCAGCACCAGCACGGACGGGATCTCGCTGAAGGCCCAGGCGATGCCGCCCGCGGCGTTCTGGTCGGTGAGGGCGTCGATGCCGAGCGAGGCCGGCGGGTTCTTGTACGCCTCCACCAGCGGCTCGGTCGCCATCATCATCGCGATGCCGAAGAACGCGTGGAACGGCATTCCCGCGAACAGCTCCAGCATCCGCATCACGTATCCGGGACGGTGCGGGCCCGGGTCCACGCCCATGATCGGCCAGAAGAAGATCAGGCCCACCATCAGGAAGTGGACCATCATCCCGATGTGCCCGACCTTCGACCCCATCAGGAAGTCGAACAGCGGCGAGAAGTACAGCGCGTACAGGCTCGCGATGAACATGGAGATGGTGAACGCCGGGTGCGTGATCACCCGCATGTACCGGCTGTGCAGCAGCTTCAGGAGCAGCTCGCGCGGGCCCAGGGAGCCGCGGCCCGCCACCGGCAGCGCCCGCAGCGCGAGGGTCACCGGCGCGCCGAGTAGCAGCAGGATCGGCGACAGCATGGAGATCACCATGTGCTGCACCATGTGCACGCTGAACATGACCATGCCGTAGTCGTTGAGCCTGGTGCACATCACCAGGGCGATCGTCAGCACGCCGACGGTGAAGAGCACCGTCCGGCCGACGGGCCACGCGTCACCGCGCCGCCGCAGCCGCGCCACGCCCCAGCCGTACAGACCGAGTGCCGCCAGGCATCCGATCAGGAAGAAGAGGTCAGGGGAGAACTCCAGGCCCCGCCCCAGCGTGAACGGCGGCAGATCCGTGGTCATGCCGTGCCCGCTGTGATCCATCCGTACACTCCTGGAGCCCGATTCGCGCTTGTTGTCCGCACCAGACTAGAACCGCCCCCGGCCGCGATCGCGACCGGGGGCGGTGGTGACGTACGGGAGTCGTCAGAGCACGCACTCCGCCTCGACGTACCGGTCGGCCGGAACCGTCTTGAGGGTCTCCACGGCCGAGGCCAGCGGGACCATCGTGATCTCCGTGCCGCGCAGCGCGGTCAGCATGCCGAACTCGCCGCGGTGCGCCGCCTCGACGGCGTGCCAGCCGAAGCGGGTCGCGAGGACGCGGTCGTACGCGGTCGGCGTGCCGCCGCGCTGGACGTGGCCGAGGATGACCGGGCGGGCCTCCTTGCCGAGGCGCCGCTCCAGCTCGGCGGAGAGCTGGTTGGCGATGCCGGTGAAGCGCTCGTGGCCGTAGATGTCGGTGCCGGCGGTCTTGAAGTCCATCGAGCCCTCGCGCGGCTTCGCGCCCTCGGCGACGACCACGATCGCGAACCGCTTGCCGGCCTCGAAGCGCTCGCCGACCCGCGAGGTCAGCTCGTCGATGTCGAAGGGGCGCTCGGGCACGACCACGGCGTGCGCGCCGGCGGCCATGCCGGAGTGCAGCGCTATCCAGCCGGTGTGGCGGCCCATCACCTCGACGACGAGGACCCGCTGGTGCGACTCGGCGGTGGTCTTCAGCCGGTCGAGGGCCTCGGTGGCGACGGTGACGGCCGTGTCGAAGCCGAAGGTGACGTCGGTGGAGGCGATGTCGTTGTCGATCGTCTTCGGGACGCCGACGATCGGGAGTCCCGCCTCGGAGAGCAGGTTCGCCGCCTTCAGGGTGCCCTCGCCGCCGATCGGGATGACGGCGTCGAGACCGAGGTCGGCGACGTGGCCCTTGGCACGCTCGACGCCGTCGACGAGGTGCGCGGGCTGGACCCGGGAGGAGCCGAGGATGGTGCCGCCCCGGGCCAGGATGCCGCCCACCGCGTCGAGATCGAGCTTGCGGTAGTCGCAGTCCAGGAGGCCCTTCCACCCGTCGTGGAAGCCGATGACCTCGTCGCCGTGGTCGACCACGGCGCGGTGCACGACGGAACGGATGACAGCGTTCAGACCGGGGCAGTCTCCGCCGGAGGTGAGCACGCCAATGCGCATAGCCCAAAAACCTTTGCAACGTGGGCCGACTCCCGGACCACGTCGTCCGGCTGGATCCCCGCCACCCTATCGCCGCAGGGGTGGCGGGACCGAACCGGATGTCCGCACAGTGGACAACGTACGTTCGTACGAGGGACCTGCGGCGGCCCCGGGGTGACTCAGGCGGGCTGCGTGGCCGCCGCGATGCGCTCGGCGCGCAGCGCCTCGTACCAGCGGTCGTCGGTCGGCGGCAGCGCGTTCACGTCGAGGGCCAGCTTCAGGAGCAGGTCCGCGATCTGCGGGTTGCGGGCCATGACGGGGCCGTGCATGTACGTGCCGAAGACGGTGTCGTTGTACGCGCCCTCGGTGCCGTCGCCGGTCCCGTTGCCGTTGCCGAAGACGGTCCGGGCGAAGGGCCGGGCCGTCGGGCCGAGATGGGTGATGCCCTGGTGGTTCTCGAACCCGGTCAGCTGGGGGAGGCCCAGGCGCGGGTCGATGTCCCCGAGGACGTCGCCGACGCAGCGGGCGCCCTCGCCGCGGGTCGTGGTCACGTCGAGCAGGCCCAGGCCGGGCTGCCGCTCGCCGACGTCGTTGATGAACTCGTGGCCCAGGATCTGGTAGCCGGCGCAGACCGAGAAGATGATCGCGCCGTTGGAGGCGGCCCGGGACAGGCCGCCGTCGCGGAGGAGCCGCTCGGCCGCGAGCCGCTGCGGACGGTCCTCGCCGCCGCCGATCAGGTAGATGTCGCCCGAGGTCGGCACCGGCTGGTCGCTGCGGACGTCGACGCGCTCGACGTGGAGACCGCGCTGTTCGGCACGGCGCTGGACGACGAGGACGTTGCCCTGGTCGCCGTAGGTGCTGAGCAGGTCCGGGTAGACCCAGACCAGGCGCAGGCTGCTGTCACTCATGCTGCAAGTCCTCTACGGGTCAGTTGCCGACGCGGCGGCGGACGTCCTGGAAGGCGGTGTAGTTGGCGATCAGCTCGATCTGTCCGGGCGGGGCCATCGAGACGGCCTCGTCCAGCGTCTCGCAGACGCGGAAGTCCACGCCCGCGACCTCGAGGCGGACCGCGAGGTCCAGCTTCCGGTCGCCGATCACCATGATCGGGTGGCCGACGAGCCGGCCGTAGTCCACGTCCCAGAGCCAGGAGGTGTCCGTGCCGTCGGCGCCCCGCGCGTTGACCGAGAGGATCACCGGGGCGGGCGGCCCGTCGATGAGGGAAAACGTTTCGAGCCAGCCGGCCGGGTTCTTCGCGAGGAGCAGACGCAGGTCGCGGTTCTGGAAGGAGACCACGTCGTAGCGTCCGGCGACGGCCTGCACCTGGTACATGCGCTCCAGGGCCACCTGCGGCGGCACCCCGAAGACCGCGGCGACGGCGGCCGAGGTGGCGGCGTTCGCCTTGTTGGCGCGGCCGGGCAGCTGGAGGCGGATCGGCCAGGCCGAACCGTGCGGGTCGAGCACGTGGTCGCCGCTGAGCGCCCAGCTCGGCGCGGGGCGGCGGAAGCCGCACTCGCCGCAGAACCAGTCGTCGCCCGGACGCTGCATCACACCGCCGCAGGCGGGGCACGACCAGGCGTCGTCCTTCCACTCCTGGCCGGCGGCGACCCACACCACGTTGGGGGAGGAGGAGGCGGCCCACACGATGAGCGGGTCGTCGGCGTTGGCGATGACCACGGCCTTGGTGCCGTTGAGGCCCTCGCGCCACTTCTCGGCGAGCATCCGGGTCTCGGCCGCGCGGTCGAGCTGGTCGCGGGAGAGGTTGAGCAGCGCGATCGCCTTGGGCGTGGTGTCCCGGGCGACGCCCGCGAGGTACTTCTCGTCGACCTCGATCACGCCGAACTTGGAGTCCGTGCCGCCGGCCAGCGCCGAGGTGATGCCGGCGGGCATGTTGGCGCCGAGGGCGTTGGAGACCACGGGGCCGGCGGCGCGCAGGGCCTCCGCGATCAGCCGGGTCGTGGTGGTCTTGCCGTTGGTCGCCGACACCAGGACGACGTCCAGATGCTGCGCGAGCCGGCCGAGCAGGTCGGGGTCGAGCTTCAGCGCCACCCGGCCGCCGATCACCGATCCGCTGCCGCGCCCCGCCGCACGCGACACCGCGGCCGCGGCCTTGCCCGCCGTCACGGCCAGCTTGGCGCGCGGCGACAGCGGCTCTGGATTACCGGGGTGTCCTGACATCGTTCTTGTTCCTCCTTGCGTCGGTCCGGGCTCAGCCTATCGAGATCCGGCCAGCAGCCCGAACAGCGGCACCGGCGAGCGGCCGCACGAAACGAGGAGGTCACGGCGGACCGTACCCTTACGGCCATGCGAAACCGCCCCATCCCCGGCAGTTCCGGCCTCGTCCGAGCGATGACGCTCCTCGGCGACCCCGTGCTGCACACCCCCTGCGCGCCCGTCACCGACTTCGGACCCGAACTGGCCCGGCTCGTCGAGGACATGTTCGCCACGATGTACGCGGCGCACGGCGTGGGCCTGGCGGCGAACCAGGTCGGCGTGGGCCTGCGGGTGTTCGTGTACGACTGCCCCGACGACGAGGAGAACCGCCACCTGGGCCATGTGGTGAACCCGCGCCTGGTGGAGGCGGACGGCGACGTGATCCCGGGCCCCGAGGGCTGTCTCTCCCTGCCGGGCCTGGAGGCGCCGACCCCCCGCTTCGACCGCGCGGTGGTGGAGGGCGTACGCCTGGACGGCACCCCGATACGGATCGAGGGGACGGGTTTCTTCGCCCGCTGCCTCCAGCACGAGACGGACCACCTGGAGGGCGGGGTCTACGCGGACCACGTCACGGGGTGGCGCAAGTCACGCCTGCTGCGGGCGATCCGCAAGCAGCCGTGGGGGGCCGGGGCGGGCCGGATCGCCCGGGCCTGACCCGAAGACGGGTCCCGGAAGGACGGGCCCCGGAAGGACGGGCCCTGGAAGGACGGCCCTAGAAGCCCGGCCCGCCGGGGAGGTCGTCGGCCGCCGCGAGGCGGCCCCACAGGAGGTCGGCCAGGCTCTTGACCAGGTCCGCGCGGGAGCAGGGGCGCTCGCCGAGCCACCAGTCGCCGGCCGCGTGCATCATGCCGACGATGCCGTGGCCCCAGATGCGGGCCTGGGCCTCGGCGGCCGGTCCCAGGTCGACGCGCTCGGCGATGACCTGGCCGAGCTCCTCGCCCATGCGGCGCAGCAGCGGGGCCGAGTGGCGGCCGACGTCGAAGCCCTGCTCGGTCTGGTGCGGCTCCTCCGCCGGGTGCATGAGGAAGCGGTAGACCTGGGGCATCGCCTCGATGGACGCCAGGTACGTGTCGAGGGTGGCCTCGACGCGGCGGCGCCGGTCGGCGGGGGCGTCGAGCGAGGCCCGGAGCGAGGCGAGGAGCGCGTCCGTGTGCCGGGTGGCCAGGGCGCGGTAGAGGCCGCCCTTGTCGCCGAAGTGGCGGTAGAGGATCGGCTTGGTGATGCCGGCCTCGGCCGCGATCGCGTTCATGGACGCCTTGGGGCCGTCCCGGAGCACCACCCGGTCCGCCGCCTCCAGCAGCTCGCGGCGCCGCTGCTCGGCGGTCGTCTGCTGGTCGGTGGCCCGGTGTGCGATGTCCATGTGCGTGTCTCCCCGCCCGTGCGATTCGTGAGGCTCTCGCAACGTAACACCCGGCCGGGATCCGGCGTCGGTCGGGCCGAACCGCTTCACCGCAGGTTGACAGCCTCTACCCACCGGTAACAGACTGCTGTTACCGCAAGTAACGTCATGCTGGGAGGGAACATGGGCGAGTTCACGCTCGAACTCAACGAGGACCAGAAGCAGGTCCGCGACTGGCTCCACGGCTTCGCCGCCGATGTGATGCGCCCCGCGGCCGCCGAGTGGGACGAGCGTGAGGAGACCCCCTGGCCGATCATCCAGGAAGCGGCCAAGATCGGCATCTACTCCCTCGACTTCTACGCCCAGCAGTTCTTCGACCCGACCGGCCTCGGCATCCCGATGGCGATGGAGGAGCTCTTCTGGGGCGACGCCGGCATCGCCCTCTCCATCGTCGGCACCGGTCTCGCCGCCGTCGGCGTCCTCGCCAACGGTACCGAGGAGCAGATCGGCACCTGGGTCCCGCAGATGTACGGCGACGCGAACGACGTCAAGGTCGCCGCCTTCTGCTCCTCCGAGCCCGACGCCGGCTCGGACGTCGCCTCCATGCGCACCCGCGCCGTGTACGACGAGGCGAAGGACGAGTGGGTCCTCAACGGCACCAAGACCTGGGCGACCAACGGCGGCATCGCCAACGTCCACGTCGTCGTCGCCGTCGTCGACCCCGAGCTCGGCTCCAAGGGCCACGCCTCCTTCATCGTGCCGCCGAACACCCCCGGCCTCTCGCAGGGCCAGAAGTTCCAGAAGCACGGCATCCGGGCCTCCCACACCGCCGAGGTCGTCCTGGAGGACGTCCGCGTCCCCGGCTCCTGCCTGCTCGGCGGCAAGGACAAGCTGGACGAGCGCCTCGCCCGCGCCCGCGAGAAGGCGAAGTCCGGCGAGCGCGTGAAGAACGCCGCCATGGCCACCTTCGAGGCCTCCCGCCCGGCCGTCGGCGCCATGGCCGTCGGCACCGCCCGCGCCGCGTACGAGGTCGCCCTCGACTACGCCAAGACCCGCGTCCAGTTCGGCCGCCCGATCATCGAGAACCAGGGCGTCGCCTTCCAGCTCGCCGACATGGCCACCCAGATCGACGCCGCCCGCCTCCTCGTCTGGCGCGCCTCCTGGATGGCCACCGCCGGCAAGCCCTTCACCGCGGCCGAGGGCTCCATGTCCAAGCTGTACGCGAGCGAGGTCGCCAAGAAGGTCACCGCCCAGGCCATCCAGATCCTCGGAGGCAACGGCTACACCCGCGAGTACCCGGTGGAGCGCATGCACCGCGACGCGGCCATCTACACGATCTTCGAGGGCACGAGCGAGATCCAGCGCATGGTCATCAGCCGCGCGCTCGCGAAGTAGCCGCCCCGTCCTCAGACGAGGCAGAACTCGTTGCCCTCCGGGTCCTGGAGGACCACCGCGTAGTAGTCCATGCCGTTCGGCTCGTCCATCGCGTACAGCACGGTCGCGCCGAGCGCCGTCAGCCGGGCCACCTCGCCGTCCACGCGTGCGCGACGGAGGGCGAGGGGGACCTCGCGGCCGCCGCCGACCTTCAGGTCGAGGTGGACGCGGTTCTTGACGGACTTGGGCTCCGGGACGCGCTGGAACCAGACCCGGGGGCCCACGCCCTTCGGGTCGACGATGGACTCCGGGAGCTCCCCGGCGTCCTCGCCGAGCTCGTCCTCCGGGACGCCGATCGCCTCCCAGTACGCCCGCCAGGTGGCGTGGCCGGCGGGCGGCGGGTCGGGGACGTAGCGCAGGGCCTCCAGCCAGAAGGGCACCAGGCGCTGCGGATCGGCGCAGTCGATGGTCAGTTGCAGCGTCAGCTCGGGTCGCTCCATGGGACGAGCCTCCCAGACGCCACTGACAACGGCTCCTTCCGAGCCGACCGGCCAGATCCGGTCCGCAGTTCGGGCATCCCTACCGGCCAGTCACCTCCTGAGGGAGAATCAGCTCGCAGGCGACGATCGAGGGGGAACCGTTCATGGCCATCACCACAGGCACCGAAGCACCCGAACTCGAGGGAAATCCGCTCCTCGGCTCCATGCTCGACCTCAAGCGGGACTCGCTGGGCACCTTCCTGCGCGCCCGGCGCGAGCACGGCAACGTCGTGAAGATCGCCGCGGGCCCGCCCGGCATCCGCGCCACCATCTACGGCGTCTTCTCCGCGGAGGGCGCCCAGCAGGTCCTCGCCGGGGAGTCCGCCAACTTCCGCAAGGACAACGCCTTCTACCAGGAGATCCGCGAGTCCTTCGGCAACGGCCTGCTGACCAGTCAGGACGAGGACTACCTCCGCCAGCGCCGGCTCGTCCAGCCCCTCTTCACCAAGCGCCGGGTCGACGGCTACGCCGCGGCCGTCGCCGCCGAGATCACCACCCTCATCGGTGAGTGGCAGGACGACGAGGCCGACACCGTCGACGTCCTCCACGAGATGACCCGCTTCGCCCTGCGCGCGGTCGCCCGCATCCTCTTCGGCACCGACGTCGACGCGGCCGTCGAGATCGTCGAGCGCAGCTTCCCCGAGCTCAACGCCTATGTGCTGAGCCGTGGCTACGCCCCGCTCAAGGTCCCGCGGGACTGGCCCACCCCCGGCAACCGCAAGGCCGCCGCCGTCCACCGGGCGCTGTACGAGGTCTGCGACCGCATCATCGCCGAGCGACGCGCCTCCGGCCGGGCCTCCGCCGAGGGCGACGACCTGCTCACCCTGCTCGTCGAGGCCGAGAGTGCCGAGGACGGCAGCTTCGACGCCACCGAACTGCGCGAGCAGGTCCTCATCTTCCTCCTGGCCGGGCACGAGACCACCGCCACGTCCCTCGGCTTCGCCCTCCACCTGCTCGCCAAGCACCCGGAGGTGCTCAAGCGGGCCCACGAGGAGGTCGACCGGGTCCTCGGCGGCCGGACCCCCGTCGCCGCCGACCTCGACGCACTGCCCTATGTGACCCGGGTCCTCAAGGAGACGATGCGGCTCTACCCGGCCGCCCCGGCCATCGGGCGCCGCGCCGTCGCCGCCACCGTGGTCGACGGCGTCGCCGTCCCGGCCGGCGCGGACGTCGTCGTCGCCTCCTGGGTCACCCACCGGCATCCCGCCTACTGGGAGGACCCGGAGCGCTTCGACCCGGACCGTTTCACGCCCGAGGCGGAGGCGGCGCGCCCCCGCTACGCCTGGTACCCCTTCGGCGGGGGTCCGCGGGCCTGCATCGGGCAGCACTTCTCGATGCTGGAGTCGGTGATCGCCCTGGCGATGATCCTCCAGAAGCACGGCCTCGAAGCCGTCGACACCGAGGTGCCCGTCGGCTCCGCCATCACCCTCTACGCGACGGGCCCGGCCCGCTGCCGTCTGCTGCCGCGCTGAGACACGAGGGAGCGGCCCCGGCACGGGGGGCCGCTCCCGACGCTTCCCCTACGGCCTCGTCGCGACGACGACCGTCGCCCACCACTCCTCGGAGGTGACGACGCGCGGCACCAGACCGGCCGCGGACATCACCGCGAGGGCCGTCTCCGCCTGACGCTCACTCGTCTCCACCAGCAGGTGTCCGCCCGGCGCCAGCCACTCCGGCGCCTCGGCGGCGACCCGCCGCATGACGTCGAGCCCGTCCGTGCCGCCGTCGAGCGTGACGTGCGGCTCGTGGTCGCGGGCCTCGGGCGGCAGGAGCCCGATCTCCTCGGTCGGCACGTACGGCACGTTGGCGACCAGGACCTCGACCCGGCCCCGCAGCTCCCGCGGCAGCGGCGCGAAGAGGTCCCCCTCGTACACCCGGCCGCCGCGCGGCTCCACGTTCCGCCGGGCGCAGCGCACCGCCGCCGGCTCGATGTCCGAGGCGTGCACCTCCGCGCCCTCGACCCCGGCGAGCAGCACCGCGCCCGCCGCTCCGGAGCCGCAGCACAGGTCGACGCAGACGGCACCGGGCCGGGCCAGCTCCACCGCGTGGCCGACGAGGAACTCCGTGCGCCGCCGGGGCACGAAGACGCCGCCGTCGACCTCGATCCGCAGCCCGGCGAAAGCGGCCCACCCCACGACGTGCTCCAGGGGCAGGCCCGAGGCCCGCCGCTCGACCATCAGGTCGAGCTCGGCGGGCCCGGCGGCGGCCGCGAGGATCATCTCCGCCTCCTCCTCGGCGAAGACGCACCCGGCGGCCCGCAGCCGCTCGACGACCCCCGGGTCAGACAAGCTGCGCCTCGATCGCCGCCACGACCTCGGCGGCCTCCGGCTCGGTGCGCGGACGGAAGCGGGTGACCTTGCCGTCACGGCCGATGAGGAACTTCTCGAAGTTCCACTGCACGTCACCGGCCTCGCCCTCGGCGTCGGCGACCTTCACCAGCTCGGAATAGAGCGGGTGGCGCCCCTCCCCGTTCACGTCCGTCTTCTCCAGGAGCGGGAAGGACACGCCGTACGTCGCCGAACAGAAGGTCGCGATCTCCTCGGCGCTGCCGGGCTCCTGCCCCGCGAACTGGTTGCAGGGCACCCCGAGCACGGTGAAGCCGCGCTCCCCGTACTCCTTCTGCAGCCGCTCCAGACCCGCGTACTGCGGGGTGAGCCCGCACTTCGAGGCCACGTTCACCACCAGCACGGCCCGGTCGCGGTAGTCGGCCAGGGAGACCGGCTCACCGGTCAGGGTCTTCAGGGGGATGTCGTACAGACTCATGGACTGCTCCTCGTCGGAATGAGGTTTGATCTCAACATGGCAGATGAACCACTGGCAATCGCGATCGATTCCGCAGCTCAGACAGGACCGCGCCGGGTGTACTGCCGCCTCTGCGGCCGCCCCCTGACCGGCGCGGACTCGCGCCGCACGGGCCTGGGGCCCACGTGCGACGCGAAGCTCCACCCGGCGCCCCCGGACATCCGCACCCGCCGCCACGAGGTGGAGCAGGACACCCTGCCGGGCCTGGACCCGTCGGCCGACTGAGGCGAGGTCGGCCTAGGCCCGCCGGCCTTCGACGAGGGGGGCCAGGCCGTCGAGGAGTGCCTTGAGGCCGAACGCGAAGAGCGCGTCGAGGCGCAGGTCGTAGCCGTCCTCGAAGGCGCCGACCACCTTGCTGAAGGTCGGGAAGCGGCCGGACACCACCAGTGCCCGGAGGGCGGGGCCGCGACTGTCCATCCACTGCTCCTCGGACTGGCCCGTGGCGGCCTCGGCGTGCGCCTCCTTCTCCAGGTGCACCGCCAGGCCCTGGACATGGCTGTAGAGCAGGACGTGGATGTCGAACAGCGTCGTGGGGTCGAGTCCGTGGCCGTCGAGGGCGTCCAGCATCCACTCGCCGTGGACGATCAGGCCGGGTACGAGCAACGGGCGCGTCAGGGTGTCGAGGTGGGCCAGCCACGGGTGTCTCCGGTACAGGCTCCACAGGGTCCGGGCGCCCAGCTCGACGCGGCCGCGCCAGTCCCCGGGGGCGTCCGCGGGGTAGGACTCCTCGCCGAACGCGGCGTCGGCCATGTGCAGGACGAGGTCTTCCTTGCTCGGGACGTACCGGTAGATCGACATGGCCGCGACGCCGAGGCGGGCCGCGACGCCGCGCATGGAGAGCGCCGGGAGCCCTTCGGCGTCGGCGATCTCGATGGCCGTACGGACGATCCGGTCGAGGCTCAGCTCCTGCTCGGGGTCCGGGGCGGTCGACGGGCGCCTGCGGGCCGGCCCGGCGGGGGCGGTCCCGGCGACCACCGTGCCGATCCGGGGCCGGGCCTCGACGAGCCCCTCCAGACGGAGGGCGGTGAGGGCCTTGGTGGCGGTGGCGAGCGCCACCCCCCACTCCGCGGCGATCTGCCGGGTCGAGGGAACCCGGTCCCCGGGGGCGAGTTCACCGTCCGCGATGCGCCGCCGGACGGCGGTGACGATACGCAGATACGGCGGATCAGGCGCTGCTGTGGTCTTCGTCACGGTCCGCCACCCTTCCAGCCTGTACTAGTGCAGAGGGTAGCAGCGGCGATGTCGAAAGAGGGGGTGCTGTCCTAGTGCAGGCCCCCGAATGCGGTCCATTGAGGACGGTGCGCGTACGGCGTACGTTCAGGCGCGTACACCGTACAGACCAACGGAGGAGCCTCTCATGCGGACCATACTCATCTCCGGCGGCGGCATCGCGGGCCCCGTCCTCGCTCATGGGCTGCGCCGCCACGGCTTCGCGCCCACCGTCGTGGAACGAGCTCCGGGACGACGCCCCGGCGGCCAGGCCGTGGACATCCGCGGCGTCGCGCTCGACGTCGTGGAGCGGATGGGCCTGCTGGAGCGGGTGAGCCGCGAGCGGACCCGGATGCGCGGCATGTCGATCCTCGACCCCGACGGCCACGAGGTCGACCGCTCCACGGAGGCGACCTTCAGCAGCGGACGGCTCGACAGCGAGGACATCGAGGTGCTGCGCGAGGACCTGGTACGTCTGGTCCACGAGCACACGCAGGGCGGCGTCGAGTACCTCTTCGGCGACAGCGTCACCCGGCTCGACGAGGACGAGACCGGCGTCCGCGTCGACTTCGCGCACGGACCGTCCCGCACCTTCGACCTCGTGGTCGGGGCCGACGGCCTCCACTCCACCGTACGGCGCCTGACGTTCGGTCCGGAGGAGCGATTCGCCCACCATCTGGGGAGCTGCCTCTCGGTATTCAGCGCCGACAACTTCCTCGGCCTCGACAACTGGCAGATGTGGCTGACGGACGGTGACACGGGCTTCGGCATCATGCCCGTACGCGACAACACCGAACTCAGGATCGCCTTCGGTTTCCGGTCCGCCCCGCTCGCCCGCGACCGCCGTGACGGCGGCGCTCTGCGGCAGCTCGTCGTGGACAGGCTCGCGTCCATGCGATGGGAAGGGGCCCGCCTGGCCGAAGCCGCCCGGACGGCACCCGACTTCTACTGCGACGCCATGGCCCAGATCCGCATGGACACCTGGTCGCGGGGCCGGGTGACCCTGCTCGGCGACGCCGGCTACTGCCCGTCCCCCCTGTCGGGCCAGGGCACCAGCCTGGCGCTCGTCGGCGCCCACGTGCTGGCCGACTGCCTCGCCAGGGCCCGCGGCGACCACCGCACCGCGTATGCCCGCTACGAGCGGCGGATGCGCCCCTTCGTCGCGCTCAACCAGGCCCTTGCCACCGAGAATCCCGGCGGCCCCGCCTCGGAGGAATCCGTCGAGCACGCCAAGAACGCACTCACCTTGGACGGCTGATCCTCAGCCACGGAACGGGGGAGGAGCCGGGCGGCGCCCGGCGGAGGCGGCGACGTTACCAGCCGTCAAAACCGTTGGGCCAGCGGTTTCGTGACCCGTGAGGATGTCCGGCGATGAGACCGAAACCCGAGTCCACGGAGTCCTGAGATGTCCACCCTGCGCGTCACCGCCGAGGTCCTGACCGTCCACCCGCATCCGAACGCCGACGCCCTGGAGCTCGCCCAGGTCGGGCTCTACCGGGCCGTCGTGGCCAAGGGGGCCTATACGACGGGCGATGTCGCCGTCTACATCCCCGAGCAGGCCGTGCTGCCCCTCGCGCTCGTCGACGAGCTGGGGCTGACCGGGCGGCTCGCCGGAGGGAACTCGGACCGGGTGAAGGCCGTACGGCTGCGCGGGGAGCTGTCGCAGGGGCTCGTGTGCCGGCCCCGTGCGCTCGACGGCACCGACCTGGCGCGGGCCGCGGCCGACGGGGTCGACTTCGCGGAGGCGCTCGGGATCACCAAGTGGGTCCCGCCGATACCGCCGACGATGAGCGGGGACGTGGAGGCGGCTCCCGACCTGCTGCCGTGGGTCGACATCGAGAACCTCAAGCGCTATCCGGACCTGTTCGAGGCCGGTGAGCCCGTCGTCCTGACGGAGAAGCTGCACGGCACCGCCTGCCTGCTGACCTTCCACGCCGAGGACGGCCGCGTGCAGGTCTCGTCCAAGGGCTTCGGGGCGAAGGGGCTCGCCCTCCAGGAGGACCCGCGCAACCTGTACTGGCGCGCCGTCCACGGCCACGGCCTCGCCGCCGTCGCCGAGCGGCTCGCGAAACGCCTCGGCGCACGGAGGGTCGGGCTCTTCGGCGAGGTGTACGGCTCCGGGGTCCAGGACCTCGCCTACGGGGCCGACGCCCGCTCCGAGACCGTCGGCTACGCGCTGTTCGACGTGTCCGCCGAGATCGACGGACAGGTGCGGTGGCTCGACCCGGAGGCGGTCCTGGAGAGCGGCGAGGTCCCCCTCGTGCCGCGGCTGTACTCCGGACCGTACGACCTCGACACCGTCCTCGCGCACGCGAGCGGCCGGGAGACCGTCTCCGGCCGGGAGACGCATCTGCGGGAGGGCGTCGTCATCAGGCCCGCGACCGAGCGGTACAGCCCGGTCACCGGCGGCCGGGCCATCGCCAAGGCGGTCAGTCCGGCCTACCTGACCCGCAAGGGCGGCACCGAGTACGAGTGACCGGAAGGGCTACAGCTTCCTGAACAGGCCCTCCTGGACCACCGACACCAGGAGCCTGCCCTCGCGGTCGTAGATCCGGCCCCGCGCGAGTCCCCGGCCGCCCGTGGCGACCGGGGACTCCTGGTCGTACAGGAACCACTCGTCCGCCCGGAAGGGCCGGTGGAACCACATCGCGTGGTCCAGCGAGGCCATGTCGAAGCCGCGCGGGCCCCACAGCGGCTCGACCGGGATCCGGACCGCGTCCAGGAGCGTCATGTCGGAGGCGTACGTCAGGGCGCAGGTGTGGACCAGCGGGTCGTCACCCAGCGGACCGACGGCCCGCATCCACACGGCGCTCCGCGGGTCCGTGTCCTTGACCTCCTCCTGCGTCCAGCGCAGCCGGTCCACGTACCGGATGTCGAAGGGCTGCCGGCGGGCCATCCGCTCCAGGGCCTCCGGCAGCGCGCCCAGGTGCTCCCGGATCTCGTCCGCGAGGTCGGGCAGGGTCTCCGGGTCCGTCAGGTGCCGCGGCGGCAGCTGGTGCTCGAAGGCGCCCTCCTCCGGCTTGTGGAAGGAGGCCGTCAGGTTGAAGATCGTCCGGCCCTCCTGGATCGCCGTGACCCGGCGGGTCGTGAACGAACGACCGTCGCGCACCCGCTCCACCTGGTACACGATCGGCACCCCGGGCCGGCCCGGCCGCAGGAAGTAGGCGTGCAGCGAGTGCACCGGCCGGTCGCCCTCCGTGGTGCGGCCGGCCGCCACCAGGGCCTGCCCGGCGACCTGGCCGCCGAAGACCCGTTGCAGCGACTCCTGCGGGCTGTGCCCGCGGAAGATGTCGACCTCGATCCGCTCCAGGTCGAGCAGATCCACGAGCCTCTCGGCGGGGTTGGTCACCACAGGTCTCCTCTACAGCTGTCCGACGGACGTCACGCGGACCACCGCCCGGCCCTCCTCGTCGGAGGCGGCGAGATCCACCTCCGCGCTGATGCCCCAGTCATGGTCGCCGTTCGGGTCGGCGAAGGTCTGCCGGACGCGCCACAGCCCGTGCGCCGCGTCCTCCTCGATCGCGAGCAGCTTCGGGCCGCGCGCGTCCGGTCCCGTCCCCAGGTCGTCGTACTCGTCCCAGTACGCGTCCATCGCCTCGCCCCACGCGTCCGCGTCCCAGCCGGACTCGGCGTCCAGCTCGCCGAGCGCGTCGACGTTGTCGAGGGCGGCCAGCTCCACCCGGCGGAACATGGCGTTGCGCACCAGCACCCGGAAGGCGCGGGCGTTCGACGTGACCGGCTTGACCTGGTCGGCCTTCTCCTGGGCCTCCTCGGCCGTCTGGATCTCCGGGTTGGCCAGCTGCTCCCACTCGTCGAGCAGCGAGGAGTCCACCTGCCGCACCATCTCGCCCAGCCAGGCGATCAGGTCCTCCAGGTCCTCGGTCTTCAGGTCGTCCGGGATGGTGTGGTCGAGCGCCTTGTACGCGCTCGCCAGGTACCGCAGGACGATGCCCTCGGTCCGCGCCAGCTCGTACCAGGAGGTGAACTCCGTGAAGGTCAGCGCCCGTTCGTACATGTCACGGATGACCGACTTCGGCGACACCGGGTGGTCGCCGACCCACGGGTGCGACTTCCGGTAGACGTTGTACGCGTGCCAGAGCAGCTCCTCCAGCGGCTTCGGGTACGAGATGTCCTGGAGCCGCTCCATCCGCTCCTCGTACTCGACGCCGTCCGCCTTCATCTGCCCGACGGCCTCCCCGCGCGCCTTGTTCTGCATGGCGGCGAGGATCTGGCGCGGGTCGTCCAGGGTCGACTCGACGACGGACACCATGTCCAGGGCGTACGAGGGGGACTCCGGGTCCAGCAGGTCGAACGCGGCCAGGGCGAAGGTCGACAGCGGCTGGTTGAGCGCGAAGTCCTGCTGGAGGTCGACCGTCAGCCGGATCGTGCGGCCCTCGGCGTCCGGCTCGTCCAGCTGCTCCACCACACCGCCGTCGAGCAGCGAGCGGTAGATCGCGATGGCCCGGCGGATGTGCCGCAGCTGCGCCTTGCGCGGCTCGTGGTTGTCCTCCAGGAGCTTGCGCATCGCCTCGAAGGCGTTGCCCGGCCGGGCGATCACCGAGAGCAGCATGATGTTGGTGACCTTGAAGCGGGAGGTCAGCGGCTCCGGCTCGGCCTCGATCAGCTTCTCGAAGGTGGTGTCGCTCCAGGCGACGAAGCCCTCGGGGGCCTTCTTGCGGACCACCTTGCGGCGCTTCTTCGGGTCGTCGCCGGCCTTCGCGAGCGCCTTCTCGTTCTCGATGACGTGCTCGGGGGCCTGCGCCACCACGAGACCGGCCGTGTCGAAGCCGGCCCGGCCGGCCCGGCCCGCGATCTGGTGGAACTCACGGGCGCGCAGCGTGCGCACCCGGTTGCCGTCGTACTTGGTGAGGGCCGTGAAGAGCACCGTGCGGATCGGCACGTTCACCCCGACGCCGAGGGTGTCGGTCCCGCAGATCACCTTCAGGAGGCCGGCCTGGGCCAGCTTCTCCACGAGCCGCCGGTACTTCGGCAGCATGCCCGCGTGGTGCACGCCGATGCCGTGCCGCACGTACCGCGAGAGGTTCTGGCCGAACTTGGTGGTGAAGCGGAAGTTGCCGATCAGCTCGGCGATCTGGTCCTTCTCCTCGCGCGTGCACATGTTGATGCTCATCAGCGACTGCGCGCGCTCGACGGCCTGCGCCTGCGTGAAGTGCACGATGTAGACGGGCGCCTGCTTGGTCTCCAGGAGCTCGGTCAGGGTGTCCGTGATGGGCGTGAGCCGGTACTCGTACGACAGCGGCACCGGCCGGGTCGCCGAGCGGACCACCGAGGTCGGCCGCCCGGTCCGCCGGGTCAGGTCCTTCTCGAACATGGACACGTCGCCGAGCGTGGCCGACATGAGGACGAACTGCGCCTGGGGGAGTTCGAGCAGCGGGATCTGCCAGGCCCAGCCGCGGTCCTGCTCGGCGTAGAAGTGGAACTCGTCCATGACGACCTGGCCGATGTCGGCGTACTTGCCGTCCCGCAGCGCGATCGAGGCGAGCACCTCCGCCGTGCAGCAGATCACCGGCGCGTCCGCGTTCACGGAGGCGTCGCCGGTCAGCATGCCGACGTTCTCGGTGCCGAAGAGCTTGCACAGGTCGAAGAACTTCTCCGACACCAGCGCCTTGATCGGCGCGGTGTAGAAGGTCACCTGGTCATGGGCGAGCGCGGTGAAGTGCGCCCCCGCCGCGACCAGCGACTTTCCCGATCCGGTGGGTGTGGAGAGGATCACGTTGGCCCCGGAGACGACCTCGATCAGCGCCTCTTCCTGGGCCGGGTAGAGCGTGATGCCCCGGTCCTCGGCCCAGGAGGAGAAGGCCTCGAAGAGGGCGTCGGGGTCGGCGGTCGGCGGCAGCTGATCGATAAGGGTCACGCCCCCATCTTGCCCGCATTCCGCTCGGATGGGGGAACCGGCCATCAGCCGTCTTGATCACGGACGGTAGGCTCGTCCGTCGACCGGACGTCAACTGAGCGCCGGCAGGGGAGAAACGGGGCGGGCCAACCATGATGGGACCGGCGCACTCGCTGTCCGGAGCGGCGGCCTGGCTGGGCGTCGGAGCGGCCGCGGCCGCCTTCGACCACCCGATGCCCTGGCCCGTTCTCGTCGCCGGCGCGCTCATCTGCGCGGGCGCGGCCCTCGCACCCGACCTCGACCACAAGTCGGCGACCATCTCCCGCGCCTTCGGTCCGGTCTCCCGGGGCCTCTGCGAGATCGTCGACAAGCTGTCGTACGCCGTCTACAAGGCGACCCGCTCCTCCGCCGACCCCCGCAGGTCCGGCGGGCACCGGACCCTGACCCACACCTGGCTCTGGGCGGTCCTGATCGGCGCCGGGGCCTCCGTCGCGGCGGTCACCGGCGGCCGCTGGGCCGTCCTCGCGATCCTCTTCGTGCACCTGGTCCTCGCCGTGGAAGGCCTGCTGTGGCGGGCCGCCCGGATGTCCAGCGACGTCCTGGTCTGGCTGCTCGGCGCCGCCGGCGCCTGGATCCTGGCGGGCGTCCTCGACCAGCCCGGCCAGGGCGCGGCCTGGCTCTTCACGAGCCCCGGCCAGGAGTACCTGTGGCTGGGCCTGCCGATCGTCCTCGGCGCCCTCGTGCACGACGTCGGCGACGCCCTGACCGTGTCCGGCTGCCCGATCCTGTGGCCCATCCCCGTCGGCCGCAAGCGCTGGTACCCGATCGGCCCGCCCAAGGGCATGCGCTTCCGGGCCGGCAGCTGGGTCGAGCTCAAGGTCCTGATGCCCGCCTTCATGGTCCTCGGCGGCGTCGGCGGAGCCTCGGCGCTCGGCTTCCTCTAGGGGCCGGCTTCCTCATGGGGCCCGCTTCCTCTGGAGGTCGGCTTCCTCCAGGGCCCGGCCGGGGAGCGGATCTTTTCCCATCGGGGAACAGATCGCGCCATGTCCGCTCATCGTCCTCTGGACCGCGGCGCGGGACCACGCTTCACTTCCGCCCCATGAGATCACTCAAGATCATGAGCGTGATCGGCGGTCTGGTGCTCGCCGCCGGCGCGCTCCTCACCGCCCACCCGGCCGCCGCCGAGGGCCGGACCGGCCCGACGCCCCCCGCCGAGTTCACCACCGACTGGCACGACCCGGTCACCGCCGCGCCGCCCGTCGCCACTCCCGGCACCCGCACCTGCGAGGTCACCCTCGCCGCCGCCCGGTTCCGCGACTTCACCCCGTACCGCGGGAGCTACGCCCCGCCGAAGGAGTGCGGCACGGACGCCCGCTGGAACAAGGTCGTCCTGCGCCTCGACGGACAGGTCAAGGGCCGCCAGTACGACCGCCTCGGCCACCTCACCCTCGGCGGCGTCGAGCTCCTGCGCACCTCCACCCCCGAGCCCTCTCCCGACGGCATCTCCTGGTCCGTCGAGAAGGACGTCACCCGGTACCGCGACACGCTCAGCCGCCCGCAGTCCGTCGAGATGCTCATCGGCAACGTCGTCAACGAGACGTACACCGGTGTCATCGACGTCCGCGTGACCCTCACCTTCCACACCGCCGAGGGCCGCGTGAAGCCCGCCGCGGGCACCCCCGACCGGGTCGTCCCGCTCACCGGCGCCACCCTCACCACCCCGCGCAACACCGAGCGCGTCCTCGCCGAGGTGTACGCCACGGGCTCCGGCGGCGGCTGCGAGGAGTTCTGGTACCTCACCGTCCCCGACGCCGCCCCCTACTCCTGCAAGGCCACCGACGGCCCCCACCGGGAGGTGCGGATCTCCGTCGACGGGAAGCTCGCCGGCATCGCGGCCCCCTTCCCGCACGTGTGGACCGGCGGCTGGTCCAACCCCTTCCTCTGGTACGTGACGCCCGCGCCGCGCGCCTTCGACGTGCAGCCGATCGTCTACGACCTCACGCCGTTCGCGGCCCTGCTCAACGACGGCGCGGCCCATCGCGTCGAGGTCTCCGTCGCCGGCGTCCCCGCCGGGCAGTCCGGCTGGAGCGTCCCCACCAACGTGCTCCTCTGGCAGGACGAGGGCAGCGAGGTCGTCACCGGCGCCCTGGACCGTCACGAGCCCGGCACCCCGCGCAACTCCGCCGTGTACACGGCCGGTTCGCCGGACGTCCTGGAGACCACGGGCGGCGACACGCTCACCGTCGCCGGCCACCTGAACACCTCGCACGGCCGCGTCGCGACCACCGTCACCCGCACCGTCGACCACCGATCCACCCACCGCTGGGGCGCCGACGAGAACCCC
This sequence comes from Streptomyces sp. NPDC004266, assembly GCF_042874095.1. Classification (NCBI taxonomy): domain Bacteria; kingdom Bacillati; phylum Actinomycetota; class Actinomycetes; order Kitasatosporales; family Streptomycetaceae; genus Streptomyces; species Streptomyces sp. NPDC004266. The sequence goes on from NZ_JBIAMM010000009.1 coordinate 38,425, forward strand.
GACGCGCTGACCGCCCGCTGGACCGACGACGAGACCGTGACCGTCGGCCGGACCGCGACCCGCACCCGGCGCGCGTACACCATGGACGGAGAGATCTCCGTCGACGGCGCGAACCGACTGCGGACCGTCCTCACCGTCGGCGACCGCGCCGCCGTCGACGTCGTCCGGGGCGGCAAGCGGCTGTCCTGGTCGCGCCTGGACGACACGTACACCGGCGACGCCTCCTTCACCCTCGGCGTCCCCCGCGAGCAGCGGCGCGCGATCGGCACCAGCACCGAGCGCTACCGCCTGTACGGCTCCGACGGCTGCTACGACCGGAGCCTGACGTCCGTCCAGGGCACGGTCACCGAGGACCTGCGGCGCTGCTGAACACGGCGCTGCCCGGCCCCTTCGTCCCGGGGGCCGGGCAGCACCGCCGGTCAGGCCGGCTTCGCCGAGTCCACGCCCGAGCGCGCCCTGGGCCACTCGCCGCGGGTGAAGTCGGGGATCTCCTGCGGCGCCCCGTTCGCCTTGATCGAGGCGTGGCTCAGCGGCACCGGAGCCGTCCAGGTGGCGGCGTCGTACACGTCGAAGTCCGGCGGAAGGCCCAGCTGGAGGCACTGCGTCAGGCGGTGGACCATGATGTAGTCCATGCCGCCGTGGCCGCCCGGCGGATCGGCGTGCTCCTTCCACAGCCAGTGGTCGAACTCGGCCGCGTACGCCGAGAAGTCGCCCCACGCGTCGTCCTTGTGGTCCGGCTCCAGATAGATCCGGGCCGGGTAGTCCTCGAAGACCCCCCGCGTACCGCCCAGGCTGTTGATCCTGCTGTACGGGTGCGGGGTGGAGACGTCGTGCTCCAGGCGGATCAGCCGGCCCTTCGCCGTCCGGATCACGCTGATCGTCCGGTCGCTCTCGACGTACGTCTCCTTCCAGCTCGGGTCGCCGGGCGGCACGTGCGCCGCGCGGTACTCGGCGAGCCCGAGCGCCGGGGTGCCGAAGCTGCTGATGCTCACCGCCCGGTCGCCCCGGTTGACGTCCATGTAGTTGGCGACCGGCCCGAAGCCGTGGTTCGGGTAGAGGTCCCCGCGCAGCCGCGTGTGCCACAGCCGGCGCCAAGGTCCCTCGTAGTACGTCGGCGAGAACATCAGGGCGCGCAGGTCGTGGTTGTACGCCCCCGCGCCGTGCAGCAGCTCCCCGAACTTGCCGGCGTGCGCCATCCGCAGGACCCGCATCTCGTTCCGCCCGTAGCAGCAGTTCTCCAGCTGCATGCAGTGGCGGCGGGTCTGCTCCGACAGGTCGACCAGCTCCCACAGCTCGGCGAGCTCCAGCGCGACCGGACACTCCACGCCGACGTGCTTGCCGTTCAGCATCGCCGATCTGGCGATCGCGAAGTGGCTGTCCCAGGGTGTCGCCACGTGCACGAAGTCGACGTCCGTGCGGGCGAGGAGGTTCTCGTAGTCGGCCTCGCCGTGGGTGTACAGGGCGGGGGCGGGCTGTCCGGCGGCGACGACGGCCGCGGCGGCCCGCTCGGCCTTCTCGCGCACCGGGTCGCAGACGGCGACCACCCGGACCCAGGGGAGGGCGAGGTAGAGGCGGACCATGCTGCCGCCGCGGTTGCCGAGCCCGACGAGGGCGATCCGGACGGTGGAACGGCGTTCGAACGGGACCCCGGCCATGGTGGCGCCCCGGCGCCGTGGCACGGCCGCGGTCCCGGACCCGGCGGCGGATCCGGTGGCGGGGGCGGATCCGGTGGCGGCCCGGGCGGTCTGCCCGCCCACGGTGGCGATGCCGAGCCCGGCCCCGGCCGCTCCCGCGGTGGTCCTGAGGACCGTGCGGCGGCTCGGGGGGCGAGGTGTCTGGTCGTCCATGGAACCTCCCTGCTGACGGGTGGTTGGACTGTACTGTTCAGGCTCCTCCGGCGAGCCGCACCGGCCGCGGATGATCACCCGAACATACGAAGGGCCCCTCACCGTACGGGGTGAGGGACCCTGTGCGCCCGGGGCGGCAGGCTGATTGACGGATGGTCAGGGGCGAGTGGCGCGTTCCAGTGCGAGCAGCACCGATCCGTAGCTCCGGCCCGTCGCCCGGTCCATCCCGATCTCGCACATCCGGTTGGCCGAGAGGTGCGCGTCGAACGGCCTGGCCGTGACCTCGGCCGCCTCGCGGGCCGTCGCCGAGGCCGTCAGCTCCGGATGCAGCATGCCCCGGTCACCGGCGAAGGCGCAGCAGCCCGCGTCGGCCGGGACGACGACCTCCTCCGCGCAGGCCTCGGCGAGCACGGTGAGCTTCTCCTCGTCGCCCAGGTGCCGCATCGAGCACGTCGGATGCACCACGGCCGAGGCGACGCGGCGGCGCACCTCCAGCCGGGGCAGCAGCTCGTCCGCCGCCCACACGACCGAGTCCAGCACGGTCAGTTCGGCGTGCAGCGCCCGGTTGTCCTCCGTCAGGTACGGCACCACCTCGTGCGCGATCCCGAGGGCGCAGGAGGAGGCGTCCACCACGAGCGGCAGCCGCCCGCCGGCCGTCCACCCCCAGGCGGCCTCGACGATCCGGTTCGCCATCACCTCGTTGCCCCGTTCGTACCCCTTGGAGTGCCAGATCGTCGCGCAGCACGTGCCGGCCACGTCGTCCGGGATCCACACCGGCCGCCCGGCCCGCGCCGACACCGCGACGACCGCCTCGGGGAGCGAGGGCCCGCGCTCGCCCTCCGGGCCCCCGAAGACGCGGTTCACACAGGCCGGGTAGTAGACGGCGACCGCCGCCGGACGGTGGGTGCGGGGCAGCCGCCGCGCCGCCGCGCCCGGGATCTCCGGCAGCCACTCCGGTACGAGGTCGGGGCGGACGGCCCTGCGGGCGAGGCCCGTCAGAGATCCCAGGACCCGGTCGCCGATCCGGTCCGCGGCGGCGACGGCGAGCCGCGCGGAGGCCTCCACCGCGCGGAAGTTCCTCGCGGCCAGGGCGGCGATCCGCTCCTCGCGCGGCGAGTGCCGCTCGTGCCGGAACTCCTTCATGAGCGCCCCCGTGTCGATCCCGACCGGGCAGGCCAGCCTGCAGGTGGAGTCGCCGGCGCAGGTGTCGACGGCGTCGTAGCCGTACGACTCCAGGAGCCGGGCCTCGACGGGGGAGCCGTCGGACTGGCGCATCATCTCCCGGCGCAGCACGATCCGCTGGCGCGGAGTGGTCGTCAGGTCCTGGCTGGGGCAGGTCGGTTCGCAGAATCCGCACTCGATGCAGGGATCGGCGGTCCGCTCCACGGTGGGGATCGTCTTCAGGCCGCGCAGATGGGCCTGCGGGTCGCGGTCCAGGACGATCCGCGGGGCGAGGACCCCGGCGGGGTCGATGGCCTCCTTGACGCGCCACATCAGATCGGTCGCCCGCGTCCCCCACTCCAGCTCCAGGAAGGGCGCGATGTTGCGGCCGGTGGCGTGCTCCGCCTTCAGCGAGCCGTCGAAGCGCTCCACGGTCAGCTTGCAGAACTCGTCCATGAAGGCCGCGTACCGCTGGACGTCGGAGGGGTCGGCCGCGTCGAAGGCGAGCAGGAAGTGGAGGTTGCCGTGGGCCGCGTGGCCGGCCACGGCCGCGTCGAAGCCGTGCCGGGCCTGGAGGCCGAGCAGCGACTCGCAGGCCTCGGCGAGCCGCTCCGGCGGCACGGCGAAGTCCTCGGTGATCAGGGTCGTGCCGGAGGGGCGGGAGCCGCCGACCGCCGTCACGAAGGCCCTGCGGGCCTTCCAGTAGCCGGAGATCCGCTTCGGGTCCCGGGTGAAGGCGTTCTCCACGGAGGCCACCGGGGCGACCAGGTCGAGGCCGGCGAGCACGGCCCGCGCCGCCCGCTCGTACGCCTCCAGGGCGGGCGTGTCCGGGGCCCGGAACTCGACCAGGAGCGCCGCCGTCTCCTTCGGCAGCTCCGCCCAGTCGGCGGGCACGCCCGCCACCCTCACCGAGGCCCGCAGCGTGTTGCCGTCCATCAGCTCGACGGCGAGCGCCCCGGCCTCGTTGAACAGGGGGACGGCCGCGGCGGCGGCCGGCAGCGAGGGGAAGAGGAGCAGGGCCGTGGACACCTCCCGGTCCAGCGGCAGGGTGTCGAAGACGACCTCGGAGATGAAGCCGAAGGTGCCCTCGGAGCCGACCATCAGACCGCGCAGGATCCGCACCGGGGTGTCGCCGTCGAGGAAGGCGTCGAGCCGGTAGCCGTTGGTGTTCTTGATGGCGTGCTTGGCGCGGATCCTGGCGGTCAGTTCGGCGTCGGCCTCGATCTCCGCCTTCAGCGCCATCAGCTCCGCGCACAGCCTCGGCTCGGCGCGCGCGAGCTCCTCGTCGGCGTCCGGGGCCGCCGTGTCGACCACGGTCCCGCTCGGCAGCACCACGGTCAGGGAGGCGACGGTCCGGTACGAGTTCCGGGTGGTGCCGGCCGTCATGCCCGAGGCGTTGTTGGCGACGACGCCGCCGATCGTGCAGGCGACCGCGCTGGCCGGATCGGGCCCCAGGACCCGCCCGTACGGGGCGAGCGCGGCATTCGCCCGCACCACCGTGGTGCCGGGCCGGATCCGCGCCCGGGCCCCGCCGTCCAGGACCTCGACGCCCGCCCAGTGGCGGCGCACGTCCACGAGGACGTCCTCGCCCTGCGCCTGCCCGTTGAGGCTGGTCCCGGCGGCCCGGAAGACCACCTCGCGGCCCTTGCCGTGGGCGTACGACAGGACGGCGGAGATGTCGTCGACGTCCTCGGCGACCACGACGACCTGCGGGACGAAGCGGTACGGGCTCGCGTCCGAGGCGTAGCGCACCAGGTCGGAGATCTTCGACAGGACCTTCCCCGGCCCCAGGAGCTCGGTGAGCTCCTCGCGCAGCCGCCGCGGCGTGCCCCGTGCCTGGAGCTCCGGCACGCGGTCCGGGGCGGGGGTCCGCTTCGTGCCGGGACGCAGGGCCCGGGGGTTCGGCTCAAGCAGCGGCATGTCACGGCTCCCCTTCGGCGCGGCCCCGCGCCCCACGGGTCAGCAGCCGCGCTCCGGGCCGGGTTCGACCAGGGCGGACAGCAGACCCTCGAGCACCTCGCGCTGTTCGACGGTCAATGGAGCAAGGATGTCCTCTGCGGCGGCCCGGCGCGCGCTGCGCAGCTCGCGCAGCGTGGCGCGTCCCGCGTCGGTGAGCTCGATCCGCACCACCCGGCGGTTGCTCGGGTCGGGCACCCGGCGCACCCGGTCGCCCGCCTCCAGGCCGTCGACGAGACTGGTCACGGCCCTCGGGACGACCTCCAGACGGGCCGCGAGGTCGGCCATCCGGGGCGGCTCCCCGAAGTGCGCGACCGTGCGCAGGAGCCGGGACTGCGCCGGGGTGATGCCGACCGGCTCCAGGTGGCGCTTCTGGATGCGGTGCAGGCGCCGGGTGAGCCGCAGCAGCTGCTCGGCGAGGAGTCCGTCGGTGTCGGTCCTGGCCGGCGGGTCGGAGTTGCTCATGCGGGAACAATATCAGGACCTTGTTCATTGTGAGTATAGGTAACAGTGAGCTATGCTCCGATGGATCGTCTCTCCACGAAGGAGCCCATGCGCCCCCACGACCAGTCCGACTGGACGCCCCCGCCCCGCGACTCCGGTCAGCCCAAGGAGCCCGCCCAGGTGCGGCGGATCCTGCGGCTCTTCCGCCCCTACCGCGCGCGCCTCGCGCTCGTCGGCCTCCTGGTCGGCGCCGCCTCGCTCGTGTCGGTCGCCTCGCCGTTCCTCCTCCGGGAGATCCTGGACACCGCGATCCCCCAGGGCCGCACCGGGCTGCTCAGCCTGCTGGCCCTCGGCATGATCGCCACCGCCGTCCTGACCAGCGTCTTCGGCGTGCTCCAGACGCTCATCTCGACCACCGTCGGCCAGCGCGTCATGCACGACCTGCGCACCGGTGTCTACGAGCAGCTCCAGCGGATGCCGCTCGCCTTCTTCACGCGCACGCGCACCGGCGAGGTCCAGTCCCGCATCGCCAACGACATCGGCGGCATGCAGGCGACCGTGACCTCCACGGCCACCTCCCTCGTCTCCAACCTGACCGCCGTCGTCGCGACCGTCGTCGCCATGCTCGCCCTCGACTGGCGCCTCACCCTCGTCTCGCTGCTCCTGCTGCCGGTCTTCGTCTGGATCAGCCGGCGCGTCGGCCGCGAGCGCAAGAAGATCACCACCCAGCGCCAGAAGCAGATGGCCGCCATGGCCGCGACCGTCACCGAGTCCCTCTCGGTCAGCGGCATCCTGCTCGGCCGCACCATGGGCCGCGCCGACTCGCTCACCCTGGCCTTCGCCGAGGAGTCCGAGCGCCTCGTCGACCTCGAAGTGCGCTCCTCCATGGCGGGGCGGTGGCGGATGTCCACCATCGGCATCGTCATGGCCGCCATGCCCGCCCTGATCTACTGGGCCGCCGGCATCGCCCTCGGCTCGGGCGGCTCGGAGATCTCGCTCGGCACGCTCGTCGCCTTCGTCTCGCTCCAGCAGGGCCTCTTCCGTCCCGCCGTCAGCCTGCTCTCCACCGGCGTGCAGGTGCAGACCTCCCTCGCGCTCTTCCAGCGCATCTTCGAGTACCTCGACCTGCCCGTCGACATCACCGAGCCCGACGAGCCGGTCCGGCTCCCGGAGATCCGCGGCGAGGTCTCCTTCGAGAAGGTCGAGTTCCACTACGACTCCGAGGGGCGGGACCGCCCGACCCTGACCGGCATCGACCTGACCGTCCCCGCCGGCGGCAGCCTGGCCGTCGTCGGCCCCACCGGCTCCGGCAAGTCCACCCTCAGCTACCTCGTGCCCCGGCTGTACGACGTCACCGGCGGCCGCGTCACCCTCGACGGGGTCGACGTGCGGGACCTGGACTTCGACACCCTCGCCCGCGCCGTCGGCGTCGTCTCCCAGGAGACGTACCTCTTCCACGCCTCCGTCGCCGACAACCTCCGCTTCGCCAAGCCGGACGCCACCGACGAGGAGATGGAGGCGGCCGCGCGCGCCGCCCAGATCCACGAGCACATCGCCTCGCTCCCCGAGGGGTACGACACCCTCGTCGGCGAGCGCGGCTACCGCTTCTCGGGCGGCGAGAAGCAGCGCCTGGCCATCGCGCGCACCATCCTGCGCGACCCGCCGGTGCTGATCCTCGACGAGGCGACCAGCGCCCTCGACACCCGGACCGAGCACGCGGTGCAGCGCGCCATCGACGCCCTGTCGGCCGGGCGCACCACCATCACCATCGCGCACCGGCTCTCCACCGTCCGCGACGCCGACCAGATCGTCGTCCTGGAGGGAGGCGGGATCGCCGAGCGCGGGACGCACGAGGAGCTGCTCGCCCGGGACGGACGGTACGCGGCCCTGGTCCGCCGGGACGCCCGTACCGAACAGGCGAACGTGGGAGCGGTTGTTCCCCAGAACGTGTGATCGTCCCGGGATTCGTTGCCCCGCCCCCTCGCGGCATCGGAGGATTACGGAGTGCGAGCGACGGGCTGCAGACCGCGACCGCACACGTCCCACTGATGCACCTGTACGAGGAGAAGCACCACCATGAACGTCATCACCAACCTGCTCGCCGGCGTCCTCCACTTCCTGGGCTGGCTCGTCTGACGATCGCAGTGCCCGGCGCCGTCGGCCCCCCGTCCCAGGGGGCCGGCGGCGCCGCCGCGTGCGCGGTGGCCGGACTCGCGTGACCGGAAGGTCAGACGGTCGGCGCGGCGGCCTCCTCGCGGCCGAGGAGGCGGTGGATGTCGGAGACGGCCGCGCGGCCGGCCCGGTTGGCGCCGATCGTCGAGGCCGAGGGACCGTAGCCCACGAGGTGGACGCGTTCGTCGCGGACCGCGCGCGTGCCCTCCACCTGGATGCCGCCGCCCGGCTCGCGCAGCCGCAGCGGCGCCAGATGGTCGATCGCCGCCCGGAAGCCGGTCGCCCACAGGATGACGTCCACGTCGACGGTCCGGCCGTCGTCCCAGGCCGCCCCGCTCGGGGTGATCCGGTCGAACATCGGCAGCCGGTCCAGGATCCCGCGCGCGCGTGCGTCGCGGATCGCGTCGGTCAGGGGAAGGCCGGTGACCGAGACCACGCTCTGCGGCGGGAGCCCGCGCCGCACCCGGTCCTCGACCAGCGCGACGGCCGCCCGCCCCTCCACCTCGCCGAACGGGCCCTCGCGGTAGACGGGCTCGCGCCGGGTCACCCAGAACGTCTCCGCCGCGACCTCGGCGATCTCCATGAGGTGCTGGGTGCCGGAGGCCCCGCCGCCCACCACGAGCACCCGCTTCCCGGCGAACGCCCCGGGGCCCGGATAGCCGGAGGTGTGCAGCTGACGGCCCCGGAAGGTCTCCTGCCCGGGGTAGCGCGGCCAGAACGGACGGTCCCAGGTGCCCGTCGCGTTGATCAGGGCCCGGGTCGCGTACACGCCCTCCGAGGTCTCCACCCGGAGCCGGCCGCCCTCGCCCTCCCGGACGGCCGTGACGTCGACCGGCCGGTGGACCCGCAGGTCGAACGTCCGCTCGTACGTGTCGAAGTACGCGCCGATCACCTCCGAGGAGGGACGCGAGGGGTCGGCCCCGGTCAGCTCCATGCCGGGCAGCGCGTGCATCCCGTGCACCTTGCCGTAGGTGAGGGAGGGCCACCGGAACTGCCAGGCGCCGCCCGGGTCGGGGGCGTGGTCCAGGACGACGAAGTCCCGGTCGGGCTCCAGGCCGGTGCGCCGCAGGTGGAAGGCGGCGGAGAGCCCCGCCTGTCCGGCGCCGATGACGGCGACGTCCACCGTCCTGACCTCTTCGAACCCGAAATCGTTCACGCTTCCACCAACCGGGGCGGGGGTGCGGTTCTTCCCGCGCCGCCCCGCCCCGTGGTGGCGTCTACCGCCCGCCGGACACGAGCAGCGGCGCCCCGCCCGGCGCCGAGGCCGGACGGCCGTTCACCGCCGGGACGCCGAGCAGCGGGGAAGCGGGCGACGACGGCAGCAGCCCGCGCGCCGCCAGCTCGGGCGTCACGCCCTCGCCGAACCAGTACGCCTCCTCCAGGTGCGGATAGCCGGACAGCACGAAGTGCTCCACCCCCAGGTCGTGGTACTCCTCGATCCGGTCCGCCACATCGGCGTGGCTGCCGACCAGCGCGGTCCCCGCCCCGCCCCGCACCAGACCGACGCCCGCCCACAGGTTCGGCGAGATCTCCAGCCGGTCGCGGTCGAGCGAACCGCCGCCGTGCAGCGCCAGCATCCGCTGCTGGCCCACCGACTCGCTCCGGCCGAGCACCTCCTGCGCCGCGGCCACGGTCTCCGCGTCGAGGTCCGAGAGCAGCCGGTCGGCCGTCGCCCAGGCCTCGCGCGCCGAGTCGCGCGAGATCGTGTGCAGCCGGATCCCGAACCGGACCGTCCGGCCGCGCTCCTCCGCGAGCCGCCTGATCCAGTCGATCTTCTCCTTCACCTGCCACGGGGGCTCACCCCACGTCAGGTACACGTCCGCGTGCTCCGCGGCGACCGGACCGGCCGCCGCGGACGAGCCGCCGAAGAAGATCTCGGGCAGCGGGTCCGGCGGCAGAGCGGTGAGCCCGCCCTCGATCCGGAAGTGCTCGCCGTCGAAGTCGAACGGCCGCCCGCCCCACGCGCCCCGCACCACCGAGAGGAACTCGGCCGTGCGCGCGTACCGCCGGTCGTGGTCGAGGTGGTCGCCGAAGCGGCGCTGCTCGGCCGAGTCGCCGCCGGTCACCACGTTGAGCAGCAGCCGGCCCCGGGTGATCCGCTGGTACGTGGCCGCCATCTGCGCCGCGAGCACCGGTGAGATCACCCCCGGCCGGAACGCCACCAGGAACTTCAGCCGCTCGGTGTGCTGGGCCAGCGCGACCGTCGTCAGCCAGGCGTCCTCGCACCACGTGCCGGTCGGCGTCAGCACGGCCTCGAAGCCCAGCTGCTCGGCCGCCTTGGCGATCTGGACGAGGTAGTCGATGTCGGGCGCGCGCACCCCGGACACGGCCCGGTCCCGGGTGATCCCGCCGTCCGTGTAGGCGTGCCGGTCGACAAGGGTCCGGCCGTCGCCGCCGGTCGGCAGGAACCAGTGCAGATGGACGGTCATCAAGAGGCCTTTCCGTAGCTGCGCGCCGGGCTCGTGGACGGCGGCAGGTCCTTGTTGAAGCGGGTGTCGACGTAGTCGGCGAAGCGGAACGTGTGGGGGATCAGGCCGAGTTCGGCGAAGGTGTCGGCGATCTTCTGCTCGGAGGCGATCGCCGCGTCGTCGAGGGCGACGGGGACCCGGGTCCCGTTGCTGCGCTTCACCGCGGCCAGGGCCACCTCGTACGGCAGCCCGGTCTCCTTCGCCCAGACCTTCGCCCACTCCTCGGGGTGGTCGAACACCCAGCCCTGGGCGCGGCGCAGCCGCTCGACGAAGTCGCCGACGGCCTTCGCCTTCTCCTTGTCGGCCAGCGCCGAGGGGGCGGCGACCTGGAAGCCGAGGCCGTTGACGAGACCGCGTCCGTCGGTCAGCACCCGGCCCTTGCCGCTCAGCAGGACCTGGGAGGTGTACGGGTCCCAGACGGCCCAGGCGTCGACCTTGCCGCTGGTGAACGCGGCCAGGGCGTCGGCCGGCTGCAGCAGGCTGACCCGGACGTCGTCCAGTCCCAGGCCGGCCTTCCGGAGCGAGGCGATCAGCTGGAAGTGAGCGGAGCTGCCCTGGGCGACGGCGACCTTCTTCCCCTTCAGGTCCCGCGCGGTGCGCAGCGGCGAGTCCTTCGGCACGAGGATCGCCTCGCCCGCGGAGTCTCCGTGCGTCGACGCGACCACGGTGATCTTCGAACCGGCGCCGGCGGCGAAGACGGGCGGGGTGTTGCCGACGGAGCCGAAGTCGACGGCCTTGGCGTTGATCGCTTCGAGGAGCGGTGGGCCCGAGGTGAAAGTCGACCACTTCACCCGGTACGGGAGGTCGTCGAGCTCACCGGCGGCGCGCAGCAGGGCCTCGGCGCCGCCCTTCTGGTCGCCGACGTTCAGGACGAGGGAGCCCTGGCCGTCGGAGTTCGAGGCGTCACCGGCGGCGGAGGCGCCGGAGCAGGCGGAGGCGAGCAGGGCGAGCGGCACGAGCAGCGCCGCGGCGGACAGGCGGAAGGACTTCACGGGTGTCTCCTCGGGGGACGGTGGGGGCGCGGCGGTCAGGCCGTCGCGGTTGCGGCGAACTCGTTCTCGACCACGCCGAGTTCGGCGAGCAGCCGGGTGCGGAGCGCGGCGAGCGCGGGATCGCCGGGGGAGCGGGGCCGGTCGAGGTCGACGGCGGTGTCGTACGCGATCACGCCGTCCCGCATCACCAGTGCGCGGTCCGCGAGCAGCAGGGCCTCGTCGACGTCGTGCGTGACGAGCAGGACCGTGCAGCCGCGCCGCTGCCACAGCTCGGCCACGAGCCGCTGGGCCTTGATCCGGGTCAGGGCGTCGAGCGCGCCGAACGGCTCGTCGAGCAGCAGCAGATCCGGGTCCCGTACCAACGCCCGTGCGAGAGAGGCGCGTTGGGCCTCGCCGCCCGACAGGGTCTTCGGCCACGCCCCCGAACGGTGGGCGAGCCCGACCTCCGCGAGCGCCTTCTCCGCCACCGCCCGGTCCGGCGTGCCCGGCAGCCCGAGCAGCACGTTCCGCCAGACCTTCTTCCAGGGCATCAGGCGCGGCGCCTGGAAGGCCACCGCGCGGCGGCGCGGCACGAGGACCGTGCCGGACACCTCCCGGTCGAGGCCCGCGAGGATCCGCAGGAGGGTGGACTTGCCGCAGCCGCTGTGGCCGAGCAGCGCGGTGAACTGTCCCGGGCGCAGGGTCAGGTCGAGCCCGTCGACGACGGGGCGCCCGTCGAAGGAGCGGGTGAGGCCCCGGACGGTCACTGCCCCGTGAAGGTCGGTCGCCATTGCAGCAGCAGCCTTTCGAGAGTACGGACGAGGGCGTCGGCGAGCAGGCCGAGGAAGGCGTAGACGACCAGGCAGACGACGATCACGTCCGTGCGGAAGAACTCCCGCGCCTGGTTCATGAGGAAGCCGATCCCGGCGTCGGCGTTGATCGACTCGCCGAAGACCAGGGCGAGCCAGGCCGTGGCCAGGGAGTAGCGAAGCCCGGTCATCGCCCCGGGCAGCGCGCCCGGCAGGACCACGTGCCGGACCAGTCCCCACCGCCCGAGCCCCAGGGACTCGCCCGCCTCGACGAGCCCCGCGTCGACGCCCCGGATCCCGGCGTACACGTTCAGATAGAGGTGGAAGGCGACGCCGAGGGCGATCAGCGCCACCTTGGGCGCCTCCCCGATGCCCAGCCAGATGATGAACAGCGGGATGAGCCCGACCCACGGCACCGTCCGCAGCATCTGCACGGGAGCGTCGACCAGGTCCTCCCCGAGCCGTGAGAGCCCGGACACCAGGGCGAGCGATATCCCCACCACCCCGCCGAGCAGCAGCCCCACGGCGACCCGCCGCAGCGAGACGCCCATCGCGGTCGGCAGCGTCCCGTCGCCGACCAGCTCGCCGGCGGCCCGGGCGATGGTTCCCGGCGAGGCCAGCACGTCCGCCGGCAGCACCCCCGCCGCGCTGCACGACTGCCAGAGGAGGAGCAGCAGTACGGGTCCCACGGCCCGGCGCAGCCAGCGCGGGACGGACGGGCCGCGGCCCGGTCTCCGGGTGGGGGTCAGGGACTCGACATCCGGCAAAGGCGATATGTCGGGCGGAAGGGCGGGAGGGGCATGGTCGACCGTCATGACGGACTCCGGGGGAGAGGGAGGTGGAGGTACGCCTCAGCGGCCGTGGGCGCGGAGCGGACACGCGCGCACGACGATCAGGGCGTCAGAGGTGTGGTGGGGGTGAAAGGGCGTCAGCGGCCGCGGCGACACGCGGCGGAGGCCACCCGCAGCAGGTCGATGTGACCGCGCGTGGTGAGCAGGGCTGTACGCAACATGGCGCGAACGTAGCGGTCGTCACGCGCCGGGTCAACGGCGTCTCGGACCCTGGACGCGCGAGCCCCGGGCCGGCTCGCCCACCGGACCGACGCGCCTCCGTGCTCCGCACGTGACCGGCAGGACACCCCCTAGTCTCCAGCTGACCGGGGAAGTCCCGGGCAGCACGTTCACGACGGGGGACAGGAACATGACGTATCGACGCGCGGCGATACCCGCGCTGATCGGCGGGCTGCTGCTCACCGCACTCCTGTGGTGGGCGGGGGCGAGCGCGGACGCACTGCGGCTGCCCGGCAGCGACGGGACGCTCAGCCCCGGGGCGGTCGCCGAGCTCCAGCGCTGGGTGGCCCCCTGGGCGTACGACCCCCCGGTCTTCCTCGACTCCGGCGCGCAGGCGTCCGGCTACGTCCCGGACACCTCGGGCGGCGACGACCGCGACCACTACAGCGGGCTGTACACGACCGGGCTCCAGATCCGGTACGGAGCCGTCCTCCTCGCCTTCGTGCTCGGCGCCCTCCTCCTGATCCGCAGGCTGCCGCCCGTGCGCGGGCGGACGACGGCTGCGTTCCTCGCGCTGTGGGCCTGGGGCGCGGCGGCCGGGACCCTCGCGGTCGCCGTCTCCGCGCCGTGGATGATCGCCTCGACGGGACACGGCGGTTACCGCTTCCTGCCCCAGCTGGCGAACGTGATCGCCGGCGGACGGCAGCTCCCCGTGGCCGTCTCGCTCGTCGTGGCGGGGGCGACCGTCCTCGTCGCGCGGATCGCCGCCGAAGGCGCGGGACCGCTGCCCCGCACGGACGTCCCGGCCCGCGCCGCGCGCCTGGCCGCCACCGCCGGGACCGCCGTGATCGCCCTGTCCGTGGTCGTCCTCTCCTACCAGCCGGTCGCCGCCGCCCTCCAGGAGTTCTCCCCGGACGGCGGACTCCTCTCCGAGCCCGGCGACCTGCTGCGCCAGTGGCTGCTGCTCGGCGCCTGGGACGGCCCGGCGGGCGGCCCGATCGGCGACTGGCTCCGCCACCGCGCCTCCGACGTCCTCCTCCTCGCCGTCGTCTGGTGGGCCCTGCGCCGGCTCCCCGGGCTCCTCACCCGGGCCACGCTCCCGGCCATGGCGGCCGGCGCGGTCTGTGCCACCGTCCTCGGGCTGCTCGCGGGCCGGCTCCTCCGGATCGCGGTGGTCCAGACGGGCCCCCGGCAGGGCCTCCTCCACTCCACCGCCGGCATCGGCATCGGCATCCCGGCCGCCCTCACCTTCGGCCTCGCGGCCGGCGTCGCCGCCACCGCGGTGCTCCGGCTCTCCCTGCGGAGCGCGCCGGACCCCGCGGCCTAAGCTGCCGTACGGCACAGGCCCCGACCCCAGGAGCGCATCCCCATGAACGACCGCGACCGGCAGCACCCGTACCCCGACGCGTTCCGGGCGGACGAGGCGCCCGCGCCGCACGCGCTGCTCGCCCCGGTGGCCGGGCTGCTCGGGACCTGGGTCGGGCGGGGGCGGGGCGGCTACCCGACGCTCGCCGAGGAGTTCGCGTACGAGCAGGAGGTCACCTTCAGCCACGACGGGCGCCCCTTCCTGCACTACGAGGCGCGGGCCTGGCTGATCGACGAGGACGGCACCCCGCTGCGGCCGTCCGCGCGGGAGAGCGGCTGGTGGCGGCTGCAGCCCGAGGGCCGGATCGAGGCGCTGATCACCCAGCCCACCGGCATCGCGGAGATCGCCGTCGGCCGCGCGGACGGCGCCACCGTGGACCTCACCACCGAGCGGGTCGCCCTGGCCCCCACCGCCAAGCAGGTCGACGCCACCCGCCGCCGCTACACCCTCACCGGCGAGGACACCCTCGACTTCCTCCACGACCTCGCCGCCGTCGGCCGCCCGCTCCAGCACCACCTCGCGGTACGGCTCCACCGCGAGAAGCGGCGCTGACGGCGGGCCCCGGCGGCGGGACCTGCACAATACGGGGGTGAGCGATGACGACCCGTACCTGTGGCTGGAAGACATCTCCGGCGAGGCCGCCCTCGCGTGGGTGGCCGAGCGGAACGCCGAGACGGCGGACGTGCTGGCCGCCGACGACGGGTTCGCCCCGCTGAAGGCACGCCTGAGGGAGGTGCTCGACGCCTCGGACCGCATCCCGTACACCGTGCGGCGCGGCGCGCACCTCTACAACTTCTGGCGCGACGCCGAGCACGTGCGCGGGGTGTGGCGGCGCACGACCCTGGAGCAGTACCGCAAGGACGACCCCGAGTGGGAGGTCCTCCTCGACGTCGACGCGCTCGCCGCCGCGGAGGGCGAGAAATGGGTGTGGGACGGGGCCCGGGTGCGCCGCCCCGCGTACGACCGGGCCCTGGTGCGGCTCTCCCGGGACGGCGGCGACGCCGTCGTGGTCCGCGAATTCGACCTCGCCGCGCGGGAGTTCGTCGAGGGCGGCTTCGAGGTGCCGGAGGCGAAGACGCGCATCGGGTGGATCGACGCCGACACCGTCTTCGTCGGCACGGACACCGGACCGGGCTCGCTGACCGGATCCGGCTATCCGCGCACGGTCCGCCGCTGGCGGCGCGGCACGCGGATCGAGGAGTCCGAGCTCGTCTACGAGGCCGAGGACACGGACGTGTCGGCCTGGGGGTACCGCGACGACACCCCCGGCTTCGAGCGGGACTTCGTCGGCCGCTCGCTGGACTTCTTCCGCAGCGAGACCCACCTCCTGGAGCCCGACGGCACGACCGTGCGCATCGACGTCCCCGACGACGCGCTCGTCGAGGCCCACCGCGGGCATCTGCTCGTCACCCTGAAGTCCGACTGGCTGGGACAGCCCACCGGCTCCCTCCTCGCCTTCGGCCTGGACGCCTTCCTCGCGGGCGACCGCACCCCCGAGGTGCTCTTCACCCCGGACCCGCGGACGGCCCTCGCGGGCCGCTCCTGGACCAGGCACCACCTGATCCTGGAGACGATGCGGGACGTCAGCGCCCACATCGAGGTCCTCACCCCGGGCCGCGACGGCGCCGGCTGGACGCGCACCCCGCTCGTCGGCGTCCCGGCGCTGTCCGCCGTGAGCGTCGTGGACACGGACCCGGACGTCTCCGACGAGTACTTCCTCGACGTCTCTGGCTTCCTCCAGCCCTCCAGCCTCCACCGCGGACACATCGGCGCCGACACGGAGGTCCTCAAGCAGGCCCCGGACCGCTTCGACACCGCCGGGCTCACGGTCGAGCAGCACTTCGCGACCTCCCCCGACGGCACCCGCGTGCCCTACTTCGTCATCGGCCCCGACCACGCCCTCACCGGCCCCGGCCCCACCCTGCTCTACGGCTACGGCGGCTTCGAGGTCTCCCTCACCCCCTCCTACGGCGCCGTCACCGGCCGGGCGTGGCTGGAGGGCGGCGGCACGTACGTCATCGCGAACATCCGGGGCGGCGGGGAGTACGGCCCGGACTGGCACCAGGCCGCGCTCCGCGCGGACCGGCCGCGGGCCTTCGAGGACTTCGCGGCCGTCGCCCGGGACCTCGTCGCCCGCGGCGTCACCACCCCGGCGCAGCTGGGCGCGTCGGGCGGCAGCAACGGCGGCCTGCTCATGGGCGCGATGCTCACCCGCCACCCGGAGCTGTTCGGCGCGATCGTCGCGCAGGTCCCGCTGCTCGACATGACCCGCTTCCACAAGCTCCTCGCGGGCGCCTCCTGGATCGCCGAGTACGGCGACCCCGACGACCCGGCCGACCTCGCCCACCTGCGCGAGATCTCCCCGTACCACCGCCTCACGGCCGACCGGACCTACCCGCCGGTGCTCCTGATGACCTCCACCCGCGACGACCGCGTCCACCCCGGCCACGCCCGCAAGACGGCGGCCCGGCTGCGGGAACTCGGCCACCCCGTGCTGTTCCACGAGAACACCGGCGGCGGCCACGCGGGCGCCGGGGACAACGAACAGGCCGCCCACAACAGCGCCCTCGTGCACACCTTCCTCCGGCGGCACCTCACCTGAGCCGCCTCACAACCACCCCTGGCGCTGCGCCTGCAGCGCCATCTGGAAGCGGCTCGTGGCGCCGAGCCGGGCCATGAGGACCTGGACGCGGCGGAAGAGCGTGCGGCGGCTGACCCCGATCTCCCGGGCGACGACCTCGTCGCTCGCCCCGCCCGCGAGCAGCCGCAGCAGCCGGCGGTCGGCCGGCAGCAGTCCGGCCGGCCGGACGGAACGGCCGTGCAGCGGCAGCGCGCTCTGCCAGGCCTGCTCGAACAGCGCCACGAGCGCCGACAGCAGGCCGCACGGCTGCACCACGAGCATGCTGTTGTGCACGTCGGCCTCCTTGATGGAGAGCGAGACCATGGCGTACGCCTCGTCGATGATCACCAGCTTCACCGGCACGGACGGCAGCACCCGCGCCTGCTCGCCCGCCTCCACGCACGGCTCGATCGCCTCCTCCAGCTGCCCCGGGTGCTCCAGCGACGCCTGCGAGTAGACGACCCGCTGGGTCACCCCGCGCGCCAGGGTCGCGAGCGCGTCGTCGGTCGCGCTCGGCAGCGGGAAGTACGGGGGAGAGTCCAGCTGCCGGATCTCCTCGCGCGCGCTGGCCCAGGCGTGCCGCATGCGGGGGCCCACCGCGTCCCCCGTCACCACCTCGACGAGATCGTCGTGGTACGCGGCGAGCCGCTGCCGCCGGAAGGACTCGAAGGCGCCGCCGACGGTGATCCGCGACTCGTCGAGCTCGGCCGCCCGGTGCCGCCCCAGGATCTCCAGGCCCGCGGCGGGCGGCACCGGAGCCACCGGGTCGAGGTCCTGTCCCGCGGGACTCGCCAGGCCCGCGTCGACGAGTTCCCCGTACGCCGCGGACAGCTCCGCACCGTCGAGACCGGCCGCGGAGCCGATGGCGCTCAGCGGCGCGGGGCCGAGGTCCAGCAGCCGGACGTAGACCCGGCGGGCCTCGTCGCCGATCCCGAGCAGCCGGAGCGCCTCACCGAGCTTCGCGTTCGCCATGGACCGCATTATCGACCCGCCCCGGCGGCCCCCGCCGCCCGGGGTGTGGCCGATCCGTGCCACTGGCCGATCCGGGCACCCGGCGGGCCCGCGGCGCAGTACCGTCCGGGTGCCGTCGACGAGCGGCGGTCGGGAACGTACTGGGAAGAAGGTGCAGGACGTGGCGAAGGGTCGCAAGAACGGCCTCTACAACGGCGTCTCCGAGGAGCTCTCCGCTCTGATGAGGACGGGATGGGCGGACACCGAGCGGCACGATCTCGAACCGGCCGAGCAGGCGCCGTACGCGGCCGGCCGCCGCGCCGCGCTCTCCGCGCTCTTCCCCGGCGAGCGCCTGATCGTCCCCTCGGGGAACCTCAAGTACCGCTCCAACGACGACAACTACCCGTTCCGCCCGTACTCCGGCTACGTGCACATGACCGGCGACCAGGCCCGCGACGGCGCCCTCGTCCTGGAGCCCCGCGCCGACGGCGGCCACGACGCCTACTGCTACCAGCTGCCCCGCGACAGCCGCGACGACGACGAGTTCTGGATCGGCTACACGGCCGAGCTGTGGATGGGCCGCCGCCGCTCCCTCGCCGAGTCCGCGACCGTCCTCGGCCTGCCCTGTCGCGACGTCCGCACCGTCACCGAGGACCTGGCCGCCGGCTCCGGCGTGCCGACCCGGATCGTCCGCGGAGTCGACCCCGCCCTCGAGGCCGCCGTCACCACCGACGAGGAGCGCGACGCCGAGCTGGAGGGGGCGCTCAGCGACCTCCGCCTCGTCAAGGACGAGTGGGAGATCGGCGAGATGCGCAAGGCGGTGGACTCCACCGTCCGCGGCTTCACCGACTGCGTCGCCGAGCTCTCCCGGGCGATCGCCTCCTCCGAGCGGTGGATCGAGGGCACCTTCTTCCGCCGGGCCCGCCTGGAGGGCAACCACGTCGGCTACGGCTCGATCTGTGCCGCCGGCGACCACGCCACGATCATGCACTGGACGGACAACGACGGCCCGGTGCGCCCCGGCGAGCTGCTGCTCCTCGACGCCGGCGTGGAGACGCACTCCCTCTACACCGCCGACGTCACCCGCACGCTGCCCATCAGCGGCACCTTCAGCCCCGTCCAGCGCCAGGTGTACGACGCGGTGTACGAGGCCCAGGAGGCGGGCATGGCCGCGGTGAAGCCGGGCGCCCCGTACCGCGACTTCCACGAGGCGTCCCAGCGTCACCTGGCGGCCCGGCTCGTCGAGTGGGGCTTCATCGAGGGCCCCGTCGACCGCGCGTACGAGCTCGGCCTCCAGCGCCGCTTCACCATGGCGGGCACCGGCCACATGCTCGGCCTGGACGTCCACGACTGCGCGCAGGCCCGCACGGAGGAGTACGTCGACGGCGTCCTGGAGCCGGGCATGGTGCTCACGGTCGAGCCCGGCCTGTACTTCCAGCCGGACGACCTGACCGTGCCCGAGGAGTGGCGCGGCATCGGCGTCCGGATCGAGGACGACCTCCTCGTCACCGAGGAGGGCCACGAGAACCTCTCGGCCGGTCTGCCGCGCTCCTCGGCCGAGGTCGAGGCGTGGATGGCCCGTTTCGCGGGCTGAGGCCCCGCCGGGCCGTCGGAGGGGCCGTCCGCGCACGTGCGGGCGGCCCCTCCCGTCGTCTTCGCGCGCGCGTCCGGGCCGCGTGCGCCCGAACGACAGAAAGAGGGGAGGATCTTCACCGATTCAGGTGACAGCGGTCGAGGCGAAACGTCCCTCCCGGCGAAGGGGCGGCCACGCTCGACGTGACACATGGAGCCACCCTGTGGAGCGTCCGATGCAGCTGATCCCCCGTCACGACCCGTACCTCGTCGTCCGCTCGACCGGCGGCCTCACGGTCGCCGCCCTCCGGGGCGAGCTCGACCTCGTCCTGGTGCGGCACCTGCGGCCCGAGCTCGACGCCCTCGTCCGGGAGTCCGACGCCCTGACCGTCGACATCCGGCGCCTCTCCTTCTGCGACGCCACGGGACTGGGGCTCCTCGCCCACTGCGCCGGGCGCATGCACCGGCGCGGTGCGCGGTGGCGGCTCCTCTGCGACCAGCCGTGGATCCTGCGGCTCATCCGGCTGACCGCGCTGACCGATGTCCTCCGCCCCGAGCCGGGACCACCGGACTTCCTCGACGAGCCGGACGAGACCGTCGGCCCGCCGGACCCGCTCGGCCCGCCGGACCCGCTCGGTCTGCCGGACCCGCTCGGAGGGGCGGACGCGGCGGCCCGGCCGGACCCGGCGGCCCGGCCGGAGGCGGTCGTCGGTCTGCCGCGGCCGGTCCCTCAGCCCGTCCCGCCCGGCCCGGTGGTTCCGCTGCCGCCCGAGCCCGGCGTGACGAGGCCCGTCTCGTAGGCGGCGATCACGGCCTGGGCCCGGTCGCGCAGCCGGAGCTTCTGGAGGACGCGGGCGACGTGGGTCTTCACCGTCGCCTCGCTCAGCCGGAAGCGCGCCGCCAGTTCGGCGTTGGTGTGGCCGCGCGCCAGTGCCTCCAGGACCTCCAGCTCGCGCGGGGTGAGCGTGGCCAGCTCGCGGTGCGGCGCGACGGGCCGGGACCCCCCGCCCGCACCGGGCGCGGCGAAGCGCTCCACCAGGCGCCGCGTGATCGCCGGGGCGAGCAGGGCGTCCCCGGAGCGGACGAGCCGCACCGCCGCCGTCAGGTGCTCGGGGGTGACGTCCTTGAGCAGGAAGCCGCTCGCGCCCGCCGCGAGCGCCGCGTACACGTACCGGTCGAGGTCGTACGTGGTGAGGACGACGACCCTCGGCGGCGGCGCCCCGTCCGCCAGGATGCGCCGCGTGGCCTCCAGGCCGTCCGTGCCCGGCATCCGGATGTCCATCAGGACCACGTCCGGCCGGGTCCTGCGGACCGCCGCCACCGCCGCGTCGCCGTCGGCGGCCTCCGCGACCACGTCGATGCCGTCGGCGGCGAGGATCATCCGGAAACCGGTCCGCACCAGCGCCTGGTCGTCGACGATCACCACGCGCGGGGCGTCGGCCACGGTCACGGAACCTCCCACGGAATCACCGCACGGACCCGGTACCCGCCGTGCGGGCGGCTGCCGGCGTCGAGCGTACCGCCGTACACCGCGAGCCGTTCCCGCAGTCCGAGCAGCCCGTGACCCCCGCCCGGCTCCGCCGTCCGCAGCCGGCGCCCGCCCGTGTCGGACACCTCCACCCGCAGCCGGTCCGTCCCGTACTCCACCGTCACCGACACCCGCGCGCCGTCCGCGTGCTTCACCGCGTTCGTCAGCGCCTCCTGCACCACCCGGTACGCGGCCAGGTCCACCCCCGCGGGCAGCTCCACCGGGACGCCCCGCACGGCCACCTCCACCGGCACCCCGGAGGAGCGCACCCGGTCCGTCAGCTCCCCCAGGCGGTCGAGGCCGGGCTGCGGGGCGAGCGTCACGTCGGCGGCCGGATCGGGACCGTCCGCGGCCATCGTGAGCAGTCCCATCACGTGCCGCAGCTCCGACATCGCCGTCCGCCCGGCCGCCTCCACCGCGAGCATCGCCTCCCGGGCCTGCTCCGGCGAGGTGGTCAGGACCGTGCGCGCGGCACCGGCCTGAATCGTCATCATGCTCACGTTGTGGGTGACCACGTCGTGCAGCTCCCGGGCGATCCGGGACCGCTCCGCCTCCACCGCCCGGCGCAGCTGCGCCTCCTGCTCCGCCCGCAGCGTCCGCTCCCGCTGCCGCCAGAGATGGACGCCGTGCGAGGCGAGGGCGAGCGGCAGCAGGACGAGGACGGGCACCAGGTCGCCGTCGACGTCCGGGACCAGCGGGAAGACCGCGTGGAGCAGGGCGCCGGCCAGGAGCGAGGCCGCCACCGACTTGCGGTGCGGGCTGTACATCGCCGCGCTGTACGCCGCGACGAGCCCCGAGGCGAAGGTGATCCGCGTGGCGTCGTCCGCCGCGTCCCCCAGGTGCAGGACCACCGCCGCGACCGTCACCGTCCAGTGGACGGTCAGCGGGAAGCGGCGCCGCAGCACCAGCGGCAGCGCGGTCAGCACGGCCGCCGCCGTCTCCCAGGCCTCCACCGGCGGCAGCACGTGCTCCACGGCGGGCACGGGGCGCGGGCCGGGCAGGTCCGGGAGGGCGGGAGGGGAGGGGAGCTGCCCGGGCACGGGCGTCCTGCTCCCCACCAGATCGGGCCGGAGCTCCACGTAGGAGCGGTTCAGGTTCCCGACGATCGTGGCGACCGCGAGCGACAGGGCGAGCAGCCCGTCGGCCGTCCACGCCCAGCGGGACAGCGGGGGCGGCGCGCCGATGGTCCGCGATCCCCGTATCCGGCCCATGAATTCCTCGTACCTGCTCACCGCCGCAGTGTGCCAAGCGGGGCGCCGCGGCGGATCGGTCCCGGGGACCAGGGCACCGTCCCCGCGGAGTACATCGCGCGGATGACCCGCCCGGGCCTCCGCCGCACACGGTACGGAGCTTCGCCACCACGGCCGACGCGCCCCCGGCCGGCCCGCTCCTAGCGTCGGGGCGAACCCGAACGCTTCCGAGCCCTGGAGGACCCGTGACCCCATCCGAAGCCGAGCCGCTGATCGACCTGAGCGAGGTCGGCAGGACGTACGAGGACGGGCCGGCCGCGCTCGCCGGTCTCGACCTCCGGGTGGCGCGGGGGGAGTCGCTCGCCGTGCTCGGCCCCTCCGGCAGCGGCAAGTCGACGCTGCTCAACCTCCTCGCCGGGCTCGACCGGCCCAGCACCGGCCGGGTGACCGTGGACGGCCTGCGCGTCGACAGGCTGAGCGAGACGGCCTCCGCCCGCTACCGGCGCAGCCGCGTCGGCATGGTCTTCCAGTTCTTCCACCTCCTCGAGGACCTCACCGTCCTCGACAACGTGCTGCTCCCCGCCCAGCTCATCGGGACGCCCCGCGGCCGGGCCGCGGCGCGCGCCGCCGAGCTCCTCGACCGGCTCGGCGTCGCCCGGCACGCGCGCGTGCACCCCGGCCGTCTCTCCGGGGGCGAGCGGCAGCGCGTCGCCGTCGCCCGCGCCCTGATGAACCGTCCGCCGCTGCTCCTCGCCGACGAGCCCACGGGAGCCCTCGACACCGCGTCCGGCGCGGAGGTCCGCGGCCTCCTGCGCGACCTGAACGCCGACGGCCAGACGATCGTCCTCGTCACCCACGACCTCGCGCTCGCCGAGGCCTGCGCGACGCGCACGGTCGAACTCGTCGACGGCCGCGTCACCCGCGACGTCCCGGTGGCGACCCGATGAGCGCGCGCCCCCTCGGCCCGGGCGGCGGGAGGCCCGTGAGCGTCCGTTCCCCCGGCCCGGGCGGCGGGAGGTCCACGAGCGTCCGCTTCTCCGGCCCGGGCGGCGGGAGGTCCACGAGCGTCCGCTTCTCCGGCCCGGGCGGCGGGAGCGACGGCGGTCCGACGAGCGCGACTCCCCACGCTCCGAGCAGAGGGGCCGGCGGTGGCGCCCTGGGCCGCGTCGTGCGCGCCGGTGTCGGGCGGCGCCGTACGCAGACCGCCGTGATGGTCCTGACCACGCTGCTCTCCGTCGCCTCCGCCGTCCTCGCGCTCGGCCTCCTCGTCGCCTCCGCCGCGCCCTTCGACCGGGCCTTCGCCCGGCAGCACGGCGCCCATCTGACCGTGCTGTTCGACGGCTCGGCCGCCCCGCCGGAGCGGCTCGCCGCCACCGCCCGCGCGTCCGGAGTGGCAGCGGCCTCGGGCCCCTTCCCCGTCACCGCCGTGCGCCTCGACCCGGACGGGGCGGCCCCGCCCGGGTTCGCGCCGCCCCCGCTGACGGTCGTCGGCCGGGCCTCCGCCACGGGACCCGTGGACGCGGTGACCCTGACGGAGGGCCGGTGGGCCGCGGCCCCCGGCGAGATCGTCCTGGAGCGGGGGTCCGTACCGCCGGCGTCCGGCCTCGGGGCGCGGCTGTCCGCGGACGGCGTCGGCCTCAGGGTGGTGGGCATCGCCGAGTCGGTCGGCGAGAGCGCCGACGCCTGGGTCGTACCCGGGCAGCTCACGGCGCTCGCCGGGGGCCGGCCCCCCGCGCTCCAGATGCTCTACCGGCTCACCGCGGCCGGCACCGCCGCCGACGTGACGGCCGGCCGGAAGGCCGTCACCGCCGCCGCGCCGGCCGGAGCGGTCACCGGCAGCCGCTCGTACCTCGACGTGCGGGAGACCGCCCGCGAGAACACGGCGGCCTTCGTACCCTTCGTCACCGCCTTCGCCCTCCTCGGCCTGGCGATGTCGGTCCTGGTCATCGGCATCGTGGTGAGCGGCGCCGTCGGCGCCGCGACCCGCCGGATCGGAATCCTCAAGTCCCTCGGCTTCACCCCCCTCCAGGTCGGACGCGCCTACGTGGCCCAGGCCCTGATCCCGGGCACGGTCGGGTCGGTGCTCGGCGTCGCCCTCGGGAACGCGCTCGCCGTCCCCCTCATGGCGGAGGTGGCCGAGGTGTACGGCACGACGGAGGTCCTCATCCCCGCCTGGGTGGACCTCGCCGTGCCGGCCGGAGCCCTCGCCCTCGTGGCCGGCACCGCCCTCGGGCCCGCCCTGCGCGCCGCCCGGCTGCCGACCGCGACCGTCCTCCGCCTCGGCCCCGCCACCGGCGGCGGCCGGGGGCGCGCGGTCCGCGGCCTGCTCGGACGGCTGCCGCTGCCCCGGCCCGTCGCCCTGGGCCTCGCCGCTCCCTTCGCCCGTCCCGCGCGCGCGGCGAGCACGGCCGCCGCGGTGACCTTCGGGGCCCTCGCGGTGACCTTCGCCGTGGGACTCGGCAGCACGCTCGTCGCCGTCAAGACCGACGGCGACCCGGACCGGGGCGGCGACGTCACCGTCCGCACGGTCGCCCTGCCCCGCGGGAACCCGGAAGGTCCGGGCGGAGCGCCGCCGCTGCCGGGGAAGCCCGCCGACCCGGCCGCCGTGGCGGCGGCGATCGCCGCGCTCCCGGGGACGGGCTCGGCGTACCGGACGGCCCGCACCCAGCTGGAGGCGGCCGGGCTCAAGGGAGGCGTGCCCGTCGTCGCGTACGAGGGGGACACGTCCGGCAGCCGCCACACGATGGTCTCCGGCCGCTGGTTCGGGGCCGGCGGGGAGGCCGTCGCGGCGACCCGGTTCCTGCGTGCCACCGGGGTCCGGGTCGGGGGCACGGTCACCCTCTCCGAACAGGGCCGCGGGGTCCGGCTGCGGATCGTCGGCGAGGTCTTCGACCTGGGCGACGACGGCATGACCCTGCGCACCGCGGCGGCGTCCGTCGCCACGCTCCGGCCCCGCTACCAGCCCGCCGACTTCGCCGTGACCGTCACCGCCGGCACGGACGCGGCGCGCTACGCGGAGCGCCTCGACGCCGCCGTGTCGCCGCTCGGGGCGGAGGCCGCCGTCACGGAGGGAGGCAGGTCGAGCGTCATCCGGGCGATGCAGGCCCTGGTCGTCATGCTGACCCTGATGCTGGTCGTCGTCGCCTGCCTCGGCGTGCTGAACACGGTGGTCCTCGACACCCGTGACCGCGCCCGTGACCTGGGCGTCCTCAAGGCCCTGGGGATGACCCCGGGGCAGACGGTCGCGCAGGTCCTCACCTCGGTCGGCGCCCTCGGCCTCGTGTCGGGCCTCGTCGGCGTGCCGCTGGGCGTGGCCCTCCACGGCCGGGTGATGCCGGCGATGGGCCGTGCGGTCGGCACCACGATCCCGCCCGCCGACATCGACGTGTACGGGGCGCCGCTGCTCGTGCTCCTCGCGACGGCGGGTGTCGTGATCGTGACGGCCGGGGCGCTGCTCCCGGCGGGCCGGGCGGCCCGCACGACCACGGCGCGGGCGCTGCGGGCGGAGTAGGGCGGCGCGGGGCGGGAAGGAGGATACGGTCGCCGCATGTCTGAAGTCCGGTTGACCACGCCCTCCTTCCTCGTGCTCGGCATCATCGACAAGCTGGGCGAGGCCAGCCCGTACGACGTGAAGGTGGAGGCCGCGCGGACGGTGGCCCCGTTCTGGTCCATGCCGCACGCGCAGGTGTACGCGCAGTGCGACCGGCTCCTGGAGGCGGGGCTGCTGTCGGAGGTGCGGCAGCCGGGCGGTCGCAACCGGCGCCTGATGAGCCTCACGGAGGCGGGGGCGGCGGCGCTGCGCGACTGGCTGGCCGACCCCGCCTTCGTCCCGGTCGAGGCACGCGAACGGGGCATCCTCAAGCTGTGGTTCGGCGCCAGCCCGCGCGTCCACGCACCGGTCCAGATCGACGAGCACCGCAGGACCCTGGAGGAGTACGAGGGGCTGGAGCGGGAGGTCGGCGAGCTGCTGACGCGGGGGCAGCGCGAGGCGCTGGAGTTCGGCATCCGGTACGAGCGGATGATGGTCGACTTCTGGCAGTGGGTGGAGAGCCGGGAGCCCTGAGTCCCGCAACGACGTTTTGTTACCGGCCGGTTGACCCCGGCGGTGCGCGGCCTGCCTTCACCCATGGTCCAGAAAGGACTATGGGTGAAGGGGGGACGGCCATGGGGCGTCCGACCGGCACGAGGTGGGGGTGGGGACGGGCGTCGGCCGTCGCGGTGACCGTGGTCTGCCTGGCGTACGCGCCGATCGCCATGACCGGACTCTGGCCGTACGCGCGGCCCGGAGCCCCCGCCGTCGGAGAGTGGCTCCTCGGCCGGTCCGTCTCCCCGGAGTTCGTCGCCGAGGCCGTGCACGACCGGGCGGGACCGTACGGGCGCAGCCTCGCCGTACGGACCACCATGCAAGGAATGTACAAGACCGCGCCGCGGGGCCGGCGGCAGTCTCGGGGCATGACGACGACCGACGACACCCCCGTACGTTTCGACACCAAGATCGCCGTGCTGCTGCGCGAGGACCTGGAGACCTGGCAGCGGCTGAACGTGACGGCCTTCCTGGTCAGCGGCCTCGGCACGGAGCTCCCCGAGGTGATCGGCGAACCGTACGCCGACGCCGACGACACCCCGTACCTGCCGATGTTCCGGCAGCCCGTCCTGGTCTTCGAGGGGACCGAGGAGACGCTGACCGCCGCGCACGGCCGCGCCCTCTCCCGCGCGCTGCCGCGGGCGGTGTTCACGAGCGACCTCTTCGCCACCGGCAACGACCGGGACAACCGCGCCGCCGTACGGGCCGTGGGCACGGATCGGCTCGATCTGGTGGGCATCGCCGTGTACGGGCCGCGCAACGCGGTCGACAAGGTGCTCAAGGGAGCCCGGATGCACCCCTGAGCCCTGCGCGCCCCTGGGCCCCGCGGACCCCCTGAGTCCCACGGCCCCCGGGGCCGGCCGGGCCGTCACCCCGCCGCGCGCCCCGCGCACTCCAGAAGGATGGGGAGCGCGGCGGCCAGCGCCTCCGTCCCGTGCGCGTACGGCAGCCGGAGCCGGTCCCGGAAGCCGTCCACCGGCGAGAACGCCGCCCCGGGGACCACCGACACCCCGTGGCGCCGCGCCAGCTGCGCGAGGGCCTCCGTGTCGACGCCCGGGATCCGCACCCACAGCGCGGGACCGCCCGCCGGCCGGGTCCACTCCCAGTGCGGGGCCGCCCCGCGCACCAGGGCCTCGGCGGCGTCCCGCTGCCCCCGCAGCCCGGCCCTGCGCCGGGCGCGGGCCTCGGGCAGCCGGTCGAGCAGACGGACGGCGACGAGCTGGTCCACGACCGAACAGGCCAGGTCCACCGAGGTCTTGATCTTCGCGAGCCGGGCCACCACCCGGGGCGAGGACCGCACCCAGCCCACCCGCAGGCCTCCCCAGAACAGCTTCGACAGCGTGCCCACGGTCACCGTGGAGCCCATCGGGAGACCGGCCACCAGGGGAACCGGGGCGGCGCCGTCGCTTCCCGCCGTCCCGTTCCCGAGGGCGAGTTCGGCACAGGCCGTGTCCTCGACCGTGAAGAGCTCCCGGTCCGCGAGGACCCGCCGCCACTCCCGGCGCGCGGCGCCGTCGAGCGTGCGCCCGGTCGGGTTGTGGACCGTCGGCTGGAGGTACACGAGCCGGGGCCGCCCGTGGGCGCACAGCCGCCGCAGCTCCGCCGGGCCCGCGCCGCCGTCCGGCCCGTCGCCGCCGACCGGGACGAGACGGGCGCCGCGCGCCCGCAGCGCCTCCAGGGCGCCCCGGTAGGTGGGGTTCTCCACGACCACCGTGTCGCCCGGCTCGACCAGGGCCTGCGCCACCAGCCACACCGCCTGCTGCGAACCCGAGGTCACCAGGATCTGCTCCGCCTCCGTCGCCACCCCCGCCGCCCGGTAGTACGCGGCGATGCCCTCCCGCAACGCGGGGATCCCGTACGGGTGGTAGCCGTCGTCCCCGAGCAGGCCGCCCAGATCGGCCCGGGTCAGCGCCCCCACGGCCTCGCCGACCGCGCCGAGTCCGGGCAGCGCCCCGCTCGACAGGTCCGCCGCTCCGGACCCCTCCGAGCGCGCGTTGAAGCTCACGAGCCGCCCCTCGGCGACGTACCGGTCGAGCGCCCCCGACCCCCGCAGCCGGGAGCCGCTGCCCCGCACGCTCTCCAGCCACCCCTCGTTCTCCAGGAGTCCGTACGCGGCCGTCACGGTGGACCGGCTCACGCCGAGGACCAGGGCCAGTTCGCGCTGCGAGGGCAGCACGCTGCCGCCGGGCACGTCCCCGTGCTCGGCCAGCTCCCGCAGCGCGTCCGCGAGCCGCCGGGGCAGCGGCCCCGACCCCTCCGACGACCAGCCGGTGAGGAGGCGGGACAGACGGGTCGAAGCAATCCTGGCCATGGCACCCATCTTGCTCCACGACGCAGGCCAATCCGCCCCGACTGGTCGTTGTCGCCGCAGGTCACGCCTCGGAGGATCGACAGCGGCGGGACCGGGCACGGACCGGGGCCGGGACCGGGACCGGGAGAAAGGTGAGGGCATGGCGACCGTCGTGCTGGTCGGCACACTGGACACCAAGGGGGAGGAGTACGCCTGGCTGCGCGAGCGGCTCAGGGAGTACGGCAGCGACGTCCTCCTCGTCGACACCGGCGTCATGCCGCCGCCCGCCCAGGCGCCCGTGGCCGACGTTCCCGCCGACGTCGTCGCGCGCGCCGCGGGCCACGACCTGGCGCGGCTCCGGGCCGCCGGGGACCGCGGGGCGGCCGTCACCGCCATGGCGCAGGGCCTCACCCGGATCGTCGTCGACCTCTACCGCAAGGGACGACTGCACGCCGTGCTCGCCGCGGCCGGCAGCGGCGGCTCCGCGATCGCCGCCCAGGCCATGCGGGCCCTGCCCATCGGCGTCCCGAAGGTGCTCGTCAGCACCATGGCCGGCGGTGACGTCTCCCCGTACGTCGACAGCAGCGACCTCACCATGATGTACAGCGTCGTCGACATCTCCGGGCTCAACTCCGTGTCCCGCCAGGTCCTCGGCAACGCCGCCGCGGCCGCCGCCGGCATGGCCCGCCGCCACGAGCGCAACCACGACGAGTCCGCCGGCCGGGGACGGCCGGTCGTCGCGGCCACCATGTTCGGCGTGACCACCCCGGCCGTCGACACGGCCCGCGCCCGCCTCGCCGAACTCGGCTACGAGGTCCTCGTCTTCCACGCCACCGGCGCCGGCGGCCGGGCCGTCGAGAAGCTCGCCCGGGACGGCATGCTCGACGGCGTCCTCGACCTGACCACCACCGAACTCGCCGACGAACTCGTCGGCGGCGTGCTCGGCGCGGGCCCCTCACGGCTCACCGCCGCCGGCGCCGTGGGCATCCCGCAGGTCGTCGCCCCCGGAGCGCTCGACATGGTCAACTTCGGGCCGGCCGCCACCGTCCCCGAGCGGTTCGCCGAGCGCCGGCTGCTCGTCCACAACGCGACGGTGACCCTGATGCGCACCACCGCGCGCGAGATGGCCGAACTCGGCACCGGGATCGGCCGCAAGCTCCGCACCGCGCGCGGTCCGGCCGAGGTCTTCTGGCCCCTGCGCGGCGTCTCCGCCGTCGACGTGGCCGACGGGCCCTTCGCCGACCCGGAGGCGGACCGCGCCGGGCTCGACGCGCTGCGCGCCGCCCTCCGGGGCGGCGACGTCCGGCTCCACGAGCTCGACGCCCACGTCAACGACCCCTCCTTCGCGATCGCCATGGCCGACCGCCTCCACCGGCTGATCACCGAGAACACCCGCGCCACCGCCCGCCGAGACACCGAGGAGCGAACATCGTGACCACCATCAGCCGCCAGGACGTGCTCGACCGGCTGCGCGCCCAGGTCGCCGCGGGCCGCCCGATCGTCGGCGCCGGCGCGGGCACCGGCCTCTCAGCCACGTGCGCCGAGGCCGGCGGGGTCGACCTGCTGATCATCTACAACTCGGGGCGCTACCGGATGGCCGGGCGCGGCTCGCTCGCCGGTCTGCTGCCGTACGGGGACGCCAACGCCATCGTCCAGGACATGGCCCGCGAGGTGCTCCCCGTGGTCCGCGACACGCCCGTCCTCGCCGGCGTCTGCGGCACCGACCCCTTCCGCCGCATGGACCTCTTCCTCGACGAGCTCAAGGCCATGGGCTTCGCCGGGGTGCAGAACTTCCCCACCGTCGGCCTGTACGACGGCACCTTCAGGGTCAACCTGGAGGAGACCGGCATGGGGTACGGCCTGGAGGTCGACATGGTCCGCGCCGCCCACGCGCGCGACCTGCTGACCGCCCCGTACGTCTTCGACCCCCAGCAGGCCGCCGACATGGCCGCCGCCGGCGCCGACGTCCTGGTCCCGCACGTCGGACTCACCACCAAGGGGGCCATCGGCGCGGGCACGGCCATGACGCTCGACCAGGCCGCCACGGCCGTCCAGGAGATGCACGACGCGGCCAAGCGGGTCAACCCCGGCGTCCTGGTCCTCTGCCACGGCGGACCCATCGCCGAGCCCGAGGACGCGCGGTACGTACTGGAGCACACCACCGGCGTCGTCGGCTTCTTCGGGGCGTCGTCGATCGAGCGCCTGCCCACGGAGCGGGCCATCACGGAACAGACCCGCGCCTTCAAGGCCCTCGCCACCGGCTGAGGCCGTTGTCGGTGGCGTGCCGTACAACTGGGGAACGAGAGGGGCGGGAACGGGGGCAGGCGCGGGCCAGGGGGGACTGTACGTGGACACTTTCGCGGATCCGGGGTGCGCCGACCGCGCGCCCTTCGCCGGGCGGGAGCGGGAACTCGCCCGGCTCGACGCGCTGTCGAGCGCCCGGGCCGACGGGACGGGCCCGGCGGCCGTGGACGTCACGGGCGAGCCGGGCATCGGGAAGAGCCGCCTCCTCACCGAGTTCGCGGTACGGGCCAGGGGGCGCGGCGCGACCGTCCTGCACGGCCGGGCCGGCTCGGCCCCGGGGGACGACACCCCCTTCCAGCCCTTCGTCGACGCCCTCGCCGACCTGGACCCCCGCGACCACGCCACGGCGCCGGACCTGGCCGGACTCGCGGAGCTCGTCGAGGGCGCCGCGCCGGTGCGGCGGATCGCGACGGCGCTGGGGAGGATCGCGGCACCCGGGCTCGTGCTCGTGCTCGACGACCTCCACGGGGCGGACGCCGCCTCCGTCGCGCTCGTGGACCACCTCCTCCGGCACCCGCCGAGGGCACCCGTCCTCCTCGTCCTGGCACGGCGCGAGCGCCAGACCCCGCCCGCCCTCGCCTCCGCCCTCGCGCGCGCCGACGACGCGGGGACCCTCACGAGACTGACGCTCCGTCCGCTGACGCCCGAGGAGTGCGCCCAGGGCCCCGGCGCCGGGCTGCCGCCCGAGCAGGCGCGGGACCTCCACGCCGCCAGCGGCGGAAACCCGCTCTACCACCGCGCTCTCGCCCTCACCCGCACGCACCGGGGCGGGACGTCCGGCCCCGCGCCGATGGCCGCCCTGCTCGACGAACTCGCCCCCCTGGGCCGGACGGAGCGATCGCTCGTGGAGGCGACGGCGGTGCTCGGCCCCCGCGCGACCCCCGAACTGCTCGCGACCGTCACCCGCGAGGACACCGGTGCCGCCCCGTGGCCGGTGCTCCGCCCGGGGGCCGGCGGGGACGCGGGGCGGCCGGCCGAGGAGGGGGCCGCCGGCGCTCCGCGTCCCTCACACCGGCCGGGCCCCGACGACGCCCGGTGCCCGTCGCCGTGCGGGGTGCCCGGTGCGGTCCCCCGTCCGCCTGGGCCGTGCGGGGCGCCTGGTGCGGCCTCCCGTCCCTCTGCGCCGCGCGGTGCGGTCGACGCGGCCCCGTGGCCGCCCGTGCCGGCGGCGGTCGGCGCGGCGCTGCGGGAACTCCTCCGACGGGATCTCGTCCGTGCCGAGCCCGCCGGGCGCGTCCTCGCGCTGCGGCACCCCGCGCTGTCCGAGCTGCTGCTCGGCACGCTCGACCCCTGGCGCCGCCGGGAGCTGCACCGGCGGGCCGCCGCCGCGCTCGCCGCGGTCGGCGCGCCCGTGACCGAGCGGGCCCCGCACCTCGTGCGGGCCGCGACCGTCTGGGACCCGGCCACCGCCGCCGAACTGGTCGAGGCCGCCGAGCGCGTCACGGCGGCCGACCCCTCGCGCGCCGCCGACTGGCTGGGTGCCGTGCTCGACCTGCTGCCCGACGCCCCCGAACACCACGGCACCCGGCGCGAGCTGACGCTCGAACGGGCCGGGGCCCTGGGCTCGGCGGGACGCGTCGCGGAGAGCCGGGACCTCCTCCACCGCCTCATCGACGAGGGCCGAGGCGAGGAAGGAGCGGAGGGGGCGGAGCCGCGGACCTCGGCCGTGCTGCTCTGCGCGTTCATGGAGCGCCACCTCGGCCGCTACCCCGAGGCGGACGCCCTGCTCCGCCGCGAACTGGCGCGGACGCCCGGGCCCCGGCCGGACCTGCGGACCCGGCTCGTCGTCGAGTGGGGCTGCCGCGCCCTGTTCGCCGCCCGCTACCCCGAGGTCCGCCACGTGGTCGCGGAGACCCTCGACGCGACCCGGCGGCGCCACGACGACGCGGGGACGGCCGAGGTCCTCACGCTGGCCGCCCTCGGCGAGGCGTACGAGGGCGGGACCGCGGCCGCCCGTGCCCACGCCGCCGAGGCCGCGGCCCTCACCGACTCCTTCACCGACGGCCGACTGGCCGACCACCCCGAGTCGTTGGTGCGCCTCGGCTGGAGCGAGGCCTTCCTGGAGCGGTACGGGACGGCCGAGCGGCACGCCGCCCGGGGCATCGCGATGGCCCGCCGCGCCGGGCGGCCCTTCGCCCTCTCCCAGCTCCTGCTCTGCTCGGCGTACGTCCACCTCCTGACGGGCCGGGTCGGCACCGCGCTCGACCAGGCCGAGGAGGCCCTCGCGGTGGCCCGCGTCCTGGGCGGCGCCGAACTCGTCGGCTTCAGCCGGGCGATCCGGGCCACGGTGCTCCTGCACGCCCGGCCGCTCGGCGACCCGGAGGTGCCGGCCGCCGCCGAGGAGGCCGCGGCGACCGTCGGGACCGCCGAGGGCTGGTGGGCCACCCAGGCCCGCTGCATGCTCGCCCACGCCGTCCCGCTCGACCAGGACCCGCACCGGGTGCGGGAGGTGCTCCTGCGGTCGGGGGGCGACCGGGACCTCTCCCGGCTCCAGCCCTCCCTGCGCCCCGGCTACCTCGAAGTCCTCACGGGCGCCGCCCTCGCCGCCGGGGACCTCCCGGAGGCCGAGCGGGTCGCCCGCCGGGCCCTCGCGGAGGCGGAGTCGCTCGGACTCCCCGTCCAGAGGAGCGCGGCGCGGCGGGCCTGGGGCCGGGTCCTGGCCCGGCGGGGCGAACCGGCGGCCGCCGCCCGGGCGTTCACCGAGGCGGCGGCGGACGGTGCGCGCTCCGGTGCGGTCCTGCGGGAGGCCCAGGGCCTGCTCCTCGCCGCCCCGCAGCTCCAGGCCTCGGGTGACGCGGAGCAGGCCGCCGGAGCCTGGCGCGGGGGCCGCCGGCTGGCCGCCGGGGCGGGCGCCCGCCTGCTGGTGGACCTGGCCGACCGCACCCGGCCCGGGCCGCCCCGGGACGAGGGCACGGGCGGGCGGCTCGCCGTCCTCACCCCGCGCGAGCGGGAGATATCGACCCTGGTGGCGGAGGGGCTCACCAACCAGGCCGTGGCCGACCGGCTCTGTCTGAGCCCCCGCACGGTCGAGAGCCACGTCGCCCGGGTCTACCGCAAGACAGGGGTGGAGACCCGGGCGGGACTGGCCTCGCTGGTCGTCAGGGACGAGAGGGCGGCAGGTCAGTCCTTGCGGGGATAGGTGGCGGTCACCCGGCCCCTGGCGTCGGCCGTCAGGTAGGCCACGCCGTACGTGTCGGACAGGTAGACGCTGAGCCCCGCCTCGCTGCCGAGGAGCGTCGAGCCCGGCGTGAGGACGACGTAGCGGCTCGTCGGTTCGTCGACGCCGAGTTCCTTGTCGGCGCGCTTCACGAGCGCGGGGAGGGCGTCCCACGAGAACGCGTCCAGGTCGGCCGGGACGGCGCCCGGGAAGGCGGTGCCGCCGGGCCCCTGCCGGACGGCCACGTCACCGCCCCGGTACATGTACCGGTCGTACCGCTTCGTGCTGCCCTTGACCAGGCACTCGGCCACCGCGTAGTCCGGGTACACGACGAAGCTGGTGACCTTCGCCCCGCCGGAGGCCGCCTTGACGGCCGCCACGGCGGTCCGGACCCCGTCGGCCGTCAGCAGGTCGAGCTTCTCCGGAGCCGTCTCCTTCGCGGGCGCCGACGCGGTGGCGGGGGGCCGCGCGTCCGGGCCCTGCCGCGAGGGAGCGGTGGTGCTCGGCCCGTTCCCCGGGTCGGCCGGCCGCCACTCCCAGTTCATCGCGGCCACGGGGATCCCGACGGCGAGCACCACGACGGCGGCCGCCCCCAGGAACCGGCCGAGGCGCCCGCGCCGTCTCCGCCCGGCGACGGCGGGAGGCGCGGCCCCCACGGGAGCCGTCCCCGCCGGAGCCGTCCCCATCGGAGGAGCCTCCGGAGGCGCGGCCCCCACGGGAGCGGCATCGGCCGGGGCGACCGTCGACGGAGCGCCTGCCGTCGGAGCGGGGCCCACCGGCGCGGCCTTCACCGGCGCCGGACCCGTCGGTGCGGTGCCCGTCGGTGCGGTGCCCGGCGGCGTGGTGCTCGGCGGTGCGAGCCGGAACGAGGTCGTCCCTCTCGCTGCGGAGGCCGTCGCCTCCCCGGCCGCCGTCCCGTCCGTCGCGGCGGCCGTCAGCGCGCGGTCGAGTTCGTCCGCGTCGGGCCGGGCGGCGGGGTCCCGTACGAGCAGCCGGGTCAGTACGCCGGTCAGCGCCCCGGCCCGCAGGGGAGGGGGCACGTCGTCGGAGAGGACGGCGGCGAGGGTGGCCAGGGTGTTCTCCCGGCGCAGCGGGTGACGGCCCTCCACCGCCACGTACAGGAGCATGGCGAGCGACCAGAGGTCGGCGGCCGGACCGCTCGTGCCGCCGCGGATCCGCTCGGGCGCCATGTAGTCCGGCGAGCCGATGACGGAGCCCGAGGCCGTCAGGACGGTGGACTCGCGGATCGCCGCGATGCCGAAGTCGGTGAGCACGGGCCGCCCGTCCGGCCGCAGGAGGACGTTGGCGGGTTTCACGTCGCGGTGCTCGATGTCCCGCTCGTGGGCGGCGCGCAGGGCGGACAACAGCTCGCGGCCGAGCACGGCCGCCTCGGCGGGCGTCATCGTGCCCCGGTCCAGCCGGTCCTGGAGCGAGCCGCCGGTCACCAGCTCCATCACGAGCCACGGATAGGTGCCCTCGCCCGCGTCCACGATGTGATGGATCGTCACCACGTTGGGGTGGTCGATCCTGGCGAGGGCGCGTGCCTCGCGCAGCACGCGCGCCCGCAGCGTCCGGGCGCCCTCGACGTCGTGCTCCGCCATCGCGGGGTCCGGCGGGCGCACCTCCTTGACCGCCACGTCACGGTGGAGGGCCAGGTCGCGGGCACGCCACACCGTCCCCATCCCGCCGCCGCCCAGCCGCTCCACCAGTTCGAAACGGCCGTCGATCACTCTGTTCACACGCACCCCTGTACTCGGGTCACACTCTGCTCCTCGCGGCGCCGCGGCCCGCGGGGCCCGGTTCCGGTCCCGCCCACCTCGCCGTACGCGTCCACCTGGTAGCGGCCGGGCGGCCCGTACGGCTCGGGCAGCACGCGCAGCCACGCCCGGGCTCCGCCCGGTTCCCCGGGGCG
Source organism: Streptomyces sp. NPDC004266 (assembly GCF_042874095.1). Lineage (NCBI taxonomy): Bacteria > Bacillati > Actinomycetota > Actinomycetes > Kitasatosporales > Streptomycetaceae > Streptomyces > Streptomyces sp. NPDC004266. The sequence goes on from NZ_JBIAMM010000009.1 coordinate 74,237, forward strand.
GTCCGGCCGCCCGCGTCCCGCCTCCCGTCGGGCCTCCGCCTCGACCACCTCGGCGGCGGCCGCGCCCCACACCTTCCGCACCTGCCGGGCGCGCCCGTGCAGGGAGCGCGCCGCGGCGGTGTGGTCACCGGCCGCCCGCCACAGGTCGGCGGCCCGCTCATGGGCGCGGGCCGCCTTCTCCGGCGACCCCGCCGCACCGAGCGCACGCGCCGTGAGCTCGCTCAGGGCCGCGGCGTGACGCGGGTCGCCCCACCGCCGGGCCTCCGCCGCCACGCACGCGAACTCCCGTGCCGCGCGGCCGGGTTCGCCGAGGCCCAGCGCGCAGAGGGCGAGCCAGGCCCCGGCCCGTACGCGCGCCGCCCCGTCGTCGCCGTCGTCGTCGCGGTCGCCGTCGTCGGCCTCGGCGAGGCCGGACAGAGCCTCCCGCAGCACGGCGGAGGCCTGACGCCAACGGCCGCGCTCGGCCCGCGCGACGCCGAGCGCGAGGCGGGCGAGGACGCTCAGCCGCCCGTCCCCGGCCACCGAGTCGGCATGCCGGACGGCCTCCCCGAGGAGGGAGACCTCCTCGTCCCCGGCCGGGCGGCCGGGGACTCCGGCGAGCGTGCGCGCGAGGGCGAGGCAGAGTCGCGCCCGGTCGGCACGACATCCCCTGGAGGCCGTCGTGCCGAGAGCGGCACGGAGGAGCGCGGCCGCCTCCTGACGGGCGCCGGTGGCACGGAGCACCCCGGTGAGGAGGAGCACGCTCTCGGCGGCCGGCCACGACCGGCCCCCGGCGTGGTGGTCCGCCATCGCGGCCCGCAGCTGGACGAGGGCGGCGGCCGGGTCGTCGGGCGCGGTGACGCGACCGAGCAGCGTACGGGCCTCGGCGAGCACGCCGGGGACGGCCGGAGCCGCCCGGTGCGGTGTGACGAAGGCGATGAGCCGCGCGAGTTCCGCGCGCAGCGCGGCGGCCTCGGCGACCGGGTCGGGGCCGGTGTCGAGGAGGTCCGCGCGGGCCCGGCAGCGGAGCAGGAGCACCGTCGCGGCCTCGGCGGCGGTGACCCGCCCGGCGGTGTGCAGGACGCTCGCCCGCTCGGTCAGCTCCCCGAGGCCGGCGCAGACCGTCGCCCCCGGCTCCGGACCACCGAGCAGCGCCCGCGCGCGCGAGACCAGCGCCTTGCCGGGCTGTCCGGCCCGTTCGTGCAGGTCGGCGGCGCGGGAGAAGAGCGGGGCCGCCGCCTGCCGGGCCCGGCCCCGGCAGGCGAGCGCGGTCGCGTCCAGGGCGTCGGCGTGGTCACGGGACATGAGGGAGCCGCCGGCGCGCCGCAGGGCCGTCGTCGCCCGTTCCCAGGCGCCGCCGGCCGAGGGGTGTCCGTCGGCGGTGAGCCGCCGGGCCCGGCGCAGCAGCTCCTCCGGGTCCTCCGGCTCCTCGCCGTGGCCGGACCCCCGGCCGTACGGAGACGCGCCGGGACGGAACTCGTCGGGCGAGCGGCTGCTCATGCGGGCTGCTCCGGGGAGACGGGGACGCGACGGGGCACGCGGAAGGACGGGGGACGGGGAGGGCCGGGACGCGAAGGGCTGGGGCACGGAGGCCGGGAGACGGAGAAGGACGAGAGACGGAGAAGGACGGGAGACGGAGAAGGACGGGACACGGAGAAGGACGGAGGGGCGGAGAAGCGGGAAAGGGGGGCGGTACGCCCGTACGCACAGGTCGGACCGACTCTCGCACCCCCGCCCCGCCCCGCACATCCGTAGAACTACGGAACCCTCACCGGCGCCCCGCCCCGGACCCGCACCGCCCGCGGCGAGCCGGGCGGCGACGGCGGGCCCCTACCGATCGGCCGCACTGCGCAGCGCCCGCCCCCGGCTCCTCGGCTAGGGTGATTCGGTAGGGATTGCGCCCCCCGGGGCCGGGCCGATGCGTAGGTCGATGCGTGGAGACTCATCAGTCGTCGAGCAGGGTCCCGCAGCCGCCCCGTGCGGCCGTCGGGGACGCGGGTGTGCTCCGCGAGCTGCTGCCGATCGCCCTCTGGCGGGAGGACGCCGAGGGCCGCATCGTCGAGTGGTCGCTCGCCGCGCAGGACCTCCTCGGCCACCGGCCGGAACACGTCCTCGGAAGGCTCGCGACCCCGCTCCTCGTCCCCGACGCCAACCGCGAACTCGCCGCCCGGCTCACCGACCGCGTCCAGTCGGGCGAGACCATGGTCGGCACGCTGCCCGTCCGGCACCGCGACGGCCACGCGGTCACCATGGAGATGTGGATCGTCCCGGCCGCCGACCCGGAGGGACGTCCGGGGGCGATGCTCATCGCGGTGGAGACCTCAGAGGTCCTGCGGATGCGGGAGAACCTGGCGGCGATGGAGAGCCTCTTCACCCAGTCGCCCATAGGGCTCGCCCTGCTCGGCCCCGACCTCCGCTTCCTGCGCGTCAACGACGCCCTGGCGCGGATGAACGGCGTGCCGGCCGCCCGGCACGTGGGCCGCCGGCTCACCGAGGTCGTGCCCGACGTCAACGCCGCCGGGCTCGAATCGCTCATGCTCCAGGCCATGGAGAGCGGCACGGCCGTGGTGGACGCCCGCCGGGTCGGACGTACCCCCGCCGACCCCGACCGGGACCACATCTGGTCCTGCTCGTACGCCCCGCTCGTCGACCGCACCGAACGACGGCCGCTCGGGCTCATCGCCTCCCTCGTCGACATCACCGAGAGCCAGGAGGCGCACATCGAGGTCGAGCGCGCCCGCCAGCGCTTCGCCCTGCTCGCCGAGGCCGGCGCCCGGATCGGCACCACCCTGGACCTGAACCAGACCGCCCAGGAGGTCGTCGACTTCCTCGTGCCCCAGCTGGCCGACTCCGCCGACGTGCAGATGCTGGAGTCCGTCCTCGAACCCGACGACCCGGCCGACTCCACCCGGGGCCTGCTGCGGCGGCTCGCTGCCCGCTTCCCCGACCCGACCGCGCCCACGGCGCTCCTCGCCCCTGGCCAGACCTTCCAGATCCCCCTCGACTCCGTGTACGAGAAGGTGGTCGTCCACGGACGGCCCACGAACCTCTACACCTCCGACCTCCCGGCGCTCTTCACCGATCCGCGCACCGAGGCCCTGCGCACCTACCTCGCCACCCGCATCGGCTCGGCCCGGCTCGTCCCCCTGGTGGGCCGGGGCCAGGTGCTCGGGGCGGTCACGGTGACCCGCCTGAAGACCCGCGAGCCCTTCGACGCGCAGGACCGCGTCCTCATCGACGAGGTCGTCGCCCGCGCCGCCCTCAACATCGACAACGCCCGCCTCTACACCACCCAGCGGGAGGCCGCCCTCACCCTGCAGCGCAGCCTCACCAACAACGAGCTCCCCGCCGTCACCGGCCTCGAACTCACCGGCCGCTACCTCCCCGCCAGCTCCCACGACGTCGGCGGCGACTGGTTCGACGTCATCGCGCTGCCCGGCGGCCGGACGGGCCTCGTCATCGGCGACGTCATGGGCCACGGCATCCACGCGGCCGCCGTCATGGGCCAACTGCGCACCGCCGTGAGGACCCTGGCCCGCCACGACATCGCACCGGACCGCATGCTCAGCTCCCTGGACGCCGTCGTGGCCGACCTCGGCGAGGACGAGATGGCGACCTGCGTCTACGCGGTCCACGATCCGGCCACCGGCGGCTGGATCATCGCCCGCGCCGGCCATCCGCCGCCGGCCGTCGCCACCGCGGACGGCACCATCACCTTCCTCGACGGACCGCCGGGGACCCCGCTGGGCACCGGAGCGCACGACTTCGGTACGGAGGAGGTCGTCCTGCCCGGGGGCGGGCTCCTCGTCCTCTACACGGACGGTCTCATCGAGGCCCGCGACCGCGACCTCGACCAGGGCATGCGGCAGCTCGCCGAGGCGCTGCGGCCCCTGGACCGGCCGCTGGACACGCTGTGCGACGACGTCCTCGGACGGCTCCTCGCGGGCTCCGCCCAGGACGACGTGGCCATGCTCCTCGCCCGCACCGTCCGCTGAACCCCGCTACGCGCGGAGCCGGTGCAGATCGCGGAGGAGGGCGATCTCGGCGCCGTGGTGCAGGAGTTCCTGGTTCACCCACCAGACGATCTCCAGGAAGGGGTTCTCCGGGTCGCTGCCGTGCGGGTAGGTGCAGTGGCCCACGGTGTCGAGCGCCTCGTCGTCGACGGACAGCAGCGCCCCGCGCCACGCGGCCGCGGCGGCGTCGAAGGCCGGCAGGGCGGTGGCCACGTCCCCGGCGACGGGGAAGTCGTCACGGGTCAGGCCGCGGCTGCCGTTCGTGTGGTCGGCGCGGAGCGCGAGCATCTCGGAGAGGTGGCTCAGCCGCCAGGCGATCGTCGTGAACGGCGGCGGCGCGGGGTGCGGCGGGGGCGTCGTGTCCCGGCCCCATTCGCCGGCGCCGACCAGGAGGGTCGCGCGCGGCCCCGGACCGTCGGCGTGGCGCCGGACGGACCAGCAGTCGGGCACGGGCTCCCAGAGGTACTCCGCGTCGGTGATCGGACCGACCTCGACGTCCGTCCCGTTGCCGCTGTCCATGACCGGTCCCGTCAGCCGGTCGGTGAGCCGTCGCCGGGCGAAGTCGAACTGGTCGAGGAGGGGGACGAGCCGCTGGGGCAGGGGCACGGGGCGCTCCGGATCACACGGGGACGGGACCGTCGCACCTTGCCACAGGAGTCCGCCCGGCGCCCGTGAATATCCCTGCCGGGCGCCTGCGGCCATCCCTGCCGGGCGCCTGCGGACATCCCTGCCGGGCGCCCGCGGCCATCCCTGCGGATCCCGGCGGTCGGGGCTCAGGACCGGTCGATGTGCACGCTGGTCGACTTCACGCGGGCGGTGGCCTGCATGCCGACCTCGAGGCCCAGCTCCTCCACCGCCTCGCGGGTGAGCAGCGAGACGATCCGGTGCGGACCGGCCTGGATCTCGACCTGGGCGGCGACGTCGCCGAGCTTGACGGAGGTCACGATCCCGGGGAAGGCGTTGCGGGCCGAGGTGTACGGCTCCCCCTCGTCGCCGGCGGGGCCCTGCCCGACCTCGACGGAGAAGGCGGCCAGATCGCGGCCGTCGATGAGCCGCCGGCCGTTCTCGTCGCGGTGGGTCGTGACCCGGCCCGCGTCGGCCCAGCGGCGTGCCGTGTCGGGGCTGACGCCCAGCAGGCGTGCCGCCTGGCCGATGGTGTAGGACTGCATGCCGGCCACGCTAGGCCGTACGGAATCCCCCCTGCAAGGCGGTCGGGGGCCTGCTCGCGCCGGCTGCCGGCCCCCGGGACCGACCGGCCGGACGGAGCGGTGGCTCAGACCGCGCCCGAGCGCCGCCCGACCGCCTCGACCAGTGGCAGCAGCCGGTGCGCCACCCGCTCCCGCAGCGCGATCTCGGTACGGGTGCGGACCACCCCGGGCAGCTGGATCAGCCGTTGGATGACGTCCTCCAGATGCCCGGCGTCCCGCGCCACCACTCGGGTCAGGAGATCACCGCCTCCGGTGATGGAGAAGGCCTCCACGATCTCCGGCACGCCCGCGAGCGCGTCGCCGACCTCGTCCAGGTGACCCTGCGTCACCTCGACGTGCACGAAGGCGAGCACCGGGTGCCCCAGCGCGGCGGGGGAGAGGACGGGTCCGGTCGCCATGATCACCCCGTCCCGCTCCAGGCGGTCGATCCTCGCCTGCACGGTGCCGCGCGCCACCCCCAGGATCCGCGCGTACTCGCGCACGCTGGTCCTCGGCTGCTCGATGAGCAGCCGCAGGATCCGCGTGTCGAGCTCGTCCACCGCCATGCTCCGTCAGCCTCCTTCACCCGGCTCGTCCGGTTTTCGACTGTACCCACGCCCCCCGGGGGCGCCGCGCCCACGGGTCGTGCACCTGGCGACGGCCCGGCCCCCGCACGCGGTGGGCTCGGACTCCTTCCGGCTCCTGGCCCACGTGCGGCGGGCCGCGGTCGTGCTCGACGGCCCGCCCCGCGGGACCGCCCGCGCGGACCCCGGCCCGGGGCTCTGCGTCGAGCCGCGCGTGGACGTGGGGGACCGCGTGGACGCGGGGGGCCGCGTGGGCGTGGGGGAGGGCCCCGCCGGACGACGGAACTCCCTCCCGCTCCGTTCGCGAGGCGGCGCGATCTGGGAGAGGCTCGTCGGAACCGGCTGAGGCGCGGCCGGGCCCTTCCGGCGGGAGCGACGACGAGTGGACACGGACGGCGGGCAGGATCCGGCGGGCACGCCCCCGCCCGGGGCGGCCGAGCCCTGGAGCGCGGAGACCGCCTGGGACGACGCCGTCCTCGACGCGGTGTTCACCCAGTCCGACATCGGGCTCCACGTGCTCGACACGGACCTGCGCGTCGTCCGGGTGAACCCCGTCGCCGCCGGACTCCAGGGCATCCCCGCCGACCGCGTGCTCGGCATGCCCGCCGTCGAGGCGTACGCCGCGTTCGCCGGCGTGCACGCCGACGAGGGCATCCTGCGCGAGGTGCTCGAGACGGGCCGCTCCACGACCGAGCGGCTCGTCACCGGTCACCCGCCCGGCGCCGAACACGCCGAACGCGTCTACTCGGCCTCCGTCCACCGCCTCCAGGACGACGCCGGCCGGGTGCTCGGCGTGGTCGTGACCACCACCGACGTCACCGACCGCGAGCAGGCCCACGCCCGCCTGCGGCTCCTGCACGAGGCGCACGAGCGGATCGGCACCGGCCTCGACGTGGAGCGCACCGCGCGGGAGCTCGTCGACGTGACCGTGCCGGCGTTCGCCGACTCCGTCGTGGTCGCCCTCACCGACGCCGTCCTCCGGGGGCAGGACCCGGCCCTCCAGTCGCGGGACGCGGTCCCGCTGCTGCGCTGCACGGCCACCGGTGGCACGGGGGCCGGGCCGGCGTGCCCCCCGGCCGGTGCCGTGCTGCTGCCGGGGATCTTCGGGGACGGGGAGCCGACGCCCGCCCGTCCCCTCCCTCCGGCGGCGACGAGCGACGAGCGGGCGACGCGTCTCGTGGTGCCGCTGACCGTACGCGGGCAGATCTTCGGCGCGGTCGCCTTCCAGCGCCGCGTCGACGCGGCGCCGTACGGCCCCGAGGACCGCGCCCTCGCCGACGCCCTCGCGTCCCGTACCGCGAACTGTCTGGAGAACGCGCTCCGGTACACCCGTGAGCACATCGTCATGACCGCCCTGCAGAGCTGGCCGCCGCCCAAGGAGGAGGCCACCCAGAGGGCCGTCGACGTGGCCGGTCGGCACCGGCCCGGCGGCAGCGGCGCCGGGTCCTGGTGCGACGTGATCCCCCTGCCGGGTGCGCGCGTGGCCCTCGTCGTGGGGCAGGTGGAGTCCCCGGGGCCGGGTGCCGTCGCCACCATGAGCCGTCTGCGGACCGCCGTCCACAGCCTGACCACGCTCGACCTCGACCCGCACGAACTGCTCGCCCGCCTCCACGCGACCACCCTCAGACTCGCCGCGGAGGGCCTCGTGTCGGAGGGCCTCGTGGCCGAGGGCCTCGCCGTGGAGGGCCCGCTCGGGGAGGGCATGCTCGGGGAGGGCGGGACGGCGCCCGTCGGCATGCCCTTCGCTCAGCCTCCCGACGCCCACCCCACCGCCGGCTGCACGATCGCCGTCCACGACCCCGTCGACGGGCGCCTCGACATCGCGCGGGCCGGCGCCTCCCTGCTCGTCGTCGTCCACCCCGACGGGACGGCGGACACCCGGCCGCTCGACGACGGGCCCCTGCTGGGCGCCGAGGGCCCGCCGTTCGCCTGCGCGACGCTCCACCTCCCTGAGGGCAGCACCCTCTGTCTGGCGTCCGGCGGCGAGGAGCCGCGTACGGAGGACCTCATGGCCGCCCTCGCCCACCCGGAACGCGACCCGGAGGCGATGGCCGACGACGTGGAGCGGCTCCTCGCCCCCGACCGGGTCCTGCTCGTCGCCCGCACCCGCCACCTGCCGCCGGACGGACTCGCGCAGTGGGAGATCCCCTACGACCTGTCCGCGGTGGGGACGGCGCGGGCCCACGTCGAGGACCGGCTCCGGCGGTGGAACCACCCCGCCGACCCGTTCGCGGTGACGCTCGTCGCCAGCGAACTCGTCACCAACGCCCTCCGCCACGGCGCCGCCCCGGTCGTCCTCCGCCTCATCGCCGACGGCCCGTCCCTGACCTGCGAGGTGAGCGACGCCGGACAGGCCGCGCCCCACCTCCGCCACGCCAAAGCCGTCGACGAGGGCGGCCGCGGCCTCGTGATCTGCGCCTCCCTCGCGGACAACTGGGGCGTGCGCTACACCGACGGCGGCAAGACCGTCTGGGCCGAACTGAGCGGGGACGACGTCTAGGCCGGGTTCCCGACTCCCGCAGGCCCTGTACGTCCTGTGGGGCACGGAGGCACGGGGGCGGCCTGCGCGCGGGCGTGGGCCAATGGCTCCGTCCGGTCAGCTCTCGCGCCGTACGGCCGGACCAATGGCTCACCCTTTCGTCCGTCGGTTGAGCCGCTGTACCCCTCTCGGTCTATCCTTGTAGCCATCACACATCTTCGGCGCCGCAGCGCCGTCCGGCGACGAGGCCGGACCGGCCCGCGGTGCTTTCGTCGTGTCCGGGCCCCCACCACCCCAGGGGAGTCCCGCGCGCGGTGAGGGACAGATCAAGGGGGGCGGAATTGGCCGCCGTGCAGAAGTACTTCCTGGCCCCGGACCCGGGGCTCGTCCGGCTCCGGATCTCGCTCCGTGCCGTCCTCGGCGTCGCGCTCGCGGTCGCCCTGGCCGAGCTGTGCGGTCTGTCCCTCATCGCCTCCATCACCGCCGGCCTCGCCGCGCTGCTCGCCCTCTTCACGGTCGCCGACCCCTCGGTGCGCCGTCAGGCCGTCACCACCGCCCTGCTGCCGGCGGCCGGCTTCCCCGTGCTGGCCCTCGCGACCCTCCTGCACGGCGTGCCGCTCCTGCGCGACGCGACCTGGCTGCTCGTGATCTTCGCCGGCGTCTACGCGCGCCGCTGGGGACCGCGCGGGCACGCGCTCGGCATCTTCGCCTTCATGCAGTTCTTCGTGACCCAGTTCCTGCACGCCCTGCCCGCCCAGCTCCCCGAGCTGTACGCGGCCACCGGCATCGCCCTGGGCGCGGCCGCGACCGTGCGCTTCGTGCTGTGGCCCATCGAGCGCCGGGTCCCGCCGCCGGCCGTGCCCCCCGCCCTGCCCGGGACGGGGCTCGCCCGGGCCACCACCCGTCAGGCCGTCCAGGTCTCCGTCGCCTCGGGGGCGGCCCTCGTCATCGGACAGTTCCTCTCGGAGGAGCGCTGGTACTGGGCCGTCGGCACCGTCTGGTGGATCTTCGTCAACACGGCCTCGCGGGGCGAGACGCTCGTACGGGGCTTCCGCCGCGTCCTCGGCACGGTCACCGGCATCGCCGCCGGGTTCCTCGTCGCCGTCCCGCTGGGGGGCGCGCCCGTCGTCACCGCCCTGCTGGTCGCCCTGTGCGTGTTCGGGATCTTCTACACCGCCGCCGTCTCGTACAGCTGGATGATCCTGGCGGTCACCGTCATGGCCAGCCTGCTCTACGGACTGCTGGGGGTGCTGGACGGCGCGCTGCTCCTCCTGCGCGTGACCGAGACCTGCGTCGGGGCCGCGTGCGCCGGCCTCGCCGTGACGCTGGTCCTTCCCGTCCGCACGCACACGACGAACGACGCGTGGATCCAGCGGGCGCTCCTCTGCGTCCGGGCCGCCACCTCGGCGTCCGTTCGCCGCCTCGCCGGCGAGGAGGCCGCCGACCCGACGCCGCACGCCGCCGAGCTGGAGGCGCTCCTCGGGCGCGTGCGGCTCTCGCTGGCTCCGCTGGTGCATCCGCTGGCCCCGTTCAGGGGGAGGAAGCAGCGCGCGCGCCGGGTCCTCGCGCTTCTCGACGAAGCGGCCGGAGAGGTGCGGGGGCTGGTCGCCGTCGCCGCCGACCCGGACGCCGGTCACGACGCTCGCCTGGCCGCCGCCTGCTGGCGGGTCGAAGCCGCCGTGGAGGCCCTCACCTCTCGTGAAGGGGCCGCGGTGGAGCCGGAGGGTCACCTCCGGGTCGAGAGCCAGGCCCACGCGGGTGCGCCGGCTCTCGCCCACGCGAGCGGGCTCGCCCGCGTGCTCACGGAGCTGGACGCTCCGCTGCGGACCCAGCCGGGTGCGTGGACGCTGCGTTCCTGACGCTCCGGGTTCCCGCCGTCTCCGAGTCGTGAGGCCCGGACCCACCCTTTTGGTCTAGACCGCCTGCTACCGTCGGCCCGACGAGACGAGGGCCGGTCGACCGCGACCGGCCCGGGGACAGGGGAGGCGCCGTGGGCGGCACAGGGACGGTCCGAGGCCGGAGCGGGATACGGGCGTACATCGGCTCCTTCACCACGGCGGGCGGCCGCGGCGTCCTCGCCGCCGACGTGGACGAGGAGACCGGCGCGCTGACCGTCACCGGCGGCAGCGACGCCGTCGCCGACCCCTCCTTCCTCGCCCTCGCCGGGTCCGTGCTCCACGCCGTGTCCGAGACCGAGGCGGGCGCCGTCGCCGCCTTCGACGTCACGGGGCCCGTGCCCCGGCCGCTCGGCGCCCCCGTCCCCGTCGACGGCGCGGGCCCCACCCATCTGGCGCTCGCCGCCGGACACCTCCTCACCGCCAACTACACCTCGGGCAGCGTCACCGCCCTGCCCCTGGCCGGGGACGGCACCGCCCGCCCCGCCACGGCGGTCCTGCGGCACGAGGGAAGCGGCCCCGTCGCCGACCGTCAGAGCCGCCCGCACGCGCACCAGGTGCTCCCCGACCCCGGCGGCCGCTGGGTCGTCAGCGTGGACCTCGGGACCGACTCCGTACGGATCTGCGCGCTCGACCCCGCGACCGGGGAGCTCGTCCTCCACGGCGAGACCGTGCTGCGCCCCGGCACCGGGCCGCGCCACCTCGCCTTCCACCCGGCCGGCACGCACGCGTACGTCCTGAACGAGCTGGAGCCCACCCTCACGGTCTGCCGCTGGGACGCCGTGGAGGGCGTGCTCGAACCGCTCGCCGAGACCCCCGTCGTCCCCGAGGGCACCGCCGGGCCCTGCTATCCCTCCGAGGTGGTCGTCGCCCCCGACGGCCGCTTCCTCTGGGCCGCCGTGCGCGGCGCCGACGCCCTCGCCGTGCTCGCCCTCGGGGCGGGCGGCGCCGAGGCCGTTCTCGTCGCCACCGTGCCCTGCGGCGGCACCTGGCCCCGCGACCTGACCCTCGATCCCTCCGGGCGGCGGCTGTACGCGGCGAACGAGCGGTCCGGGGACGTCACCTGGTTCACCCTCGACCCGGAGACCGGGATCCCGTCGCGCGCCGGCGCGATCGAGGCCCCCGCGGCCTCCTGCGTCGTCCTCGGCTGAGGCCCGGAGCCCGCCGGACACGACGAAGGGCCCGCACCGGACGAATCCGGAGCGGGCCCTTCCGTACGTCACGGGGCCGGGTGTCCCAGAGGGCGGGCCTCAGAGCGACGGGGCGCCCTGCGGCTGCTGCGGCGCGATGCCCAGCGCGGCCGTGTACTGCGAGAGCACCAGCTTGCCGATGGCCGGGTAGGCGCCCAGCGGTTCGGCGGCGGCGCACCCTGCCTCCTTCGACGCCTCGTCGAGGAGACCGTCGGCCAGCTCGGGGCCGATCAGGTACGGGGCGAGGGCCAGCTGCTCCGCGCCGGCGGCGCGCAGCTGCTCGGCCACGGAGGCGATGGAACCCTCCTGGTCGAGGGCGGCGGCCATCACCGGGACGGCGAGGCGCGCGGCGAGCAGCATGCCGGTGATCCCGGCGGCCTGCACGGCCTCCTCGCCGCCGACCGTGGCCAGGATGATGCCGTCGGCGGCCGTCGCGACCGTGAACAGCCGGGCGCGGTCGGCGCGGGCCAGGCCGGCCTCGGAGAGACGCACGTGCAGGGCCTCGGCGAGCAGCGGGTGCGGTCCGAGGACGTCGGTCAGCTCGGCGGTGTTGCCGGCGTCCATCAGGGCCTGGCGCACCTGGCGCATCTGGGCGCTGTCCGGGCCCGCGAGCAGCGGGACGACGACCGCGGCGGGGCCCGTCGGGGCGGTGACCTCACGGCCGGCGGCCAGGGCCAGCTCGTACCGCTCGCCGCGGAGCGCGGCGGCCGCCGTGAGGACGGAGGCGAGCGAGGGGAACTCGGCGTCGTCACCCTCCAGGAAGCCGATCGCGGCCTCCAGGCCGGGCAGCTCGGAGCGGGCGATGCTCACGACCTCCTCGGCAAGCGCGCGTATGGCGTCGGACGGCGTGCCGGGCACGGCGAGAACCAGTGCGGGAGCGCCCTCGGGCGCCGCCGCGGGTTCGGGGCGACGGTGCCGCCCGGACTGGCGGGGTCGAGGCATTCGTACAGGCAGGCCGGAAGCAGGCCCAGTGGGGGAGCTCATGGCGCCGCATGCTACTGGTTTCGCCCGCCGCGCCGTTGGCTGAGGTGCGGTCACGTGCCTTCCGTCCCCCTATGTCCGCTCTCGGCCCCGGCTTCCGTTCCGCCACCCTTTCGCGCCCGCCCCGGTTCCGGCTCCGCCTCCTTCCCTCCGTCGTCCCGTCCGGGCCTTCTCCCGTTCCCGCGCACCGCGTTCGAGCTGGGCGGGCGGCCTCGCCTACGCCGCTCCGGCGCCGAACAGACGGAGCAGCGACGGGTCTTCCGGCAGGCGCAGGGTGCCGGTGGCGAGCGCGGAGGCGAGGGTGACCGCCCCGGCGAGCGGGTCTCCCGCCGCCTCCACCGTCCGGGCCCCCGGCAGCAGCTCCCCCAGGGCGGACCGGAACGGCGCGAGCAGGGGCTCGCCCATCTTGAAGAGCCCGCCGGTGAGGGCCACCGGGGCGCCCGGCTCCGCCGGGCACGCGGCCTCGGCGGCCTCGGCGATGTGGGCGCCGGCCCGCGCGAGGATGCCGGCCGCCACGGGGTCGGTCGCGGCGCAGCGCCCCACCTCGGGGGCGAAGGAGGCGAGTACGGCGGGGCGGTCCGTACGCGGGTAGAGCAGGCCCGGCAGTCCGGCTGCCGGCCCGAAGAGCTTCTCGGCCCGGGTCAGGAGCGGTCTCGAACCCCCGCGCCGTCCGTCGTGCGCGCGCATCGCCGCCTCCAGGCCCGCCCGGCCGATCCAGGCGCCGCTGCCGCAGTCGCCGAGGAGGTGCCCCCAGCCGTCCGCCCGGCGCCAGGCCGTCAGGTCCGTGCCGAGCGCGATCAGGCCCGTGCCGCCCGCGACGACGGCGCCCGGCCGCTGTCCGAGCGCCCCGGCATAGGCGGTGACCGCGTCGGCCGCGAGCGCGAGACGGCGTACGCCCCAGGCCTCCTCGAAGGCGCGCGGCAGTTCGGCCCGCAGCTCGTCGCCGAGGGTCGCCATCCCGGCGGCGCCCACGGCCGCGGCGACGACCGGCCGCGCACCGGACCGCTCCCGCAGGGCGGTGACGGCGGGCAGGACCTGCTCCAGGAAGTGCGCGGCGGAGATCCCGCCCGGTCCCGTCCGCACCGGCTCCCGGGAGGAGACGGTCTCCAGGAGGGTGCCGCTCGCGGCTTCGGCCAGCGCGACGCGGAGCCCCGAACCGCCGGAGTCGACACCGACGACCAGGGCCCCGGCGGCCTCCTGCGCGGAGGGAACGGGAAGTACGGAGTCCACGGGATCCACGGAGACCACGGTGCACCATCCTGGGAGGCGTGAGCGGCGGCGGGCGGAGGTCCGGGCCGGACCCGGCTGTCACTGTAGGCCGGTAGAGTGACGGACCGTGACAGCGCGACCCTTGAACGAACTGGTGGAGCCCGGCTGGGCGGAGGCCCTGAGCCCCGTCGCGGGACGTGTCGCCGCGATGGGCGACTTCCTGCGCGCGGAGATCGCCGCGGGCCGGACGTACCTGCCCTCCGGGCCGGACGTGCTGCGGGCCTTCCAGCAGTCCTTCGACGAGGTGCGGGTCCTGATCGTGGGTCAGGACCCTTACCACACCCCGGGGATGCCGATGGGGCTCAGCTTCTCGGTCGCGCCCGAGGTCCGTCGGCTGCCGCCCAGCCTGGAGAACATCTTCCGGGAGCTGCACACCGACCTCGGTCTGCCCCGGCCGTCGAACGGCGATCTGACCCCGTGGACCCGCCAGGGCGTCCTCCTGCTCAACAGGGCGCTGACGACGGCCCCGCGCAAGGCGGGCGCCCACCGGGGCAAGGGCTGGGAAGAGGTCACGGAGCAGGCCATCCGCGCGCTGGCGGCCCGGGGCAAGCCCCTGGTGTCGATCCTCTGGGGGAGCGACGCCCGCAGGGCCCGCCCGCTCCTGGGGAACCTGCCGGTGATCGAGTCCGCGCATCCGTCCCCGATGTCGGCGGACCGGGGCTTCTTCGGTTCCCGTCCGTTCAGCCGGGCGAACGAGATGCTCGTCGGCATGGGCGCCGAGCCGGTGGACTGGCGCCTGCCCTGAGCCCGGAGGGGCGCCGGTGCGGTGCCCGGCGCCCCTGTCGGCGGGTCAGGCTCGCTGGGGGTAGAAGGTCTGGTTGGAGTCCTGCCGGTAGCTGCAGTCCCACAGCCGGGCCGGGGCGCCGTTGTCGGTCCGCCAGTCGGCGATCTCCAGGCACTTGCCGGCGGCGTAGTCGTAGTCCGGGTAGATCATGCCCGAGTTGCCGTACCAGGTCTGGTTGGCGCCGTAGTGGCAGCTCCACTGGTCGGCCACGGCGCCGTTGTGGGTGCCCCAGTCGCGGATCTCCAGGCACTTGCCGCTGTTCAGGTTGATGTACCAGTACGGGCCCCTGGAAGAGCCGGGGGCGGAGTACCGCGCCCACTTCTGGTTGTCCCCGCCGGTGCAGTCCCACTGGCGGACGGCCGCGCCGTCGTTCTTGCTCCAGTCGGCTACCTCCAGGCACTTGCCGGAGGTGTGCAGGGGCCGGAGCTCGAAGACGCCCTCCAGGGCGAGGTCCTGGGCCTGGGCCGGGGCGGCGGTGACGCCGAAGACGAGGCCGAGGGCGGCGGCGAGCACGAGCAGGCCGCGGCGGGCGTGGGCGAAGAGGCTGGGCTTCATGGTCCTCTGCAATCGGGGAGGCCCCGGCCGACGGCCGGGAGAGCGGCCCCATGATCGCATGTCCGTGCGAACGAACTCCCCTCTCTGCGGGGCCGTTTGACCCGGACCGGCGGAACCCGGGATTCCGTCAGATCGCGGCCGCCCGCACGCACAGCACGTCCGGCAGGTGCTCCGCCAGGAGCTGCCAGCTGTCCCCGTCGTCGGCGCTCGCGTACACCTCGCCGTTCCGGTTGCCGAAGTAGACGCCCGCCGGGTCCGCGTCGTCCGTGCACAGCGCGTCCCGCAGCACCGTGCCGTAGTGGTCGCCCTCGGGCAGTCCCCGGCTCAGGGGCTCCCAGGTCCCGCCCGCGTCCGTCGTGCGGTAGACGCGGCAGCGGCGGCCCGCCGGGACCCGGTCGGAGTCGGCGGTGATCGGGAAGACGTAGGCGGTGTCGGGGCGGTGCGGGTGCGCGGCGACCGCGAAGCCGAAGTCGGAGGGGAGGCCCGAGCCGATGTCGGTCCAGCTCGCGCCCGCGTCGTCGCTGCGGAAGACCCCCCAGTGGTTCTGGAGGTAGAGCCGGTCCTTGTCGCCCGCGTCCTGGGCGATCTTGTGGACGCACTGCCCGAACTCGGGGTTCGGATCGGGCAGGAAGACGGCGGACACCCCGCGGTTGGAGGGCGCCCACGCGGCCCCGCCGTCCCGCGAGCGGAACACCCCCGCCGTCGACACCGCGACCGTCAGCGCCTCCGGGTCGCGCGGGTCGGTGACGACGGTGTGCACGGCCTCGCCCCCTCCGCCGGGCACCCATTCCGAGCGGGTCGGATGCTCCCAGAGCGGGCGGACGAGCTCGAAGGACTCGCCGCCGTCCGCCGACCGGAAGAGCGCGGCCGGCTCGGTCCCCGCGTACACGACGCCGGGGGAGTGCTCCGGCGCCGGGTGCAGCTGCCAGACCCGCTCCAGGGAGGCTCCCGTGTCCTCGGGGAACCTCACCGCGGGGCGGGCCGGTTCGGTCCAGGTCCTGCCGAGGTCGTCGGAGTGGAAGACGGAGGGGCCCCAGTGCGCGCTGTCCCCGCCGGCGAGCAGGCGCGGGGTCGGCCGCCGGGTGTCGATGGCGACCGAGTACACCGCCTGCGCGGGAAAGCCGGGATCGTCGAACTCCCAGCGTCCGTCGTGCCTCCGGCCGATGAAGAGGCCCTTGCGGGTGCCTACGGTGAGGAGTACGTCGGGCATGGCTGCCACCTCCAGGACGCCGTTGTCACTGATACGGGCCAGTCTGCACCCGGCCACCGACAACGCCCCCCGGAGACACTCCCGGCCCGGCCGGCGGTCAGATCGCCCAGGCGTACTGCGGCGGCGCGGGGGTCCGCGCGCCCAGCTCGCGGGCGGCGCGGCGCGGCCAGGAGGCGTCGCGCAGCAGCTCGCGGCCGAGGAGGACCGCGTCGGCCTCGCCGGAGGCGAGGATCTTCTCGGCCTGCTCGCTCTCGGTGATCAGGCCGACGGCGGCGACGGGCAGCCCGGTCTCGGCCTTGACGCGGGCGGCGAAGGGCACCTGGTAGCCGGGGCCCACCGGGATCTCGGCCGGTCCGCCGTTGCCGCCGCTGGAGACGTCGAGGAGGTCGACGCCGTGCTCGCGCAGCAGGGCGGCGAAGCGCACGGTCTCGTCGACCGTCCAGCCCCGCTCCTCCAGCCAGTCGGTGGCGGAGATCCGGAAGAGGAGGGGCAGTTCCTCGGGCCAGACGGCGCGCACGGCGTCGACGACCTCCAGGGCGAGGCGGGTGCGGTTCTCGAACGAGCCGCCGTAGGCGTCCGTGCGGTGGTTGCTGTGCGGGGAGAGGAACTCCCCGATGAGGTAGCCGTGCGCGCCGTGGATCTCCAGGACCTCGAAGCCGGCCGCCAGGGCCCGCCGGGCCGCGTCCGCGAACTGTCCGGTGATCTCCCGGACGTGCTCCACGGTCAGCTCGGTCGGGACGGGGTAGCCCTCGGCGAACTCGACCGGGCTGGGGCCGACGGGCTGCCAGCCCTCGCCCGGCCAGACCGGACCGCGGCCCACCCAGGGGCGGTCGGTGGAGGCCTTGCGTCCGGCGTGCCCGATCTGGATGCCGGGCACGGTGCCGTGCTCCTTGAGGAATCCGGAGATGCGCCGCAGTCCCTCGACCTGGGTGTCGTTCCAGAGGCCGAGGTCGGCCGGGCTGATGCGGCCCTCGGGGGAGACGGCGGTCGCCTCCACGAGGATCAGTCCGGCGCCGCCGGTGGCGCGGGCCGCGTAGTGGGCGAAGTGCCAGTCGCCGGCGACGCCCGCGTTCGGTCCGCTCGTCTCCGCCGAGTACTGGCACATGGGCGCCATCCAGACCCGGTTGGGCACGGTCAGGGAACGCAGGGTGTACGGCTCGAACAGGGCGACGCTCATGACGGACTCCGTTTCGGGATGCCTCGAAGATGCTCGTACGATACTCATCGTAGTACGGCACCTGTCAAACTACGAGGACCCTCGTACAATGGGGCGCATCCCGGATGAAGTGGAGCCGCCGCCATGACGACCACCACCAGCCCGCGCGTCCTCGAACACCCCACGCGCGACCAGATCCGCCTCGAAGAGGTGCTGCACGCCCTCTCGGACGCCGTGCGCCTGCGGATCGTGCGGGACCTGGCGCGCGAGGAGACCGAACTCAGCTGCTCCTACTTCGACCTCCCGGTCACCAAGTCCACGACCACGCACCACTTCCGGGTGCTCCGCGAGAGCGGCGTGATCCAGCAGATGTACCGGGGCACGACCAAGCTCAACTGCCTGCGCAGGACCGACCTCGAAGCCCTCTTCCCCGGCCTCCTCGACTCCGTCCTGGCCGCCGCCGGCGCCCAGGCGGGACGCGAGGGGGAGACCGCCTGACGGCCGGCGCCGGGCGGAACGCGAGAAGGGCGGAACGCGAGGAGGGCGGAACGCGAGGAGGGGGCGGCCGCCGGCCGCCCCCTCCCGCCTCCGGTCGCGCCTACAGGGAGCGCATCCGGTCGATCTCCGAGGTCTGTTGGGCGATCACGTCGTTCGCCATCTCCTCCACCAGGACGTTGTTCCCCTCGCTCAGCACCTCGGCGGCCATCGTCACGGCCCCTTCGTGGTGCGCGATCATCAGCTTCAGGAAGAGCGCGTCGAAGGCCCTGCCCTTCGCGTCCCGCAACTCCTCCAGCTGGGCCTCGGTCGCCATGCCCGGCATCGAGTGGTGGTCGTGGGCGCCCTGCTCGCGCGGACCGCCGTTGTTTTTCAGCCAACCTTCCATCGCGTCGATCTCCGGCCGCTGTGCCGCCGCGATCCGCTCGGCCACCCTCTTCACCTGGGGCGAGGAAGCCCGCCCCGGTGCCAGCGCCGTCATCGTCAGCGCCTGCCGGTGGTGCACGGTCATCATCTGCACGTAGCGGAAGTCCGCGCCGTTCGGGCTCTCGTCGGGGAGCAGTCGCGCGGCCTCCTCGGGGGATATCCGCCGGGCCGGCTCCCCGGGCTTCCCCGGTGCCACCACCGAGGGGCCGGTCGAGGCGCCGGCCCGCGGCGTGCCCTGGTCGGGGGCCGACTCGCAGGCGCCCAGGGCGAGTACGGCGACGGCGGACAGGGCCGCGGCGACGACGGCACGCTGACGGCGGATCAACAACGCGACCTCCAGGGGTTCTTGCGTGGACAGTGACCGTTCCTAGCACTTTTCTCGGGGGGACCGATCAAAAACCTTCATTACGACTGTGTTGCCATCTGTTGAGATGTGCACGCCACGGAAGATACTGCCGGGGTGCAACACCCGTTCAAAGCTGAACGGATACCAGGGAGGACGGAGTGACTTCGTTGCGTACCCCGCGTACCACGTCCGACACGCGTGACCCGCGTGCCCGGTTCAGACGCCTGGGTGTGGCATCCGCCGCCGCCGGGCTGCTGGCCACACTGCTCGCGGCAGGCCCCGCGGCCGCCACCCCCGACCCCGGAGACGCCGGCCCCGCACAGGGCACGGTCTCCTCGCAGCAGGCCGCCGAGGCGCGCTCCGCCATCCGGAGCGGCGAGATACCCGGCGTGGACGAGATCGTCCACAGCCAGAACATCGAACACCTGGCGAACGTCCCCAAGGACGCCCTCAAGGGCCTCAACTCGGACCTCGCCTTCCAGGGCAAGTACGCCTTCGCAGGCAACTACGACGGCTTCCGGATCTTCGACATCAGCGACCCGAAGGCCCCGAAGACCGTCGCGCAGGTCCTGTGCCCGGGCTCCCAGAACGACGTCTCCGTCTCCGGGAACCTCCTCTTCCTCTCCACCGACTCCTCCCGGAGCGACAACTCGTGCGCCAGCACGACGCAGCCCGCCTCGGTGAAGGAATCCTGGGAGGGCATGAAGATCTTCGACATCAGCGACATCGCCAACCCGAAGTACGTCGCCGCCGTCGAGACCGCTTGCGGTTCCCACACCCACACGATCCTGCCCAAGGGCAAGAACGTGTACATCTACGTCTCCTCCTACTCGCCCAACGCGGCCTTCCCGGACTGCCAGCCCCCGCACGACGGCATCTCCGTCATCAAGGTGCCCCGCAAGGCGCCCGAGCAGGCGGCGGTCGTCGGCTTCCCCGTCCTCTTCCCGGGCGAGGGCCCGGACGGCGGCGGCAACCCGGGCGCGCCCACCAACCCGGGCGTCTCCAAGACCACCGGCTGCCACGACATCACCGTGCTCCCGTCGGAGAACCTCGCGGCCGGCGCCTGCATGGGCGACGGCATCCTCTTCGACATCAAGGACCCCGAGCACCCGCGGGTCATCGACCAGGTCCAGGACAACGTCAACTTCGCGTTCTGGCACTCCGCCACCTTCAACCAGAAGGCGAACAAGGTCGTCTTCACCGACGAGCTGGGCGGCGGCGGCGCCGCCACCTGCAACGCCCAGGTCGGCCCCAACCGGGGCGCCGACGGCATCTACGACATCGTCGGCAAGGGCGACCGGCGCAAGCTCGTCTTCCGCAGCTACTTCAAGATCCCGCGCCACCAGGCCGACACCGAGAACTGCGTCGCCCACAACGGCTCGCTGATCCCGGTCAAGGGCAAGGACCTCATGGTCCAGGCCTGGTACCAGGGCGGCGTCTCCGTATGGGACTTCACCGACTCCTCCGCCCCGAAGGAGATCGCCTACTTCGAGCGCGGTCCGCTGTCCGCCACCACCATGGCGACGGGCGGTTCCTGGTCCGCGTACTACTACAACGGCCACATCTACTCGAACGACATCGCGAAGGGCTTCGACGTGCTGAAGCTCTCCGACCGTCGTACGGACCCGGCGAAGCGGATCCGGATGGACCAGCTCAACGTCCAGACCCAGCCGGACTACTTCGACCTCGACGACTGATCGAGGCCGTGACGGCCGGCTGACGGCCTGAGCACCGGCATGCCGCCGGGCGGACCCCCGTCCGGCGGCGTGCCCGCCTCCCAGTCCAGCCCGTACCGCTGGAACAGCTCCGACCGCAGGCGTGCCAGCGGCATCGGAGCCCCCGGCAGCAGCACCGCCACCACCGAGCCCATCAGCAGGGCGCGCAGCAGCGGATAGTCCGTGTCCACGTCCGTGGAGCCGTACCGCGCGATCGTGTCCCGCAGCAGGAACGCCAGGCGCTGCTGCTCCTCGCACTGCACGAACCCCTCGGCCTGCAGGATGCTCGCCATGTGCGTCCGCATCAGCGTGGGCCGGGTCACCGCGAGCCCCAGGATCGCGTCGATCGCGCGTGCCAGCCGCTCGCGGCCGTCCTCCGTGCGCGGCTCCCGCTCCAGCGCCTCCTCCAGCGTGAGGTGCATCAGCCGGTGCACCGCCGCCTGGAGCAGCTGCCGCTTGCCCGCGAAGTAGTACGAGATCAGCCCCCGCGCCGTGCCGGCCCGCTCCGCTATGTCACCGAGCGTGGTCGCCTCGTAGCCGTGGGTGTCGATCAGCTCCACCGTGGCCTGGAGAATCCGCTCGCGCGACCGGCGCCGAAGCTCTTCATTGACCGATGGGCTACGCGGGGACATGCTGGACTCCTGCGTTGACTGGCTGCCGGCCAATATACTCGGCGCATCCCGTCGGCATGTCCGTGTGGCGTACCGCCGGGGATGCCGTCTGTTCTGGGCGACACGGGGGATCGTCCAGAACAGGCGGCTTCATCGTCCTTCTCCCATTCTGCTCCCGCCGCTCCCCGCGCCGCCGTCGCCGCCGGGGGAGGGGCGTGCCGCTCCGCGCCGCTCGCTCCAGCGGTACGTGAGCACCGCCGCGGCCACCCAGCACCAGCCGAGCAGCCAGCCCTCCACGACGTCCGAGGGCCAGTGCACGCCCAGGTAGACCCGCGTCCAGCCGACCCCGAGCACCGAGACGACCGCCGCGCTCGCCAGGGCGCCCCAGCCGCGCCACTCGTCCCGCCAGTGCAGGGCGAGCACCCACAGCAGCAGCCCGCAGGTGACCGTCGCCGTCATCGCGTGGCCCGAGGGGAAGGCGGCGTACCGCGCCGAGTCGAGGGGCTCGCTCCAGTACGGCCGCTCCCGCCCCACCAGCGCCTTGAGGGCCTGCTGGGAGCCGGCGGCCAGCAGGCTCGTCCCCGCCACCCACAGGGCCGCCCGCCGCTCCCGCCGCCACCACAGCACCACCGTGGCGGCCGCGGCCAGGGCACGCATCGTCCACGGGTCCCACACCCAGTCCGTCAGGACGCGGTTGACCTGGACGAAGCCGGGATGGGCGAGGGCGTTGCGGTGGAGGGCCTCGGCGACCGCACGGTCGAAGGAGAGCAGCGGCGGCCACCCCACCGCGACGAGCACGAGCAGGATCAGGGCGAGGACTCCGGAGACCACGGCGGAGGAGCGCATGCGCCGATCCTGCCCGACGATCCGCCCCGCAGGGCCCTCTGCACGGCCCGTGCGCGTCGCCGCCGTGATCCCGTCCGCCGCGCGCGCCGTCACCGGCCGCTATCCCAGCGCGCTGAGCGCCGGGACGAAGGCCACCAGCACGGGGACCACGGGCACCAGGGACGCGGCCGCCGTCAGTCGGAGCCGGCGCCCCGCGGTGAGCCGGGGAGCCGCGGTGAGCAGCCGGTTCACCCGCTGGGGCAGATCGGCGTCGTGCGCCGGGCCGGGGCCGAAGACGCCCCGGTCCTCGTTGAGTTCGACCAGCGCGAGCGCGATCGTCAGCCGCCCGAAGCGGCGCGAGGCCACGTCGTCGGCGGCCAGCTCCACCAGGCGGTGCATCTCCTCGCGGAAGGCCGCGAAGACCGGGATCCCCGGGAACCCGGCGGCCAGCGCCGCCGAGGAGTGCAGCAGCCAGTCGTGCCGCGCCCGGGCATGGCCCTGCTCGTGCGCCAGGACCGCGTCCAGCTGACGTCCCTTCAACCGCCGCAGCGCCGCCGTCGTGATGACCAGCCGGGGCGTGGAGCCGGCCATCCACCAGGCGTCCGCCCGCTCGCCCTCCAGGACGACGAGCCGCTCGCTGCCCGGCCGCTCCCCGGGCAGCAGGGGCGCGCGGACGAGCAGATCGCAGCGGCGCCGTCGGCGCCGGGCGCGGGCCCGGCCGATCTCCCGGCCCAGCATCGCCCCCGACCAGAGCCCGCCGGCCGCCAGCACCACGGCGAGCACCGCCGACCAGGGCCCCGACGTGCCGAGTTCGTACGCGTCGACCACCGCGCTCGGCGCGCCCGCGAAGACCTGTCCCCGTACGGCCTTCCACGTGGCGGACGCGCTGAACGTCATGGAGAGCGCGAAGCTGACCAGCACCGCGGCCACCACGCACTGCCACACCCACAGGGCCACCACGGGTTCTCGCTCCACCCAGTCGGCTCGGGACAGCAGCCGGGGGGCCGCGACGGCGGTCAGGACGCCGAGCAGGAACAGCGCGAGGGAGACCCACATGGGCGTCACCCTATGAGCGCGGTACTCGCCGGGGGTACGGGGAAGGGCGGCAAGTGACGTACGCCACGGTTTGGTTGGCCGGAAGCGGCTGTCGCCGGGCCGGATCCCGTGAGGCCCGGGGGAGCGTCACAGGGTCACCAGCATCGCCAGCATCGCGAGCGCCATCGAGAGCCGGCAGGCGTGTGTCAGCTCCGGCCGGGACGCCCAGGCGCGCCCCCCGCCGCCGGTGGTCGCCCAGGCCGCGCCCGCACCGCTCCCGGAAGTCGTCCAGGCCGCGCCCGCACCGCTCCCGGCGGCCGCCGTCACCGGCACGAGCCGGGCCCCCGAGCGGAGCACGTACGCCACGTAGTAGAGGAGGAGCCCGCCCGTGAGCACGGGTATGCCGCCCGCCGCCCCCGCCGCGTGCCCCGCGTGCGCCCCCGCCGCGCCGGGCGCCGCCATCGCCACCGCCATGTAGACCATGGCGAGCGAGCCCACCAGATGGTGCAGATGGTGGCCGCCGTGCCGGACCGCCAGCAGGCCGTGCAGCGTCGCCGCGCCGAACACCGCCGCGTACACCGTCCAGCCCCACTCCGGCGGGGTCAGGGCCGCGGCCGGCAGCGCCATGGCCGCCATCCCGAACCCCATCACCGCCTCGCCGACCGCGGCCCGCCGCTCCTCGCCGTCGCAGACGCGCGTCCGCAGCAGGCAGTACACGCCCGTCGCCGCGCACAGCGCGACCAGCAACCACCCGGACAGAGCCGGTCCGTGCACGGCACACCTCCCCCTCGCCGCCGTCCCCTCCAGGGAGGAATGCCCGCCTCCCGGACGCCGCACGCGGGCGCACGGGCGCGCACAGGTGTACGAGGGGAGCGAAAGAGGCGCGCGTTAGGCTCGGGACGATCGCGCACGCCGATCGTCAGCGCCCGAGGGGAGCCCCGTTACATGGACACCGCCACGTCCCAGGAGACCGGCCGGATCAGCTACCGCGAAGCGGTCCTCGACGACGTCCCGGCACTCGTCCCGCTCGTGGAGTCGGCCTACCGGGGCGACGCCAGCCGGGGCGGCTGGACGACGGAGGCGGACATCCTCCAGGGGCAGCGCACCGACCCCGAGGGCGTGACCGCGGTCATCACCGCCCCCGGCAGCCGGCTCCTGGTCGTCGAGCGGGACGGCGAGCTGGTCGCCTGCTGCCAGCTGGAGCACCGGGGCGAGGCCGCCTACTTCGGCATGTTCGCCGTCCGCCCGGAGCTGCAGGGCGCGGGTCTGGGCAAGCGGATCATCGCGGAGGCCGAGCGCCGGGTGCGCGAGCTGTGGGGCGTGCGGGAGATGCACATGACGGTGATCTCCGTCCGTGAGGAGCTGATCGCCTGGTACGAGCGGCGCGGCTACCGGCGCACGGGCCGGATGACCCCCTTCCCCTACGGCGACGAGCGCTTCGGGCTGCCCCAGCGGGACGACCTGGAGTTCGAGCTGCTGATCAAGCCGCTGAACTGATCCGTCCGGCGGAAGGGCGGCTTCGACCCTGACGGACAGGAAAAACTTCTGCCGTCAGGGGGGTCGCACAGGATAATTTCTCTTACCTCCCCTTGTGGGAACGAAGCGTCAATGGTTACGTTGTCTTGACGCAAGGTTCTCCTGTGGAGGAAGAGGCATGACGGAAATTCTTGTGCAGGACGTGACCGGTGGGGGGATATCCACCGAAGCCCGTGTGATCGACCACCCGGCCTGGGCCGAGCTCAAGAATGCCGTGGAGGAGATCCGTCCCTGGCAGTCCGCGGACGGCTCCATCGACTTCGAGGCCGAGGGCGCCCCCGCCCGCGCGCTCGTCGAGCTGACCGTGGACCGCCTGGTCGCGGCCGTCGAGCAGCTCTCCCCGCTCGTCCCGC
This sequence comes from Streptomyces sp. NPDC004266, assembly GCF_042874095.1. Taxonomy (NCBI): domain Bacteria; kingdom Bacillati; phylum Actinomycetota; class Actinomycetes; order Kitasatosporales; family Streptomycetaceae; genus Streptomyces; species Streptomyces sp. NPDC004266. The sequence continues at coordinate 98,861 of NZ_JBIAMM010000009.1, forward strand.
ACGACGGCGCCTACCACCGCGCCCTCGTCGCGGACCTGCGCAAGTGGGTCGAGAGCGGCTTCACCGTCCCGGACTTCCTGGACTCCCTCATGGAGTTCCACCCGGCCGCCGACCGCGCCGACGGGCTCCAGCACCTCGTGCTCTTCCCGATGTACACGCAGAACGGCAACCTGGACCGCAACTTCGAGGCCGTCGTGCTCCGCATGGTCTGGCCGGAGTGGCTCTCCGAGCTGGAGCGCACCCGCTACGACAACCCGGGCTTCTGCGGCATCACCTTCGAGGACTTCACCGCCGGGTACGACACCAACTCGGCCGTCCTCTTCCCGGAGACCGTCGCCGTCCGCGAGGTCCCGGAGCGCTTCACCTGGGGCGGCATCTTCTGCGACCGTGAGGCCGCGCGCTTCCGCAAGGTCACCGAGGCCGCGGTCGACACCCTCGGCGTGAAGCTGCCCGAGGACATCGCCGTCATGCTCGGCGACCAGAACCGCTGCCAGCAGGCCTTCGCGCTCTGGGACCTGGTCCACGACCGCGCCCACAGCCGCGGCGACCTGCCCTTCGACCCCTTCATGATCAAGCAGCGCCAGCCGTTCTGGATGTACGGCCTGGAGGAGCTCCGCTGCGACCTCACCGCCTTCAAGGAGGCCGTGAAGCTGGAGGCCGAGGGCAACGGGCACGGCCGCGACGTGCAGTACGCCGTCCTCTTCGACCGGATGTTCCGCTTCCCGCTCACCGGCGACCGCACCCGCAACTACGACGGTCTGGGCGGCCAGCTCCTCTTCGCGTACCTCCACAAGAACGACGTGGTGCGCTGGACGGACAACATCCTCACGATCGACTGGGACCGCGCCCCCGAGGTCACCAACCGCCTCTGCTCCGAGATCGAGACCCTCTACCGCGAGGGCATCGACCGCCCGAAGCTGGTCCACTGGTTCAAGGCGTACGAGTTCGTCTCCACCTACCTCGCCCCGCACCCGGGCTCCAAGTGGGCCAAGGGTCCCGACGCCCTCGACCTCTCCCTGCCGCCCCGCAAGCTCGTCGACGACGTGCTTCCGGACGAGTTTCCGCTCAGCATGTTCTTTGAGGCCCTCGCCAAGAAGCTGAAGGGCGTGATCGCCGACACCAAGGGGATCACCGCCGCCGACGTCCCGAGCATCGAGCGGGCCGCCGCGTGAGCGACCTCACCGAGAGCACCGAGGAGGCGTCGCCCATGATCGCCAACGGAAACGGCGGACCGCTCGACGGCGCCGTCATCGCGGTCGCAGGCGCGGCCGGTCCCGCCGGCCGCGCGGCCCTGCTGCGTCTCGCCGAGGCGGGCGCCACGGTCGTCGCCTCCGACGCCGACCCGGCGCGCCTCGCGGAGGCCGTCGACGCCGCCCGCTACGCGCACGGCGGAGCCAAGGTCGTCGGCGACACGGTCGACCTCCTCGACCTGGACGCCACGCGCGACTGGGCGGCGAAGACCGAGAAGGAGTTCGGCCGGATCGACGGCCTGGTCCACCTCGTCGGCGGCTGGCGCGGCGCGCCCTCCTTCGCCGAGACCGACCTGCGGGACTGGGACTTCCTGGAGAAGCTCCTGATCCGCACCGTCCAGCACACCTCGCTCGCCTTCCACGACGGGCTGCTGCGGGCCGGCGGTCGCGGCCGGTACGCCCTGATCAGCCAGTCCGGCGCGTCCAAGCCGGTCGCCAACAACGCCGCGTACAACGCCGGCAAGGCGGCCGCCGAGGCCTGGACCCTCGCCATGGCCGACTCGTTCCGCAAGCTGGGGGGCGACGAGGGCCCGCAGGCGGCGGCTGCCATCCTGGTGATCAAGGCATTGGTGCACGACGCGATGCGCGCCGAACGCCCCAACGCGAAGTTCGCGGGCTTCACCGACGTCAAGGACCTGGCCGACGAGATCGCCGGGCTCTGGGACAAGCCCGCCCAGGAAGTGAATGGACAGCGTCTGTGGCTGACCCCCAAGCCGTGACCGCGGCACTCGGCCCCAGGACCGACGCACGTCGTCACCACGACCCGTCGGTCCGGGGCTTCGCCAGCGACAACTACGCCGGCGCCCACCCCGAGGTCCTCGCGGCCATCGCCCTCGCCAACGGCGGCCACCAGGTCGCCTACGGCGAGGACCAGTACACCGAGCACCTCCAGCGCATCATGCACAGCCACTTCGGCCCCACCGCCGAAGCCTTCCCGGTCTTCAACGGCACCGGGGCGAACGTGACGGCCCTCCAGGCCCTCACCGACCGCTGGGGCGCCGTCGTCTGCGCCGAGACCGCCCACATCAACGTGGACGAGGGCGGCGCGCCGGAGCGGATGGGCGGCCTCAAGCTGCTCACCGTCCCCACCCCGGACGGCAAGCTCACCCCCGAGCTGATCGACCGGCAGGCCTGGGGCTGGGAGGACGAGCACCGGGCGATGCCCCAGGTCGTCTCGATCACCCAGAACACGGAGCTCGGCACCGTCTACACGGTGGAGGAGATCCGCGCGATCGTGGAGCACGCCCACGCCAAGGGCATGAAGGTGCACCTCGACGGGGCCCGGATAGCCAACGCGGCCGCCTCGCTGGACGTGCCGATGCGCGCGTTCACCAACGCGGTCGGCGTGGACGTGATCTCGTACGGCGGCACGAAGAACGGCATGCTCTTCGGCGAGGCCGTCGTCGTGCTCAACCCCGACGCGGTCAGCCACATGAAGCACCTGCGCAAGCTGTCCATGCAGCTCGCCTCGAAGATGCGCTTCGTGTCGGTGCAGCTGGAGGCCCTCCTCTCGAAGGACCTGTGGCTGCGCAACGCCCGCCACGCCAACGCGATGGCCCAGCGCCTCGCCGCCGGTGTGCGCGAGCTCGACGGGGTGGAGATCCTCTACCCGGTGCAGGCCAACGCGGTCTTCGCCCGCCTCCCGCACGAGGTGAGCCGACGCCTGCAGGAACGCTTCCGCTTCTACTTCTGGGACGAGGCGGCCGGCGACGTCCGCTGGATGTGCTCCTTCGACACCCTGGAGGACGACGTGGACGCCTTCCTCCAGGCGCTGAAGGAAGAGCTGGCCCGCTAGCTTCGCCTGTATGAATATACGGCCGGACGGAAAGTCATTGACTCCGTCCGGCCGTCTCCATAGGGTCGTCCCGCATGGAACTCATCCAGCAGAGCCCTGATGTCAACGCGTACCTCGCGGCGGGCGAGGCCGTCGACCATGAGCACCCGCTCGTCAGGGAAGTGTCCGACCGCCTCGCGGACGATCATCCCGACGCATACTCATACGCCGAAGCCGCCTACGCGTACGTCCGCGACGCCATCCCGCACTCCATGGACTCCGGCGACCTCCACGTCACCTGGCGCGCCTCCGACGTCCTGCGGCGGCGCACCGGCATCTGCTACGCCAAGTCCATCGCGTACGCCGCGCTCCTGCGGGCCCGCGGCATCCCCGCGGCCCTCTGCTACCAGCGGCTCACCGAGGACGACGGCTCGGACCCGGTGATCCACGGACTGGTCGCCGTCCTGCTGCCCGGCGAGAGCGCCTGGGCGCGCCAGGACGTACGGGGGAACAAGCCGGGCGTCGACGCCGGGTTCTCGCTGGGGGAGGAGCGGCTGGCCCGGACCGTACGGCCCGAGCTCGGCGAGGCGGACCATCCCGAGCTGTACGTCGAGCCGCACCCGGCCGTCCTGGGCGCCCTGAAGGCCGCCCCGGACCGCCCGCACCTCGACCGGACGCTGCCCGCGGAGCTCTGATCCCCGGGGCGGCGCGGAGAAACGGTTCCGTCAGCCGGCTTCCTTGACCTGGGCCGGCGTCGGAGCCGTACCGCCCAGGTGCGCGGGCACCCACCAGGTGTCGCTCGCGTCCTTCGGGCGCACCGGGTAGGCGCGCTGCGCGGCCTCCAGGAGCTCCTGGACGCGCTCGCGCAGCCGCCGGGTGATCGCGCCCGCGTACTGGTCGGCGGGGGCCTCGACCGGCTCCCCCACGCGGATGGTCACCGGGATGTGGCTCCGCTTGAAGTTCCGCGGCCGGCCCTTCGTCCACAGTCGCTGGGTGCCCCACAGCGCCATCGGGATCAGCGGGACGCCGGCCTCCTGCGCCAGGCGCGCCGCACCCGTCTTGAAGCCCTTCAGCGTGAAGGACTGCGAGATGGTCGCCTCGGGGAAGACGCCGATGATCTCGCCGGCCCGCAGCGACTCCAGGGCGTGCTTGTAGGCGTGCTCGCCCTGGGCGCGGTCCACCGGGATGTGCTTCATGCCCCGCATGAGCGGGCCCGAGATCTTGTGCTTGAAGACCGAGTCCTTCGCCATGAAGCGCACCAGGCGCTTCTGGGGGAGGGCCGCGAGACCGGTGAAGATGAAGTCCAGATAGCTGATGTGGTTGCTCACGAGCACCGCGCCGCCGGTCCGCGGGATGTGCTCCGAACCCTGGGTGTCGATCTTCAGGTCGAGCGCCTTGAACATGGTCAGAGCGGCGCCGATGACCGGTCGATAGACGAGTTCTGCCATCGGAGAGGAACCTCTTCTTCACGTGCCCGGAGCGGGTTCTCCCGGCGAAGTTACGCGGCCGTAGGTTTTCGGCTTTGGGCAGATCGTGCCCCATGTGGGGCCCCGTGACCAGTCCAGACGGCTTCGTACGGGGAGATTCTCGTCACTCGCGGTGGTCGTGGCGGGAATCGATCGGCCCCGTGCGACGCTGCACCGGGGGAACGGGAGAGCGAAGGGAAGTGGGATGACCGAGGTCCTGGGGCCGGAGGCGCTCGGCGCCGCGCTGGGGGAGAGGGCCACCCTCGTCCAGTTCTCGACGGCCTTCTGCCAGCCCTGCCGCGCCACCCGCCGCACCCTCGCCGAGGTCGCCGCCATGGTGCCGGGCGTGGGGCACGTGGAGATCGACGCCGAGGAGCGCCTCGACCTCGTGCGTGAGCTCGGCATCGCCCGCACCCCCACCGTCCTCGTCCTCGACGCCTCCGGACGCGTCGTCCGCAGGGCCGCCGGACAGCCCCGCAGGGCGGACGTCATCGCCGCTCTCGGACAGGCCGTCTGACGCCGTGACACTTCTCCCACATCCCGGTACCCACTTGACTGCACCGTCCACCGATCGTCACCCTGACGGAGTGCCCATAGAACTCCTTCTCTACGGCCGGGCCCACGTGGACCTGGCCCGCAACGCGAGCGCGCGCTGTCCGGGTGTCTGACCACCCCAGGACCCCTCTCATGACGCCCTCGCAGAAGGACAACTCCATGACGGTTACGCCGGACCTCCAGCTCAGCACCGTTCCCACGATCGGCGCACCCCGCCAGGCCTCCCCCGATCTGCTCCGCTCGGTCTTCCGCCGGCACGCGGCCGGCGTCGCGGTCATCACCGCGCACGGCGAACGGCCCGTCGGTTTCACCGCCACCTCGCTCAACTCCGTCGCCGCCGAACCCCCGCTGGTCTCCTTCGGGGTGGGTACGGGCTCCTCCAGCTGGCCCGTGGTCTCCGAGGCCGAGTTCATCGGCGTCCACATACTCGGCGAGCACCAGCAGGAGCTCGCGGCCACCTTCGCGCGCAGTGGCGCCGACCGCTTCGGCGAGGGGACCCGCTGGAGCGTCGGCCCCGAGGGCGTGCCGGTCCTGGACGGCGTCCTCGCCTGGCTGGTCTGCCGGGTGGTGGCCCGCGTGCCCGCCGGGGACCACCGGATCGTCATCGCACAGGCGGTCGCCGGGGACCCGGACGGGGCGGGCCGGCCGCTGCTCTACCACCACGGCCGCTTCAACGCCCTGCGCGACTGAGGGTTCCCGTACGCGCCGCTCTCCGCGCGTTGGCAAGGTCACATGCCTGAGCGCTTGCTCACTGGTAACGGACTGGGTGTACTGGCGAGTAATATTTCGGTCGGGGCGTCCGGCGCCCCGACCGGAAACCCGCCCTTCAGGCGCCTATGCTGCGAGCAACAAGGCAGCCCAGTTATGACGATGCAGTAGGAGAGCCGGCGTGAGCTTGAGGATCGTTGTCTGTGTGAAGTACGTGCCCGACGCCACCGGCGACCGGCACTTCGCCGATGACCTGACGGTGGACCGCGACGACGTCGACGGCCTGCTGTCGGAGCTCGACGAGTACGCGGTCGAGCAGGCGCTCCAGATCTCCGAGGAGGCCGACGACGCCGAGGTCACCGTCCTCACCGTCGGTCCCGAGGACGCCAAGGACGCGCTGCGCAAGGCGCTGTCGATGGGCGCCGACAAGGCCGTCCACGTCGAGGACGACGACCTGCACGGCACCGACGTCATGGGCACCTCGCTGGTGCTCGCCAAGGCGATCGAGAAGATCGGCTACGACGTCGTCATCGCCGGCATGGCCTCCACCGACGGCACCATGGGCGTCCTCCCGGCGATCCTGGCCGAGCGCCTGGGCGTCCCGCAGGTCACCCTGCTCTCCGAGGTCAAGATCGAGGACGGCGTCGTCACCGGCCGCCGCGACGGCGACACCGCCTCCGAGCAGCTCCAGGCCTCGCTGCCCGCCGTCGTCTCCGTGACGGACCAGTCGGGCGAGGCCCGCTACCCCTCCTTCAAGGGCATCATGGCCGCCAAGAAGAAGCCGGTGGAGTCCCTGGACCTCTCCGACCTCGACATCGAGGCCGAGGAGGTCGGCCTGGAGGGTGCCTGGACCGCGGTCGACTCCGCCGCCGAGCGTCCGGCCCGCACCGCCGGCACGATCGTCAAGGACGAGGGCGAGGGCGGCAAGCAGCTGGCCGAGTTCCTCGCGAGCCAGAAGTTCATCTAAGGGCTCGCGCGAGCCGCTGAAGTCCGCCCCTTTTCGTTCGCAGGAGATTGAAGTCCCATGGCTGAGATTCTCGTCTACGTCGACCACGTCGACGGAGCCGTCCGCAAGCCCACCCTGGAGCTGCTGACCCTCGCCCGCCGCCTGGGCGAGCCGGTCGCCGTCGCGCTGGGCAACGGCGCCGCCGACACCGCCGCCGTCCTCGGCGAGCACGGTGCCACCCGCGTCCTGACGGCCGAGGCCGCCGAGTTCGCCGACTACCTCGTCGTCCCGAAGGTCGAGGCCCTGCAGGCCGCGTACGAGGCCGTCTCCCCGGCCGCCGTGCTCGTCCCCTCCTCCGCCGAGGGCAAGGAGATCGCCGCCCGCCTCGCGGTGCGCATCGGCTCCGGCATCATCACCGACGCCGTGGACCTGGAGGCCGGTGACGAGGGCCCGGTCGCCACGCAGTCCGCGTTCGCCGCCTCCTTCACCACCAAGTCCCGCGTCTCCAAGGGCACTCCGGTCATCACGGTCAAGCCGAACTCGGCCCCCGTGGAGGCCGCCCCGGCCGCCGGCGCCGTCGAGGCGCTGGCCGTCTCCTTCTCGGAGAAGGCCACCGGCACCAAGGTCACCTCCCGCACCCCGCGCGAGTCGACCGGCCGTCCGGAGCTGACCGAGGCCGCGATCGTGGTCTCCGGCGGCCGCGGCGTCAACGGCGCCGAGAACTTCGCGATCATCGAGGCGCTCGCCGACTCCCTCGGCGCGGCCGTCGGCGCCTCGCGCGCCGCCGTGGACGCCGGCTGGTACCCGCACTCCAACCAGGTCGGCCAGACCGGCAAGTCGGTCTCGCCGCAGCTGTACATCGCCTCCGGCATCTCCGGCGCGATCCAGCACCGCGCGGGCATGCAGACCTCGAAGACCATCGTCGCCATCAACAAGGACGCCGAGGCCCCGATCTTCGACCTCGTCGACTACGGCGTCGTGGGCGACCTCTTCGACGTCGTCCCGCAGCTCACCGAAGAGGTCAAGACCCGCAAGGGCTGATGACCTGCGGTTCTGTCGGTCCCGGGGGCCGCACGGCGATCTGTCGCCGTGCGGCCCCCGGCCGTTTCGGACAACCATTGACGCAGGTCCCGGCGGCCTACTAACTTCGCTATACGGATTGTTGATTCCGTGCAGCGGAAAACAGGAGGATGCAGGATGGGTCAGCAGGAGAAGGTGTCGACGAGCCTCGCCGGCGCGGTCAGCGAGGGCATCAGCGCCTCCCTCGCAGCGGTGGACGCCGAGCTCGACCGGCGCTACCCGGGAGACCCCGGCACCCGCCAGCCCGTCCACACCGTCTACGTCCCCGGCAACGTCTTCGACGCCGACACCATCCGCTCCTGGGGCGACCAGGCCCTCGCCGCCCTCGACGAGCACGCACCGGACGCCGCCTCCTTCGCCGCCGTCCTCGGCCTCTCCGACGACCTCGCCGAGGACGTCTACGGCCGCGTACGGGCCAAGCTGGAGCGCGAGCCCATCGAGGACCTCCGCGTCGACTTCGAGGACGGCTACGCCGGACAGGGCGGGGCCGCGGAAGACGCAGACGCCGCCCGCGCCGCCCGCCTGATCACCGAGGCGTACGCGAACGGGACGGCCGCCCCGTACATGGGCATCCGGATGAAGTGCATGGAGGCCGCCGTACGCGACCGCGGCATCCGCACCACCGACGTCTTCCTCACCGGTCTCCTGGAGAACGGCGGCCTCCCCGACGGCCTCGTCCTCACCCTCCCCAAGGTCACCTACCCCGAGCAGGTCTCCGCCTTCGTCCGCCTCCTGGAGTCCTTCGAGAAGGCCCACGGCCTCGACGCCGGCCGCCTCGGCTTCGAGATCCAGATCGAGACCAGCCAGTCCATCCTCGCGTCCGACGGCACCGCCGCCGTCGCCCGCATGATCGGCGCCGCCGAGGGCCGCGCCACCGGACTGCACTACGGCACCTTCGACTACAGCGCCTGCCTCGGCGTCTCCGCCGCCTACCAGGCCAGCGACCACCCGGCCGCCGACCACGCCAAGGCGATCATGCAGGTCGCCGCCGCCGGCACCGGCGTCCGCGTCTCCGACGGCTCCACCAACGTCCTCCCCGTCGGCTCCACCGAGCACGTCCACGAGGCCTGGCGCCTGCACTACGGCCTCACCCGCCGCGCCCTCTCCCGCGCCTACTACCAGGGCTGGGACATGCACCCCGGCCACATCCCCACCCGGTACGCCGCCGTCTTCGCCTTCTACCGCGAGGGCTTCGAGACCGCCGCCAAGCGCCTCTCCGCCTACGCCAACCACGCCGGCGGCGACGTCATGGACGAGCCCGCCACCGCCAAGGCGCTCTCCTCCTACCTGCTGCGCGGCCTCCAGTGCGGCGCCCTCGACACCGCCGAGGTCGACGCCCTCACCGGCATGACCCGCGCCGACCTCGAGCGCTTCGCCGCCCCGCGCCGGGGCGACCTGACGGCGACCGCCCAGTAACCGGTCGCCCACAGGGAGTCCACCGCCGCCCCGTACCCTGTACGCGTCCAACGCAGCCACAGGGAACGGGGCATCGGTGTCATCGGGGGAGTACGAGCGGCTCGCGGGCCGCTACAGAACGGTGCGGCAGCTCGGGCGCGGCGGCATGGGCGTCGTCTGGCGCGCGGTCGACGAGGTCCTCGGCCGCGAGGTGGCCGTCAAGGAACTGCGCACCTACAACGACGCGTCGGGCCCCGAGCTGGAGGACCTCCGGCTGAGGATGCAGCGCGAGGCGCGAGCGGCCGCCCGGGTCAGGCACCCCGGGGTCATCGCCGTCCACGACGTGACCGAGCACGAGGGCCGCCCGGTCATCGTCATGGAACTCGTCGACGGGCCCTCCCTCGACGGCGTCCTCGGCGAACGCGGCACCCTCGACCCCCGGGAGGCCGCGCAGATCGGCGCCGCCGTCCTGGAGGCGCTGGCCGCCGCGCACGACGCGGGCGTGCTCCACCGCGACGTGAAGCCCGGCAACGTGCTCCTCGACCGAGGGGGACGGGTCGTCCTCACCGACTTCGGCATCGCCACGATGGACGACCCCGGCGACGGCTCCGCCACCCATCTGACGCGCAGCGGGGAGATCGTCGGCTCGCTCGACTACCTGGCGCCCGAGCGGGCCCAGGGGCAGCAGCCGGGTCCCGCCTCGGACGTCTGGGCGCTCGGCGCCACCCTGTACGCGGCCGTGGAGGGCACCTCGCCGTTCCGCCGCACCTCCACCTGGCAGACCCTGAACGCCATCGTGGTGGAACCCCTTCCGGCCCCCCGCCTGGCCGGCCCCCTCGCCCCGGTCCTGGCCCGGCTCCTCGACAAGGACCCGGCCCGGCGCCCGGACGCCCGGACGGCCGCCCGCCTGCTGACCGAGGTCGCGGAGGGGCGGGACGCGACGGCGCCGGGCGTACCGGCCGGGGCGCCCGGCGCCGCCGGCCCGTGGCCCACGGCCGTCGACGGCCCGGACGCGCCGCCCGTGGCGCCGGGCACGCCGACCACGGGTGCGGACGCGTCGCCTGCGGCCCCGGGCACCTGGCCCGGCGGCCCCGACGCGCAGGCCCCCGGCGCCCCGCATCTGTGGGCGCCCACCCAGCACGACGCCGTACCGCACCGCCCCGAGGGCTTCGGGCCGGCCGTGCCGCCGGCCGCGGGAGCGGCCATGGGCGCGCCCGGACAGGCCGCCCCCGGCGGCCCGGTGCCGATGTCCGGGGCACCGGCGGGACCCGTGGCGTACGGCGCCGGTGCCGCACCGACGAGGCGTTCGGCCGGGCGCGGGCGGGCCGGTCGGAACCGCTCGGGCGCCCTGGTCGCCGCGGCGGTCGCGGGCGTCCTGCTGGTCGGCGGCGGCGTCACCTACGTCCTGGTCGGCCGGGACGGCGGCCCGGAGCAGGCGCAGTCGGCCGGGGGACAGTCGCCGACGAGCCCGGGCGCCGAGCCCGGCCGGGTCCTCGACTCGGGGGCGCCGGGGTCGGGAGCGAGCGCGACCGGGAGCCCGTCCGCGTCCGCGACGCCCTCGGAGGGGGACGCGAAGGGTTCGTCGTCCGCGAGCCCGAGCCGGTCCGCATCCCCCTCCTCGCACTCGTCCTCGACCCCGTCCTCGCACGCGTCCCCGTCCCCGGCGAGGACGACCAAGGCGCCGGTGCCGGGCGGCAGCACCGGCGGAACGTCCGGCGGCGGTTCGACCACGACGGGCGGCGGCGACACGTCCCCGAGCCCCGCGTCCGGCGGCTGCACCTCCATCGGCGGCGGGAAGTACGACTGCCAGGTGTGGCGCACCGAGAAGACGTACCGTCACGACGGCGGCGAGATGGGCGTCCTGAACGCCGGCACGAACTACTTCTACTGCCAGGTCGACCTGGGCCGCCGCGAGACGTACGGCCGGTGGACCAACATCTGGTGGGCCAGGACCGACGACGACAGCGGCAACACCAACGTGTACTTCAGCGTCGTCTACCTCAAGGGCGGGGCCAACGACCAGCCCGTGCCCGGCCTCCCGATCTGCTGAACGGGCCGCCGCCGGTCCCCCCCGTGAGGGGCCCGACGGCGGCCCCGGCCACGGCGGTCCCGGCTCGGCCGTACGCGGCCGGGCCGGGGGTGGGGAGTCCGGCTCGGTCCGTACGAGGCGGGGCCGGGGGGCGTGAAGCCCGGCTCTCGGTCGTGCGGGCCGGGCCTGGCCGGGCGTCAGGACTCGGTCGGTGGGACCTCGCCCGAGCCGCGGGCGATCAGGCGGGTCTCCAGGACCACCGTGGCCGGCGCCTCGTCGGCCCCCTCCAGGCGCCGGAAGAGCCGTTCCGCCGCCGTCCGGCCGAGCGCGGCCGCGTCCTGGGCGATGACCGTGATGCCCAGCAGGTCGGCGAGCTCGATGTCGTCGAAGCCGACGAGGGCGACCGGGCGTTCACGACCGGCGAGGACCCGTACGGCGGTGACCGTCACCCGGTTGTTGCCCGCGAACAGCGCCGTCACCGGCTCCGGCCCGGAGAGCATCGCCCCGGCCGCCTCCGCCACCCGCTCCGGGTCGGTCGGGCCGAGCGACACCCACGTCTCGGCCACGTCGAGGCCCGCGTCCTCCATCGCCGCCCGGTAGCCCCGCAGCCGCTCCTTCGCGGTGTGGATGCCGGGCCGGTCGGCGATGAATCCGATCCGCCGGTGGCCCTGCGCGACGAGGTGCGCCACCCCGGCCCGCGCGCCGCCGAAGTTGTCCGAGAGGACGACGTCCGCGTCGATCCCGCCCGCCGGGCGGTCGACGAAGACGGTGGCGACGCCCGCCCGGATCTCGGGCTCCAGATAACGGTGGTCGCCGCCCGCCGGGATGACGATCAGTCCGTCCACGCGCCGCGCGCACAGCGCGAGCGCCAGCTCCTGCTCGCGCTCCGGGTCCTCGGCGCTGGAGCCGTTGATGAGCAGGGCCCCGTGCGCCCGCGCCACCTCCTCGACCGCCCGGCTGAGCGGCCCGTAGAAGGGGTCGGCGAGGTCCTCCAGGACCAGCCCGACGGTCGCCGTCCTGCCCTTGCGCAGGACGCGCGCGCTGTCGTTGCGGCGGAACCCCAGCGCCTCGATGGCCTCCCGCACCCGGTGCTCGGTGTCCGGGGTGACGCCCGGTTCGCCGTTGACGACCCGGGACACCGTCTTGAGGCCCACGCCCGCCCGGGCGGCGACGTCCTTCATCGTGGGCCGGTTGCCGTAGCGGGGCTCGGGACGGGCGGTGTCGGCCACGGTGCGCGGTTCCTCCGGAGCGTGTCGAGTCGATCTCGGTTCGAGCATAGGCCCTGGACAACGTTGTCATAACTGGGAGACTGTAGGGAATCACTTCCCGTTCCCACCGCCGGCAGGAGGCTTCGCGCGCATGGACACCGACCCCGCCTCGGGCCTCGTCGCCGCCCTCGACATCGGGGGCACCAAGATCGCCGGCGCGCTGGTCGACGGGGAGGGGCGCATCCGCCTCCGCTCCCGGCGGCCCACGCCCGCGCGCGAGGACGGCGAGACGGTCATGGCGGCGGTCGAGGCGGTCCTCGCCGACCTCGCGGCCTCCCCGCTGTGGGGGTCCGCCGGTGCCGTCGGCATCGGCAGCGCGGGCCCGGTCGACGCCTCCCGGGGGACCGTCAGCCCGGTGAACGTGCCCGGCTGGCGCGACTATCCGCTCGTCGAGAGGGTGCGCCGGGCCACGGCCGGGCGGCCGGTCACCCTCGTCGGCGACGGCGTCGCCATGACGGCGGCCGAGCACTGGCTCGGAGCCGCCCGGGGCCACTCCGACGCCCTGTGCCTGGTGGTCTCCACGGGCGTCGGCGGCGGCCTCGTGCTCGGCGGCCGGGTCCACCCCGGCCCCACCGGCAACGCCGGTCACATCGGCCACATCCCGGTGGACCTCGACGGCGAACCCTGCGCGTGCGGCGGACGCGGCTGCGTCGAGCGCCTCGCCGGCGGCCCGCACCTCGCCCGCCGCGCCCTGGAGAACGGCTGGCGGCCGGGGCCCGACGGCGACGTCTCCGCCGCCGCGGTGGCCGCCGCCGCACACGCCGGGGACCCGGTCGCCGTCGCCTCGTTCGAGCGGGCGGCCCAGGCGCTCGCGGCGGGCATCGCCGCCACCGCCGCTCTCGTGGAGATCGACATCGCGGTCGTCGGCGGCGGGGTGGCGGGCGCCGGCGAGGTCCTCTTCGCCCCGCTCCGGCGCAGCCTCCGCGCCTACGCCGCGCTCTCCTTCGTCCGGGACCTGACGGTCGTCCCCGCCGTCACGGGCACGGACGCGGGCCTCCTCGGCGCGGCGGCGGCAGCGGCCCCGGGCCTCGCCGCGGCCGCCCCGGCTCCGTGAAGGTCCCCTGGACCCGGCTCACTCCCGTCCCCCACTCCGTAATTCCGTGAAGGGTTCCTGGACCCGGCTCACTCCCGTGCCCGCTCCGCCGTCCGCTGTTCGACGACCACCAGGAACGCGTCGGACTCCAGGTCCATCACGACCCGGGCCGGCACTCCCTCCTCGCGCCGCGCGCCGGCGAACTCCTCCGCCGGCCAGCTGCCCCGCGGCCCGCCGGCCGGAAACCGTTCGAGAACCGTACGACTCATCTCGGCACCCCCTCGTGCTCGCCGTTCTCAACGAGAGCCGCCCGGAAGTGTCACGCACATGCCGAGACGTGTGTTCGTGGTTTCCGTGGCAGGGTGTTGCGGGCAAGCCACTGGGGGCTATCGAAGAGGGGGAAACGTGATCGTCTGGATCAACGGTACGTTCGGTGCGGGAAAGTCCAGCACCGCGCGCGAGCTGGTCGATCTGATCCCGAACAGCACCTTGTACGACCCCGAGCTCACCGGTGGCGGGCTGCGCCGGCTGCTCCCGGCCAAGCGGCTCGCCGAGGTCGAGGACTACCAGGACCTGCCGATCTGGCGCCGGCTGGTCGTCGACACCGCCGCCGCCCTGCTCGCCGAGGTCGGCGGCGTCCTGGTCGTCCCCATGACCCTGCTGCGCCAGGAGTACCGGGACGAGATCTTCGGCGGGCTCGCCGCCCGCCGCATCGACGTGCGCCATGTGCTGCTCGCCCCGGAGGAAACGATCCTGCGGCAGCGGATAGACAGCCGCGCCGAGTACGGCGACCCCGAGACCGACGCGCGCGTCCGGGAGTGGTGCCACCGGCACCTGCCGTCGTACCGCGCCGCCCTCGACTGGCTCGCAGACGACGCGTACAGGCTCGACACCTCCGCGCTCACCGTGACCGAGACCGCCCGGGCCGTCGCCGACGCGGTCCTGGCCGACCGGATCGCGCCCTGCGGCATCGTCCAGACGCCCGAGCCGACCGGCGAGACCCTCGCCGCCGGCGTCCTGCTCTTCGACGAGCAGGACCGTTTCCTCCTCGTCGACCCCACCTACAAGCCCGGCTGGGAGTTCCCCGGCGGCGTCGTCGAGCCCGGCGAACCCCCGGCCCGGGCCGGCATGCGCGAGGTCGCCGAGGAGATCGGCCTCGAACTCGACGCCGTGCCCCGGCTGCTGCTCGTCGACTGGGAACGCCCCGAGCCCCCCGGCTACGGCGGCCTGCGCCTCCTCTTCGACGGCGGAACGCTCCGCACCGCCGACGCCGGGCGCCTCCACCTCCCCGGCGCCGAGCTCCGCGACTGGCGGTTCGTCACCGAGGAGGAGGCGGCCGAGCTGCTGCCCCCCGTCCGCTACCGCCGCCTCCACTGGGCCCTGCGCGCCCGCGAACGCGGCACGGTCCTCAACCTGGAGGCGGGCGACCCGGTGGGCTGAACCCCCGCTTACGCCTGGGCCGTCGCCGCGGCCGCCGCCAGCCGGTCCGCCGTGTCCGTGGTCACCGGGGCCCCGTGCCCGCAGCACAGCACCGAGGGCGCGAGCTTCGCGAGGGCCCGCATCGAGTCGAGGGCGAGGGCGCGGTCGACGTGGAAGACGCCGAACATCACGTCCGGCACCGAGGCCACCGTGTCGCCCGCGAACAGCACGCCGTGGCGCGGCAGATGGACGGCGATCGAGCCGGGGGTGTGACCCGGGGCGTGCACCACCACGGCGCCGTCGCCGAAGCCCAGCTCCTCGCCGTCCTCGACCTCCCGGTCGACCCGGGTCGGCGGCGCCTCCGGCGCGGTCAGGCCGTGCTCGAAGATCGGGACCTCCCAGTCCAGGAGGTCGGGCTCCGGGACCGGCGCCTCGCCCCGGATCACCGGCGCGTCCAGCCGGTGCGCGAGGATCTCGGCCCCGTGCCGGTCCGCGAGCTCCTGGGCCGAGCCCACGTGGTCCCGGTGGCAGTGGGTCAGCACGATCCGGCGCAGCCGGTCCGGATCCAGGCCGGCCGACCGTATCGCCGCGGCCGTGTCGTCGGCCGTGCCGGCCCAGCCGGCGTCGATCAGGGTCAGTCCCTCCTCGTCCTGCCACAGGTACGCCTGGCCGATCGAGAAGTCGAGGAGGTGCAACCGCGGGGTGATCCGGGTGAGTTCGATGGAAGCCATACGGCGAAACCTACGCATCGGCGCAGGTCCGCCGTGTGCTTCTACGCTCTCGGCGAGCTTCGCCGAGCGCTGAACCGAACCGGTGTCAGCCCTGCTTCGAGCGGGCGTAGTTGACGAGGAAGTGCGCCTCGGCCACCGAGAGCCGCTCCAGCTCCTCCGGCGAGACGGACTCGTTCGGCGCGTGGATCTGCGCCTCCGGCTCGCTCAGACCGATCAGCAGGATCTCCGACTCCGGGTAGAGCGAGGCCAGCGTGTTGCACAGCGGGATCGAGCCGCCCATGCCCGCCGTCTGCATCTCCTCACCGGGGTACGCGACGCGCATCGCCTCGGCCATCGACGCGTACGCCGGGCTGGAGGTGTCCGCCTGGAACGGCTGGCCCTGGCCGACCTGCTCCAGGGACACCCGGGCGTCCCACGGCGTGTGCTTCTCGATGTGCGCGAAGAGCAGCTTCGTCACCTCGGCCGCGTCCTCGCCCGGCGGCACCCGCAGGCTGATCTGCGCGCGCGCCGACTTCGGGACCGACGGGGTCGCGCCGGCCACCGGGTGGGCGTCGATGCCGATGACCGTGACCGCCGGACGCGCCCAGATCCGGTCGGCGACCGTGCCGGAGCCCGGCAGGGACACGCCCGTCAGCACCTTGGCGTCCTGACGGAAGTCCTCCTCCGGGTACTGGAGGCCCTCCCAGACCTGGTCGCCCGCGAGGCCGTCGATGACGGTGGAGCCGTCCGGGCCCCGCAGCGAGTCCAGGACGCGGATCAGCGCGGCCAGCGCGTCCGGCGCGGCGCCGCCGAACTGACCGGAGTGCAGATTGCCCTCCAGGGTGTCGATCGTGACCCGGATCATCGTCATGCCGCGCAGGGTCGCGGTCACCGTCGGCAGGCCCACGCGGAAGTTGCCCGCGTCGCCGATCACGATGGCGTCGGCCGTGAGGAGCTCGGGGTGCTGCTCCGCGTACCGCTCCAGGCCGCCGGTGCCCTGCTCCTCCGAGCCCTCGACGACGACCTTGACCGTCACCGGCACCCCGCCGTTCGCCTTCAGGGCGCGCAGCGCGAGCAGGTGCATGATGAAGCCGCCCTTGCAGTCGGCGGTGCCGCGCCCGTACCAGCGGCCGTCCCGCTCGGTCAGTTCGAACGGCGGGGAGAGCCAGACGGACTCGTCCAGCTTCGGCTGCACGTCGTAGTGGGCGTACAGCAGGACGGTCGGCGCGCCGGCCGGGCCGGGCAGGACGCCGTAGACGGACTGCGAGCCGTCCGGGGTGTCGAGCAGCGCCACGTCCTGGAAGTCCTCGGCGCGCAGGGCGTCCGCGACCCAGTTCGCCGCGGCCTCGCACTCGCTGCGGGGCGCCACGGCCTCGTCCGCCACCGACTCGAAGGCCACCAGCTCGGTGAGCTCGGCCTTGGCCCGGGGCATCAGTGACCGGACGGTCTCGGCGATCGGATTCGAGGTCATGGGCACGCTCCTGATGGGTGCGACGTTACGACGTGAGGACGACGTTCGTCGTATGTCGTGGTACGCCGAACGCAGCGTCGATCCTACGGGCGGCCCTCTGGCTACCGCGCCGTAGGATGCGTCAGGAGCAGACCACCGGTCGGATCAGGAGCAGAAGCACACGTGAGCAGCGAGCACGCAGGGAACGCCGGTCCGGAGCACACCGAGCCCGAAGGCGCGGCCCCCGAGGCCGCCGGGGGCCCGGGCGACGGGGCGGCGCGGCTCCCGGACGACGCGGCGTCGGACGAGGCGCCGGCCCGGGCGGGCGACGAGCCCGCCGGGGAGTCGGCGGACGTCTGGGACGTGGTGGTCGTCGGCGCCGGCCCGGCCGGCGCGTCCGCGGCGTACGCGGCGGCGGTCGCCGGCCGCCGGGTGCTGCTCCTGGAGAAGTCCGAGCTGCCCCGGTACAAGACCTGTGGCGGCGGCATCATCGGTCCCTCGCGGGACTCGCTGCCGCCGGGCTTCGAACTGCCCCTCCAGGACCGGGTCCACGCCGTCACCTTCTCCCTGGACGGACGCTTCGCCCGCACCCGCCGCTCGCGCCGGATGCTCTTCGGGCTCATCAACCGCCCGGAGTTCGACGCGCAGCTCGTCGAGCACGCGCAGAAGGCCGGCGCGGAACTGCGGACCGGCGCCACGGTGACCCGGGTGGAGCAGCACGGTCCGGCCGTCCCGGACCGGCGGACCGTCGCCGTCGTCCTCGCCGACGGCGAGACCGTCCTCGCGCGCGCGGTCGTCGGCGCCGACGGCAGCGCCAGCCGGATAGGCGCCCACGTGGGGGTGAAGCTCGGCCAGGTCGACCTGGGCCTGGAGGCGGAGATCCCCGTGCCGCCGTCCGTGGCCGAGGACTGGAAAGGGCGGGTCCTCATCGACTGGGGCCCGATGCCCGGCAGTTACGGCTGGGTGTTCCCCAAGGGCGACACGCTGACCGTGGGCGTCATCTCGGCGCGCGGCGAGGGCGCCGCCACCAAGCGGTACATGGAGGACTTCGTCGCCCGGCTCGGCCTCGCCGGCTTCGAGCCCACGATCTCCTCCGGCCATCTGACGCGCTGCCGCACCGACGACTCGCCGCTCTCCCGCGGCCGGGTCCTGGTCTGCGGCGACGCGGCCGGCCTCCTGGAGCCGTGGACGCGCGAGGGCATCTCGTACGCGCTGCGCTCGGGCCGTCTCGCCGGCGAGTGGGCGGTGCGGGTCGCCGAGTCGAACGACGCGGTCGACGCGCGGCGCCAGGCCCTGAACTACGCCTTCGCCATCAAGGCGGGGCTCGGTGTCGAGATGGCGGTCGGGCGGCGGATGCTCGCCGTCTTCGAGCGTCGGCCGGGGCTGCTGCACGCGACGATAACGGGACTGCGGCCGGCCTGGAACGCCTTCGCCGACATCACCCGGGGCTCGGCCACGCTCGGCGGCATGGTCCGCTCGAACGGCATGGCCCGGCGGGCCCTGGAGCTCCTCGACAAGCGGATGGACACCTCGGCCGGTGTCGGCCCGGCGGGTCGGGGCGTCAGTCCCCGCGAGCGCGCGGCGTCCGAGCCGGAGAGCGTCCCGGAAGAGGGCTGACCGTTCCTTCACGGGCCCCGTCGCCCCCGGCCGCGTCACGCCGCCGGGGCGGCGGGGCCCGTCGTCGTGATGCGGAAGACCGGGTGCTTCGGGGCGATGGCCCGCAGCTCCTCCGTGGAGGAGTCGGGGCCGACGCCGCCGAAGAAGACGCCGACCTCGGCCTTCCAGCGCTTGAGGTAGGCGCGGAGCAGGGCGGGCTTGTCGTCGTCGGCCACCTCGACCGCGGTGAACTCCTCCACGTGCCTGCCGAGGTGCAGCTGCCCGCCGCCGGCGGCCCGCATGTTGTGCGTCCACTGGACGTGGCCGCGGGGGGCGACGAGGTACTGGGCGCCGTCCACCGTCAGGAGGTTGACGGGGGTGCGGCGCCATTCGCCGCTCTTGCGGCCGCGGACGGCCAGGACGCGGGAGCCCCAGACGCTGATGCCCCGGCGGGTCATCCAGGCGACGGCGCGGTTGAAGACGTTCACCGTGAACCAGCCGGGCTTCATGACGTGGGCGGCGGGGGAGGAGCCGGCGGGGGTGGCGGGCTGAGCGGACATGAGGGCCTCCTGGCGAATTCCGCGGAACGAAACCGTGAGCACTGCTCTCTCTTGAGATCAGTGTGCACGGTTCGGTGCTCACAAGCAAGAGCGCTGCTCTCGTTTCGTTCCAGTGCTCCGAAAATGGCACACTGCTCTCCATGACGACCGTTCGAGGAGCCCGCGCCCGCGCCCGCATCGAGATCACCGCCGCCATCAAGGACGAGGCCCGCACCCAGCTCGCCGCCGAAGGCGCCGCCAAGCTGTCCCTGCGGGCCGTCGCCCGCGAGCTCGGCATGGTGTCCTCCGCGCTCTACCGCTACTTCCCCAGCCGCGACGACCTGCTCACCGCCCTCATCGTCGACGCCTACGACGCCGTCGGCGCCGCCGCCGAACGGGCGGCCGCCGAGGCCGAGGCCGAGCGCCCCCTCGACCGGTGGACCGCCGTCTGCCGGGCGGTCCGCGCCTGGGCCGTCGCCCACCCCCACGAATACGCCCTCATCTACGGCTCCCCCGTCCCCGGCTACACCGCCCCCCAGGACACGGTCGTCCCCGCCTCCCGCGTCGGTCTGGTCCTCATCGACATCGCCCGCCGGGCCCACACCGGCGAGGGCGTCGCCCTCCCGCCGCTGCCCGAGGACCTGCGCCCCGAAGCCGTCCGCATCGGCGCCGACATCGCCCCGGACCTCCCGCCGGCCCTCGCCGTCGCGCTCGTCGCCGCCTGGTCGCAGCTCTTCGGCCTCGTCTCCTTCGAGGTCTTCGGCCAGTTCCACCGCGTCGTCGAGGACCGCGACACCTTCTTCGCGACGGCCGCCCGCCGCCTGGGCCAGGACGTGGGCCTGCTCCCGCGCGGCTGACCCGACGACCCGCCCTCGTACTCCCGGGGGAGTAGGGGCGACCACCCCGCCGGGCTGACGTGCGGGCGGGGCCGGCGCGGTTAGCGTGACCGGTATGGACGCCGGTATGCACGAGGAGCGGCCGCGCGGCCCCTGGGAGCGATGGGGACGAGGCGGGGGGCTGCCCTGGCGGTCGACGCTGCTGATCGCCGTGTTCGTCATGGCGGGAACCGGCTTCTCCGCGCGGAACCAGCCGGACCGGGAGGCGCTCGACGCCCTCGGGCGGGCCCTGCTCCTGCTCGGGGCGGCCCCGCTGCTGCTGCGTCACCGCAGGCCCGTGCCGGTGGTGTTCGCCGTCGCGGCCGTCACCCTCGGGTACCTCGCGGCCGGCTATCCGTACGGCCCGGTCTTCGTCATGGTCGCCGTCGCCTGCTTCGCGGCCGTCGTCCACGGGCACCGGGCCGCCGCCTGGTGGGCCATCGGCCTGCTCTGGACGGGCCATCTGTTGCTCTCCCACTGGTTCTACCGGTGGCTGCCCCCGGCCGGTGACGGGCCCGCCCCCTGGGGGCAGGAGCTGCCGGCCGCGGCGTTCGCGGTGGCCGTGCTCGCCGCCTCCGAGGTGGTCCGGGTGCGGCGTGAGCAGGGCGCCCAGCTGCGGGCCGAGCGGGCCGCCGCCGAGCGGCGGCGCGCCGACGAGGAACGGCTCCGCATCGCCCGCGAACTCCACGACGTGCTGGCCCACTCGATCTCCGTGATCAACGTGCAGGCGGGCGTCGGCCTCGCCCTCCTGGACTCCGACCCGGAGCAGGCCCGGACCGCGCTGACCACCATCAAGGCGGCCAGCAAGGAGGCGCTCGGCGAGGTCCGGCAGGTCCTCGACACCCTCCGTGCCCCCGGTGACGCCCCCCGCGCCCCGGCCCCCGGCCTCGACCGGCTCCCCGAACTCGTCGAGCAGGCCGCCGCCGCGGGCCTCACCGTCACCGTCTCGACGAGCGGCCCCCCGGCCGCCCTGCCGCCGGGCACCGACCTCGCCGCCTTCCGGATCGTGCAGGAGGCGCTCACCAACGTGGTGCGGCACTCCGGTTCGCGCACAGCCCGGGTGCGGATCGGAGGGGGCTCCGGGCGCCTGGAGCTGACCGTCGACGACGACGGCCCCGCCACCGGCACGGAGGCCGGCGGCAGCGGGAACGGGCTCGCCGGAATGCGGGAGCGGGCCGGCGCCCTCGGTGGCACCATCGAGGCGGGCGCCCGCCCGGACGGCGGCTTCCGCGTCCACGCCGTCCTTCCCCTCCGCCCGCGGGAGGCCCCGAGGGCGGGGAGGGCCCCGAGACCCGAGGAGAACCGTCCGTGATCCGTGTCCTGCTCGCCGACGACCAGTCGCTGGTACGGGCGGGGTTCCGCGCGCTGCTCGACGCCCAGCCCGACATCGAGGTCGCCGGCGAGGCCGCCGACGGGGAGGAGGCGGTGGACCGGGCCCGCGCGCTGCGTCCCGACGTCGTGCTCATGGACATCCGGATGCCCGGCCTCGACGGGCTGGAGGCGGCACGGCGCCTCACCGAGGACCCTGACCTCGCCGGGGTCCGGGTCGTCATGCTGACCACCTTCGAGCTCGACGAGTACGTCTTCGAGGCGATCCGTGCCGGCGCCTCCGGCTTCCTGGTCAAGGACACGGAGCCGGAGGAGCTCCTGCGGGCCGTGCGGGCCGTCGTCCACGGGGACGCGCTGCTCTCCCCGGGGGTCACCCGCCGGCTCATCGAGGAGTTCGCGGCCCGCTCCAAGGCCCCGGCGGCCACGGCCGCGCTGAGCGCCCTGACCGAGCGGGAGCGGGAGGTGATGGCCCTGGTGGGGATCGGCCTGTCGAACGAGGAGATCGCCCGCCGGCTGGTCGTGAGCCCGCTCACCGCCAAGACCCACGTGAGCCGCGCCATGGTGAAGCTCGGCGCCCGGGACCGTGCCCAACTCGTCGTCCTCGCCTACGAGTCGGGGCTGGTCAGACCCGGCTGGCTGGGCTGAGGGCGGCCCCGGCCCCGGCCCGCCGGCCTGAGGGGCGGCCCGGTCCCGGCCGGCCCGAGGGCCCGCCTCAGCTCCAGGTGATCGCGGAGGTCTCCCGCCACACCCGCAGGATCTCCTCGTCGCCGGTCAGGGTGACGGCCCCGGCCGGCAGCCGGTTCCACAGGGTCAGGTACAACAGGTCGGCGGGGCCGCTCAGTTCGGTGTCGGCCGGACCGCCCGTGGCGTGGAGGGCCCGCTCCGTCCGGGGCGGGTCCGTCGGCGACAGACGAACGGTCCAGACGTCGTCGGTGTCCGTCGTCCGCACCCGCAGGGTGCGGGGCTCGGGCGTCCGCACCCGGCTGCGGTCGCGGGCGTGGAAGGCGCCGAACAGCTCGTCGATGCCGTCGGCGGCGACCGCGGGGTCCACCGGTCCCGGACCGCCCGCGAGCGCGGACTCCGCGTCCGCGCGGTGGACGGTCGTCTCCTGCGCCTGGCGGCGGGCCCAGAAGGCGAGCGGCGAGGGCGCCGGGAGGAAGGTCCAGCACTCCAGGTCCTCCGGCGCCGCGCGCAGGGCGGCGACCAGCCGCGCGTGCCCTTCGCGGAAGTGCGCCAGCAGCTCCTCGCCGTCGAGCGTCGTCTCGCCCCCGCCCGGGTGGAAGGCGGTGCGGCCCTCGGCCACGAAGGTCGTGGCCCAGCGGTGCACCATGGCCGTGTGCCGGAGGAGGTCGCGGATCCGCCACCCGGGGCAGGTCGGCACCTCCGCGTCGGGTCCGGCCTCGGCGGCGGCGTCCGCGAGGCCGAGACCGGCCGCCTCCAGCGCCTGGATGTGCTCCGTGGTCTTCAGGGTGTCCATGCCGCGGATTCTGGCAGCCCGGGAGCGGTGGCGCACACGCGTGCCCGCTCAACTGTCCCGGGAGGCTCCCGCGTTGCGCGCCCCGTAGCCCATGGCCGCCGCGCCGGCGGCGAGCACCGCGACCGTCGTGAGGGCCAGCGGCAGGGAGAACCGGTCGGCGAGGAAGCCGATCGAGGGCGGGCCGAGCAGCATGCCGCCGTAGCCGAGGGTGGACGCCGTCGCGACCCCGTCGGGGCCGGCGACGGCGCCCGCGCGGGCCACGGCGACGGGGAAGATGTTGGCGAGGCCGAGGCCGGTGACCGCGAAGCCGAGGAGCGCGGCCCAGACGTTCGGCGCGAGCGCGCCGAGCAGCATGCCGACGGCGGCGGTCGTGCCGCCCGCGACGAGGGCGCGGGTCTGGCCGAGGCGTTCGAGCAGCACGGTGCCGGAGAGCCGCCCGGCGGTCATGGTCAGCGCGAAGACGGAGTACCCGGCGGCGGCGACCCCCGGGTGCGCGTGCAGGTCCTGGGCGAGGTGGAGGGCGCCCCAGTCGGCCAGCGCCCCTTCGCCGTACGCGGTGCAGAGGGCGATCACCCCGAAGACGAGGACCGTACGGCGTGGCCCGGCCCCCCGTGCGCCGGAGTCCTTCGGGGCGGACGGCGCCGGGAGGGCCTCGGGGAGCACGGGGGAGGGACGGCGCAGCAGTACGGGGCCGGCGGTGGCCGTCAGGGCCAGGCCGACGACCGTGAGGCCGAGGAGGTGGGCGGTGGGGGACAGGCTTCCGGCGAGCAGCCCGCCGAGCCCCGCGCCGAGCATGCCGCCGAGGCTGAAGGCGGCGTGGAAGCTCGGCATCACCGGCCGTCGGAGCGCGGTCACGAGGTCGACGGCGGCGCTGTTCATGGCCACGTTGATCCCGCCGTACGCGGCGCCGAAGACGAGGAGGACGAGGCCGAGCGCGAGCGGGGACCGGGCGAGGGCGGGGAGGGCGACCGAGAGGGAGAGCAGGACGGCGGTGGCGACGGTGACGGCGTGGGAGCCGTGGCGGCGGCAGAGCCGGCCGGTCAGCGTCATCGTGATCACGGCGCCCGCCGAGACGCCCAGGAGGGCGAGGCCGAGGTCGCCGGCCGAGGCGCCGGTCTGCTGCTTGACGGCGGGGATCCGGACCACCCAGCCGGCGAACAGGAAGCCGTCGAGGGCGAAGAAGAGGGTCAGGGCGGAGCGGAGGCGGGTCAGGGAGCGGGTGGCGGTGTCTCCGCCGGAGCCCCCCGGTAGGGCCGTCCGTACTTTGTTTAGTAGCGGCACAAACTCAGGATAGGGGGCGGAGGGCGGGGGAATCAACCGGGCGGGGACGGCGCCCCGGTCCGATCATGGGAGACTCACCACCATGAACGGCAAGGCGACGACGACCCGGACACGGCTGGACAGGGGGCGTAACGCGCTCGGCCCCGCACTGGAACTGGTGCACACCGGCAGGGCGCCGACCCGGGCCGTCCTCACCGCCGAACTCGGCGTCACCCGGGCCACCGCGGGCGCCGTCGCCGCCGAGCTGGAGGCCCTCGGCCTCATCCGCGTCGACTCCAACCCCGGTGCCGCCGCGGGCTCCCAGGGGCGCCCCTCGCACCGCCTCGCCGTCGACGAGAAGGGCCCCGTCGCCCTCGCCGCCCAGGTCCACGCGGACGGTTTCCGCGCCGCCCTCGTCGGCCTCGGCGGCACCATCGTGGCCACCGCCCCCGGCTGCGTCACCGTCTCCGCCGACCCCGCGCAGGTGCTCGGCGCCGTCGTCGACGCGGGGGCCGCGCTGCTCCGGGAGAGCGGCCGCCGGTGCGTCGGCGCCGGACTCGCCGCCCCCTCCGCCGTGGCCGAGCCCGAGGGCACGGCGCTCAACCCCCTCCACCTCGCCTGGCCCGCCGGAGCGCCCGTCCGGGAGATCTTCGCCGAGCGGGTGCGCGCCGCCGGCATCGAAGGCCCCGCCTTCACCGGCAACGACGTCAACCTCGCCGCGCTCGCCGAGCACCGCCACGGCGCGGGGCGCGGCGCCCGGGACCTGCTCTGCGTCGCCACCGGCCACCGGGGCGTCGGCGGCGCGCTCGTCCTCGACGGGCGCCTGCACACGGGGAGTTCGGGCCTCGCCCTGGAGGTCGGTCATCTGACGGTCAACCCCGAGGGCCGTCCCTGCCACTGCGGCAGCCGCGGCTGCCTCGACGTCGAGACGGACCCGCTCGCGTTCCTCACGGCCGCGGGCCGGGTCCCCGGCCCCGAGGTGTCCCTGCTCCAGCAGTCCCGCGACCTGCTGCGCACCAGCCCCGACGACCCGGGCGTCCGGGTCGCGGTGGGGGAGCTGATCGACCGGCTCGGGCTCGGGCTCGCCGGCCTGGTGAACATCCTCAACCCGGACCGGATCATCCTCGGCGGCCTCCACCGCGAGCTCCTCGACGCCGACGCCGAGCGACTGCGCGCGGTCGTCGCCGACCGCAGCCTGTGGGGCCGCAGCGGCGGTGTGCCGATCCTCCCCTGCACCCTGGACCACAACAGCCTCGTCGGCGCGGCCGAACTCGCCTGGCAGCCGGTCCTGGACGATCCGCTCGCCGCCCTGGGGCGCGAGCCGGTCTGAGGCGCGGGGCCCCCGTTCCGCGGTTGCGGTTCGCGCCACGAACCAATATTGTTCGTGGCACGAACTTCAAGGCGTCGGTTCGGCGTGCCGAGGTGTCCCCGGCGCGCCATGGGGGAAGGACGGGACAGTGACCGGACGACAGGTGGTCTTCGGCTTCGGCGCGCACAGCGGGTTCGAGGACGGCCCCGAGCTGCTGCGCCGCGTCGAGCGGGCCGACGCCGACGGGCTCGACCTCTTCTCGCTCTCGGACCATCCGTACCTCGGCGCGCGCCTGGACGCGTACGCCTCCCTCGGCTTCCTCCTCGGCCGTACGCGGCACATCGCGGGCTTCGCCAACGTCACCAACCTGCCCACCCGGCCGGCCCCGGTGCTCGCGCGGACGGTCACCACGCTGTCGGCGCTCAGCGGCGGCCGCGTCGTGCTCGGCATGGGCGCCGGCGGGCTGTGGGACCGCATCGCCGACATGGGCGTCCCGAAGCTCTCCCCCGGCGAGGCCGTCGAGGCCTTCGAGGAGGCCATCGTCCTGATCAAGAAGCTGTCCGGCGGCGGCCCGCCGGTCACCCACCAGGGCCGCCACTACCGGGTGCGCGAGCTGGAGACGACGCCCGTCGCCGCCCCGCCCGTCTGGACCGGCTCCAACGGCCCCAAGTCCCTGGCCGCGACGGGCCGGGTCGCCGACGGCTGGATCCCCGGCCACGCCGCGGACTGGCTGAGCGAGCGGTACCGGACCTCGCGGCCGGTCATCGACGAGGCGGCGGCCTCCGTGGGACGCGACCCGGGCGAGATCCGGACGGTCTACAACCTCCCGGGACGCATCACCGAGCGGCCGCTGGCCGCCACCCGCGACGGGGAAGGACGCTGGATCGGCGGGTCCGCGGAGCAGTGGGTGGAGGAGCTGACCGGAGCCGTGCTGGAGCACGACGCCTCGGGCTTCGTCCTCTTCTCGCCGGGCGGCGGCGCCCAGGACGTCGACGCGCTCGCCCGGTGGGGCGGCGAGATCGTCCCCGCCGTGCGCGAGGCGCTCGCGAAGGAACGCGGCTGACCCGGGGCTCACCCGCGGGGGCCGGGGCGCCCCTCCGCCAGCGCGGCGAGCCGGTCGAGCGCCATGCGTGTCCCGGTCTCGTTGTCGGCGGGCGGCACCGCGTCCGGCACCCCCTCGTGGACGACCCGGACCTCGGTCCCGCCCCCGATCTCCGTCAGCGTCGTCGTGAGGACCATCGTCCCGTGCAGCGAGGGGTCCGGCGTCTCGAACTCGATGCTCTCGACCACCTTCTCGTACGGCACGAGCTCCAGGAAGGTGCCGTGGTACGTGTCCGTACGGGCCCCGGACTTCCCGGCGCCCTCGGACGACCCGTACCGCAGCGACACCCGGAAGGCGCCCCCTTCGCGCGCCTCGAAGCCGTGCACCTCGCAGGTCATCCCGTACGGAACCCGCCAGCGCGCGACGGCGTCCGGATCGAGGAGCGACCGGTAGACGACCGACGCCGGGGCGGCGATGTGTCGGGACACCCGCGTGGTGTACACGCCTCCCAGGCTAGCGGCGCACGGGCGCGGACGCCGGGCGGCCGGTGCGCGGGCGCCGTACGAGGCTCCCGAGGGGCCCCTGGCGGGGGCCCGCTGGACCGGTGCCGACGACGCCCGTCCCGCCCGTGCCGGACGAACCGGCGCGAGCGGCACGGGCGGTGCGGTCGCGTCACGCGACGGCGGTCCCCTCCGACTCGACCATCCGGCCGGGGACCGCCAGCCGCGTCACCCCGGGCATCGTGGTGGCGGGCGCCACCGCGGCGGCGCCCCACCGCGCCGCCGGCACGCCGTAGTGCCGCAGGAGGCGAGCGGATCGTCCAGGACCGGCTGCCAGGCGAGTTCGGCCGCGCCGACGAGGCAGGTCCACGTCGGCCGCGTGGACGTCGAGCCGGACGAGGTCCGCGAGGGACATGTCGGCCGCGCCGAGCACGGCCTCCAGGTTGTCGAGGCTCAGCGTCAACTGCGCCGTCATGTCACCGTCGTGCCGGGACCCGTCCGGCGACTCCCGCCGGGTCCGGTCCGCCCCCTGCGGGGGACCCGGGGAAAACCGATGGGCGGGGGAGACGGGACGACGTACTGTTCCGCCCCGTGATCACTTCTGAGACCGATACCCCTCCCGTGTCCGACCTCCCTCCGCGCCTCGGCAGCCTCACCTTCCACGGCCCCCTCTCCCCGGCCCGCGCCACCCGCATGATCGAGCGGCTCGCGGCCGCCCGGCCCGCCGACGTGCTCGACATCGGCTGCGGCTGGGGCGAGTTGCTCCTGCGCGTCCTGGAGGCGGCGCCAGCCGCCGAGGGGGTCGGGATCGACATCAACGCCGAGGACCTGGCCCGCGGCCGGAAGCTCGCCGAGCGCCGCGGGCTCGCCGACCGCGTCGCCTTCGTCGAGGAGTCGGCGCTCGGCACCGACCGGGGCCCGTCGACGCGATCCTCTGCCTCGGGTCCAGCCAGGCGCTCTGCGACCCCGAGCTGCCGCACGACCCCGCCGCCGCCCTGCGCGAGCTGCGCCGGCTCGTCCGGCCCGGCGGGCGGGTCGTGCTCGGCGAGGGCTTCTGGGAGCGGACGCCCACCGAGACGGAGCTCGCCGGGATGTGGCCCGGCGCGAGCACCGGCGACCACGTCTCCCTCGGCGCCCTCGTCGACCTCGCCGTCGAGGCGGGGTTCCGGCCCGCGTGGATCGAGACGGCGAGCGCGGAGGAGTGGGAGGAGTTCGAGTCCGGCTACCGGTACGACACCGAGGTCTGGCTCGCCGCCCACCCCGACCACCCGCTCGCCGCCGAGACGCGCGAGCGCGTCGACCGGCAGCGTTCCAGCTGGCTGAAGGGCTACCGGGGCGTGCTGGGCATCGCCTACCTCACCCTCGTCGCCGTGGCCTGAGGCCCACCGGGAGCCGGTTCACCACTGCCGTCCCCTGCCCAGCGCCGCACGGCCCGGCGCCGACAGGTGCAGCACCTGGAAGCGCTCGCCCTCGTCGGAGGGCGCCTCCGGGCCCTCCCACAGGGTGAACGAGAGCAGTTCCCAGTGGCGCGGGTCCACCGCCAGGGCGGAGGCCACCACCCCGTCCCGCCGCGCCTCGCGCGCGTGCCGGTCCACCGCCTCCGCCACGGCCCCGCCCGGCGGGACGCCCTCCCCGAGCGGCGTCCTCCGCCGCGTCGCGGCGCCCGGCGCCGACGCGGACGCCGGCCCCTCCTCGTACGAAAGACCCGTCCAGTGCTGCACCACCGGCCGGCCGAAGTCGTTCACGATGCCCTGGAAACCGGGGCCCCAGAGGAAGGAGTTCATGCCCTCGGGGGCGGCCCACAGATAAAACGGCGCGTACTGGTTCACGGGTGACCCGGCCTCCCGCTCCCGGATCAGATACGCCTTCAGTCCGAGTCCGGGGAAGGCGTCGAGCAGATGGCCCCTGGTCGCCACCCGCTTGCGGATGATCTCCATGTCGTAGTCGGCGGGCAGGGTGATCTCGTACTGCAGCGCGTGCACGGGAAGGCTCCGTCTCTCTGGACGCGGGGGGTCACACGGGGGCGGTGCGCGGGGCGAGCAGGGCGAGCAGCCCGCGTACGGCGGTGTCGAACGGAGCGGGCGAACCCGTCGCACGGGCCAGCACGTACCCGCCCTGCACGGTCGCGAGGACCGTCGCCGCGATCTCGACCGGATCGAGGGAGCCGCTCAGTTCGCCGCTGTCCACGCCCTCTCGCACGACCTCGGCGATCCGGCCGCGCACCCGGCCGAGCACCTCCTCGACCGGCGCGCGCAGCTCCGGGTCCGCGACGACCTCCGGATCCATGGTCAGCCGCCCCACGGGGCAGCCGCGCAGGACGTCGCGCTCGCGCCGCAGGTACGCCTCGACGCGGGCGTACGCCGAACCCTCGCCGCCGAGGACCGCCTCGGCCGCCGCGCCCAGCTCCTCCGCCGAGCGCCGGATGGCCGCGAGCGCCAGGTCGTGCTTGCCGGCGAAGTGGTGGTACATGCTGCCCTGGCCCGCGCCCGCCGCCTGCTGGACGGCCTTGGGGCTGGTGCCGACGTAGCCGCGCTCCCACAGCAGTTCGCGGGTCGCCTCGACCAGCCGCTCCGAGGTGCTCATGCTCATGACGGCACTGTACATACCAGTAGGTACAGAAAGGAAGCAGTGCCCGAGCGGCGACGTACTCCCGGTGTCGTACGCCAGGAGCCGCTGCCCGTACGACGACCCGGACCCCCTCCCGGAGCGAGTCTCGAAGCAAAGCCGGAGACCACCGAGGAGCTGAACCCTCATGAACACACTCGCCCACGCGGGCCCCGGCCCGTGGGTCCTCTTCTTCCCCCTCGTCTGGGCCGCCGTCGTCATCGGGATCGTCACCGTCGCCCGCCGCGCCGGATGGCGGCGCGGACGCGACGCCCGGTTCGGCGGCGACCTCCGCCGCGGGCCGGACGAGCACTCGCCCATCGCCCTGCTCGGCCACCGGTTCGCGGCCGGGGAGATCGACGAGGACGAGTACTGGCGGCGCCTGACCGTCCTGGAGGAGCAGTTCGGCCGCGCCGCGGACCCCAAGGGGCGCCGGACATGACCGCCCCCGCCCCGATCCACGCCGCCCGGGTCGTCGACGCCGTCAAGGTGTACGGGCGCGTCGACACCGAGGTCAGGGCCCTCGACGGAGTGAGCGTCGACTTCCCCGCCGGCGGCTTCACCGCCGTCATGGGCCCCTCAGGCTCCGGCAAGTCCACCCTGATGCACTGCGCCGCCGGGCTCGACACCCTGACCTCCGGCGCCGCCCTCGTCGGCGACACCGACCTGTCCACCCTCGACGACCGGCGCCTGACCCTGCTGCGCCGCGACCGGATCGGCTTCGTCTTCCAGGCCTTCAACCTGCTGCCGACCCTCACCGTCGCCGAGAACATCACCCTCCCGCTCGACCTCGCCGGGCACGCCGTCGACCGCGACCGGTTCGACCGGCTCGTCGACACCGTCGGCCTGCGCGACCGCCTCCACCACCGGCCGGCCGAACTCTCCGGCGGACAGCAGCAACGCGTCGCCGTCGCCCGGGCCTTCGCCGGCGACCCCGACGTCGTCTTCGCCGACGAACCCACCGGCAACCTCGACTCGCGCTCGGGCGAGGAGGTCCTCCGCCTGCTCGGCCGTACGGCCCACGACACCGGCCGTACGGTCGTCATGGTCACCCACGACCCCGTCGCCGCGGCCCACGCCGACGAGGTGGTCTTCCTCGCCGACGGCCGGCTCGTCGACCGCATGACCGGCCCCACGGCCGACCGCGTCCTCGACCGCATGAAGGCCTTCGAGACGGGAAGCCCGGCACCGGCCGCCGGCCGGGCGACGGCCCGTGGAGGTGCGACATGAACGCCCCCGCCACCCTCCGGCTCGCCGGGGCCTCGCTCCGCGCGCACCGACGCCGCTTCCTCGGCACCTTCGCAGCCGTCCTCCTCGGCGTCGCCTTCCTCACCGGCACCCTCGTCATGGGCGACACGCTCCGCGCGAGCTTCGACTCGATGTTCACCGGCGCCACCCGGGGCACCGACGCCGTCGTCCGCAGCGCCACCACCGTGACCGCCGCCGGCGACGCCCAGGGCACCCGCGGCCCCGTCGACGCGGACCTCGCCGAGCGCCTCGCCCGGGTCCCCGGCGTCGCCGCCGCCGCACCCCGCATCGAGGGCGCGGGCCAGCTCCTCGCCGCCGACGGCACCCCCGTCGGCGGCAAGGGCCCGCCCACCCTCGCGGGCAACTGGATCGACGACGCCGCCCTCAACCCGTACCGCCTCGCGGAGGGCCGCGAGCCGAGCGCCCCCGGCGAGGCCGTCCTCAACCGGGGCGCCGCGAAGACGGCCGGCCTCGCCGTCGGCGACACCACCGTCCTGCGCACCCCCGACCCGGTGGAGGTCACCGTCGTCGGCCTGGCCACCTTCGGCGGCGCGGACGGCATGGGCCAGGTCACCTGGACCGGCCTCACCCGCGCCGACGCCGAGAAGTACCTGACGGCGCGCCCCGGCGAGGCGACGAGCATCGCCGTGCGCGCGGGGCCCGGCGTCTCGCAGGACGAACTGGTCGCCGCGCTGACGCCCGCCCTGCCCGACGGCGTCGAGGCGATCACCGGACAGCGGGCCGCCGAGGAGAACACCGAAATGGTCTCCGGCCGGTTCCTCGACCTCTTCACCACCTTCCTGCTGGTGTTCAGCGGGGTCGCCGTGCTCGTCTCCGTCTTCACCATCCACAACACCTTCGCCGTCCTCGTCGCCCAGCGGACCCGCGAGAACGCCCTCCTGCGCGCGATCGGCGCCGCCCGCCGCCAGATCGTCACCGGCACCCTCGCCGAGGCGCTCGCCGTCGGACTGCTCGCCTCCCTCGCCGGGCTCCTCGCCGGGATCGGCGTGGCCGCCGGACTCCAGGCGCTGTTCCCCGCGATCGGCTTCCCCTTCCCCGAGGGCGGCCTCGTCGTCTCCGGCACCTCCCTCCTCCTGCCGCTCGGCGTCGGGCTCGCGGTCTGCGCCGGTTCGGCGCTCCTGCCGGCCGTACGCGCCGGGCGCACGGCCCCGCTCGCCGCGCTCCGCGAGACGGACGTGGACGGCTCGGGCACCTCCCGCCGCCGTGCGCTGACCGGCGGCGCCCTGCTCGCCACCGCCGTCGGCACGGTCCTCGCCGGCATCCTCGGCACCCCGTCCCTGTGGCTCGCCGCCACCGGGGCCGCGCTCGCCGTCGCCGCGTTCGTGGTCCTCGGACCGGTCGCCGCCTCGCTCGCCGTACGGGTGCTCGGCCGCCCGCTGCGCGGGGTCAACCACCGCCTCGCCCGCCGCAACGCCCTGCGCAGCCCGGGCCGCACGGCCGCGACCGCCACCGCCCTGATGATCGGGGTCGCCGTCGTCACCCTCTTCACGGTCTTCGGCGCCTCCCTCAAGGCGACCACGGACCGCACGGTCGACCGCTCCTTCGCCGGGGACGTGGCCATCGGCGCCCCCTCGTTCGGCGCGGGCGGCAGCGGGCTCAGCCCCCGCCTCGCCCCGGCCGTCGCCGCGCTGCCCGAGGTCGACACCGCCGTGGGTCTGGGACGCGGCGTCGCGGAGGTGGACGGCAGGGGCCGCGCGCTCACGGTCACCGACCCCGCCGCGCTCGCCCGGACGCTCGACCTGGGGGAGGTGCGGGGCTCCCTCGCGGGACTCGGTACGGACGGGCTCGCCGTCGCCGCCGACGAGGCCGCCGCCTCCGGTCTGGCGCCCGGCAGGACCGCCGAGCTGACGTTCACCGACGGCAGCCGGCACACCTTCACGGTCCGCGCGGTCTACGAGCGCGCCGACCTCGCCGGCGACTACCTCGTCACCCGGGAGGCCTGGGCCCCGCACCGCACCCAGGACGCGGACCGGCTCGTCGCCGTCTCGTTCGAGGACGGCGTCCGCGCGGAGGAGGGCAAGGCCGCCGTGACGGAGGTCGCCGAGCGGTACGGCCGTCCGGAGGTGCAGACCCGGGAGGAGTACGCGAAGGCCTCGGCGGGCGGCATCGACATGATGCTCACCCTGATCTACGCGCTGCTCGCGCTCGCCGTCCTGATCGCGCTGCTCGGCATCGCGAACACGCTGACCCTCTCCGTCCACGAACGGACGCGCGAACTCGGCCTGCTGCGGGCCGTCGGGCAGACCCGGGCCCAGCTGCGGACCATGGTCCGCTGGGAGTCCGTCCTGGTCGCCGCCTTCGGGACGGTCGGGGGGCTCACGCTCGGAGGCTTCCTCGGCTGGGTCCTGGTCCGGGCCTCGGCCGGCTCGGGCGACAGCGCCCTGGCGTTCGCCGTACCGACCGTGCGGCTCGCGGCCGTGGCCCTGGTCGGCCTGGTGGCGGGAGCCGTGGCGGCCTGGCGCCCGGCCCGCCGGGCGGCCCGCCTGGAGATCCTCCGGGCCATCGCCACGGAGTGACGGGGAGAGGCTTCGCCGACCCGTGCGGCCGGGCCCCGTCCGGCCGGGACGCCGAGGGACTCGGCGCCTCACCTGGCCGGGAACCCGTCTGGCCGGGAACCCGCCTGGCCGGGAACCCCGCTCGGCCGGGGTCGCGAGGGACCGCACCGGCCCGGCGGGGGACCTCGACCGGCTTCGTCAGCCCGCCCGGCCCGCCAGGACCGGGCGGGCCAGCGACGGGGCCGGCACCGGCTCGGCCGGGGAGCTGAGGGGCACGCCGGGGACCCGGCTGTACCCGACGCCCGCGAGCAGGCCCTCGGTCGCGGCCCCGTACACGGCCCGCGCGCACTCGTCGACGGGATCGCCGAGGGCCGGCGCCGTGAGGGTGAACCACACGACCTTGCCGTCGGCGCCGCACGGCCGGATGCCCCAGCTCTCGCTGACCGCCCCGACGATGCCGAGGCCCCGACCGGAGGTGGCGAGCGCGTCGGCGTCGTCCACCAGACCGAAGGCGGCCGCGGGGCAGACCTCGGGAAGCCGGGGGTCGTGGTCCCGGACGGAGACGGTGAGACGGTCGAGCAGCAGCTCGATCTCGACCCTGCATCCCTTGTCCGGCTGGGCATGGCGGTGCACGTTCGTCAGCAGCTCGGTCAGACCGAGGACGGCCTGGTCCACCAGGGCGTCCAGCTGCCAATGTCGAAGGTGCGCGGAGATGATGCGGCGGACCTGTCCGATCCGCGACGGCAGGGCCTGAAGCTCCACCGCGTAGTACCTGCTCGGCTCGCTGATCACGGCTGCGACTCCCCGAAGTGGTCCGGAAGAAGACGAAGATTCGGATCTGTCTCTGCGGTGCAGAAGGAGTGGCGACCTGATCGCAGCGTCACCACCGCTGAACCCTCAGTGAGGTGGATTCCAGCCTGGACCAGCCGTGACCGCCCCGCAACTCGCCGCGAACCCTCGCAGCTCAGGGCCGTCGGGCCGCCTTCTTCAGCGCCGCGAGGAAACGCCCCGACACCTGGGACCCGCCGTCCGGGCCGTGGTCGTCGTCCTGGAGCGTCAGCCGGTACCGCGTGCCGTTCACGGTCGCCACCGTCTCGTCCGCCTTCGCGAACCACGGTCGCCCCGCCCGTACCGCCGAGACCGGCGCGCTGTCGATCTCGCTGCCGTAGCTCGTCAGGAGCGCGAGGCGGCCGTCCTCGATCCGCACCTCGCCCGCGCGCGTCAGCGAACGCGGCCAGCGCGCGATCCGTACGCCCCTGGCGCTGAACTCGGGCTCCGCCATGCCGATCCGCCCCTTTCACCCGGTTGCCGTACCCAGTGTGCCGGGCCGTCGCCGCGCGCACCAGTAGCCCTCCCGAAGGCCGTCCACAAGGGAGGCCTATGGAACGTCAAAGGGAACGTTTGCCCAGGTGAGAGCGGTATTGTCGGCAGGGGGAGACCCCTGAGGCGACACACGAATAGAGGGACGGATGAGCACCACCCACCAGAGTCCGGCCGCGGTCACGGTCGACGTCGACCGCAGCGACCCGGCGTACCGGTCCTGGCTGAAGGAGGCCGTGCGCAAGGTCCAGGCCGACGCCAACCGCTCCGCCGACACCCATCTGCTGCGCTTCCCCCTGCCCGAGAAGTGGGGCATCGACCTCTACCTCAAGGACGAGTCGACCCACCCCACCGGCAGCCTCAAGCACCGCCTCGCCCGCTCCCTCTTCCTCTACGGCCTCTGCAACGGCTGGATCCGCCCCGGCAAGCCCGTCATCGAGGCCTCCAGCGGCTCGACCGCCGTCTCCGAGGCGTACTTCGCGAAGCTCATCGGCGTCCCCTTCATCGCCGTCATGCCCCGCACGACCAGCCCCGAGAAGTGCAGGCTCATCGAGTTCCACGGCGGCCAGTGCCACTTCGTCGACGACTCGCGCACGATGTACGAGGAGGCCGCCGCCCTCGCCGAGCGCACCGGCGGCCACTACATGGACCAGTTCACCTACGCGGAGCGGGCCACCGACTGGCGCGGCAACAACAACATCGCCGAGTCGATGTACCAGCAGCTGCGCCTGGAGCGGTACCCGGAGCCCGCCTGGATCGTCGCCACCGCCGGCACCGGCGGCACCTCGGCCACCATCGCCCGCTACGTCCACTACATGCAGCACGACACCCGGATCTGTGTCGCCGACCCCGAGAACTCCTGCTTCTTCGACGGCTGGACGCACCAGGACCCGAACGCCACCGCCGACTGCGGCTCGCGCATCGAGGGCATCGGCCGCCCCCGCATGGAGCCCAGCTTCGTGCCCGGGGCCGTCGACCGCATGATGAAGGTCCCCGACGCGGCGAGCGTCGCCGCCGTCCGCGCCCTGGAGACCGCGATCGGCCGGAAGGCGGGCGGCTCCACCGGCACCGGCCTGTGGAGCGCCTTCAAGATCATCGCCGAGATGGTCGCGCACGACCGCACCGGAAGCGTCGTCACCCTCATCTGCGACCCGGGCGAGCGCTACCTCGACAAGTACTACTCCGACGACTGGCTCGCCGCCCAGGGCCTGGACATCGCCCCGTACTCCGCCGCTATCGAGCGGTTCCTGGCGACGGGGGCCTGGCCGGAGTGAGCCGCCGGTCCAGCCGGCGCGCCGCGTCCCGGAAGGACAGGCCCACGCCCGGCGCCGCGAGGCGCAGCGCGAGCCGGAACGGGGCCGCGCCGTCGGCGGCCATCGTCCACCGCAGACGGGTGCCCGTCCCGGTGGGGGAGAGGGCCCACTCCTCCGCCATGGCCGTCACGCCGGGGGCGTTCGTCGCGTCCACCCGGTAGGCGTAGCGGAGGTCGGGCTCGGAGGCCAGGATCGTCTCGTCGAAGGCGATCCCGCCGCGCAGCCGTATGGTCCGGCCCGCGCCGTCGCCGGTCGGGACGGCGGAGGTGACGGCCGTGAACCACGACGGCAGACTCCCCACCTCCACGGCCACCGACCGGTAGACGGTCGGCGGCGGCGCGGCGAGGGTCGCGGTGAAGACCAGGCGGACGGGCGCGGACGAGGTGAAGTCGAGCTCCACCGGGCGCAGTCGGCGTGCCATGGACCCTCCCGGGGTGGGGCGTGGGTGGATGCAGCACGATAGCTGACGCGCTGTCAGCGGCCCAGGGGTACGGCGCCCGGCCGCCCGAACGCCCTTGCGGTGGCGGCGCCCCGCGGTGCAGGGCCCCACCCCGCCGGTGCGGGCCGCGCCCGGCGGGGCGGTGCCCCCCGGTACCCGCCGTGTGGGCGATCGTCCCGCTGGGCGAGGGGGTCCCCCCTGCTCGAGCGAAGCCGAGAGCTTGGGGGAGGGTGGGCACACGGGACGGCGCCCTTCAGCGGCGCCCCCGCGTTCCGCGCCTGGACCCGCACCACTGGTGCGCCGTGCACGGGGTGCGGGTCCAGGCGCTTGAGCCTCTGGCGCCGGCAAGGGCGCCGTTCCGTTGTGCCCACCCGTTCCGCCCCTTGCGGAACGCCTGCCCACAACGAGGGGCGCGGGGTCACGCCCCCCGTAGCAGGCCGTCCACCGCTCGGCCGAACACGGCCCGCCCCGCCAGCCGCAGCACCGGATCGAAGACCCCCGGCACGCCCCGCACCGAAAGCTCCTCCGTCCACACCATCCGGCAGCCCCCGCCCGCCGCACCCGTCACCTCGATCAGCGCCCAGCCCCGCACCACCCGCCCGGACTTCTCCAGGCGGCAGGCGCCGGGGCGGCCGGCCGACGGGGGTTCCCAGCGGACGACCTCCATCGGGTCGTCGAAGGACAGCCGGCCGAGGCCCGTGCGGGCGACGAACCGCGTGCCCACCCCGTCCGGCCCCGGCGTCAGCACCCTCGTGCGGGTCAGCGGCACCTGGCGGCCGTGCGCCGGCCAGTCC
The DNA here is from genome assembly GCF_042874095.1 of Streptomyces sp. NPDC004266. Classification (NCBI taxonomy): domain Bacteria; kingdom Bacillati; phylum Actinomycetota; class Actinomycetes; order Kitasatosporales; family Streptomycetaceae; genus Streptomyces; species Streptomyces sp. NPDC004266. Next base: position 136,105 of record NZ_JBIAMM010000009.1, read on the forward strand.
GTCAGCCGCCGCCACACCTCCTCCGGCGCCGCCGGCACCGTCCGCTCGACCCGGAAGAGGCTCACTCCTGTTCCTCGCCCGGCACCACGAGACCCGGCACGTACTCCGTCACCTCGGCCCGCACCCCGGCGGGCAGACCGCTGTCCGTCACCCAGGTGTCGACCTCGTCGAGGGCGGCGAAGGAACTCAGGCCCACCGTCCCCCACTTGGTGTGGTCGGCGACCACCACGACCCGGCGCGCCGAGCGCATCAGGCACCGGTTGGTCTCGGCCTCCGCCAGGTTCGGCGTGGAGAGCCCGGCCTCCACCGAGACGCCGTGCACGCCGAGGAAGAGCAGGTCGAAGTGGAGCGAGCGGACCGCCCGGTCCGCCACCGGCCCCACCAGCGCGTCGGAGGGCGTGCGGACCCCGCCGGTCAGGACGACGGTCGCCGCGCCGCGCCGCGTCTCGCCCCCGCCGCCCGTCTGCTGGGCCTCGTGGAACACGTCGGCGACCCGCACCGAGTTGGTGACCACCGTCAGGTCCGGCACGTCGAGCAGGTGCCGGGCCAGCGCGTAGGTCGTCGTCCCGCCGGACAGGGCGATCGCCGTACCGGGCGAGACCAGGGCCGCCGCCGTGCGGGCGATCTCGTCCTTGGCGCTCGGTTCGAGGACCGACTTGGCCTCGAAGCCCGGCTCGTGGGTGCTCGCCTCGACCACCGGAACGGCCCCGCCGTGCACCTTCGCGACCATGCCCTGCCGGGCCAGCGCGTCCAGGTCGCGGCGGATCGTCATGTCCGAGACGTTCAGACGGCGGGTCAGTTCGTTGACCCGCACGCCGCCACGCCGCCGTACCTCGTCGAGGATCAGGGCACGCCGCTGCTCCGCGAGGAGGTTCTGGTTGTCAGTCACCGCCGGGGCCGGTCCTTCCGCAGGAGACAAGGGGATGAGTGTCGGATTCGGTGAGGGACCGTGCGCGGTCGCACGGCCTTCCGCGATCCTGTTGCAGACGTCGCATCTTCCCACTCTGAGAGGAAGCCCCCTCAGTGTCCCCTGCCACACCCGCTCCGGAGAGCGGGGGCGCGGCGCTCGAACTCCTCGTCCACGGAGTCGGCGGAGCCACCCCCGAATCGATGCTCGACGACCCCAGGACCGTACGGGTCACCGGCGACCGGACCGCCGCCATGTACCGGCGCGGCGAGGACCTCGACGCCGAGGAACACCCCGAGCGGTACGCGGCGCGTCCCGTCCCGGAGGCGTACTGCTGGTCCAATCTGACCTCCGGCGACGGCGCCCGTGCCCTGTGGCTGCTGCTCCTGCCCTTCATGGTGGCCAATCTGGCGCACTGGATGCGGCCGCCCGCCGAGGGCAGGCCGGCGCTCGTGCGGCTCTACGGGGTCCTCGTCCGCCTCGTCGCCCTCACCCTCACCGTCCTGCTCACGGCCGCCGCCTGCGAGGTGGCGCTCGACCTGACGGCCTGGCAGTGCGCGGCCACCACCGCCTGCGCCGACGCGTACTCCTGGCTCGGTTTCCTCTCCGCCGGGCGCGGCGGCTGGTGGTCCCTGCCGGGCCGCCGCCTCGCCCTCGCCGCGCTCGTGCCGACCGCGCTCGTCGGCCTGCTCTGGTACCTCTCCAACCGGACCTGGAGCGCGTACGAGGCGCAGCGCCCGCCCGCCGGGTACGACGTCCCCGTCGCGGAGCCCGGGGCCGACACGGAGGCGGCGGACGCCGCCGAGCCCGTCGGCCCCGTCGAGCTCCGTCCCGCGCTCGGCCGCCCCGGCTTCTGGTACGGCCGCCGGCTCGTCGCCCGCCTCCGGGCCGCCCACACCGCCGCCGGGTTCCTCACCGTCGCCGCCGCCCTCGTCACGGCCACCGTCCGCCACGACGCCGGTTCGCCCGGCCCGCGCACGGTCCTCGGCTGGGTCCTCCGGGCGGCCGTCGCCGTCCTCGCGGTCGTCGCGGTCTGGGTCGTCTGCCGGCGCGGCCGCAGCGAGAGCCGGCTCGACCTGCGCGTCGAGCGGGCCCTCGTCTCCTGGCTCCCCGCCGCCTCCCTCGTCGTCCTCGCGCTCACGGCCCTGCACGCCGGCTGGTCCCGTCCCGGCTGGGTCTCCTCCGGCACCCTCCCCGGCGACGCCGTCTTCGGCGCCCTCACCCTCGTCCAGGGCGGTCTCGTCGTCGCCCTCGGCGTCGTCGCCCTGCTCCTCCAGCGGCCCCGCCGGGATCCCCGTACCGCGCTGCGCGGGCTCGGCGGCCCGGCGGTCGCCATGCTGGCCTGCGCGCTCGCCGGGGTCATGTCCGGGGGAGTGGCGCAGCGGGTCGCCGACTGGCTCGACGGCCCGGCCACCCCCGGCATGGGCGACCACGGCGGCCCCAGGATCGGCCCGCCGGTCCTCCTCAGCTGGCAGGCCTCGGTGATCCCCGTCCTGCTCCTGCTGCTTCTCGCGCCCGCCGCCCTCCTCGCCGTACGGACCGTCCTCGACGCCCGGCGCCTGCGCTCCGCCGTCGAGGCCGACTACGGCGCCGCGGGCGAACGCGACCCGGTGCGTACGGGACAGATCGCGACAGGCCGGGCCCGCGCCTCGCTCACCGACTCCGCGCCCGTCCTCGTCGGCGTGGTCTCCGGCGCGACCCTGCTCCTCGGGGCCGCCTCCGTCGTCGGCGCCTGGGCCAGCGGCAACGTGCCGGGCCGGGCCTTCGACGGGGCGCATCCCGCGATCGCCTCCCTCGCCTCCGTCACCCAGGCCCTCGGCTCCTGGATGATCGGCTTCGGCTTCCTGCTCTTCGTCACCTGGGGCCGCCGCGCCTACAAGGACGCCTCGGCCCGCCGCACCATCGGCATCCTCTGGGACGTCGGCACCTTCTGGCCCCGCGCCGCCCACCCCTTCGCCCCGCCCTGCTACGCCGAGCGGGCGGTCCCCGACCTCACCTGGCGGATGAGCTCCTGGACCCGGAGCACCGGCGGCCGGCTCGTCATCTCCGGGCACTCCCAGGGCAGCGTCCTCGCCGCGGCCGCCGTCTGGCAGCTGCAGCCCGCCACCCGGAGCCGGGTCGCCCTGCTCACCTACGGCTCGCCGCTGGAGCGGCTCTACGGCCGCTGGTTCCCCGCCTACTTCGGCCCCGAGGCGCTGCGCGCCCTGAACCGCACGGTGCACTGCTGGAGCAATCTGTACCGCGCCACCGACCCCATCGGCGGCCCCGTCAGGGTCCCCGCCGAGGACGGCCGTCCGGCCGTGGACGGAGCGGTGCTGCTCGACCCCGTCGCGTACGGCCGCACCCGTCGGCATCCGCTGCCCGAACCGATCCTCGGCCACTCCGACTACCAGGCCGACCCGGCGTTCGCCCGGTGCCGTTCCGGACTCCTCGACCGGCTCCCGCCGGCCTTTCCCTACCAGCGGTCCAACTCGCCGTTGGATCAGGGGATCTCGGGGATGTCCTCCGGGTAGAGCAGGGTCAGGTCGTCCGTGCTCGCCTCGGCGAGCGCGGCGACCCGGCCCGCGTGCCGCTCCACCATCGACTCGAAGGTCCCCCGCGCCGTGCGGCCGTTGCCGAACGCCGGGCCCTTGGGGAGCTTCTCGAAGTACGCGAGCAGCGCCTCGTCCGTGCCCGGCGCCAGCCGGTACTCGTGCTCGTCCGCCTGCTGGCCGACGATCCTCAGCAGCTCCTCCGGCGTGTAGTCGCCGAAGGTGATGGTCCGGGAGAAACGGGAGGCCACACCCGGGTTGACGGTGAGGAAGCGCTCCATCTCCGCCGTGTACCCGGCGACGATGACCACCACGGCGTCCCGGTGGTCCTCCATCAGCTTCACCAGCGTGTCGATCGCCTCGCGGCCGAAGTCCCGCCCCGAGTCCTCCGGCGACAGCGCGTACGCCTCGTCGACGAAGAGCACGCCGCCGCGCGCCCGGTCGAAGGCCTCCTGCGTGCGGATCGCCGTCGAGCCGATGTGCTCGCCGACCAGGTCCACCCGGGAGACCTCCACCAGGTGGCCGCGCTCCAGGACCCCGAGGGAGGCGAGGATCTCGCCGTACAGCCGGGCCACCGTCGTCTTGCCCGTGCCCGGGTTGCCGGTGAAGACCAGGTGGCGGCGGACCGAGGCCGCCTTGAGCCCCGCCTCCTGGCGCCTGCGCCCCACCTCGATCATGTTGGTGAGGGTCCGCACCTCCAGCTTGACGCTCTCCAGACCGACCAGGGCGTCCAGTTCGCCGAGCACGTCCTGCGAGGAACGGGTCTCCGGGGCGGGCTCCGGCGCGGCCGGCACGACCACCGGGGTGCGCGGCGGGGGCACCGTGCCGAGCAGCCCCGCCGACTGCGTGGCCGTCAGGACCGTGCCGCCGTCGGGCACGGAGGAGCGGACCGCGCTCTCGTCGCTGGTGCAGTCCTCCGCGCTCGCGCCCTCCTCGGGGAACTCGTAACCGCCGCGCGCGCAGCGCTCCGTGCGGCACTTGCGCAGGACCGTCCGGCAGCCGTCCGTGACGTGGAAGCCGTATCCGTCGCTGCCCGTCACCCGGCAGCCGTGGAAGGAGCCGCGGCCCTCCGCCGACACGTAGAAACCGGCCTCGGCGGGGGAGGTGACCACACACCGGTCGATCGTGGGGTCGGCGCCCTTGGTGACGATGACCCCGGTCTGCACGGAGTCGATCGTGCAGCCGCCGAGGGTGCCGCCGCTGCCGTGGTCGCGGAACCAGGCGCCCGTGGACGCCTCCCGGATCCGGCAGTCGTCGAGCTGGGCCGTGGCGCCGTCGCTCACCGAGACCGCCGTGTTCCGCACCTGCGTCAGATCGCTGTCGACGACGTCCACGCGGGAGCCCCGGTCGAGGACGAACAGCGCGTCCGGCACGTCGTGCACCCGGCAGGCGTCGAGGACGGCGGTCGCCCCGTCGCTGACCCACACCGCCGGGTAGTCGCCGGTGCTGTCGTGGATCTCGCACTGGTTGGCGTCCACCCGCGTCCCCGGGTCCCACACCGAAAGGCCGTTGCGCCCGAAACGGCGGACGGTCGACCGGGTCAGCGTCAGGACCGATCGCGAGCGGAGGTCGACCGCGTTCTCCGGCACATCGTGGATGTCGCAGTCCGAGAGCGTGAGCACGGCGTCCGTGTCCAGCGTGATGCCGTCCGCCGAGGTGCGGTGCACCGAGGAGTCGGTGAGGTGGGCGGTGGCGCGGGCGGCGATCTGCAGACCGGCGCCCTTGATCTCGTACACCTCGCAGCCGACGCCCTCCAGGCCGCTGCCCTCGCCGGTCACGGCGATCCCCGCGCCGGAGGCGTGGTGCACCCGGCAGCGTTCCAGACGGGGATGCGCCCCGCCGCGCACCGAGACGCCCGCCTGCCCGGCGGAGACGATCTCGCACTCCTCGAACACCCCGCCCGCGCCGTCGAGCACGGCGATGCCGACCCCGGCCGGATTGTCGACCGTGCAGCGGCGGACCGTCGGCCGGGCGGCGCCCCGCACCTCGATTCCGGCGGCCGAGCGGGTCATGATCCGCAGGTCGAGCAGCTCGGGCGTGCCGTCCTCGACGAGCAGGGCGGGCGCGGCCACGTCCTGCCCCTCGATGTGCAGGTCCTGCACGGTGACGGAGGCCCGCAGGGTCAGCGGCACCCCGTCCGGGGGCGCGATCCGCACCGAGCCGACCCCGCCCTCGGGGCCGCGCAGGGTGACGGCCCGCCGGACCACGAGGTTCTCCCGGTAGGTGCCGGGCGCGACGGTGAGGACGTCCCCGTCGCCCGCGGCCTCCAGCGCGGCGGCGAGGGAGGGGTACTCACCCGTGCGGCGCCGCCACCGCGATGTGCCGGTGTGCGTCACCTGGACCGTGCCCTGTGCCATGGGTGTGTCCTGCCCCCGCCTCATGCCTCGCCGCTGATCCGATGCCCCACCGTAGCGCGCGCGGCGCCGCCGGGTTGACGGGTCGCCGACCCGCGTGCGCACGGGAGGCCGACCGTCGCCGGGCACGCGTCACCGCCGGTCCGGGCCGGTCCGGAGCGGTCGGGCTCGGTCGCGGAGCGGTCGAACTCGAACGCGGCGCCGTGGGACGGCCGTGGTCGGCCGGAGCGACGGGCCCGGCCGGGGCGGACGGCCCCGGACCGGCGGGCGGTCGCCCGCCGGCGTCAGCTCCCGGTGCCCGTACGGCCCCAGTCGGGGCCCGCCGCCTCCCACGCGCGGTCGAGGCGCGCGTACCGCCGCAGCACCAGTCTGCGGACGGCGAGACGGCGGACGAGCTCCACCAGCGAACCGCCGAGCAGAGCGGCCGTCAGACCGGCGACGGCCGCGTGCGCGCGCGCCGTCCCCATCTGCATCGGCGGCGCCGCCGGGCGCCCGTCCCGGTCCGTCCAGAGCCGGAAGGCGGCGCCGGGCGCGGAGTGCTGCCGGGCCGTCGCCACCGTCCCGGTGCGGACCGAGCCGTCCGGCGCGGTCCAGCGGGCCACCACCGCGCGCCGCAGCCGCTCCTCCCCGGTGGCCTCGACGGATCCGGGGCCGCTCGCGGGGCCGCGGGCGAGCCGCACCACCCTGGCCGTCGTCGGCAGCCGCTGTGCCTGCTGCGCACGGGCCGCGCGCGACAGCGAGCCGTACGCGGAGGTGCCGGCCGCCCAGCCGGTCAGCGGCACGACGGTACAGAGCAGCACGATCGCCACGAGGGCGATCCACGCCTCGACGAGATCAGTGGTCCGGCGCAGGGGATTGTGCCGCCAGCGCCAGAGTCCGGTGGCTGCACGCACGTCTGGACCCCCTGGTTGTACACCGCCTCGTGGTTCACCCTTCCTCCAACGAGTGTGCCCCCGGGGAGGGTTCCCCGCCTGCCGGACCGGTGGACCGGGACGCGCGGCCCCGGGACCTCAGTCCAGGATCTTCACGGGGTCGCCGACCCGGACGGTGCCGGTGTGCTCGGGGACGAGGTTCTGGCCGAAGATGACCCGGCCGTCGCTCGTGCGGTGCCGGGCGAGGGTCCGCAGCGGCTCCTTGCCCCGCTCGGCCGTGAACTGGTCCGTCGTGGTGACGACGCAGCGCCCGCAGGGCCTGGCGACCCGGAAGGTGACCTCTCCGACGGCGAGCCGCTTCCAGCCGTCCTCAGCCCAGGGGGCGGTGCCCTCGATCACCAGGTTCGGCCGGAACCGGTTCATCGGCAGGGGGCCCTCGTCGGCGTGGTCGCCCTGGGCTATCAGGGAGTTGAGGGCGTCGAGAGAGGCGGTGGTGGCGACGAGCAGCGGATAGCCGTCCGCGAAGCTCACGGTCTCGCCGGGCAGGGCGTAGTCCGGGTCGACCGGACGCCGGTGCTCGGGCGCGTCCATGTGCACGAGCCGTACGTCGCTCTCCAGGTACTCCGAGAGCCAGGCGGCCGCGGCGGGGTCGGCCGGGACCGCCTCCACGAACTTGTCGAAGATCTCCATCGTGACGGTGGCCGTGGCCGGCGGGGGCTGGGGCACCTCGACCGTCAGCGTGGGCCGGCCGGGAGCGGACAGGGAGACCCCGCCGCCCGGCAGCGGCTCCGCCGTGGCCAACGCCATCCGGGGGTGACGGCGTTGGGTCACGACCTTGTTCGCGGCGTCGACGACGGCCCAGCGGCGGTCCCGGGCCAGCCCCCAGGGCTGTACCTCGGCCTCCGTGCGGGGCAGCGCGCGCATGGCTTTGACCGGGTGGATGTGGACGGAGCGGAGCACAGGAGTCGGCATGCCCCCATCCTGCCAGCCGCCCCGGCCTCCACGTCGGGCGTTGTGCGGGGTCTGTCAGTAACCCCCGCCCTGGTAGGGGCGGTTGTACGGGTCGTCGTACGGCGCGGGGGTCGGGACCGGCGCGGGCCGGGGGGCCGCCGGACGCATCGCCTCGTACCCGGCGGCGGCCGGGCGGGGCTGCTGCGGGTACTGGCCGCCCGGGTAGCCGCGCGGAGCCGCCGCCTGCTGCGGGATGTACGGGGCCGGGGCGTGCTGCAGCGGGACGGGGGCCATCTGCGGTGAGGGCTGCGGGTAGCCGTAACCGCCGCCGTAGGCCGGGGCGGGCTGCGGGCCCGGCGCCGCCGGGAGGGCGGGCAGCGCCGAGGGGAGCGCCGGCAGATGGGAACCGCTTCCGGGGAAGCTGCTGCCGGTGTCGTAGGCGGCGGGCACTCGGATCGGGGCGATCTGAGGCGTGCCCCGCTCCGCGACCAGGGAGTCGTAGATCGGGGTGTCCGGGAAGGACGGCGCGGTGTGGTAACCGCCTCCATAGGTGGAGCGGGGGGAGGTCATGGCACATAAGTTAAGCCCACGATGTGCTGGTTGGGGAGCCTGATTAGAGGGTTGTTTGACGGGCTTCGGGAAGAGATGGATCCCCAATCCGAGCGAACGTGACAAAAACGGGCGGCGCGCCGGGCCAAGATCGTGTAAACGCCGAGTTCGGAGGGGGTTACCGGTGGGTCGGAGCGTTCCGCGCCCGGCCCGCGCCCCCGACATGAAGAGCGCATAAAGAAAAGGCGCCGGGAAGGCGTGGGGGAAGTGATCATGGGCATGATTAAGCGTCAATCCCGCGCCGTCGAGCGTGGTGTGTACACGCCGAATTGATGGCGCTACTCCCCGTGTCGGAAAAGCCATTTCCGTGAAGACGCCACGGAACTCGGGGCGTTCACCGATCCGGTGCCGCCTCCGGGCGCGTGTACGTCCGGCCCTTCCACGTCGCGCCCCGGCCCCGGTGGTGCCGCACCGCCGAGTCCACCGTCATCAGGAGGTACAGGAACGCGGTGAACGGCAGCAGCGGAGCGAGCCACAGCGGCTGGCGGTAGTAACGGAGCATCGGCACGTACGTCCCCGCCATCACCGCCCACGCGCCGCCACCGGCCCACGCCGCCACCGCGTCCCCGCTCCGGACGCCGGCCACCAGGGCCGCAGGCGGCACCAGATAGACGAGCACGAGGCCCGCGACCGTCCCCACGAGCAGCAGCGGGTTGTGCCGCAGCTGCGCGTACGCGCTCCGCGCGACCATCCGCCACAGCTCGCCGAGCCCCGGATACGGGCGGACGCTGTCGACCCGCTCCGCCAGCCCCAGCCAGATCCGCCCCCCGGCCCGCCGCACCGCCCGCGCCAGCGACACGTCGTCGATCACCGCCTGCCGGATCGCCGCCGGCACGTCCGCCGCCACCGCCGTCTCCGTCCGCAGCAGCACGCAGCCGCCCGCGGCGGCCGTCGCCAGGGGCCGCGCCCGGTTGATCCAGCGGAAGGGATACAACTGGGCGAAGAAGTAGACGAACGCCGGGACGACCAGGCGCTCCCACACGCTCGCCACCCGCAGCCGGGCCATCTGCGACACCAGGTCCAGGTCGTCGCCCACGGCCGCCGCCACCAGCCGCCGCAGACTGTCCGGCTCGTGCGCGATGTCCGCGTCCGTCAGCAGCAGGAACTCCGGCCCGCGCGCGCGTGCCAGCGCCATCCCGTGCCGCAGCGCCCACAGCTTCCCCGTCCAGCCCGGCTCCGGCTCTCCCGGCGACACGACGGTCAGCGGCAGCCCGCCGTCCCGGCCGGCCAGCTCGACGGCGAGCTTCCCCGTCCCGTCCGTGCTCCCGTCGTCGACGAGGAAGACCTCCGCCTCCCCCGGATAGTCCTGCGCGAGGAGGGACGGCAGGCTCGTCGGCAGCACCTCCGCCTCGTCCCGCGCCGGCACCACGACGGCCACCCTCGGCCACCGCTCCGGAGGCGGTCGTCGCCCCCGTGGCAGCCGCTGATCGGTGCGCCAGAAGAAGCCCTGACCCAGGAGCAGCCACAACCAGACGGCCAGGGAGGCGATCGAGAACCAGGCAAGGGTGCTCATTCGTGGCAGTCTGCCCCAGATCGCGGGGGGTGAACGGCTCATCGGCTAGGGTGACCGGGTGAAGATCGCGCTCATGGACTCCGGAATCGGCCTCCTCCCGGCGGCGGCCGCGGTACGCCGGCTCCGGCCGGACGCGGACATCCTCCTCTCCAACGACCCCGACGGCATGCCGTGGGGCCCCCGCACCCCCGAGGACCTGACGGGGCGCGCCCTCGACGTCGCCCTCGCCGCCGCCGAGCACCGTCCGCAGGCGCTCATCGTGGCCTGCAACACCGCCACCGTGCACGCCCTGCCCGCCCTGCGCGCCGCCCTCGAACCGGGCATCCCCGTCATCGGCACCGTCCCCGCGATCAAGCCCGCCGCCGCGGACGGCGGCAAGGTCGCCATCTGGGCCACCCCCGCCACGACCGGCAGCGCCTACCAGCGCGGACTCATCCGCGACTTCGCGGACGGCGCCGAGGTCACCGAGGTGCCCTGCCCGGGGCTCGCCGACGCCGTCGAGCACGCCGACCGGGACGCGGTGGACGCCGCCGTCGCCGCGGCGGCCGAGCTCACCCCGACCGACGTCCGCGCCGTCGTCCTCGGCTGCACCCACTACGAACTGGTCGAGGAGCGGATCCTCGCCGCGCTGGAGGCCCGCCGCCGGGCCGGGCTGCCGCCGATCGTCTTCCACGGCTCGGCCGACGCCGTCGCCGCACAGGCCCTGCGCCGGATCGGCGTCGAGCCCGCGCCCGACGCGGACCCCACCGGCACCCTCTCCGTCCTGCTCAGCGGGCGCCCCGGCCGGCTCCCCGCCCCGGCCCTCGACTACGCGGAGGGCCGCACCCTGGCGGCCACGGCCGCCGCCCACTGACCACCGGGTCGTGCCGCGGGTGCGCCCCGCGCGCCGAGCGCCTCGGGCCGAGCCTCCGCCGAGCCGCCCCTCCACCGGGGCGTTCCGCGGACCGCCACCCTCCTCTCTCACCGAGCGTCACGGCGTGACCGCGCTCCGGCGTGCTGTCCACAGGGAACCTGGGTACTCTCCCCTTATGAGGGAGCACTCCCGGGACCGGAGCCCGCACGCCGACGAGCTGATGCCCGTCCTCTGGACCGGTCGCGCCACCAACCGTTTCCAGTGGGTCGCCGCCGTCGCCGGCGCCGCCTGCATGGCCCTGGGCATCACCATCGCCGTCGAGTCCGCGTGGACCTCCGGCATCGCCGCCCTCCTCATGGCCGTGATCGGCTGCGTCGCGGCCGGACTGCTCGTCCTCTTCGGCACCCTCGCCTTCGTCCACGTCGCCGTGAAGGTCGACGACCGCGCCATGGAGGTCCGCTGCGGCCACATCGGCGTCCCGCGCCGCCGCATCCCGCTCGCCCACGTCGTCGGCGCCGACTTCGCGCCCAGCGTCACCCCGCGCCAGTGGGGCGGCTGGGGCTACCGCTGGCGGCCCGAGATGGGCACGGCCGTGATCGTCCGGCGGGGCGAGGGCCTGGTCCTGCGCCTCGGCGACGGTCTGAGCTTCACGGTGACCGTCGACGACGCGGAGTCCGCGGTCCGCGTCATCCGCGCCCGCCTCGGCCGCCCCGCCCCGCCGACCCCGCCCGCCGCGACCGGTGTGTGAGCCCGCCCGTGTCCCCGGAGGGGCGGGTCCGCGCCGGTCGCACGGGCTCCGGGACGAGCCGTACCGCCCTCCTGAGGGACAGGAAAGCCCCGTAGACTCCGCTGGGTGAGCGCCACCATCACCCCCGTCGACGCGCCCGGACCCGACACCGCCCCCACGCCGGCCGCCCGGCTGCGGCGGTTCGCACGGCCCGGGGCGGCTCTGCTGTCCGGGTTCCTGCTCTACCTGAGCTTCCCCCCGCGCCCCCTGTGGTGGCTCGCGCTGCCCGCCTTCGCGCTGCTCGGCTGGACCCTGCGGGGCCGCCGGCTCCGCGCCGGTTTCGGCCTCGGCCATCTCGTGGGGCTCGGCTTCCTGCTGCCGCTCCTCGTGTGGACCGGCGAGGAGGTCGGCGCCGGTCCCTGGCTGGCCCTCGCCGCCGTCGAGGCGCTCTTCGTCGCCGCCGCCGGCCTCGGCATCGCGGCCGTCTCCCGGCTCCCCTGGTGGCCCTTCTTCGCGGCCGGGGTGTGGATCCTCGCCGAGGGGGCACGCGCGCGCGTGCCCTTCGGCGGCTTCCCCTGGGGCAAGGTGGCCTTCGGACAGGCGGACGGCCTCTTCCTGCCGCTCGCCGCCGTCGGCGGCACCCCGGTGCTCGGCTTCGCGGTCGCCCTGTGCGGCTTCGGCCTGTACGAGGCGTGCCGGCGGTTCCTCGCGTACCGGGCCACCGGCACCCTCCCGCGCGGCCCGCTCGCCGCCGCGGCGCTCGCGCTCCTCGTCCCGGTCACCGGCGCCCTCGCCGCGCTGCCCCTCGTCGACGACTCCGCCGAGGACGGCACCGCCACCGTCGCGGCCGTCCAGGGCAACGTGCCCCGCCTCGGCCTCGACTTCAACGCCCAGCGCCGGGCCGTCCTCGACAACCACGTCGCCCGCACCCGCGAGCTCGCCCGGGCCGTCGAGGAGGGCCGCGAGCCGCAGCCCGACTTCGTGCTGTGGCCGGAGAACTCCTCCGACATCGACCCGTACGCGAACGCCGACGCGGCCGACGTCATCGACGGCGCCGTCAAGGCGATCGGCGTGCCCACCGTGATCGGCGCCGTCGTCACCCCCGAGACCGGCAAGCTCCGCAACACGCTCATCCAGTGGGACCCCGAGCGCGGCCCCGTCGCCACGTACGACAAGCGGCACGTCCAGCCCTTCGGCGAGTACATCCCGATGCGCTCCTTCGTAAGGATCTTCAACAGCAACGTCGACCGGGTGAGCCGGGACTTCGGCGCCGGCACCGAGGTCGGCGTCTTCGACCTCGCCGGTACGAAGGTGGGCCTGGCGACCTGCTACGAGGCGGCCTTCGACTGGGCCGTCCGCGACACCGTCACCCACGGCGCCCAGCTGATCTCCGTCCCCAGCAACAACGCCACCTTCGGCCGCAGCGAGATGACCTACCAGCAGCTCGCGATGAGCCGGGTGCGCGCGGTCGAGCACAGCCGGTCGGTCGTCGTGCCCGTGACCAGCGGCGTCAGCGCGATCATCCGCCCCGACGGCGAGATCGTCTCCCGGACGAAGATGTTCACCCCGGACGTCCTCGTCGAGAAGGTGCCGCTGCGCTCCTCGCAGACCCCCGCGACCCGGCTGGGCACCCTGCCCGAGGCCCTGCTCGCGGTGCTCGCGGTGGTCGGACTCGGCTGGGCGGGCGCCCGCGCGGTGCGCGCCCGCCGGACCCCGGCGGCCTGAACGCGGCCCCGGCCCCGGTCCGTAGATGATCTAGGGTCGGGGCATGGGCACTCCTGACTTCATCCGCGAACTGCGCGAGACGGCCGGCCACCAGCTGCTCTTCCTGCCGGGTGTCAGCGCCGTCGTCCTCGACGACCGGGGCCGCGTCCTGCTCGGCAAGCGGGCCGACAACGGCCTGTGGGCGGTCATCGGCGGCATCGTCGACCCGGGGGAGCAGCCCGCCGACTGCGCCGTGCGCGAGGTGTTCGAGGAGACCGCGGTGCGCTGCGTGCCCGAGCGGATCGTGCTCGTGGAGACCCTGCGCAAGCCCGTCGTCTACCCGAACGGCGACATCTGCCAGTACATGGACGTCTCGTTCCGCTGCCGGGCGATCGGAGGCGAGGCGCGGGTCAACGACGAGGAGTCCACCGAGGTCGGCTGGTTCGGGGTGGACGAGCTTCCGGAGATGAAGCGTTTCTCGTACCTCCGGATCGAGAAGGCGCTCGCCGATGAACCCACATGGTTCCGCACCACAGCAACCAGCTGAACTATGGGCCCGGCACACATCGGTGGGGGAGGGGCCCGTTCATAGGGTGCGGAGCATGAGCGCCCCCATCACCGTCTCCGGCACCGAGCCCGGTGCCGACGTCGCCTCGCCCCTGCCCCGCGCCGCGGGGCTCGCCCTCGACCTCACCGGCCGCACCGCGCTCGTCACCGGCGCGGCCGGCGGCATCGGGCGCGCCTGCGCGCTGCGGCTCGCCGCCGCCGGGGCCCGGGTCAGAGCCGTCGACCGGGCCGCCGAGGGCCTGGAGAGCCTGGCCGAGGAGGCCGGCACGCTCCCCGGCGACCTCGAACCGCGGCTCCTCGACCTGACCGACCTGGACGCCGCGGAGGCGGTGGCCGCCGGCACCGACATCCTCGTCAACAACGCCGGGATCCAGCTGGTCCGCCCCATCGAGGAGTTCCCGCCGGACGTCTTCCACACCGTGCTCACCGTGATGCTGGAGGCGCCCTTCCGGCTCATCCGGGGCGCCCTGCCCCACATGTACGAGCAGGGATGGGGGCGGATCGTGAACCTCTCCTCCGTCCATGGACTGCGCGCGTCCGCCTTCAAGTCCGCCTACGTGGCCGCCAAACACGGTCTGGAGGGCCTCTCCAAGACCGCCGCCCTCGAAGGCGCCCCGCACGGGGTCACCTCCAACTGCGTCAACCCCGGCTACGTCCGCACCCCGCTGGTCGAACGGCAGATCGCCGACCAGGCCGCCGCCCACGGCATCCCGCCGGAGCGCGTCGTCGCCGAGGTCCTCCTCAAGGACTCGGCCCTCAAGCGGCTCATCGAGCCGCAGGAGGTCGCCGAGGCCGTCCTCTACCTCTGCACCCCGCAGGCCTCCTTCATCACCGGCACCTCCCTCACTCTCGACGGCGGTTGGACCGCCCACTGAGGCGGTCCGCCGGGAAGCCCGTCCACAGGGGTGGTGCGACCACACGTACGGCAGGTATCCCTGTGTCCATGCCCCACGAACACGTCTCCTACCTGGAACTCCTCGCCCGGGGAGCAGGGACGGAGGCCTACGACCGGCCCGTGCTGCTCGCCCGTGCGAGCGGCGCGGGTCCCGAAGCGCTGGCCGAGCTCGAAGAGGCCAAGCAGCTCGCGCTGCGGGTCCGGGCCGAGCTGGAGGGGCGGCGGCGGCGCGAGGCGGAGCTCTCCGCCCTCTTCGCCACCGCCCACGACCTCGCGGGACTCCGCGACCTCGACGCGGTGCTGCGCGCCATCGTGCAGCGCGCCCGCTCGCTCCTCGGCACCGAGGTCGCGTACCTCAGCCTCAACGACCCGGCCGCCGGCGACACGTACATGCGGGTCACCGAGGGCTCGGTCTCCGCCCGGTTCCAGCAGGTGCGCCTCGGCATGGGCGAGGGGCTCGGCGGCCTCGTCGCCCAGACCGCCCGCCCGTACGTCACCGAGGACTACTTCGAGGATCCGCGCTTCCAGCACACGCGCACCATCGACGCGGCGGTACGGGACGAGGGCCTCGTCGCCATCCTCGGCGTGCCGCTCAGCCTCGGCAGCCAGGTCATCGGCGTGCTGTTCGCCGCCGACCGCAGGGCCAGGGTCTTCGAGCGCGAACAGGTCGCGCTGCTCGGCTCCTTCGCCGCGCACGCCGCCGTCGCCATCGACACGGCCAACCTGCTCGCCGAGACCCGCTCGGCCCTCGCCGAGCTGGAGCGGGCCAACGACATCATCCGCGAGCACAGCGGTGTCATCGAGCGGGCCTCCGAGGTCCACGACCGGCTCTCCGAACTGGTCCTGCGGGGCGGCGGCGTCCACGACGTCGCCGACGCCGTCTCCGAGGTCCTCGGCGGCACCGTCGAGTTCACCGAGGCGGGCGCCGGCTCCGCCCGCCGCACCGGGGGCCACGCGGTCCGCGAGGGCGACGACTGGGTGGCCGCCGTGTCGGCCGGCGGCGAGACCCTGGGCGCCCTCGTGCTCCACGGCCAGCCCGACCTCGACCCCGTCGACCAGCGCACCCTGGAGCGCGCCGCCCTCGTCACCTCCCTGCTGCTGCTCGCCCGCCGCTCGGCGGGCGAGGCCGAGCAGCGGGTGCGGGGCGAGCTCCTCGACGACCTCCTCGACGCCCCCGACCGGGACCGCCGGCTGCTCCGCGAGCGCGCCGCCCGGCTCCGCACGGACAGCGAGGCACCGCACGTCGTGCTCGCCGCCCGCATCGACCGGGCCGCCGGCGACGCCTCCGAGGGCGACGCCGGAGGCCGCGAGAGCGCCGACCGCCAGCGCCTGTGGTCGGCCGCCTCGCACCTGGCCGCCACCCGGCACGGCCTCGCCTCGGCCCGCGACGGCGGGACGGTCCTGCTGCTGCCGCTCGGCCCGGGGGAGAGCGCCGCCGACCTCGCCCGCCAGACCGCCCGGAGCCTCGGCGGCACCCTGCGCGAGCCGGTCACCGTCGGCGCCTCCGCGCCCGTACGGACGCCCCTCGACCGACCGGACCAGGTCGCCGTCGCCTACCAGGAGGCCCGCCGCTGTCTGGACGCGCTCGTCCTGCTGCACCGCTCGGGGCAGGGCGCGGCCGCCGAGGACCTCGGCTTCCTCGGCCTGCTCCTCGCCGACGGCCGGGACGTCGACGGCTTCGTGGGCCGGACGATCGGTCAGGTCGTCGCGTACGACCGGCGGCGCGGCACCGAACTGGTCCGCACCCTGGACGCCTACTTCGCCAGCGGCATGAGCCCGGCCCGCACCAAGGACGAACTCCACGTCCACGTCAACACGGTGGCCCAGCGCCTGGAGCGCGTCGGCCGGCTGCTCGGCCCCGACTGGCAGTCCCCCGCCCGCGCCCTGGAGATCCAGCTCGCCCTGCGCCTGCACGCCCTGTCGGACGCCGTCACGGGCGGGTGACGCACGGAGAAGGCCCCGTGTCCCGCTCGGGTCGAGCGGGACACGGGGCCTTCCGGGCTCCGGATCAGGCGTCGGCGCGGACCCGGGCGGCCTCGGGGCTGCGGTCGTCGATCTCGCCGAGGTCCCGGTCGCGGGTCTCGCGGGCGGCGGCGATCGCGACGGTGGTGAGCAGCGCGGCGGCGATCACGTACAGGGCGATCGGGGTCGAGCTGCCGTAGTCGGCGAGGAGCGCGGTCGCGATGAGCGGCGCGGGGGCGCCGGCGGCCACGGAGGAGAACTGGGCGCCGATGGAGGCGCCGGAGTAGCGCATCCGGGTCGCGAACATCTCGGAGAAGAAGGCCGCCTGCGGCGCGTACATCGCGCCGTGCAGGACCAGGCCGACCGTGACGGCGAGCAGCAGGGAGCCGAAGCTGCCGTGGTCGATCAGCAGGAAGAAGGGGAACATCCAGGCGCCGACGCCGACCGCGCCGATCAGGTAGACCGGGCGGCGGCCGATCCGGTCGGAGAGCGCGCCCCAGGCGGGGATGACGGCGAAGTGGACGGCGGAGGCGATGAGGACGGCGTTCAGCGCGGTCTGCTTGCTCAGGCCGACCTGCGTGGTCGCGTACACGAGGATGAACGCGGTGATGACGTAGTACGAGATGTTCTCCGCCATGCGGGCGCCCATCGCGATCAGCACGTCCCGCCAGTGGTGCCTGAGGACCGCGACCAGCGGCATCTTCTCGACCTGACCGGCGACCGCCCTGCGCTCCTCGGCTGCGGCGAGCGCCGCCTTGAAGACCGGCGACTCGTCGACCGAGAGCCGGATCCACAGCCCGACGACCACCAGGACGCCGGAGAGCAGGAAGGGAACGCGCCAGCCCCAGGAGGCGAAGGCGGCGTCCGACAGCAGCGCGGTCAGCGCGGACAGCACGCCGGTCGCGAGCAGCTGGCCGGCCGGCGCGCCGGTCTGCGGCCAGGAGGCCCAGAACCCGCGCCGCTTCGCGTCGCCGTGCTCGGACACGAGCAGGACGGCCCCGCCCCACTCGCCGCCGAGCGCGAAGCCCTGCACCAGCCGCAGCGCCGTGAGCAGCACCGGGGCGACGGAGCCCACGGCCGCGTGCGTCGGCAGGAGGCCGATGGCGAAGGTCGCGCCGCCCATCATGAGCAGGCTCAGGACCAGCAGCTTCTTCCGCCCGAGCCGGTCCCCGTAGTGCCCGAAGACGAGCGCGCCGAGCGGCCGCGCGGCGAACCCGACCGCGTAGGTCAGGAACGAGAGGAGAGTCCCGACCAGCGGATCGGACTCGGGGAAGAACAGCTTGTTGAACACCAGCGCGGCGGCCGACCCGTAGAGGAAGAAGTCGTACCACTCGATGGTGGTCCCGATGAGGCTGGCGGCGACGATGCGCTTGAGGGAGCCGGGTGGCGTCGGGGAGGGAGTTGCGGCGGCCATGTGCACCACTTCCAGGCATGTGCGGGGACGTTTCGGTGTCGCCATACCGTAGGAAGGCGCAGGTCAGGGGCGTATGTGGTGGGACACTATAGTTCGACGCTCCCGCATGCGCCCGGCCGCCATGACCCGCCTGCACGGCCTCGCGGAGCCCTGCGGAACAGCCGGATCAGCGCCTGTCCGTGTTGCGCTGATGGGGGATGATATGAGGCCGCCGTGCTGACTCCCGTGCTGACTGAAACCCCATGTCAGCACCCGTGTTCACCTCTCCCGTGCTGACTCGGTGCTGACTGCGGAGAACGGAACCCGCACACATGGGACGGACCGGGCACGGTCGTCACAGCAGCGGCCGGCATCATTCCACTTCGGACCCGGACGGGTCTTTTGCATGCCCGCGGCGGCGAAGGAGGCAGATTCATGTGGGCGCCGCCTGAGGGGTGTGGGGTCCACGGCTTGCGGGAGAAGTCGGCGACGGCACCCTGTTGCCGGTCGACCGCAGCGTCGCCGACACCCCGTACTGCTCCGGGCCTCACCGACCCTGCCCGGATCGGCCCACGCCCTGACCGCCGCCAGGCAGCACGGAATCACCTCACCGAGGCCCTCGCTGGCGCAGGGCTCACGTGCTGGGCCGGACAGGGAGTGCCGAGGCGTCGGTGGGCTCATCCGAGTACCGTTTCGCGGTTGCCGCCTCAAGAGAGGGCAGCGCCGCCACCACACCATCCACGCCAAGACTCGCTGCCTGAGCGAGCGGGCCATGGCCACCCTGAAAGGCCGGCGCCTCCTGCGGAAGCCCCGCTGCGGCACCCACCGCATCACCGACGTCGTGAAGGCCGTCCTCGTCCTCCACCACGCATCAGCGTGAGGTGGGAAAACGCTCACTCTCACGGCATGCCTGGCCGGACCGGTGAACGGCACGGTGGGTCCCGACGGGCTTCCGCCGGACTTCCCGGGAGCAATCCGACGGTCGAGCTGTGGATCCAGCTGATCCATGAGGCGGGCCCGTCCACAGGACGGGCCGGCCTTGGTTTTCCCGGCATGGGTGCGCTGGGCGGCCACCCTTCCGGCAGGTCGCCCGCCGGCGCACGATTCGACCCCGCCCGACTCCTCGCGGCCGAACTGGACGACCTGCTGAAGCACTGAGCTCCGTCCACCCGGGGTACGGCTCTGCAGGCAGGGCCAGGCTGCCGCATCCGCGTCAGGAGGGGAGCCACGTCCGCCAGGTGGCCTCGTTCTCCTTCACCCAGCGGCCCGCCGCTTCCTGCGGCGACAGTTTCTGCTCCGCGATCATCAGGGAGACGTCGTTCTGCATCGCGGTCGTCCACCGGAACTTCTTCAGGAAGGCGGCGGCGTCGCCTCCGCCCTCCGCGAAGCGGGCGTTGAGGAACTTCTGGAGCGGCGTGTGCGGATACGCGCAGGCCACCTTCTCCGGGTCGGAGTCGCAGCCCTCCTCGTGGGCGGGCAGCTTCACCTCCGTCATCGGCACCTTCTCGAACAGCCACTGGGGCTGGTACCAGTAGGTCAGGAACGGCTTCTTCTCCTTGGCGAACTGCCTGATCTGCGTGATCTGCGCCGCCTCCGAGCCCGCGAACACGACGTGGTAGTCGAGGTCCAGGTTGTTCACGAGCGCCTTGTCGTTCGTCACGTACGACGGGGAGCCGTCCAGCAGCTGGCCCTTGCCGCCGCTCTCCGCGGTGCGGAACTCCTCCGCGTACTTGTTCAGGTTCTTCCAGTCGGTGACGTCCGGGTGCTGCTCGGCGAAGTACGTCGGCACGAACCAGCCGATGTGGCCGGTCACACCCAGATCGCCGCCCCGCTCGATCGTCCCCTTGTCGTCGATGTACCGCTTCTCCTGCTCCGGGTGGCCCCAGTCCTCCAGGATGGCGTCCACCCGGCCCTGGCTGAGCGCGTCCCAGGCGGGGACCTCGTCGATCTGGACGGTGTCCACCCGGTAGCCGAGCTCGTGCTCCAGCAGGTACTGGGCGACGGCTACGTTGGCCTGCGCTCCCACCCACGACTGCACGGAGAGGGTCACCGTGCGGGAGCCCTTGGCGTCGGCGTACGGGGAGGCCTGCTGCGTCATGTCGGCGGCGCCGCAGCCGGTGAGGGCCGTCAGGCCGACGGCGGCCGCGAGTGCGGCGAAGCGTGTGCGAGCCATGTCAGGCCCCCTTTCCGGCGAGGTCGCGGCGTTCCGTGGGCTGGGTGACGCGGTCGAGCATCAGCCCGAGGCAGACGATCGCGGCACCGGCGACCAGACCGGTCGCGAGGTCGCCCTGGGCGAGGCCGAAGACCGCGTCGTAACCGAGTGCGCCGCCGCCCACGAGGCCGCCGATGACGACGACCGCGAGGACCAGCACCACGCCCTGGTTGACGGCGAGCAGCAGCGCGGGCCGGGCCAGCGGCAGCTGGACCTGGAGCAGTTGCTGCCGTCCGGTCGCGCCCAGCGAGCGCGAGGACTCCAGTGCGGCCGGGTCCACCGCGCGCACCCCCTGGGCCGTGATCCGTACCACCGCGGGCAGCGCGTAGACCACGGCGGCCGCGACCGCTGGGGCGCGGCCCACGCCGAACAGGGCGACCACGGGGATCAGGTACACGAACTGCGGCAGCGTCTGGAAGACGTCGAGCACCGGACGGAGCGCGCGGCCCAGCCGGGTGCTGCGGGCCGCGGCGACCCCGAGGGCGACGCCGAGCAGCAGGGTCACGGCCACGGCCGCCAGGACCTGGGACAGCGTGTCGAGCGCCGGGTCCCAGACGCCGAGCACACCGATCACGCCCATCGCGAGGACGGCGGTGGCCGCGGTGCGCCAGGTGCCGATGAGCAGGGCGAGCGCGCCGACGGTCAACAGCACCGCCCACCAGGGCAGCCACTGCAGTCCGTCGCGCAAGGGGTTGAGGACCCAGGTGGTGAACCGCCCCGCCCAGTCGGCGGTACCGCCGACGACGGGCACGCCGGAGTAGAGGTGGTCGGTCATCCAGTCGACGGCCCCGTTGACGGGCTCGGCGACGTCCATCGTCCACGCGTCGGGCCAGGAGAGCCGGTCGGACAGACGGCCCCCGAGGGCGACGGCGGCGGTCACCACGAGGGCGACGGCCCAGCCGAGTCCGGCACGGCGGACCGGAGCCGCACCGATCCGCTCTCCCGCCGCGGCGGTGACCCGGTCCAGGACGATGGCGAGCAGCACGATCGGCACACCGGCGGCCAGCGCGGCACCGACGTCGACGGAGGCCAGCGCCTGGTAGACGCGGTCGCCGAGGCCGCCCGCACCGATGACGGACGCGATCACGGCCATTCCCAGGGCCATCATGATCGACTGGTTGACGCCGAGCAGGAGTTCTTTGCGGGCCAGCGGCAGCCGGGCGGTCAGCAGCCGCTGCCTCCCGGTGGCACCGAGGGACGCGGCGGCCTCCATGACGCCGGCGTCCGCGCCGCGGAGCCCGAGCGCGGTGAGCCGGGCCATGGGCGGGGCTGCGTAGACGACGGTCGCGAGTACGGCCGCCGGCACGCCGATGCCGAAGACCAGGACGACGGGCAGCAGATACGCGAAGGCCGGCAGCGCCTGCATGGTGTCGAGCACCGGGCGCAGGATCCGGTGCACACGGTCCGACAGGCCGGCGGCGAGCCCGAGGAGACCACCGAGCAGCACGGACGCGGCGACGGCGACCACCATCAGGGCGAGCGTCTGCATGGTGGGCACCCACATGCCGAGCAGTCCGCACACGGCGAAGGCGGCGACGGAGGTCAGCGCGAGCCGTACGCCCGCGACACGCCAGGCCACCAGGCCGGCGGCGGCGGTGACGCCGGCCCACCCGACGGTGAGCAGCAGCAGGTACACCGCGCGGACCGAGACGACCACGGTGTTGCTGACGTGGCCGAGGAAGTAGAGGAACAGCGGGTGGCCGTCGCGGTTGTCGATGATCCAGTCGCTGGTGCGGTCGAGCGGCCCGGACACGTCGACGGCGAGCCGGGCCGGCCAGCCGCCGCCGCCCAGGAGCACCGCACCCAGGACGAGCGCGACGGCCGTCCCGGCACCGATCAGCCGGCCGCGGTGCCGCGCGAGCGCGCGCAGCGCGGCGGTCCTGGTGTCAACGGCTCCGGCATTACCGGTTCCGGCCTTGCCGGCGGCCGTGCGGCCGGGAGGAGCAGGTGTGACGGTGACGGTCATCGGCCCCACCGCCCCGCGCCGCGCGTCCGCTCTCCCACGGCGTCGGCACCGGTCGTGCCGCACGGTGGCGGCCAGGTCGTATGGGAGTACATCAGGCCACCGCCTTCCCCGCCGCGGCCGGGACCCCGGCGACGACACCGAGGAGTCCCGCGTGGTCGACCACACCGAGGCACCGCCCGTCCTCGACGACCCGCGCGTTCTCACCCGTACGGGCAACGGCTTCGATGGCCTCGTGGACGGTGGCGCCGGGGGCGAGCGCGGGGCCGGTCTCACGTTCGCCGGCGAGCGCGGGGCGCATCGCCGAGCGGACGGTCAGCACCTGCTCGCGCGGCACGTCCCGGACGAAGTCCCTGACGTAGTCGTCGGCGGGGGCGCCCACGATCTCCTCCGGTGTGCCGAGCTGCACGATCCGGCCGTCGCGCATCAGCGCGATGCGGTCGCCGAGCTTCAGTGCCTCGCTCAGGTCGTGCGTGATGAAGACCATCGTGCGTCCCTCCTCCCGGTGCAGACGGACGACCTCCTCCTGCATCTCACGGCGGATGAGGGGGTCCAGTGCGCTGAACGGCTCGTCGAACAGGAGGACTTCGGGGTCCACGGCGAGCGCGCGGGCCAGTCCGACCCGCTGTTGCTGGCCGCCGGACAACTGGCCCGGCCTGCGTTGCTCCATGCCGCCCAGGCCGACCTTGGCGACGAACTCCGCCGCCCGCTCGCGCCGTTCGCCGCGCCCCACGCCCTGGATCTCGAGCCCGTACGCGACGTTGTCGAGCACCGTCCGGTGCGGCAGCAGCCCGAAGTGCTGGAAGACCATCGCCGCCCGGTGCCGACGCAGTTCGCGGAGCCGGCCGGAGTCCATGGACAGCACGTCCTCGCCGTCGATGGAGATCGTTCCCGAGGTCGGCTCGATGAGCCGGGTCAGGCAGCGTACGAGCGTCGACTTGCCTGAGCCCGACAGGCCCATGACGACGAAGACCTCACCCTTGCGGACGTCGAAGGAGACGTCGCGGACGGCGGCGGTGCAGCCGGTGCGCTCGCGCAGTTCGGCGGCGCCGAGGGAGGCGAGCTCCTGGTCGGCGGGCACGCGCTCGGCCTTCGTGCCGAAGACCTTCCACAGGCCGCGTACGGAGAAGACGGAGTCCGCGGGGCTCTGCGACGGCGTCGTGGTGAGCGGCGGAGTGTGGGGGGTGTTCATCGGGTGGTGCCTCCCAGCAGGTCGGCGCATTTCTCGCCGACCATGAGCACGCCGATCATGGGGTTGACGGCGGTCATGGTCGGGAAGACGGACGCGTCGGCGATCCGGATGCCGTCGAGGCCCCGGATCCTCAGGTCGGGTGCGACGACGGCGAGTTCGTCGTCGACGGCGCCCATACGGCAGGTGCCGGCAGGGTGGTAGACGGTGTGCGCGACCTGCCGTGCATAGGCGCTGAGTTCCTCGTCGGAGGTGATCTCGGGCCCCGGGCACACCTCGCGCTTCAGCCATCCGGCCAGCGGTTCGCTCGCCGCGATCCGCCGAGCGATACGGATCCCGTCGACGAGGGTCCGGCCGTCGTAGTCGTCCTCGTCGGTGAAGTACCGGAAGTCGAGAGCGGGCTTGACCTCGGGGTCGGCGCTCGTCAGGTAGAGCCGGCCGCGGCTGCGCGGCTTGGGGATGTTCGGGGTCATCGACACGCCGTGCGCAGGCCGTTCGTAGCCCAGCCGCTCGGGATTGTCGGTGAAGGGGATCTGGTAGAAGTGGAACATCAGGTCCGGCCCCTCGGCCTCCGGGTCCCGGCGGACGAACAGCCCGGCGTCCGAGTCCATGGCGGAGTTCTCCGGGATCGCGCCGTGGGTCTCCCACACGATGACCGACTCGGGGTGGTCGAGCAGGTTCTCCCCGACGCCCGGCAGGTCGTGCACGACGGGTATGCCGAGCTTCTCCAGGTCGGCGCGCGGCCCGATGCCGGAGTGCAGCAGCAGGCGCGGGGTGTCCACGGCGCCCGCGCACACCAGGACCTCGCGCCGGGCGCGTACGACGTGCTCCGCGCCCTCCTTCGTGCGGATGTGAACGCCGGTGGCGCGGGTGCCTTCGAGCTCCAGCCGGAACGCCCAGGTCTCCAGGGCGATGTGCAGGTTGGGCCGGTCCAGGAACGGGTGCAGATACGCGACGGAGGCGGACGACCGCTTGTTGTTCTCCGGGTGGTAGGCGAGGTCGAAGAAGCCGACGCCTTCGTGGAAGGGCTGCTTGTTGAAGCCCTCGACGCGTGGCACACCGAGCGCGGTCTGCGCGGCGTCGACGAAGTCCCGGGCGATCGCGTTCCGGTCGGCCTCGTCCACGGGGACGATGTTGTTGCGCAGCCGGGCGAAGTAGGGGTCCATGGCCGCCGCGTCCCACCCCTCGGCACCGGCCTCGGCCCACTCGTCCCAGTCGGAGGGAAGGGGCTTGAAGGCGATGAGAGTGTTGTGCGAGGAGCAGCCGCCCAGCACCCGGGCACGGCTGTGGCGGATGTACGAGTTGCCCCGGGGCTGCTCGGTGGTGGGGTAGTCGTAGTCCAGCTCGCCGCCGAGCAGCCCCATCCAGCGGCGCAGGGTGAGGACGTCGTCGCGGCCCACGTCACTGGGGCCGCCCTCGATGACGGCGACGGTGACGTCCGGGTTCTCGGTCAGCCGGGAGGCGATCACCGATCCCGCGGTGCCGCCGCCGACGACGACGTAGTCGTAGACGTGCTGGTCGTTCATGCCTGGTCCTTCTGCGTCTCGCCCGCGAACCAGCGCACGGGGCGCGGGGCGAGGTTCTGGTAGATGTGCTTGGCCTCGCGGTATTCGGCGAGACCGCTGGGCCCCAGTTCGCGGCCGATGCCGGACTTTCCGAAGCCGCCCCATTCCGCCTGGGGCAGGTAGGGGTGGAAGTCGTTGATCCAGACGGTGCCGTGGCGCAGCCGGGCCGCCACCCGTCGGGCGCGGTCCTCGTCGGAGGTCCACACCGCTCCGGCGAGGCCGTACTCGGTGTCGTTGGCGAGGGCGACGGCCTCCTCTTCCGTACGGAAGGTCTCCACGGTGAGCACGGGACCGAAGACCTCCTCGCGGACGACCCGCATGCCGCGGTGACACCGGTCCAGGACCGTGGGCCGGAAGAAGTAGCCGGGACCGGCCGGCTTCTCGCCGCCCGCCCGCAGAACCGCGCCCTCGCCGAGGGCGGAGGCCACGTACTCCTCGGTCCTCGTCAACTGGGCCGCGGAGACCAGCGGGCCGCACTCCACCCCCTGGTCCGTGCCGCGCCCCAGCCGGATGTGTTCGGCCCGACGGGAGAGTTCGGCGACGAAGCGCTCGCGCAGCGACTCCTCGACGATGAGACGGGAGCCGGCGGAGCAGACCTGGCCGCTGTGGATGAAGGCCGCGTTGAGCGCCTGGTCCACGGCCGTGTCGAACCCCTCCGGCGTCGCACAGGCGTCGGCGAACACGATGTTGGGGTTCTTGCCGCCCAGTTCGAGGGCGACCTTCTTCACGCTGTCGGCAGCGGCCCTGGCGACCTTCGTGCCGCTGACGAGACCGCCCGTGAAGGAAACGAGGTCGACGTCGGGGTGCTCGGCGAGCCGCGCGCCGACGGTGTCGCCGGGACCCGTGACGATGTTGGCCGCCCCGAGGGGCAGTCCGGCCTCCAGAAGCAGTTCGATCAGAGCGACGGTGCTCAGTGGGGTGATCTCGCTGGGCTTGATCACGAACGTGTTGCCTGCGGCGAGGGCGGGCGCGATCTTCCAGCTGGCCTGGAGCAGCGGGTAGTTCCACGGAGTGATCAGGGCGCAGACCCCGACCGGCTCGTGCACGACGACACTGCGGATCTCGTCCGAACCGGCGTCGACGACCCGCCCGCCGTCCTCGTTCGCCACGAGGTCGGCGAAGTAGAGGAAGGCGTCGCGGACGCAGTCGACGTCGGCGCGGCCCTCTTCCAGCGTCTTGCCGGCGTCCTGGCTCTCCATGGCGCCGATCCGCTCGCGGTCGCGCTCCAGCAGGGCGGCGACACGCTTCAGCAGGGCGGCCCGCTCGGCGACCGGCGTACGAGGCCAGGAACCGTCGTCGAACGCGGCTCGTGCCGCGGCCACGGCGTCGTCCGTGTCCTGGACACCGCCCTCCGCCACAACCGCGAAGGCGGTCGCGTCGGCGGGATCGATGATCTCGCGCGTGGCGCCGGACAGGGCTGCGCGCCACTCTCCGCCCACATGGATGGTCTGTTGTACTGCAGTCACGTCGCGTCTGGCCTTCCGCTCTTCGAATCCCCCTGCCGGTTGCCCGGCGATCGGGCCGCCTGCCCTGACCTCCGAGATCCATGCGCAATGCCTTACGGAGAGTGATCCCCCTCACTTCTGAAAGTGGCGAGAAAGGGGACATATGGAGCAGGTGAGGCAGGCTGAGCGGGCGCGTCCCGGAGCACGCGCTGCCCCGGAGGCGTGCGAGGCCACCGGCCTCGACACGGGCGCCTGAGTCCGACCGGCCCCGGACGGCGGCCCGCCCGCAGCAGTCTGGAACACGGCGAATCATTGGTTCCGCGTCCAGAACAAGGACGTGACCCCGAGGTTCGTCGGCGACAAGAAGCACTCCTGCCGGGCGGCCATCACCGACGTTCGCGTTCGGGCACACGCGTAACCGACCCGTCGTGGTCCTGGCCGGGTGGGCAGCAAGCTTGCCGTCGGCACGGTTCCGACCGGCGAGAAACGGTCGAGGCTCGCCTCCGGTGTTCGTCGTTCTCGATCACTGTTCGCTCACGAGCCCTCCCCACGGATCCTGAAGCCGCGCGCATGAGCCCCGCCGGTGCCCCGCCCGTGGGGCTCATGCGGTGGCCGCGGCGCCGAGGCGGCGTGGTGCTCGGGCCCGCGTCAGGGTCCGGGGCCGGGTTCGTTCGAACGGGTGAACCGGCTTCGCGGCGATGATTCCGCGGTCGTCCCCGGGTCTACCTCTTGACGAGACCGTTCGACGCATCAGGAGCAAGCCATGGGCCTCATCCACATCGCCATGTTCTCGACCCTCGACCTCGTCGGGCAGGCGCCCGGCGGCCCCGACGAGGACCCCGAGGGGTTCCCCTTCGGCGGCTGGCAGGCGCCCCTGATCGACGGGGCCACGGGCGCCCAGATCCAGGCGGCGTACGAGGGCACGGACGCCCTCCTGCTCGGCCGGCGCACGTACGACATCTTCGCCTCGTACTGGCCGCAGCAGGACGACTACTTCGGCACGCTCTTCAACCGCATCCCGAAGTACGTGGCCTCCCGTGGCAAGCCCGACCTGCCCTGGGCCCGCTCCGAGCAGCTCGGCCCGGACCTGCCCGGCGCGGTGCGCGAGATCCGCGAGCGGCATGAGCAGGTGACGGTCGTGGGCAGCCTGAACCTGGTGCAGACCCTCCTGCACGAGAAGCTCTTCGACCGCCTGGACCTCTGGCTGCACCCCGTCGTGCTCGGCGTCGGCAAGAAGGTGTTCGAGGACGGCGCGGTGCCCACCAACGTCATGCTCCTGGAGCCTCCGGAGGCCAGCCCCAAGGGCACCGTGCACCTGCGCTACGGTCGCGCCGAGGGCACGCCCGTCACGGGAGACATGAGCGCACCCGACCGCGGCCTGGGCGACGAGTCCTGACCTATGCCGGGGCGGCCGGCGGGCGTCGACCACCTCCCGTCCGGCGAGGAAAGCCCTTCGAGGAAAGACCCGTCGACTCCGTACTCCCTTGCCTTCTGCCTCGATGCGATCACGTCCGGAACGGTGCTCGGCGCCAGGCCGACGGACGGCCCCGACCAGGTCACGGCCGTCCTCGGGGCCGACTTCGCCGAAAACTCCCCCGACGGCCACGGCATGGGGCGCGACTACGGCATGGCCGAGTTCTTCTGGCAGCGGGAGTCGCCTGACCATCCTTGGGTGGGCCACCACTTCACCCTGCAGGTGCATCGGCTGTCGTCCCTCGGCAGCGGCGCCGTCAACCCCGTGATCCGTGAGCGGTACGGCCGCTTCGCCCGCCGCCTCCGCTACGGCAAGCTGGAACGGCTGCTGGCCGGGCGCGGCGTATACATGGAGGACGTCCCGGATCCCAACGGCCCGGCGTACACCCTGTACCGGCAACCCGACTCCCCAGGTGTCGGTGCTGGCGTGCCGGACTGCCCAGGGGAGGCACGGGCGTCGGGGCGGCGGCGAGCGCATCGGTGACGTGTACGCCGTGCACTCGTCGACGAGCGCCGAGCAGGTGGCCTTCTACCGGGCGGGTTACGGCGGACCGCGTGCCGAGGGAGCTCTCAGGTCGGCGGTGATGCCCGGACCGGCGTACGGTATCGGCGCCGAACCGCCCTGGAGGACCGCATGACCCGCACCACGCCGCCGCGTCCCGTCGACGTCGAGGACGTCTTCCCCGCCCTCTCCGCCCACCGGCGCACGGCCACCCGCCTTCACCCCCGCCAGGGCGTCGCGAAGGCCGGGGAGAGCTCGCTGGCCGGACCGCTGTCGTGGCCTGCCGACGAGCCGTGGCCCGTGTGCACCGCGGTACACGCCAAGGACACGGGCCATCGGTTGGCCGACGTGCGGCTCAAGCGGCGCATCCTCGCCGAGGCGAGGGGACGCGACCTCTCCGACGAGGAGCGGCGGATCCTCGACGCCCTGAGGCCGGGTCGGCACGCCCCCGGTCTCCGGGACGAGGATCCCCTCCCGCTGCTGGCCGTCGCCCAGCTGTACACGCGGGACGTCCCCGACCTCGTCGGGCCGGAAGGCCACGACCTGCTCCAGGTGTTCTGGTGCCCCTTCGAGGTCCACGGCCCCGACCGCACCATCGACGTCGTGCTCAAGTGGCGGCGCTCGCAGGAGGTCGGGGACGTCCTGGCGGACCAGCCCGAGCCCCCGGTGACGGGCCGCGAGGAGTGCGTGCCCACCCCGTGCGTCCTGCACCCCGAACAGGTCGTCGAGCACGAGTACCTGGGGCTGCTGGACGAAGAACTCCAGGAGGCCATCGCCGACTGGGAGGAGAGCCTGCTGGACGAGGAGGACGAGGAGGACGAGGACGACGACGCGTACGACTCCTCCACGCCGCAGAGCTACGACACGTACGAGGAGTACGAGGCCGCGACGGCCCGTGCGCGGGCGGAGGAGGAGTACGAGGTCGACTACATGGGGGACCTGTCCATCGCTCCGGGATGGAAGGCGGGCGGCTTCGCGTCCTGGCACCTCACCGATCCCGCACCGGTCGACTGCGAGGCCTGCGGCACACCGATGCCTCCCCTGCTCACCGTCGACCAGTGGGAGTGCGACGGCGGTTCGAGGAGCTGGCTTCCCCTGGAGGACCGCGACTCGGCCGACGACCCGGACGTGATCGACCCGGTCGGCGTCTACCTCGGCCGCGGCGTGATGCGCGTCCACACCTGCCCCGTCGACCCGGCGCACCCGCACCGGCTCAGCTTCCAGTAGGCGCCCGCCGCCGTGCGCGCGGGCGCCGCGCGAGCGCGCCGGATTCAGGAGGTGTGCGCGTCGGACTCCTTCCGGCCCGTCTTCCAGTGGACGTGCCCCTTGGCACCGGCCCGGGGGGCCCTCGGCTCCGGCTCGTACTCGACGGCCACGCTCATCGGTCCGGTGCCGACCGTCGTCGAGCCCATGACCCGGTCGGTCTCCGTGTCGACGTAGACCGTGGAGCGCGAGCCGAGCCCGGTGGTCACGTACATCTGCCGCCCGTCGTAGCCCAGCGCGAGGCCCTCCGCGCCGCCGGGAACGCGGAAACTGCGCGCCACGACGCCGATCTCGGTGTCGATGACCGACACCTCCTCGTTGCCGAAGCCGGAGGACACGTACACCGACGAACCGTCGGGCGCCACCGTCAGCGACTCCGCGCCCGCCTCGACCGGCACCGTGTCGAGGACGGTGGCCGCGCGGGTGTCGATGACGGACACGGCGTCGGCCCCGTTGCCCGTGCTCACGTACGCCAGGGCGCCGTCCGGGCTGACGGCCACGTCGTAGGCGGCGGTACCGGTGTCCAGCGGCACGGTCGCCACGACCCGGTCGCGGCGGGTGTCGATGATCGACACGCTGCCGGACAGCAGGTTGGCGACGTAGACGCGGCGACCGTCGGGGGAGACCGCCACGCCCTTGGGGAACGAGCCGACCCGGACGGTGCGCACGGCCCGGCCGCGGAAGGCGTCGATGACCGAGACGGTGCCGGAGTCGGCGTTGGTGACGTAGGCGCGCCGGCCGTCGCGGCTGACGGCGACGCCCTCGGGCCGGGCGCCGACCGGGATGGTGCGGACCACCCTGGCCCGCTCGGTGTCGAGGACCGTGACGGTGTGCGAGCCGCTGCCGCCGGTCACGAAGGCACGGTGCCGCTGTCGGGAGACGGCCACGTCCACCGCACCCGACGGCACGGCCACGGTGTGGGTGACGGTCCGGTCGTCGAGGTCGAGGAACGACACGGTCCTGGCGGTGGCGTTGGCCACGTAGGCGCGGTCGGCCGCCGGCGTGTCGTCGTGCGGCGGTGGCGTCGCCGCGGCGGCGGGGGTGGCGGGCGCGGCCGTCGAGGCGGCTACGGCCGCGGCGGCCAGGGCCGCGCGGAGCCACCCGACGGGCCGGCGTCGAGTGGCTTCCTGGGAGTCGCGTGCCGGCACGGGGGCCTCCAAAGGGGCGGCGATGGGGCGCCCTCCGGTACGGATGCGGGAGCGCATGGGTCCTCCCCCTTCTTCCCGTACCGGGCGGGAGGCGAGACGGAAGGACACGCCTTCTCGCCCGACCGGCCCACGTCGTGGACCTCGACCGAGTGAATGCGGCGGCTCGGAGAGTGCGGTTCGGCCGCGCCGGTCCTCCCGGCCCCCCGGCCGCCCGTACGTTCCCGAGGGTGCCTCCGCCCCCCGCCTCCTGGCCGATGCCCTCGACCGGCCGCAGCGGAGGCTGAAAGGACCCGTGTCATGCCTGTGCTCGCATCCGCCGGACGACGCCGAGGCCTCCGCCTCGCCGGCGCCGCCGTGACGCTCGGCGCCCTGTCGGCGGCCCTCGGTGCGCCCACCGCCGCCCACGCAGACCTGCCCGGCGCCTCCCCGGTGCTCACCCGGGCCCCCTACCTCACGGATCTGACGCCCACCTCCGTCCGGGTGACGTGGGCGACCACCACCCGCAGCCGGCAGACCGTGAGGTACGGCCCGCTCGGCAACTGCACGGCCAACACGGCCACCGCCGCCACGCTCGGCACCACCATGACCGTCAACGGCGTCACCGAGTACAGCAACTCGGTGACCGTGCCGAACCTCAGCCCCGACACCCCGTACTGCTACCGGGTCTTCACCGGGGACGCCACGCCCATCGACCTGCTCGGCACCAACCCCTCGCCCTCGTTCACCACGATGGTGCCGGGCGGCTCGTCGGCACCCTTCACGTTCGCCGTGCTCGGCGACTGGGGCGACACCACCAGCAACGGCGTCAACAGCGGCGCGGTCAACCAGGACCAGGCCAACGTGCTGTCCCAGCTGGCCGCGAGCGGCGCCCGCTTCACGCTCTCCACCGGCGACGTGGCCTATCCCAGCGGCAGCCCGACCAACTACGGCGACCTCCAGCAGTCCGGGGTCAACATCAGCGCCGTCTTCGCCCCGGAGTACTACGCGGCGCCCGGCCAGCGCATCCCGATGTTCGCCCTCAACGGCAACCACGGCCGCACCTCCACCCTCCTGCTGACCTGGCCGGAGAGCGCGGTCACCGCCGCCTCGAACGGCGTCTACTCCCAGGTGAGCTACCCGTCGTTCTTCGGCAGCAACCCGGCGAGCTACCCGACGACGTACTACGCCTTCACCAGCGGCGGCGTGCGGTTCTACGTGCTCGACGCGTCCTGGAGCGACAGCAACGTCGGCACCGCCGACGGGAACAACTGCAACGGCACCGACAACTGCGCCGTCTACCAGGTGGACGCGGCCGCCCACTGGCAGCCCACCTCGGCCGAGTACCAGTGGCTCCAGCAGGACCTGGCCGCGCACCCGGGCGGCGTCAAGGTGGCCGCCTTCCACTTCCCCCTGCGCTCCGACGACCCGACCGAGCCCGACGACGAGTACCTGAAGAACAACCCGGGCAGCACCGACACCCTGGAACAGCTGCTGCACGACAACGGCGTGAACCTGGTCTTCAACGGCCACGCCCACATCTACCAGCGCAACGTGGCCCCGCCCGGCGGCGTGCCGAGCTACACCACCGGCGGCGGCGGCGCCAAGCTCACCTCGGTCGGCGGCCGCGGCTGCGACCCGACGGACGCCTACGCCATCGGCTGGTCCTACAGCTCCAACGTCGGCAGGCGCTGCCCCTCCTCCACGCCGGTCCCCGCCTCCGACGCCAACGTCCACCACTTCCTGCTGGTGTCGGTCAACGGCTCGACGCTGACGGTGACGCCGACGGACTCCCTCGGCAACACGTTCGACGCGCAGACCTACGACTTCTCCGCCGACGGCACCGCGCCGTCCCCGCCGCCCTCGCTGACCGTGACCCGCTCCGGCTCCACCACCATGAAGCTGACGTGGGGCGCGGCCACCGACGACCGGCAGATCGCGTCGTACGACGTGTACCGCGACGGCACGTACCTGGCCACGGTCCCCCAGGAGCTGCGCACCTTCAGCGACAAGACGGCCGTGTGCCCGGCCTCCTACACCTACGAGGTCAGGGCGCGCGATCTGGCCGGGAACACCGCCGGGAGCTCGGTCCCGGTGACCTGCTGACCGCCCGCTCCGGGCCCGTACCGGCCCGGGTCCGCCCGGCCGGGGCGGGCCCGGGCCGTCCCGCGCGCAGGCGGCGCACCGCGAGCGGGGTGACCAGCAGCATGGGGGCGACCAGGCCGACGAACGCCCAGAGGCCGGGGAGGGTGCCCGACTCGGGGACGGACCGGCGGTGGCCGTTCCGGGACAGGGCGGTGCCGTCGTCGGACGGGACGGTCGCGGGGACGCCGCGCAGGTCGCGCAGCACCTGGAGGTAGTGGTCGCCGTGGTCGCGGGAGGGCTCGACATGGGTGTTCTCGGAGAACTCGTTCCAGCTGATCAGCCCGATGGCGTCCGGTGAGGAGCGGAGCGCGGCCGAGTACTCGGCCGCCAGGGTCGCGCCGTTCCGGCGGGGGACGGGCTTGGTGCCCCCCACGAGCCGGGCGTCGAAGCCGGGTGCGCAGGGGGCCAGCCAGATCTTGTGGTCGGCGTGCACGGCCCGCGCCATGTCCGCGAGCTTGTCGGCGTAGCCGGGGGTGGTCTCGGGGTCGGGGGAGGACCAGTAGTAGGCGTCCCCGTCGGTGACGTCGGCGATCCTCCGGTAGCCGTCGACGTTCTTCTCGCTGGCCAGGACCAGCAGTTCGCCGCGGACGGCGGAGGTCACGCGGGCGACGTCGTCGTGCGAGTAGCTCCAGGTGCCGCTCCACACGGTCAGCGGACGACCGTCGACGCGCAGCATGGCGGGGCTGTCGGCGAACTGGTCGCGGAAGCGGTCGAAGTCGGCGGCGACCTGCGCGACGGGCAGCGGGCGGCGGTAGAAGTCCAGGCTCTGGTAGATCATGGCGAGCTTGAAGTCCCTGGCCTCGGCGGCGGCGACGAGCTTGGCAAGGCGCCGGTCGTTCACGGTGCCGTGCTTCCACCCGACGATGAACCCGTCGATGCCGGCGGCCTTCGCCTCGGTGATCTGGCGGTCGATCACCCGCGCGTCGTCGCTGGAGTAGGCCCCGGCGAGCGGCAGGTCGGTCTTGGCCCGCTGCCAGGAGCCGGGGTTGAACCACTGGTAGTAGTAGGCGAGCAGCGGTGGACGGGACGCGTCGTCGGAGGGCCCGTCGGCGGGCCGGGCTCCGACCGGCCCCGTACCGCTGCCCGGCAGACACAGGGCGAGCACGGCGAGGAGCGCCCAGAAGAGTCTCATCGAGCCGCTCCGGGCCGTGAGGGCGCGGACGCCTCCCCTGCCTCCCCCGGCTGCTCGGGCCGGCGTGCCGGCGCGCCCTCCTCCGGTGTCCCGGGCTCACGCGGCTCGGCGGGCCCGTGCCGGGCTCCGGCGTCGGGCGGGGGGCCCGCGGCGGTGC
Organism: Streptomyces sp. NPDC004266; assembly: GCF_042874095.1. Lineage (NCBI taxonomy): Bacteria > Bacillati > Actinomycetota > Actinomycetes > Kitasatosporales > Streptomycetaceae > Streptomyces > Streptomyces sp. NPDC004266. The sequence goes on from NZ_JBIAMM010000009.1 coordinate 170,113, forward strand.
GGCGGGCCCGCCGCCGGAGCCCCAGCCGGACCGCGACCGGCAGCCCGATCAGCAGCAGTGCGGCACCGCCGAGGACGAACACGTCGGCCCGGCTGACCACCGTCACGTCCGCCGTGACGTTCTGGGACAGCTGGATCTCGCGCGGGCTCGTGCTGCCACCGGAGGCCTTGACCTCGACGGTGTACCGGCCGCGGGGCAGATGGGCCAGGACGGCGGTGTGGTCCGGCCCGAGCGCCACGGCCCGGACCTTGGCGCCGGGACCCGTCACGGTGGCCTCGTCGCCGGTCGCGGAGCCGAACAGCGCGTCGTGGGCGGTCACGGTCAGGTCGTGGAAGTTGCCGGTGAACGTCAGATGCCGGTCGGTGCCCGGCCGGAAGCCCTGCCGTCCGGCGTCGGCGACCTCGGCGCCGTCGTAGACGAGGCTGCGCAGGGTGTAGTCGACCGGGACGGGCGTCAGACGGCTGTCGCGGAAGACGGGCTGGACGCCGTCCAGCCACGTGGTGCCGGTCACGGACAGGTCGGTGACGCGGGTGTCGGAGCCCCTGACCTTCACCGAGGAGACCAGGGACCGGTCCAGGGGCGCGCCGTGCTGGTCGGTGAAGGAGACGGTCACCGGGTACTGCACGGTGAACCCGGCCGTGACGGTGTAGTCGGCGCGCAGCGGCAGCCCGTCGACACGGGGCCGGAACGTCTGGTCCGGGTCGCGCTGACCGGCCCAGCGGGTGAAGCGGTAGCGGGCGTCCGGGGTGTCGACGGAGGTGTCGAGCAGCCGCAGCGACTGGGGTGCCGAGGTACGGGCGCCGGTGTACGAGGCGGTGCCGTCCGCGCCCGTGACGAGCGCGGCGCCGGCGAAGACCAGCCGGACGCCGGGTACCGCCGGGACCGTGCGGAAGGTGACGGTGACGGGCGGCGCGGCGGCGTCCGGGAGGGCGCTCCCTGCGGAGGCGTGGCCCTGGACGGCCGCCGGGCCGGCCAGGGCGAGCAGCACGGCCGCGAGCAGGGCGAGGAGGGAGGCGGCGTGTCGGCGGGCGGCACGGTGGTTCACTGTGGGCTCCCTTCCGGCGCGCGGGGCGGCCCTGAGGGTCCTGCTGTGCCTGAGGGTCCTGTCGGTCCTGCCGGTCCTGTCGGTCCTGCCGGTCCTGTCGGTTCTGAGGGCCCTGCCGGTCCCGATGGTCCTGCCGCTTCCGACGGTACCGCCGGTCCCGGTCCCGGTCCCGGTTCCGGTCCCGACGGTCCCGACGGTCCTGCCGGAGCCGGCTGGACGGCGGAGCGCCTGCGGGCGGCGACCAGGGCGCCGGCGGCGACGAGCAGCGCGGCCGCGCCGAGCGCCCCGCCGTAGACCCCGTACACGAGGGCCGCGTTCACCGGCTGCACGGCGGGCCGGGCGTTGGGGACGGCGAGCACCTCGGGGGGCCGCGGAGCGGCGGAGAAGTCGAAGGCGGCGGCGAGGCCGGTGGCGGAGGCGACCCGCCCGCCGAGCGGCTCCAGGTTCCAGTTGTCCTCGATGAAGCGCAGCGCCGACGAGGAGTCGAGCACCTGGTGGTCGACGCGTCCGGCCGGCGCGTAGGGGCTGATCAGGACGGCCGGTACGCGCAGGCCGCGCGGACCGTCCGCGGCGGTCGGCGGGGCCACGTGGTCGTACCAGCCGCCGGAGCCGTCGTAGCTCCACAGCAGCGCCGAGCTGTCCCAGTAGCGGCTGAGGGCGAGCTGGGTGGCCAGCGAGCGGATGAGCTTCTGGCCGGCCGGGACGGACCGCGCGGAGGTCTCGGACGCGCCCGAACTGGAGATGTACGCCACCGACGGCAGGGTGCCGTTCTCGAGGTCGCGGTAGTACTGGTCCAGGTCCACGATGTGGGAGGCGAGGGCGGGGTCGTCGATGAAGCGGGCGTAGTTGAGGAGCGGGACGCGCGCCTGCTGGGTGGAGCCGGGCGTCCGGACGTTCTCGCCGGGCCGGTAGTCCTGGACGTAGAACTTCCAGCTGACCCCCGCCTGCTGGAGCCGGTCGAAGACGGTGGGGCGGTCGCCCGCCGCCGGGGCGGACCCCGAGACCCAGTAGGAGCGTTCGGCGGCGGCGCCGTACGGGACGGCGGAGAAGAACCTGTCGAAGAGCACGTAGCGGTCGGCGGCGGCCCAGGAGAAGGACAGGTCCCGGGCGTCGTAGTGGCCCATGACGGGCGTGCCGTCCCGGCCCTGGCGGGTGTACGCGGACACGAAGCCGTCCATGCGCCCCCCGTTCACCTGCGCGGCGACGATGCTCCGGCTGGGGGAGAGCGGGCCGGGGGCCTTGTCGTGCAGGGCGTACGGACGCACGCAGTCGGCGGCGGGGCCGTCGGCGGTGCGCGGCTGGCAGGCGTCGGCGGGGATCCCGTCGGCTCCGGGATACGTGCCGAAGTAGTTGTCGAAGGTGCGGGGACCCTGCATCAGGTAGACGAAGTGCTGGACGGGGGTGGCCGCGCGGTGCTCGGCGGCGGTGCCGGAGCCCGGGTCGGGGTCGGTGGCGGCCGTGGCCGTGGTGGGGCCGAGCAGCAGGGCCGCGCCGGCCAGCGCTGCCAGCAGACGGACGGTCGGCGACTTCATGGCACACGCACCTGGTAGATGACGAAGGCCGGGGTGGGCGTCGGGTCGGCGGAGGACGTGGGAACCCGCAGGGCGGAGCTGTAGACGGCGGTGCCGTGGTACTTCTCGACCAGCTTCCGGATCTTCTCGCCGTAGAACGGGGCGCGGTGGGAGGTGTAGGAGTCCCAGACGAGGTACTGGAACTCGCCGTCGCGCAGCGAGCGGTCGGGGTTGGGCACCGGCGTGTAGGACGGGTTGCGGTGGAGCCGGTTGACGCTCACCGACAGCGCCGAGACGGACTTGCCCCCGTAGAACTGGAGGACGTTCGCGGTCGAGGGGCCGGCGGCGAGCAGCTGCGCCCCGGCGGGCACGTGGTCGCGCACCCACAGGCCCGCCTCGCGGCCGCCCGGCAGACCGCCGGAACCGGCGAGGAACGAGCCGTTCGGAGCGGCGGTGACGCGGGTCGCGGAGGACAGGGCGAGGGACGCCGCCACGACGAGCGTGACGAGGACGGCGCCGACGGCGGACAGCACACCGGGCCGCAGCCGCAGACGGCCGCGCCGCAGCCGGCCGGACCGGAGCCGGCCGGGCCGCGGCCGGATCTCGGCGAGGGCGCTCAGCGCGCGGCCGGCCAGCACGGCGAGCGGCGGCGCGATCGGCAGCAGGTAGGGGAAGCCCTTGACGGGCCACAGGGTGAAGAACAGCACGGGCGTGGCGATCCAGCACAGCAGCAGGCCCTCGCGCCAGCCCGTGCGGCGGCGCAGCAGGAACAGTCCGGCCGCGGCGGCCACGAGGACGGCCCAGCCGACGGCCTGCGGCACCGTGACGGCGTAGAACCCCATCGAGTGGTTGGCGCGCCGCAGCAGTTGCCACTGCAGATAGTCCTGCCCGGTGGAGCCCCGGCCCGCGAGGGACGTCGCGAGCGGGAAGGCGGCCACGACGAGGCAGAGGACACCGGTGGCGAGGAGGGCGTGCCGCCACCGCATCCGCACCGAACGGCTGAGCACGAAGAAGACGTACAGGCCGCAGACGAGGACCAGCGCCGTCTCCTTGGAGAGCGTGGCCGCTCCCAGCGCCCCCGCGGCCCCGAGCAGCCAGGGCAGGCCGTCGAGGCCGCCCTGCACGTACCGCACGACGCAGTACAGCGCCACCGTGGCGCACAGCGTCATCAGCCCGTCCAGCAGCACCTGGCGGGTCACCACCACGTGGTACGGCATGACGGCGAGCAGCAGCGCCGCGGCGAGCCCCGCGGCGCGGCCGTAGAGCCGCCGGGCCAGCAGATACGTGACGGCGACGGTCGCCACGCCGATGGCGGCGGCGACCGCGCGGGCGGTGAAGTCGTCGGTGCCGCCGCGCAGGAAGAGCGACAGGAGGCCGGTGAACAGCACGGGGTGGGCGCGGAAGACGGGGAACACCGCCTGCATGCCCGGGTCGCCGGCGAGGGAGGCGGCGCTGCCGGTGTAGACGGCCTCGTCGCTGTTGAAGCCGGTCTCGGTGAGCTGCCAGAACCGCAGGAAGCCGGCCAGGACGAGGATGGCCGTGAGCGGCAGGGCGCTCCGCAGCGCCCAGTGGACGGCGCGCTCCCGCCGGGCGCTGCGGAGGTCTTGGCGGGCCTGGGCGTCGGCCGCCCCCGGAGGGCCGCCGGTGGTCCGCGAGCGGGAGTCGGTGCCGGGGGCGGCCGTCGTGTCCGCCGTGGAGTACACGGGCCGGGTCATGGCGTCCTCCCTCCGGGGTCGCTCTCGCGGGAGGCGCCGGAGTCGGTCCGGAGGACGGGACGCGGGGGCAGGGCGCCGGAGCGTACGGGCAGGGACGGTGCGCTCTCCGGTGTCTCCGGCATCCAGTGCGGCCACGGGGACCCGTCGGACAGGGGCGCCGGGCGGCCGTTGATCGCCGGCCGGTCCGCGTCGAGCAGCCGTGGTATCTCGTCGGCCCAGCCGAAGCGGTCGGAGGCCAGGACGCGGGTGCGCACGCCGGAGAGGAAGCCGGACAGGACGTCCCGCTCGCGGCTGCGCAGCCGGGCGTGGTCGAGTCCGGCGACGGTGATGGCGGGGGCGAAGTACCTGAACGGCGGGAAGCCGTAGGCGTCCTCGGTGTTGGCGAGCAGCCGGTCGACGGTCTCGTCGTGGCCGAGGTCGCTCAGGCGGGGCGTGCCGCGCTCGATGACGAACAGTTCGGTCACCTTGACGGCGCTGCTCAGCCGGCAGGACACGAGCCGGTCGACGGCGTACTTCGGCGGGGGCACGAGGATCTGCGTGACCGCGTTGATGCCCATGATGGGCAGGTTGTGGCGGGCCAGGGTGAAGGCGAAGGAGCGGCCCTCCTTGGAGTGCAGGCGGCTCTGCCGCTGCAGCCGGCGCCATTCGTGGGGGGTCAGGTCGTCGGAGCGCACGGCGTGCAGGGTGTGCGCGCTGATGGTGAGCGGCTTGGGGAAGCAGAGGGCGTTGCCGGTGGCGTCGACGACGGTCATGTCGTCGGACAGGAACCGTCCGTCGTGCTCGCTCAGCAGCCGCAGGACGGTGGAGGTCTTCCCGGTGTCGGTGAGCGCGGAGAGCATCACGCCGGTGCCGCCCAGCTCGACGGTCGCGGAGTGCAGCAGCATCCGGCCGCGGGCGACGAGCACGAAGCGCAGCAGCGCCTCCAGGACGTTGGTGTAGACGACGTGCGGGGAGCGGGCGAGCAGGGGGCTGACGAGGACGTCGATGGGGTCGCCGATGTCGACGCGGAAGTTGGCGCCGAGCCGGCCGAGCTGCTCCTCGTACTGCACGGTGGTGGGCTGCGGTCCGCCGCGGCCGGGGATCTCGGTCATGACCGCGCGGTGGCGGGGGAAGCGGCGGCCCACGTCGCCGACGCGGACGGTGATGTCGCAGGAGTCGGGCGGCACCCACTGGGCGCGGAAGAACTCCAGCTCGGGCAGGTGGATCTGGGAGCCGATGGTGACGGTGCCGGCGATGTCGTAGCGGTAGGTCAGGTACCTGGGGCGCTTGGGGTGGTGGCTCGGGGCGGCCGCGGGGCCGGAGGCGGGGGAGGCGGTCGTGGCGGGGGAGGCGGGGGAGGCGGTCGTGGAGGGCGAGGGCTCCGTGGTGCCGGGCGGGACGGAGCCGGGGGCGACGAGCACGCGCACGGGGTCGCGGCGGGCTCCGTCGTCACGGCGGCCGCGGTAGATGAACAGGTCGCTGAAGAGGAACCGGGCCACGAAGAGCACGACGAGGCTGAGGACGTTGGCGGTGAGCAGTCCGATCCCGGAGTCGACGAGCCACTGGAGGAGAGGCAGCCGGCCGAGCAGCAGCAGGTTGTTCAGGGCGAGGAAGGCGATGCCGCGGACGATGGCCCCGCGCCTGCCGCCCTCCCGGTCGCCGCGGTAGACCAGCGTCTCCAGGAGGGCCCAGTTCCACAGGGACGACACCTGGGTGGCGAGCGTGGCGCCGAGGAGCTGCTGGAGTCCCACGACGGTGTGGAAGAACCACAGGGCGGCGGTGTTGACGGCGATGCCGCTGAGACCGACGAGCCCGAAGGCCAGGAACCGCGCGGTCGTGCCGAGCTCGCGGCGGCCGGTCACGGCGTGGCGGCCCTCGTCGGCGCGGTGCGCGGCGGGGGCGGGCCGGCGCAGCCGTGCCAGATGGCGCAGGAACCGCAGGCCCTCGCGCAGCGAGGCCTTGGAGGTGCCGGCCGCGCGGGGTGCGAAGCGGTAGGAGACCTCGGCGACGCGTGCGCCGGGGTGCCGGACGAGCAGTTCGAGCAGCACCTTGAAGCCGAGGGGGCTGAGCCGGTCCATGTCGATCGCGGCGGTGCGGAAGGCGAAGAGCCCGCTCATGGGGTCGCTGACGCCGGCCAGCCGGTGGGGGAAGACCGCCTTGGTGAGCAGCGTGCTGCCGCGGGAGACGAGCCGGCGCACGGGGCCGTCGAGCCCGTCGCCGGTCGATCCGGATCCCGCGTAGCGGGTGCCGACGACGATGTCGACGCCGTGGCCCAGGGCGGTGCGGGCGATCGCGGCGGCCGCCTCCGGCGGGTGCTGGAGGTCGGCGTCCATGACCAGGGCCCATTCGCCCCGGACATGGCGTGCGCCCGCGAGGACGGCCCCCGCCAGGCCTCCTTCGCGGGCGCCGCCCTCTCGGTGGATCATGCGGACCGGCAGCCGGCAGTCCGGGGCGTGCCGCGCGGCCGTCGCCGGCGTGTCGTCGTCGCTGTCGTCGACGAACAGGACCTCGACGGGCAGGTCCCCGAAGGCCGGTTCCAGGGCGCGCAGCAGCAGCGGGACGGATTCGCGCTCGTTGCGCGTCGGGATGACGAGGGTCAGGCGGGGCCGGACCGGCGGGCTCGGGTCGTTCAGCTCGGCGCACTCGGTGCGGAGGATGAGGTTGCCGTCCATGTCAACGGCCTCCAGCGGGGGGACTGGGCAGCTGTGCTGTCGCTGTACGTCTACGTTTTAAACATACATATTGCGTCGTATTCACCCCGATGTCAACGAATGTCCACTTACGTAGTAAACGTAAGTCTTAATGGGCATTCGGATATAGTCGGGAGCAGTCGCGGAGCGACCCTGAGCCCGGAGGCATGCCATGGCCAGCAGCACCCAGCCGGAGCGCCGGAAGGTGGACATCGGCCACCCCACCGAGCGCCGCCGCGGCCGACGTCGGCTGAGCCGTGAACGCGTCCTCGCCGCCGCCCTCGACGTGGTGGACCACGAGGGCCTGTCCGCCCTGAGCATGCGGCGGGTCGCCGCCGAGCTCGACGTCGAGGCGATGGCGCTGTACCGCTACGCCCCCAGCAAGGACGCGCTCCTGGACGGGCTGGTGGAGCAGCTCTACACCGAGCTGGCCGAGGACCTCGCCCGCGAGGAACCCGCCCCCCTGGGCCGGGCGGCCGAGCTGCCCGAATGGCGGGCCGAGCTCCTCCGCGGCGCCTGCGCCCTCTACCGGATCGCCCTCGCCCACCCGCACGTGGTGCCGCTGCTGGCCACGCGTCTGCTGGCCGTCCCGCTGGCCCGCCGCCCCCTCGCGGTGCTGCAGGCCCACGAGCAGGTGCTGGCGCTACTGGACCGCGCCGGGCTCGACGAGCAGGGCGTCGTCACCGCCTACCGGGCGGTCACCGGGTGGGTGCTGGGCTACATCTTCAGCGATCTGCGGGCCATGGTCGAGAACCCCGACGAGCCCGATCCGGCGTTCCGCCTGGGCCTGCACCTGATGCCGGCCCGCGAGCTCCCCCGGCTGCGCGAGACCGCCCCCTCCCTGGCCGAGAAGGGGGGCTACCAGGAGCTGACGGACGGCCTCGACGCACTGCTCGACGGCATACTGGCCGCGTCCGCCGCCCGTGCGTCCCAGGCGGCGGAGCCCGCGCGCGACGGCGCCCCGCCGCCCGCCGACGAACGGGCCGAACCGGCCGGGGAGCGGGCCGAGCGTGTCGACGGGCAGGCCGGGCCCACCGGAGAGCAGGCCGGGCCCGCCGGCGAATAGAACGGGCCGCCGATGACCACCGGCCCGCGCCCGTCGAGGGCCGGCCCCCCTCTGCCGACAGCCGGACCCGGCCCGACGCCGTGTAGTCGGGCGCCATGCTCGTCGCTCGCTTTGTGTGCCCCGGCTCCATGCCCCGCTGACTCCCCGCACGCCTAACGTGTGCAGCTCCCGATGCCGGGACGGGCACCGGGAGGGCGCGCCGAGGGCGCACGAGCGGGGGAGGCCGGGGCATGGCCGACGGACGGAGTTCGGGGCGGCGGCGGTGGCGACTGCGCGCGGCCCGTGTCCTCGCGGTGGCGGGGGTCGTCGCGACGGCCCTGCTGGGACCGCCCGCCGTCGCCGCCGCGCCGCCCCCGTACCTCACGCCGGAGGCGAGCTACGGAGCCGGGACCGTCACCAACGGCTGGGAACGTGTCGAGCGCTACCTCGACACGACCAGCGGGTTCCGCACCGAGGGCTATCCGGCGGACGGCCGCGGTGACCAGGACGGCAAGCGCGTCACGTACTTCGGCGGCGTCTCCCGGCCGTCCTCCGGCCGGTTCCTGCTCTACTCGGCCCCCGGCTGGAACACCGGCAGCCGCACCACCCCCGTCCTCCTCGTGCACGGGGCGAACGACACCGCCGACCGCGCCTGGGCCAACCCCGGCGAATCGGGCGGCTACGGCTGCGGCGCCGCCTCCTGCCCGTCCACCGGACTCATGCAGTACCTCGCCGGGCGCGGCCATCGCGTCTTCGCCGTCGGCTTCGCTCACAAGCAGGGCGACAACCTCATGCAGGCACAGATCGTCGGGGACGCGATCGCCGTCATCAAGGCGAAGCTGGGAGTCGACAAGGTCGACCTGGTCGGCTGGAGCAAGGGCCAGATGTCCACCCGGGCGTACGTGTCCTCCCTGAAGCCGAGCTGGGGGCGGCCGTACGCCGGTGACGTCCGCCGGCTGATCACCCTAGGCGGCCCGAACGGCGGCTACGACTACCCGTACGCCCACGGCTGGGCCCACGACTTCTCCGTCTGGCCGGAGTGCGGCGGAAAGATCAACGCGCCCTCCCCGCACTCCCACATGACCTGCTACGGCCTGTACACCGCGCACCCCGAGTTCTCGATGACCCCGGCCGGCGGCCAGGACAACTACCCCGGGCAGCGCCAGATGCTGGCCCGCTGGGACGGCGTGTACGGCGTCGACGGCGCCGCCCAGGACTGGTACACGACGTACTACGGCGGCCAGGGCTTCTACACCGCCGGCAGCGGCATCCAGGCCGCCATCGACGCCGGATCGCTCATCGGCCCCCTGCGCGGCGCCGGAGTCCCGGCCTCCGTCACGACCTACCTCCTGGCCGGCGGATCCGCCGACGTCCTCGGCATCTTCAACGAGAACCGCGGCCCCAGCGACGGCGTCGTCTTCGTCTCCAGCGCGCTCGACACCACCGGCATCCCCACCGTCGGCGGCAAGGCCACCGTCGCCGGCGCCAACCACCTCGAACTGGGCTGGGACAGCACCGTCGCCGCCCAGGTCGCCACCTGGCTCTCCTGAAGCACCCGAGGACCGAAGGACCAGAAGGACATGACCACGCTCCGCACCCGCCGTGTCACCACCGGCCGGCTCACCCAGCAGATCACCGAGGCCAGGACCGAGGGCGAGGCCGTCGTCTTCGTCCACGGCAACGTCTCCTCCTCCGCCTTCTGGCACTCCACCCTGACCGCGCTGCCGGCCCCCTACCGCCCCCTCGCCGTCGACCTGCGCGGCTTCGGCGGCACCGACCCGCTGCCCGTCGACGCCACGCGCGGCCTGCGGGACTACGCCGACGACCTCGCCGAGCTGCTCACGGCCCTCGGCGTCGACCGGGCCCACCTGGTCGGCTGGTCCATGGGCGGCGGCGTGGTCATGCAGTACCTCCGGGACCACCCGGCCGCGGTGCGCTCCGCGACCCTGGTCAGCCCCGTCTCCCCGTACGGCTTCGGCGGCACCCACGGCGTGGACGGAGCCCTCAACTCCGCGGACGGGGCGGGCTCGGGCGGCGGCACGGCCAACCCGGACTTCGTCCGGCTGCTCGCCGAGGGCGACCGCGGCGCGGACTCCCCGCTCTCGCCGCGCTCCGTCCTGACGACCTGCTACGTCAAGCCGCCGTTCCGCACCGCGGACGAGGACGCGTACGTCGAGTCCATGCTGGCCACGCGCCTCGGCGACGACCACTACCCGGGCGACAGCACGACGTCCGACGCCTGGCCCGGCACCGCGCCCGGGACGCGCGGCGTCCTCAACTGCATGGCCCCGACCCACTTCCGCGTCGACGACCTGCACCTGATCGAGCCCAAGCCGCCGGTGCTGTGGATACGGGGCGAGGACGACGTCATCGTCTCGGACACCTCGATGTTCGACCTGGCGCACCTGGGCGCGATCGGCGCGGTGCCCGGCTGGGACGGCACCCCCGCGCAGCCGATGCTGGCGCAGACGCGTCACGTCCTGGACCGCTACGCGGCGGCCGGCGGCGCGGTGCGGGAGGTCGCCGTGGCCGACGCCGGGCACGCCGTCCACCTCGAACGCCCCGAGGAGTTCGGCAAGGCGCTCCTGGAGGTCCTCGCCGCATGACGGTGTGCCGCACCCGGCGCGGGGAGGTCCGCGGCCGGACCTCCCCCGACGGGGTGACCCGCTTCCTCGGCATCCCGTACGCCGCCGCGCCCTTCGGCGCGCGACGGTTCCGGGCGCCCGCCCCGCCGGAACCGTGGACGGGGGTGCGCGACGCCACGGCCCACGGGCCGACCGCGCCGCACGCCCCCTACGCCCCGCCCTTCGACGCCCTCATCCCGGAGAACGCCGTCCCGGGGGACGACTGCCTGAACCTCAACGTCTGGACCCCGGCCCCGGAGCCGGGCGCCGGCCTCCCCGTGATGGTGTGGCTGCACGGAGGGGCGTTCACCAACGGCTCGGGCTCGGCGTCCGGTTACGACGGGAGCGCCTTCGCCCGGGACGGCGTCGTCTGCGTCACGCTCAACTACCGCCTGGGCGCGGACGGCTTCCTCCGCCTCCCGGGCCGCCCCGACGACCGGGGCCTGCTCGACCAGATCGCCGCGCTCCGCTGGGTCCGGGACGAGATCGCCGCCTTCGGCGGCGACCCGGACCGGGTGACCGTCTTCGGCGAGTCGGCGGGCGCGATGAGCATAGGCGCGCTGCTGACCACCGAGACGGCCCGCGGGCTCTTCCACCGGGCGATCCTGCAGAGCGGAGCCTGTCACCACTTCCTGCGCCCGTCGTCGGCCCGGCTGATCGCGGCCCGCCTCGCGGAGAAGCTGGGGATCGAGCCGACCGCGGAGGCCTTCGAGGGCGTCCCCCTGCAGGAACTCCTCCCGGCCCAGGCCGCGTTGCGCGCCGAGGTGAGCGCCGACCCGGATCCGGCGCGGTGGGGCGAGGCGGTGCTGAACGTCATGCCCTTCGAGCCGGTCCGGCCGGACCTCGCCCTCCCCGGCCCGGACTGCGGCGTCGAGCTGATGATCGGCAGCAACCGCGAGGAGTACCGCCTGTTCCTGGTCCCGACGGAGCGGCTCCACGTCTTCCCCGAATCCTCGCTCCGCGTCATGACCGCGGCCTACGGCCTCGACCCGGACGAGGCCCTCCCCGTCTACCGGGCCGCCCGCCCGGACGCCACGCCGGGCGAACTCCTCGACGCCGTGGCCACCGACTGGTTCTACCGGATCCCGGCCGTCCGCCTGGCCGAGGCCGTCCCGGGCTCGTACCTCTACGAGTTCGCCTGGCGCTCCCCGCGGTTCGAGGGCCGCCTCGGCGCCTGCCACGCGCTGGAACTGCCCTTCGTCTTCGACCGCCTCCACGACCCGTCGTATGCCCCGCTGCTCGGCGCCCACCCGCCCCAGGACCTGGCGGACGCCGTGCACGGGGCGTGGGTCGCCTTCGCGAAGACGGGCAGCCCCGGCTGGAAGGCGTACGACGGGGAGACCCGTACGACGATGACCTTCGCCACCGAGCCCGGGCCCGCCCCGGTCGACGACCCGCGCGCGCGGGAACGGCTGCTGTGGGAAGGGGTGCGGTGACGCCCAGGCGGGACTCTCCGGACACGGCCTAGCGGTCGAGGAAGCGCCGCAGGCCCGTCCGCACGCCCTCCGTGGGCACGGTGGCGGCGAAGCAGGCCGCCTCGACGGCGAGGCCCTCGTCGATCGGCAGGTTGATCCCGCGGGTGACCGCACGCAGGCAGGCCGCCACGGCCGTCGGGGCGTGCCGGGTGATGCGAGCGGCCAGGTCCCGTGCGGCGCCGAGGAGTTCGCCGGCGGGTACGACGCCGTTGACGAGACCGATCTCGGCGGCCCGGGCGGCCGGGACCGGGTCGCCGGTCAGGATCATCTCCAGGCCGCGCTTGCGGCCGACATGGCGCGGCAGCCGCTGGGTTCCGCCGAAGGGCGGCGGGAACCCGAGGGAGACCTCGGGCTTGGCGAAGGTCGCGTGCTCGGCGGCGATCGCGAGCGGAGCGGCCTCGGTGAGCTCGCAACCTCCCCCGTACGCCAGTCCGTTGACCGCCACGATCACCGGCTTGGGAAGCTCCTCGATCCGCCGGGTCAGCGCGTGCCCCCGGCGGACGACCTCCCGCAGCGCGTGCTCGGCGCCGCCCGCGACGCTGTCCGCCAGGGACGGGATGTCCGCCCCCGCGCTGAACGCCCGGTGTCCGGCGCCGGTCAGGACGACGGCCCGGACGCGGTCGTCGGCTTCGACGCGGTCCAGCTCGGTGAGCAGCGCGTCGATCGTCGGACGGTCGAGGGCGTTGAGCTTGCGTTCCCTGTCGATGGTGATCGTGACGACGTGGTCGTCCCGCTCGGTGCGGATCGTCATGCCGGGTGCTCCGTTTCGCCTGGGTACGGACGCACCGAGGCTAGGAGCCACGCTCCAGGACGATCCATCTATTGTCCTGGATACAACTCCCGTCCCCTTCCCGTCCCGCAGGTGCTCCGCATGCGACCGCCCTCCTACAAAGCCGTCGTCGACGAGTTCGCCGCCGCGATCCGCTCCGGCACGATCCCGGCGGGCTCCCGGCTCCCGACGCACCGGGCCCTCGCCCGGGAGCGGCGGATCGCGCTGGCCACCGCCACCCGGGTCTACGCCGAACTCGCCGCCCTGGGCCTGGTCGTGGGCGAGCCGGGCCGGGGGACGTTCGTCCGCGAACGATCCGGTTACGACGGGCTCGAACCCTCACGCGCGCTGCCGGTGCCCCGGCTGGCGGACCTGTCGTTCAACCGGCCCCTGGCCCCGGGGCAGACGGAGCTGCTGCGGCAGGCCCTGAGCGAGCTGGCGGCGACGGGGGACGCCGAGGCGCTGCTCCACCAGCATCCGCCGGGCGGACGAGGGCGCGACCGGGCGGTCGTGGCCACGTACCTGCTCGGGCGGGGGATCGACGTCCCGCCGCAGGACGTCCTGCTGACCGGCGGGGCCCAGCAGGCGCTCGACGTCGTCCTGCGCGCGCTCACCCGGCCCGGCGACGTCCTCGCCGTCGACGCGCTCGGTTACCCGGGCATCAAGCTCCTCGCCGCCGCGCACAGCCTCGAAACGGTCCCCGTCCCGGTCACGCCGACGGGCCCCGACCTCGACGCCCTCGACCGGCTGTGCCGCGACCGGCCCGTCCGCGCGGTCTACGCCCAGCCGACCGTGCACAACCCGCTCGGCTGGGTCCTCGACCGGGAGCAGCGCGACCGTCTCGTCGCCGTCGCCCGGTCACGGGACTGCCTGATCGTCGAGGACGGCACCCACGCCTTCCTCGACGCGTCGCCGCCCCCGCCGCTCCAGGCCCTCGCGCCCGAGCGCACCTGTCATGTCGCCGGTCTGTCGAAGAACGTGGCGACCGGCCTGCGGTTCGGCTTCGCCGTCCTGCCCCGCCGTCACGTCGAGCGGGTCACCCGGAGCCTTCGCGCGGCGGCCTGGGGGTCCCCGGGCATCGTCACCGCGCTCGCCACCCGCTGGCTCTCCGACGGCACGGTGACGCGCCTGGAGGGAAGCCGTCGCGCGGACGCCGCCGCCCGGCAGGGCATCGCCCGCGCGGCACTGGCCGGCATGGACGTCACGGCCCACCCGACCTCGTACACGGTCTGGCTCGGTCTGGAACCGCATCAGCGACCCGACCACGTGGCGGCCGTGCTCGCGGAGGAAGGGATCCTCGTGTCCACCGCGGACGCCTTCGCCACCGGCCCCCACCGCCCCCGGGCACTCCGGCTGGCGCTGGCCACCCCGCCCCCTGACGAACTCCGGGGCGCCCTGCGCCGCTTGAGGGAGACGATCGAGGCGATCCCGCCGTGACCCACGGGCCCGGCGGCCCCTCAGACGTCCCGGCACCGGTCCCGGACCTCGGGGCACGGCCGGAAGCCGGCCGACTCGTAGGCGGCGACGGCGCCGACGTTGGAGCTCGGCGTGCAGACGAGCGCGCTCGACGAGCCCAGTTCCCGGAGGGCGGCCGCGGCGGCGAGGGTGATCGCCCTGCCGTGGCCCCGGCGGCGGTGGTCGCGGTGGACGCCCATCGGTTCGAGCAGGCCGGGCCTGCCCGGCCCGGCCGACCACACCGTCACCGCCGCCACCGCGTCGCCCCGCCCGTCGTACGCGAGCAGACACCGGGCGTCGGCGTACGGCAGTCCGGCCGCCATCGCGTGCCAGCGGCCGGCGGTGAACCCCGATCCGTCGAAGGCCGCCCGGAGCACGGCCGTGAACGCGTGCGCCCGCTCCGGCCCGACCGCCTCGATCCGCAGACCGGGATCAGGCACCGGCGCCGCGAGGTCGCGGCGCAGCGGCGTCCACGGCTCGTCGAGGCCCCAGCCGGCCTCGGCCAGCAGGTCCTGGACGAGCGCGTCCGCCGGCGCCTCGACGTTCACCCTGCCCGCGGGCAGCACGCCGTGCTCCGGCACGGTCACGTCCTCGACCAGCCGCCGCGCCGGCTCCTCGTCCCGCCGGGCGTCCGGCGCGATCGTCAGCCGCAGCAGCCCGGGGCCGTCCAGCAGGCCGACGGCGAGGATCCGCCCGTCCCGGCTCCACGTCCTGACCGCCCCGGCGGTCGCCTCCGGACCCGACCGCCAGAACCATCCCAGGTCGCCCGGATGCAGCTGCATCGGCGCCCCCTCGTCCTGCCACGCGCGCAGCACGTCCACGACCTCGCCCAGCCCGTCGGCCCCCGGGGTGCCCACCACGATCGTCATGCGCCGATCACACACGACGGGCCGGGTGCTCCGCACCCGGATTCCGGCGGGGCGGCGGCCGCTCGGCCGGATCCGCGCGTTCCCGGCGGGCAGGCCGGAGACCGCCCACGGCGAGTTCACCCTCCCGATGCGGACCGGCGTGCTGCGCGTCCGCCGGCTGTGAAGCATCCGTGGGGGACCGGGTGTCGACCGGTGAAAACGGTTGGCCTGAATGGCTCGACGGAACGACCTTCGATCATGGAAACTGATCGGCAACAGGCCGGAAAGAGGCCTGAGTTAGTCAAGTAACGACAAGTGCGGGGGATGACATGGCAACACCTACTCTTCGTCGATCGGCGCGCATAGCGGGTGCGCTGGCCGGAGCGGCACTGATCGTCGGCGGCACGACCGGCGTCTCGAACGCCGCCGTGACGCCTCCTCCCGGGCCGAGCCCGTTCGACGCCGTCGGGAAGTACGGCGTGGTCACGAGCACGCACCCGGACACCGTGGGCTGCAACGGCTACAAGGTGGTCGGGTCGGGGACCGTCACCGGCAACCGGATCACCGGTACCGGCACCTGGTCGCAGACGGAGGACGCCTGTACCGCGAAGGTCCCCGGCCAGTGGGACATCAACGGCAAGGTGACGGTCACCCAGACCGACGGCTCCCACCTCTACTTCACCTACCACCTCAGCGCGCCGCTGACGTCGGACACCATGGTGTACCCGTCCGGCACCTTCACGATCACCGGTGGTGACGGCGCCTTCGACGAGGCGGTCGGCAGCGGCAAGATGAACGCCACGGTCAACCTGCTGGACAAGGACCACGTCACCGCCAACCTGTCCGGATCCATGGGCTTCCGGTGGCAGATCTGACCTAGGGTCGGCTGATCGCGGATGACGCCCGTCGGCGTCCTCCGCCTCTGGAACCGGCCTCGCCGCAGGCGGGGCCGGTTCCGCTTTCCTGTGCGCGACGCACGCGTCGAACGTCTCGACGGAAGACTCCTCGATCGGGGAAGCTGTCCCCAACAGCCCTTTGTCCGGGCGCAGTTGAGACAGATCTGACGACTTCGGGGGAGAACATGGCAAGAGCTGCCCGTCACTGGTCCGCGCGCATGGCGGGCGTGGTGGCCGGAACGGTACTGATCGCCGGCGGTACGGCAGGCGTCACGTACGCCGCCGGGACCGGCCCCTCGGCCCTCGCCGCCGAGGCCTACCTTCCCACCGTCGACATCACCAGCAACTTCGCGGTGGTCGCGACCACGCACCCCGACACCGTGGGCTGCAACGGCTACAACGTGACCGGGACGGGGACCTCCACCGGCAAGCCGGTCACCACCGCCACCTGGGCGCAGAAGGAAGTCGTGTGCACCGCGACCATCCCCGGCAAGTACGACATCAAGGGGACGGCGACGATGACGGAGCCCGACGGCGACCGGCTCAACATCAGCTACGCGCTCACCGCCCCGCTGACGTCGGACACCATGGTCTACCCGACCGGCACCTTCAAGATCATCGGCGGCTCCGGCAACTACGAGTTCGCGGCCGGCAGCGGCAAGATGACCGCCCGCGTCAACCTGCTGGACCACGACCACGTCAGCAGCTCCCTGCTGGGAGACATCCAGTACCTCGGCTGATCCCGGTCTCCGACCGCGCACTCGCAAGGGGCCGCACCATGAAGAGCACGATGCAGGACCGCGAGCTGCTGGTTCGCGACATCCTCGCGCACGGACAACGCGTCTACGGGGACAGCCGGGTGGTCCGATGTGCCGACGGGCCGACCGCACGGTCCTTACAGACCTTCGCCGACATCGCCCGCCAGGCCGAACAGCTCGCCGCCGCACTCTCCCGACTGGGCGTGCAGCTCGGCGAACGGGTCGCCACGCTGGCCTGGAACACCCCCGAGCACCTGGTGGCGTACCTCGCCGTACCGAGCATGGGCGCGGTGCTGCACACCCTCAACCTCCGCCTCCACCCCGACCAGTTGGGCTACATCGTCGAGCACGCCGAGGACGCCGTCCTCCTCGTCGACGCGACCCTCCTGGACATGCTGCCGCCCCTGCGGGACCGGATGGGCAGCGTGCGCCACCTGGTCGTCATCGGAGACGCGCCGGAGGTGGAGCTGCCCGCGCACGTTGCCGTACACCGCTGGGACGAACTGCTCGCGGCCGAACGGCCCGGCTTCGAATGGCCCGACCTGGACGAACGGGAAGCGGCCGCGCTCTGCTACACGACCGGAACCACCGGGAACCCCAAGGGCGTGGCCTACAGCCACCGCTCGATCACCCTCCACACGCTCGGCGTCTCGGCCGGCGCCGGATTCGCGATGCACGACGGCGACCGCGTCCTGCCGATCGTGCCCATGTTCCACGCCAACGCCTGGGGCTGGCCCTACGCCGCCTGGCTGGCCGGCTCCGACCTCCTCATGAACGGCCGGCAGCTGCACACCCCGGACCTCGCCCGGATCATCAACGAGGAGCGGCCCACCGCCGTCGCGGCGATCTGCACCATCTGGAACGCCCTGGTCCACCACGGCGAGCGGCATCCGCTGGACCTCGGCGCCGTACGCCTCGCCGGCTGCGGCGGCGCGACCCCGCCGCGCGCCCTGCTCAAGCAGCTCCACGAACGCTACGGGGTCCGGCTCAAGCAGGGCTGGGGACTGACCGAGACCAGCCCCCTCGCCACCTTCGCCGTCCCTCCGCACGGCACCCCGGACGACGAGGAGGTCGACTGGCTGGCCAAGAGCGGCCGCCTCATGCCCTTCGTCGACGCCCGGCTGATCGCGGAGGACGGCAGCGAACAGCCCTGGGACGGCCGCTCGGTGGGCGAACTGGAGCTGCGCGGACCGTGGGTCACCGGATCGTACTTCAACACCGAGGACTCCGCCGAGAAGTTCCACGACGGCTGGCTGCGCACCGGCGACCTCGGAGTGATCGAACCGGGCGGCTGGGTGGTCGTCAGCGACCGGCTCAAGGACGGCATCAAGAGCGGCGGCGAGTGGATCTCCACCATCGAGCTCGAGAACGCGATCATCGAGCACCCCGCCGTGCTCGAGGCCGTCGTGGTCGGCGTGCCCGACCCGCGCTGGGAGGAGCGCCCCCTGGCCTGCGTGTCCCTGGTGCCGGGCACCGGGGTCGGCGGGGACGAGCTCCGGGAGTTCCTGACCGGACGGGTGGCGCGCTGGTGGATCCCCGAGCGCTGGTCCTTCGTCGACGCGGTGCCCAAGACCAGCGTCGGCAAGTACGACAAGAGGGCGGTGCGAGCCTTGTACGGGGAGGGGGCGCTCGACGTCTGGACCCCCGGTGGGTCCGGTGGGTCCGCCGCGCAGGTGCCGCCCGCGGAGTGAGCGGAGGAGGCGGCGCCCCGGACGGTCCGGGGCGCCGCCTCCTGCCGTACGCCTCAGGCCGCCGTCGTGCGCGCGGCCTCGGTCAGCAGCTCCCGCTGCTCGTCGGGGCCGAGGCCCAGCTCCCGTACCAGCCGGAGCGACAGGACGAGGTGGGCCTGCATCCTCGGCTCCGGGTCGAGCCGCTCGCCGCCGGCCGCCGTGGCCCCGTCCAGCCCCTCGGCGAACAGGCGCTCCAGGGCCGCCCGGTCGAAGTCCTCCGCGCCGGCCTCCAGCGAGCCGAGGAACTCCGCGACGTACCCCCCGATCTCCTCCGGCGCCGCGCCCTGCGGGAAGCGGCGGCGGGCGGCGAGCCCGAAGGCGGCGCCGACCGCCCGCCCGTACCCCGGGGCGGTGGGGTCGAGAGCGGCGGACTTCTGTGCGAAACCGATGAAGTCGAAGGCCAACAGCGCGCCCAGCACGTCGAGTTCGGTGGTGGTGGCGGTGGTCATGACGGCTCACCTTCTGCCGTGGAAGAGGCGGTCGTGGTGCTCTGGGCGGCGGCCGTGATCGCCGCCGCGGTGCGCTCTGCGTCCCGCCCGACGAAGCCGATCAGCGCCGAGCCGCGGGTGCGCATCCGGTAGAGCCCCAGGTAGTGGCTGCCGGGCAGCACCCCCGTGCCCTCCGTGTGCAGGGGCTGCCCGTCCTCGTCGAGCATCGCCGGGTCGAGCCAGCTCCAGTCGGTGCGGTAGCCGGTCGCCCAGATCACCGTGGACGGCTTGACGCGCTCGCCGTCCGCGGCGACCAGCTCGGCGCCCTCGGCCGCGGTGATCCGGCCCACGGTCCGCATCTCGCCCGCCGCGACCAGCTCGGGCACCCGGTCGCCGACGATCGGGTCCGGCGCCTGCATGTTCACCGGAAGGCTCATCACGCCGATGACGCTCATCCACCAGAACATGTCCCGCCCGACGACGGTCTGCGGCAGGGGCGGCGACACCTTGTCGCTGCAGCTGAGCACCACGCTGTGGGACCCGGACAGCTCCGCGGCTATCTGCCGGCCGGAGTTGCCGTCGCCGACGACCACCACCGTGCCCGGCGGCACCTGGGAGGGCCCGCGGTACTCGCTGGTGTGCAGGGTGGGCACGTCCGCACTGAGCCCGGCCGCGAACTCCGGAAGCCGGGGGGTGCCGAACGGGCCGGTCGCGATCACGACCTGCCCGGCCCGGCAGACGCCGTGCGCGGTGGTCAGCAGATAGCCGTCGCCGTCCCTGCGCAGCGACAGCACGCGGTGGTCGGTCAGCACCGGGATGTCGAACCGCTCGGCGTAGTCCCGCAGATACGCCACGACCTCGTCCTTGCCGGGGTAGTGCGCGCCGGCCCCGGGGAACGGCAGGCCCGGCAGCCCGGAGAACTGCGCGGACGTGAACAGCCTCAGGGAGTCCCAGCGCCGCTCCCAGGTCTCGCCGATCTCGCCGCCCGCGTCGAGGACCACACACTCCACGCCGGCCTGCCGCAGGTGATACCCGGCGGCGAGTCCGGACTGACCCCCTCCGACGACGGCGACCGGCACGGTGGCCGGCAACGCGTTCATCGGCTCGCTCCGGCGCTGTTCCGGCCGGCCTGATCAATTCGCATTCCGATTGTCCTCACTTCTCGTACCTGGACCCCGCCGGACCCACGAGCCCGGTCCGGGGGGACCGGCCGGGCCGCCTGCGCGGCGGCCCGGCCGGTTCGGGTCAGTGCGCGTCGAGGGCGCGGCGCAGCTCGCCGGCCAGGACGCGCAGCCGCTCGCCCCGCATCACCGTGTAGTGGTCGCCGGGTACGTCGACGAGGGTGGCGTCACCGGGGAAGTACCGCATCCACCGGGACGCGGTCTCGACCGTCGCACCGCCGTCCGCCGCACGCAGCGACACCACCCGGCCGGCGAACGCGCTGGGCGCGTGGCGCAGCAGGGCCCGGTAGTTGTTCCGGAACCGGTCCACGATCCCGCTCAGCGTGTCGAGGTCGATGTCCTCGGACAGCGCCCCCGCCGCCCGCGCCTCCGCGTGCAGCACCTGCACCGGCGGGCGGCCGTCGAAGGCCTCCGGCGACAGCCCCCAGTCCACACCGGCGAGCCCCGCCAGGTCCCGGGCGAACCAGGACAGCAGCGTCTCGTCGGAGACGGGCGCCCCCTCGGCCGGACCGGGCTCCACCATCAGGTCGATCACGGTGAGCAGCTCCACCTCGGCGCCCGCGGCGGTGAGCTGGGCCGCCATCTCCAGGGCGATCACCCCGCCCATCGACCAGCCGCCGAGCCGGTACGGACCGTCCGGCAGCGCCTCGCGGACCGCCGCGGCGTAGTGCGCGGCCATGGCCTCGACGCTGGTCAGCTCCGTGTCCGGCAGCTGCAGCGCGTAGAACGGCTGGTCGTCGCCGAGGAGTTCGGCGAGCTCCGCGTAGCAGAGCACGTCACCGCCGACCGGGTGCACGAACACCAGGGGAGTCCGCGATCCGCCCGTACGCACCGGCACCAGCGCCTTGCGTCCCTCCTCGCCGCTGCCGGCCTCCCGGACCGCCTGGGCGAGCAGCTCGATGGTCGGCCGGGCGAAGAGGGTGGACAGCGGCAGGCTGCGGCCCAGACCGCGGGCGATCCTGGCCATGAGGCGTACCGCGAGGAGCGAGTCGCCGCCGAGGTCGAAGAAGCTCGCCGTCACCCCGATCTCGGTCACGCCGAAGAACTCCGCCCAGATCTCGGAGAGCCGGCGCTCCACCTCGTCGCGGGGCGCGACGAAGCCCGAGCCTTCCGCGGCGACCTCCTCGGGAGCGGGCAGCGCCGCCCGGTTGACCTTGCCGTTGTCGCTGAGCGGCAGCTCGTCCAGGACGAGGACGCGCTGCGGCACCAGGTGCGCGGGGACCAGCCGTCGCAGCGCCTCGGTGATCTGCTGCTCGGTGTCGTCGCGCCCCTCGTCGAGGACGACGTACGCGATCAGCCGCTTGGGGCCGTGCTGCTCGCCCGCCGCGACGACGGCGGCGCTCCGCACGCCCTCGCACTGGGTGAGGGCGGACTCCACCTCGCCCAGCTCGATCCGGTAGCCCTGGATCTTCACCTGGGAGTCCAGCCGGCCGAGGAACTCGATGGTGCCGTCCGGCAGGAAGCGTCCCATGTCGCCGGTGCGGTAGAGACGCTCACCGGTGACCGGGTGGTGCAGGAACGCGGCGCGGGTCTTCGCCTCGTCGTTCAGATAGCCGCGGGCCAGACCGACCCCGGCGATGTAGAGGTCGCCCGGCACCCACACGGGGCAGGGCCGCATCGCGCCGTCGAGCACGTGGAAGCGCTGGTTACGCATCGCCTTGCCGTACGGGATGCTCACACAGTCGTCCGGGACGTCGCCGATGGGGTGCAGGATCGACCAGATCGACGCCTCCGTGGCGCCGCCGAGGCTCCACAGCTCCGCGTCCGGCAGCAGCAGCCGGATCCGTCCGGGCAGCGACACGGGTATCCAGTCGCCGCTCATCATGACCAGCCGCACCGGCAGCCCGGTCAGCCCGTTCGACAGGGCGTGCTCGGTGAACATCTCCATCAGCGCGGGCACGCTGTTCCAGATCGTCACCCCGTGCTCGGCGACGAGCTCCGCCCAGCGGGCGGGCTCGCGGTGCGCCGCCGGCTCCGGCAGGACCAGGGCGCCGCCCACCGAGAGCAGTCCGAAGACGTCGTAGACCGACAGGTCGAAGTGCATCGCGGACAGTCCGAGGGCCCGGTCCGCCGCGGTGACGCCGTAGCGCTCGTTGACGTCGACCACCGTGTTCAGGGCCGCGCCGTGCTCGATCATCACGCCCTTGGGCAGCCCGGTGGAGCCCGAGGTGAAGATCACGTACGCGAGGTCGCCGGGCTTGGCGCCCGACTCCCCGAGCGGGGCCTCCTCGCCCTCGTCGTCGGCCCGCACCACGGTCCTGGCCACACCCCGCGGCCAGTCCGCCGTGTCCTCCACCCACGGCTGGGTGACGACCCGGCTGATGCCCGCGCTCTCCAGCAGCACGTGCAGCCGCTCGACGGGCACCCGGGCGTCGATCGGGACGTAAGCCGCCCCGGCCCGCAGGATGCCGAGCGCCGCGACGACCTGCTCCCAGCCCTTGTCCATCACGATCGCCACCAGGTCGCCGGGACCGGTTCCCTGGGCGCGCAGCGCGTGCCCCACCTGGTTGGACCTGCGGTCGAGCTCCCCGTACGTCAGGGTCAGCGCCGGCGAGATGACGGCGGGCGCGTCGGGCGTGGCCGCGGCCTGGGCGAGCACCGCGTCGTGCAGCAGCCCGTCGGGCACGGGCCCGTCGGTGTCGTTGGCCTCGGCCCGCACGTCCAGATCGGCCGCCGGCAGGAGCGCCGGCCTGGGCCGCCGCCAGGCCTCCGGGTCACGGCACAGCTCGTGCAGCAACCGCTGGTACGCGGCGAACATGGCGTCCACGCAACCCGCCGGGAACAGCTCCTCGATCACGTCCCAGTTCAGGACGAGCTCACCGGCCTCCTCGACCGCCTGGTGGTCCAGCCACACCTGCGGCGTGCGCACCGAGCTGCTCACCTGGCGGCCGTTCTCACCGATCCCGGCGAGGTACTGCACGACCCCGCGCCGCTCGGTGTCCTGCTGGCCCGCGAAGTTCACCAGGCTCGTGAAGACCACCGGCGCGGCGGCCCGCACCGAGGCGCCCCGTGCCCGGTTCAGCTCCCTGAGCACCTGCACGCCACTGACCTGGCTGTGCTCCATGTCGCTCCACAGCCGGGCCTGCACGTCGTTCGCACGGGTGGCGAACGTGTCGTCGGCCGAGTCGCGGATCTCCAGCATCAGCGTGGTGGAGAAGTTGCCGATGACGTCGCCGACCTGCGGGTGCAGCGGCAGCCGGTTGAAGTACAGCAGGTTCAGGCAGAAGTCGGGCGTCGCGCTCCACTCCGCGATCACCTGAGAGTACGCGGTGCACAGCGCCGCCGAGGGGCTGACCCCGGCCGCCGCCGCGTGCTCCTTGAAGCGGTCCCACTCCTCCTTCGGGACCGTCGCGCCGCGGTGGTTGAACACCGGGTGCTCCAGACTCGACGGAGCCACCGCCAGCGGCAGCTGGGGCGCGGGCGGCAGGGTGTCCAGCCTGTCCCGCCAGTAGGCGAGCGCCCGGTCGTACTCGGGACCGCTCTCCAGCTCACGGGCCTGCCGGACGTAGTCCCGGTAGCGCAGCTCCAGCTCCGGCAGCTCCTCGCCGCGGTAGTGCGCGGCCCACTCCTTGAACAGGATCGACGTGCTGAAACCGTCGATGACCAGGGCGTCGAAGCCGGCGTGCAGCCGGATCGTCCGGTCGTCGATCCGGGTCACCCGCACGTCGAACAGCGGCCAGCGGGCGGTGTCGAAGACCTGGTGCCGCATCTCCTCGTGGACGGCGGTCAGCGCGGCCTCGCGCTCGTCCTCGGACAGGTGGGAGACGTCCGTCTCGCGGATCACATAGGCCGGGACCTCGCGCTGCACGCGCTGCTCGCCCTCGGCGGTGAAGACGGCCCGCAGCATCTCGTGCCGCTCGATCATCGCCCGGAAGGACGCGCCGAGCCGTTCCAGGTCCACCTGCTCCAGGTCGATCTCGATCTGGAAGTAGGTGGAGGTGTTGCCGAGCTCGAAGGCGTCGCCCCGGCCGACGAGGTACGCCTGCTGGAGATCGGTCAGAGGGAACGGCTCGTAGCGTTCCGCGTCGTCGTCGGCCGCGGCGCCGACCTCACCCCCGGTCTGCGGGACCTCCCCGTCGGTCCCCGGCGTCTCCGCCCCGGTTCCGACGCCGAGGGCGTCGAGCACGTCACCGGCGATGTCCTCGGTGCTGCGGCCGTTCAGGAAGGCCGTCATCGGCAGCAGGACGTCGAACTCCCGGTTCAGCGCCGTCCGGATCTTCATCGCGATCAGCGAGTCCAGCCCGAGGGCCTGCAGCGGCTGCCCGGCGTCGAGCCGGGCCGCCACGGTGCCGAGGGCCCGCGCGACGGTCCGCGCCACGAGGGCGCGCACCGCCTCGGGCGCCACGGCGGGCGCCGCGCCGGGCTCCTCGACCGAAGCCGGAGCCGGAGCCGGAGCCGAGGGCGAGGCCGAAGTCGGAGCCGGGACCGAAGCCGGGGCCGCGGGCGTCGGGGCCGTGGTCAGCCGCTGCGGTTCGGACACGGCCGGGGAGACGCGCTCGGCCGCCGGCGCCCGGTCGGCGGCGGGCTCCGCCACCGGCCGGCTCAGGGCCGGGACGAAGCGCACGCCGCAGGCCTCGGCGACCAGCCGGCCCTGTGCGGTGACGAGCCGGATGCGCGCCCGGGTGCCGTCCTCGAACAGTTCCGCATGACATCGGAGCCCGTCCTGGCCATCGCCGCGGTCGTAGTGCACGAAGCGGTCGAGACCGGACGGCACGAGGGCCGGGCCGTCCATCGGGAAGCAGGCCAGCGCCGTCTGGAACATGGCGTCGACCAGGCCGGGGTGGATCAGATAGCGCTCCGCCTCGCCGGGCAGGGCGGACCGGATCTCGGCCGTGGCCTCGCCCCGGCCGAGCCGGATCCGCTCCACCCAGCGGGCGGCGGAGCCCAGGTACAGGGCGCGCTGCCACAGCAGCCGGTACAGCTCGTCGCCCGTCAGCTCGCGGCCCGAACCCA
Source organism: Streptomyces sp. NPDC004266 (assembly GCF_042874095.1). NCBI lineage: Bacteria > Bacillati > Actinomycetota > Actinomycetes > Kitasatosporales > Streptomycetaceae > Streptomyces > Streptomyces sp. NPDC004266. The sequence continues at coordinate 195,215 of NZ_JBIAMM010000009.1, forward strand.
CCGACGCGGACGCCACCGTGGGAGCGGCCGGCGCACCGGACGTGGCCCGGCCCTGCGCGTGCAGCTGCCAGCCACCGGCCGCGTCCTGCGCGTAGTAGCGGAACCGGTCCGCGTCCACGACCAGCTGGGCGGCGCGCTCCCCACCCGCCGTCGACGGGTCGATGCCGGCCGGTGCCAGCACCAGATCGACGGGGAGCTCCAGGTCCTCGACGGACACCGGGCCCGGCCCGGCGAGTTCGGTGACCGCCTCGATCAACGACTCCACGAGCACGCCGGCGCTGACCACCGGACGTCCGCCGACCACGAAGTCACCGAGGCAGGGGTGCGCCACGGCGTCGAGCCGGGGGGCGAACTGCGCCTGGGCGAGCGGCGACGACGGCAGCCGTACGCCCAGCAGGTCACCCTGCCCGGCAGGCCGCTCCGGGACCCGTGCCTCGCTGCGCGGGGCGGCGACGGGCTCGTTCCGCAGCCAGTAGTGCCGGCGTTGGAAGGGGTAGGAGGGTAGTTCGACGGTCTGGGCGTTGTAGGGCTGAAGGACGGGGGGCCAGTCGATGGTGACGCCGTGGGACCAGGCTTCGGCGGCGGATTCGGTGAAGCGGTCGAGGGTGCCGGTGTTGCGGTGGAGGGTGCCGACGACGGCTCCGGTGTCGGCGAGGGTTTCGGTGATGCCGGAGGTGAGGACGGGGTGGGCGCTGACCTCGACGAAGACGACGTCGGGCGCGGCGAGCTGTGTCACGACGTCGGCGAGGCGGACCTTGCTGCGGAGGTTGCGGAACCAGTAGGCCCCGTCGAGCTCGGCGGTGTCCAGGACGGATCCGGTGACGGTGGAGTGGAAGGCGATCCGGCCCGACTGTGGGGTGACGTCCTTGAGCTCGACGGCGAGGGTGTCGCGGATCTCGTCGACGTGGGCGGAGTGGGAGGCGTAGTCCACGGGGATGCGGCGGGCCCAGACTCCGGTGGTCTCGCACTGGGTGAGCAGCTCGTCCAGGGCCTCGGGCTGTCCGGCGACGACGGTGGACGAGGGGCCGTTGACCGCTGCGACGGAGATGCGTCCGTTCCATCGGGCGAGGAGTTCTTCGGCCTGTGTCTCCGGGATGCTCAGGGAGGCCATGCCTCCGCCGCCGGAGAGGACGCGCAGGGCCTTGGAGCGCAGGGCGACGACGCGGGCGCCGTCTTCCAGGGACAGTCCGCCGGCGACGACGGCCGCGGCGATCTCGCCCTGGGAGTGGCCGATCACGGCGACCGGGTTGACGCCGGCGGTGCGCCAGAGGGCGGCGAGGCCGATCATCATGGCCCAGGAGGCGGGTTGGACCACGTCGACGCGGTCGAGGCCGGGGGCGTTCTCCTCGCCGCGCAGGACGGCGGTGAGGGACCAGTCCACGAAGGGGGTCAGGGCGGTCTCGCACTCGGCGATGACGCGGGCGAACTCGGGGGAGGAGTCGAGCAGGGCCGTGGCCATGCCGACCCACTGCGAGCCCTGACCGGGGAACACGAACACGACAGGGGCCCCGGACGTCCGACCCGGCTTTGCACCGGAGACGGCCGCGGTCACGCCGTCGATCTCACGGGAGGCCAGGGCGTCCAGGCCCGCGAGCAGGCCGTCGCGGCCGTCCCTGCCGGGCAGTACGGCCCGTGACTCGAAGGCGGAGCGTCCGGTGGCCAGGGAGAGCGCCACGTCGGCGGGGCCGAGCTCCGGCCGCGCCCGTACGTACGCGGCCAACTGCCCGGCGGCCTGGGCCAGGGCGTCCGGCGTACGGGCCGACAGCAGCCACGGCAGACCCGCGCCGTCCAGTCGGACGTCGTCGGACGTCGTGTCCTCGACCGGTGCGTCGGCCGGTGCCTCGGCGAGGATGACGTGGGCGTTGGTGCCGCTGATGCCGAAGGAGGAGACGCCGGCGCGCCGGACCCTGCCCTCCTCGGCGGGCCACGGGCGGGGCTCGGTGAGCACCTCGACGCCACCGGCGGCCCAGTCGACGAGCTTGCTGGGCGTGCCGACGTTGAGGGAGGCGGGGAGTTCGCCGTGGCGCAGGGCCATGACCATCTTGATGATGCCGCCGACGCCGGCGGCGGCCTGCGCGTGTCCGAGGTTGGACTTCAGGGACCCGAGCATCAGGGGCTGACCGTCACGCTGGGTTCCGTACGTGGCGAGCAGGGCCTGCGCCTCGATGGGGTCGCCGAGGACCGTGCCCGTGCCGTGCGCCTCGACGGCGTCCACACCGGAGAAGGTGACGCCGGCGTCCTGCACGGCCGCGCGGATCACGCGCTCCTGGGCGGGGCCGCTGGGGGCGGTGAGGCCGTTGGAGGCGCCGTCCTGGTTGACGGCCGAACCGGCCACCACGGCAAGGACGTTGTGGCCCAGGCGTCGGGCGTCGGAGAGGCGCTCGACGACGAGGACGCCGACGCCCTCGGCCCAGGCGGTGCCGTCCGCGTCCGCCGAGAACGACTTGCACCGCCCGTCCGCCGCGAGCCCCCGCTGACGTGAGAACTCGATGAAGGTGTTGGGGGTGGACATCACCGCGGCACCGCCGGCGAGGGCGAGCGAGCACTCGCCGGAGCGCAGGGCGCGGACGGCGAGGTGCAGGGCGACCAGCGACGACGAGCACGCCGTGTCCACCGTCAGGGCCGGGCCCTGCAGACCGAGCGTGTAGGCCACCCGGCCGGTGGCGACACTGCCGGCGGTGCCGGTCAGGAAGTGGCCCTCGGCCTCCTCCGGAAGCCGGCCGCCACCGCCGTAGTCGTGGTACATCACGCCGGCGAACACGCCGGTGTCGCTGCCGTGCAGCGAGCCGGGCGTGATGCCGGCCCGCTCCAGGGCCTCCCACGACACTTCGAGCAGCAGCCGCTGCTGCGGGTCCATCGCCAGCGCCTCGCGCGGCGAGATCCCGAAGAAGGCGGGGTCGAACTCGGCGGCCTCGTGGAGGAACCCGCCGTGCCGGACGTACGACGTGCCGGCGTGGTCCGGGTCGGGGTGGAAGAGGTTGTCGAGGTCCCAGCCCCGGTCGGACGGGAACTCCGAGATGACGTCGCGCTGCTCGGCGACGACCCGCCACAGCGCCTCGGGCGAGTCCACCCCGCCCGGGAAGCGGCAGCCCATGCCGACGATCACGATCGGATCGTCGTCCGTGCGCGGGGCGGCGGGGGCGACGGGCAGCGCGGGGGCGCTCTCGGCACGTTCCCGCGCGAGCGCGAGAGTGAAGTCGACGACGGCGGTCGGCGTGGGGTGGTCGAAGACCAGGGTGGCCGGAAGGCGCAGGCCGGTCGCGGAGTTGAGGCGGTTGCGCAGCTGGACCGCGAGCAGCGAGTCGATGCCGAAGCTCTTGAACGGCTGGTCCGGGTCGATCCCGTCCGCCGACTCGCTGCCGATGACGGAGGCGAGCTGGGTGCGGACGAGGTCGAGCAGCAGACGGCGGCCCTCCTCTTCGGACAGCCGGCCGAGCTTGCGGCGCAGACCGGACTCGCCGCTCCGCCGCTGCGGGACCCTCACCAGGGAGCGCAGCACCGGGGACAGCGTCCCGGCGAGCGCGTCGGAGCGCAGCGCGGCCGGGTCGAGGCGGGCCGGTACGAGCAGCGGGTTGTCGTCGGCGAGCGCCCGGTCGAGGAGTGCGAGGCCCTGCTCGGTGGAGAGCGGGGCGATGCCCCGCGTCGAGAGGGTGTCGTCGTCCAGGTGGCCGGTGAGGCCGGTGCGTTCGGCCCACAGGCCCCAGGCGAGCGAGGTGGCGGGACGACCGGCGGCGCGGCGGCGGGCGGCGAGCGCGTCGAGGAAGACGTTGCCCGCCGCGTAGTTGGCCTGGCCCGGGTTGCCGAGCACGCCCGCGACCGAGGAGAACAGGACGAAGGTCGCCAGATCGTGATCGGCGGTCAGCTCGTCGAGGTGGGCCGCGGCGTCCACCTTGGGCCGCAGGACGGCCGCGAGCCGGTCCTCGGTGAGCGACTCGACGACACCGTCGTCGAGCAGGCCCGCGGTGTGGACGACGGCGGTGAGCCGTACGCCGGCCAGCAGCTTCGCGAGCGCGTCGCGGTCGGCGGTGTCACAGGCCGCGAGGGTGACCTCGGCGCCCAGCCCGGTGAGTTCGGCGGAGAGTTCCCGGGCGCCGGGGGCGTCCGCGCCGCGACGGCTGACCAGGAGCAGACGGCGGGCGCCGTGCTCGGTGACGAGGTGCCGCGCGACCGACGCGCCGAGCACACCGGTGCCGCCGGTGACGAGCACGGTGGCGTCCGGGTCGAGCGGGGCGGTGACGGCCGGATCGGCGGCGGAGACGTGCCGGACCAGCCGGGGGACGAGGAGCGCGCCCGCCCGCAGGGCGAGCTGGGGCTCGGTGAGCACGGCGCCCGGTACGGTGCCGGCCTCGTGCGTCTCGTCCGAGTCCAGCAGGGCGAAGCGGTCGGGGTGCTCGGACTGGGCGGTCCTGATCAGGCCCCACACGGTGGCCTGGGCGGGGTCGTCGACCACGGGGCCGGCGGCGCCGTCGGTCAGTACCAGCAGGCGGGAGCCGGCGAAGCGGGCCTCGGCCAGCCACTCCTGGACCAGGCCGAGCGCCCAGCGCGCCGCCTGGTGGGCGGCCTCGGCGAGGCCGGTTCCCGTGCTGTCGGAGTCCTGCGGTGTGCCGGGACATCGGGTGGTGGCCGGACATCGTACGGCGACCACCTGCGGCACGACGTCCGGGACGTCGGCCAGGTCCGCGACCAGGCACGCCTCTACCTCGGGCGTCGCGGCGGCGACCGGCTGCCACTCGACGCGGAACAGCGAGTCGGTGCCCCGGCCGGCGGACAGGTCGGCCGTGAAGGGCCGCATCGTGACGGACTCCGCCGACAGCACGGGCTTCCCCGCGCCGTCGGTGACGCGCAGGGTCACCCCGTCCTCGCCCCGCGGGGCGAGCCACACCCGCAGGGCGTCCGCGCCGTCCGCGTAGCGGGTGACGCCGGACCAGGAGAAGGGCAGGACGGTGCCGCCGTCCTCGCGGAGCAGACCGACCGCGTGCAGGGCCGCGTCCAGGACCGCCGGGTGCACCCCGAAGGTCGTGGCGTCCAGCTCGGCGGGCAGGCCGACCTCGGCGAAGACGTCGCGGCCGGAGCGCCAGGCGGCCCGCAGGCCCTGGAAGGCGGGGCCGTAGTCGTAGCCCGCCTCCGTGAGGGTGTCGTAGCGGCTCTCGACGTCGATCTCCTGGGCGCCGGGCGGCGGCCACTCGGCGAGGTCGAAGTCCGCGGTGACGTCGTCGAGGTCGAGCACGGCCGCCGCGTGCCGCGTCCACGGGACGCCCGCGTCGGCGTCCTGCGGCCGGGAGTGCACGGCCAGCTCCCGCTGTCCGTTCGCAGTCGGCGGCTCGAGGGTCACCCGCAGCTGTACGGCTTCGCCGGGCGGAAGCACCAGCGGAGCCTGGAGGGTGAGCTCGGCGAGCCGGCGCCAGCCCACCCGCGCGCCCACGGCCATCGTGAGCTCCAGGAAGGCGGTGCCCGGCAGCAGCACGGTGCCGTGCACGGCGTGATCGGCGAGCCACGGCTGCGTGTCGAGGGCGAGCCGCCCCGTGTACACCAGCCGGTCCTCCTCGACCAGCTCCACCACGGCGCCGAGCAGCGGGTGCCCGGCCGAGGCCAGACCGAGCCCACGGGCGTCGGTCGAGGCCGGCTCGGGCTCCAGCCAGTAGCGCTGGCGTTGGAAGGGGTAGGAGGGTAGTTCGACGGTTTGGGCGTTGTAGGGGGTGAGCAGGGTGGGCCAGTCGATGGTGACGCCGTGGGACCAGGCTTCGGCGGCGGATTCGGTGAAGCGGTCGAGGGTGCCGGTGTTGCGGTGGAGGGTGCCGACGACGGCTCCGGTGTCGGCGAGGGTTTCGGTGATGCCGGAGGTGAGGACGGGGTGGGCGCTGACCTCGACGAAGACGACGTCGGGCGCGGCGAGCTGCTCGATGACGTCGGCGAGGCGGACCTTGCTGCGGAGGTTGCGGAACCAGTAGGCCCCGTCGAGCTCGGCGGTGTCGAGCACGGATCCGGTGACGGTGGAGTGGAAGGCGATCCGGCCCGACTGTGGGGTGACGTCCTTGAGCTCGATGGCGAGGGTGTCGCGGATCTCGTCGACGTGGGCGGAGTGGGAGGCGTAGTCCACGGGGATGCGGCGGGCCCACAGGCCTGTCGCTTCGCACTGGGTGAGCAGCTCGTCCAGGGCCTCGGGCTGTCCGGCGACGACGGTGGACGAGGGGCCGTTGACCGCTGCGACGGAGATGCGTCCGTTCCATCGGGCGAGGAGTTCTTCGGCCTGTGTCTCCGGGATGCTCAGGGAGGCCATGCCTCCGCCGCCGGAGAGGACGCGCAGGGCCTTGGAGCGCAGGGCGACGACGCGGGCGCCGTCTTCCAGGGACAGTCCGCCGGCGACGACGGCCGCGGCGATCTCGCCCTGGGAGTGGCCGATCACGGCGATCGGGTTGACGCCGGCGGTGCGCCAGAGGGCGGCGAGGCCGATCATCATGGCCCAGGAGACGGGTTGGACCACGTCGACGCGGTCGAGGCCGGGGGCGTTCTCCTCGCCGCGCAGGACGGCGGTGAGGGACCAGTCCACGAAGGGGGTCAGGGCGGTTTCGCACTCGGCGATGACGCGGGCGAACTCGGGGGAGGAGTCGAGCAGGGCCGTGGCCATGCCGACCCACTGCGAGCCCTGACCGGGGAACACGAACACGGCGCGGGAGGAGGACACACCGTTCTCGCCGTCGATCTCACGGGAGGCCAGGGCGTCCAGGCCCGCGAGCAGGCCGTCGCGGCCGTCCCTGCCGGGCAGTACGGCCCGTGACTCGAAGGCGGAGCGTCCGGTGGCCAGGGAGAGCGCCACGTCGGCGGGGCCGAGCTCCGGCCGCGCCCGTACGTACGCGGCCAACTGCCCGGCGGCCTGGGCCAGGGCGTCCGGCGTACGGGCCGACAGCAGCCACGGCAGGCCCGTGCCGTCCAGGCCGTCCTCGTCGTCCGGAGCCGCGTCGTCCGCGGACTGCTCGGCCGGTGCCTCGGCGAGGATGACGTGGGCGTTGGTGCCGCTGATGCCGAAGGAGGAGACGCCGGCGCGCCGGACCCTGCCCTCCTCGGCGGGCCACGGGCGGGGCTCGGTGAGCACCTCGACGCCACCGGCGGCCCAGTCCACCAGCTCGCTCGGCTTGCCGACGTTCAACGAGGCGGGCAGCTCGGCGTGGCGCATCGCCATCACCATCTTGATGACGCCGCCGACACCCGCGGCCGCCTGGGAGTGCCCCAGGTTCGACTTCAGGGAGCCCAGCATCAGGGGCCGGTTCTCCCGCTCCTTGCCGTACGTGGCGAGCAGGGCCTGCGCCTCGATGGGGTCGCCGAGGACCGTGCCCGTGCCGTGCGCCTCGACGGCGTCCACACCGGAGAAGGACACCCCGGCGTCCTGCACGGCCGCGCGGATCACGCGCTCCTGGGCGGGGCCGCTGGGGGCGGTGAGGCCGTTGGAGGCGCCGTCCTGGTTGACGGCCGAACCGGCCACCACGGCAAGGACGTTGTGGCCCAGGCGTCGGGCGTCGGAGAGGCGCTCGACGACGAGGACGCCGACGCCCTCGGCCCAGGCGGTGCCGTCCGCGTCCGCCGAGAACGACTTGCACCGCCCGTCCGGTGCGAGCCCCCGCTGCTGGGAGAACTCCACGAAGATCCCCGGCGTCGACATGACCGTCACACCGCCGGCGAGCGCCAGCGAGCACTCGCCGGAGCGCAGGGCGTTGACCGCCAGGTGCAGGGCGACCAGCGACGACGAGCACGCCGTGTCCACCGTCAGGGCCGGACCCTGCAGACCGAGCGTGTAGGCGACGCGACCCGACGCCACGCTGGACGTCGTCCCGGTCAGGCCGAAGCCGGTGCCGCCCGCGCCCGCCTCGCCGAGGCGGGGACCGTACTCCTGGGCGATGGCTCCGAGGAACACGCCCGTCGACGTGCCGTGCAGCGAGCCGGGCGTGATGCCGGCCCGCTCCAGGGCCTCCCACGACACTTCGAGCAGCAGCCGCTGCTGCGGGTCCATCGCCAGCGCCTCGCGCGGCGAGATCCCGAAGAAGGCGGGGTCGAACTCGGCGGCTCCGTGCAGGAACCCGCCGTCGCGCACGTAGGAGGTGCCGGAGTGGTCCGGGTCGGGGTGGTAGAGGCCGTCGAGGTCCCAGCCCCGGTCGGTGGGCAGGCCCGAGATGACGTCGCGCTGCTCGGCGACGACCCGCCACAGCGCCTCGGGCGAGTCCACCCCGCCCGGATAGCGGCAGCCCATGCCGACGATTACGATCGGGTCGTTGGTGCCCGCCTCCAGTTCGCGGACCCGCTGACGGGACTGGTGGAGGTCGACGGTGAGGCGCTTGAGGTATTCGACGAGTTTGTCGTTGTCCGGTGTTGTCATGGTGATGATGCCCCCGTAGGCGTTGTGGAGCCGTACGTGCGCGCGGTGCGGACATGGCTGCCCGGGCGGCGTGCCGGAGCACGCCGCGCGCGTCGAACAGGATGAGCAGAGTGAGGGTCCGGCTTCGCGGACGCGGGATCAGAGTTCGGAGTCGATGAACGCGAGGAGTTCGTCGACCGAGGCCGACTGGACCCGCGCGGACAGGTCGTCCTCGTCGGCCTGGGTGCGCTGGGCGGGGATCCGGGCCACCAGTGCCTGGAGCCGCTGGACGATCTCGGTCCGGACGTCGTCCCGGGTGTCGTCCGGCAGCTCGACGAGCGCCGCCTCCAGGCGGTCGAGTTCGGCCAGGCCGGGGGTGGACGTCGAGCCGGTGGAGTCCACGGCGGATTCCGCTTCGGCCGGGGCGAGTTCGGCGTGGAGGTGGGCCACGACCGCCAGCGGGGTCGGGCAGTTGAAGAGGAAGGTGGCGGGCAGCCGCAGACCGGCGGCGGTCTGCAGCCTGTTGCGGAGTTCCACGAGGGTGAGCGAGTCGCAGCCCATGTCCTTGAAGGGCCGGTCGGCGGGGATGCCGGCGGCGGACGACCGGCCGAGCACGGCGGCGGCCTGCACCCGGACGAGGTCGAGGAGCAGCTCCTCCCGCTCGGCCGGGCTCAGCACGGCGAGCCGGTCGCGCAGGGTCTCGGTCGCGCGGGGCGCGGCCGCGGCCGGCGAGTCCTGTGCCGGTCGCGGGGCGGCCGGGGCCAGGTCCCGCAGCACGGTGGGCAGCCGGTCGCCGAGGGCGCCGAGCGCCGCCCGGTCGATCGGCGCGGGTACGAGCGCGGGGGAGTCCACGCGCAGTGCCGCGTCGAGCAGGGCCAGGCCCTCGGCCCGGTCGATGGGCGCGAGGCCGCTGCGGGCGATCCGCACCAGGTCGGCCTCGGACAGGGTGCCGGCCATTCCGGCGGCGCCCGGCCTTCCCGCGGTGTCCGCCCACATGCCCCAGGCCATGGACAGCGCCGGGAGCCCCCGCGCCGCGCGGTGCTGGGCCAGGGCGTCCAAGTAGGCGTTGGCCGCGGCGTAGTTGCCCTGGCCGGCGCCGCCGATGACGCCCATGACGGAGGAGAAGAGGACGAAGGCCGCGAGGTCCTGGTCGGCGGTCAGCTCGTGCAGGTGCCGGGCCGCGGTGGCCTTGGCGGCGAGCACGGTGTCGAGGCGTTCGGGGGTGAGCGCCGTGACCACGCCGTCGTCGAGCACTCCGGCGGCATGGACGACGGCGGTGAGCCGTACGCCGGCCAGCAGCTTCGCGAGCGCGTCGCGGTCGCCGGTGTCACAGGCCGCGAGGACGACCTCGGCGCCCAAGCCGTTGAGCTCGGAGGCGAGTTCCTCCGCACCGGGCGCGTCGGCGCCGCGGCGGCTGACCAGGAGCAGACGGCGGGCGCCGTGCTCGGTGACCAGGTGCCGCGCGACCAGTCCGCCGAGGGCACCGGTGGCACCGGTGACCAGGACCGTGCCCTCGGGGTCGAGGGCGGCGGGCAGGGTGAGGACGACCTTGCCGACGTGGCGTGCCTGGCTGACGTACCGGAAGGCCTCCGGCGCCCGGCGGACGTCCCAGGTGCTCACCGGCAGCGGCCTCAGGGACCCCGACGACAGCAGGCCCATGACCGCCGTGAGCATCTCGCCGATCCGCTCGGCCGGCTCCTGGAGCAGGTCGAAGAAGCGGTAGTCCACCCCGGGGTGCTCGGCCGCGATCACCGCCGGGTCGCGCAGATCGGTCTTGCCCATCTCCACGAAGCGGCCGCCGCGCGGCAGCAGCCGCAGGGACGCGTCCACGAACTCGCCGGCGAGGGAGTTCAGCACGACGTCCATGCCGAGGCCCTCGGTGGCCGCGCCGAACGCGGTCTCGAATTCCAGGGTGCGGGACGACGCCAGGTGCGTCCCCTCCAGGCCCAGGTCGCGCAGGGCGTCCCACTTGCCGGGGCCCGCGGTGCCGTAGACCTCGGCACCCAGGTGCCGGGCCAGCTGGACGGCGGCCATGCCGACGCCGCCCGCGGCGGCGTGGATCAGGACGCGCTCGCCCGCGGTCAGGCCGGCGAGGTCGACCAGGGCGTGGTAGGCGGTGAGGAACACGATGGGCGCGGACGCCGCCTGGGCGTACGTCCAGTCGGCGGGCATGACGGCGACCAGCCGGTGGTCGGCGACGGCCGTCGGACCGAACGCCCCGGAGAGCAGGCCCATGACCCGGTCGCCGACGGCGAGACCGGTGACGCCGGGCCCGACCTCGGTGACCACACCGGCCCCTTCGAGGCCGAGCGGACCGGGGTCGCCGGGGTAGAGCCCCAGCGTGCCCAGGACGTCGCGGAAGTTGACGCCGGCGGCGCGCACGGCGATGCGGACCTCGCCGTCGCCCAGCGGGGCCAGGGCCTCCGGGAAGGGGTCGAGGGCCAGGTGGTCCAGGGTCCCGCGCTCGCGCACCACCATCCGCCAGGCGGCCGTGCCGGCCGGGGGGACCAGGGTGCCGCCGGCCGTCGCCGTGCCGAGCCGGGGCACGAACAGGGCCCCGTCCCGTACGGCGAGCTGCGGCTCGGCGCCGATCAGCGGAAGTGCCGTACGGCAGTCCTCCGCCGTCTCCACGTCCAGGAGTCCGACCCGCCCGGGGTTCTCGGTCTGCGCCGAGCGTGCCAGACCCCACACGGCCGCGAGGTCGGGATCAGCGTCGGCGTCCGGTGCCGTGGCCACGGCCGCCCGGGTGACGAGCACCAGGCGGGAGTCGGCGAACCGGTCGTCGGCCAGCCACTCCTGGAGCAGGCCGAGCGCGCGGTGCACCGGGAGTCCGGCGTCGGCCGTCGGACCGTCCGCGAGCGCGGTGAGCGGTGCGAGGACGACCGACGGCGCGAGCAGGCCCGCGTCGACGGCCTGTCCCAGCTCGGTGAGGTCGGCGTACCGCGGGCCGACACCCAGGTCGGCGGAGCCGAGGGCGACGGAGCGCGGGGACTCCTCCCCGTCCGCCGTGGCCGGCTTCCAGTCCAGGCGGTGGAGCGAGCGCGGGACGGCCACGTCCTCGCTCACCGGGCGCAGGACGAGCTCCTCGACCTCGGCGACGACCGCGTGGGACTCGTCGAGCAGGGTCAGGGAGACCGCGTCCGGTCCGGTGCCGTGGATCAGCACGCGGCCGGCACGGGCGCCGGGCTGGTGGACGGTCACGCCGCGCCAGGAGAAGGGCAGCAGACGACGGCCGCCGTCGTCGAGCGCGGTCATCACGATCGGGTGCAGGGCCGCGTCGAGCAGCGCCGGGTGCAGCCCGTAGGAGGCGGCGTCGGTGACGGAGGCCGGCAGGGCGACCTCGGCGACCAGGTCGGCGCCGTGCCGCCACGCGGCGCGCAGGCCCTGGAAGACCGGGCCGTAGGCGTATCCGGAGGCCGCCAGCTCCTCGTAGCAGCCGTCGACGGTCAGCGGTTCGCCCTCGCCGGCGGGCCGGGCCGCGGCGGACGCGGAGGCTCCGTCGTGCGGGGCGAGCGCGCCGGTGGCGTGCAGGGTCCACGGCTCGACGGCGCCGTCCGGCGTCTCGGTGCGGGCGTGCACGGTCACCGTCCGCTGCCCGTCGTCGCCGGGTGCGGCCACGACGACCTGCACCTCGGTGCGGCCCTCGTCGGGGAGCACCAGGGGGGCGACGAGGGTCAGCTCGGCGATCCGGGGCGTCCCGGCCTGAGAGCCCGCGCGGGCGGCGAGTTCGAGGAAGGCGGTGCCGGGCAGCAGGACCGAGCCGAGGACGGCGTGGTCGGCGAGCCAGGGGTGGGTGCGGCGGCCGAGCCGGGCGGTCAGGACGGTCTGCCCGGACTCGGCGAGCTCGACGGCGGGGCCGAGCAGCGGGTGTCCGGCCGGCCCTTCGGTGCCGTGCGCGGTGAGCCAGTAGCGCTCCCGCTGGAAGGCGTACGTGGGCAGGGCGGGCGTCCGCCCCGGGCCGAAGACGGCCTGCCAGTCGGGGCTGCGGCCGCGGACGTGCAGGGTGCCGAGCGCGGACGCCAGGGTGCGGCGCTCGGACCGGCCGCGGCGCAGCACCGGCACGAACGCCAGCGCCTCGTCGTCCAGACAGTCCTGTCCCAGGGCCGACAGCACGCCGTCGGGGCCGAGTTCGAGGAAGGTCCGCATCCCGAGCCCGTGGAGCGCGGCGAGGCCGTCGGACATCCGCACTTCCCGGCGCACCTGACGCACCCAGTAGTCGGCGGTGACCTCGACGGGCTCGCCGGTGACCGTGGACACCATCGGGACGCGCGGCTCCGCGTACCGCACCGTCGAGGTGACGGCGGCGAACGCGTCGAGCATCCCGTCCATGCGGTGGGAGTGGAAGGCGTGGCTGACGACGAGCCGGCGCGTCTTGCGGCCGGCGGCGGCGAACGTGGCGGCGACCTCCTCGACGGCCTCGACGTCGCCGGAGACGACGACGGCCAGGGGGCCGTTGACGGCGGCGATGCTCACCTCGTGCCCGCGGCCTTCGAGGAGCGGGGCGACCTCGTCCTGCGAGGCCTGGACGGCCGTCATGGCGCCGCCGGACGGCAGGGCCTGCATGAGCCGGCCGCGCGCGGTGACCAGGGCGCAGGCGTCGGGCAGGGTGATGATCCCGGCGACGTGAGCGGCGGCGAACTCGCCGATGGAGTGGCCGAGCACGGCGTCGGGGGTCAGTCCCCGGTCTTCCAGGAGCCGGAACAGCGCGACCTGGAGGGCGAAGAGGGCACACTGGGTGTTCTCGGTGCGGTCGAGCGCCTCGGCGTCGTGGAACATCACGTCGCGGATCGGCGGCGTGCCCGGCACGGAGGCGCGGCAGGCGTCGAGTTCGGCGCACACCGCGTCGAGGGCGGCGGCGAAGACCGGCTCGGACTCGTACAGCTCGCGTCCCATGCCGACGCGCTGGCTGCCCTGGCCGGTGAAGAGGTAGGCGAGACCGTCGTCGGTGCGTGCCGTGCCGACGGCCAGCGCGGAGTGCGCTTCGCCGCGGCCGAGCGCGGCCAGTGCCGCGACGGCCTCCTCGTGGTCCTCGGCGGTGACGGCCGCGCGGTGGTCGAGGGCGGTACGGGTGGTGGCCAGGGCGCGGCCGAGGTCACGGTCGGACACCCCGTCGAGGCCGTCGAGGGCGTCGACGAGCGCGGCGGCCTGGGCGCGCAGCGCCGGTTCGGTACGTCCGGACAGCACCCACAGCGGGTGGTCGCCGTCGTCCCCGGAGCCGGTCCCGGGCGTGAGGGGCCCGGCGGGGGCTTCCGCCAGGACGACGTGGGCGTTGGTGCCGCTGATGCCGAAGGAGGAGACGCCGGCGCGCCGGACCCTGCCCTCCTCGGCGGGCCACGGGCGCGGCTCGGTGAGCACCTCGACGCCACCGGCGGCCCAGTCCACCAGCTCGCTCGGCTTGCCGACGTTGAGGGAGGCGGGGAGTTCGCCGTGGCGCATCGCCATCACCATCTTGATGACGCCGCCGACACCCGCGGCGGCCTGCGCGTGTCCGAGGTTGGACTTCAGGGACCCGAGCATCAGGGGCTGACCGTCACGCTCGCTGCCGTACGTGGCGAGCAGGGCCTGCGCCTCGATGGGGTCGCCGAGGACCGTGCCCGTGCCGTGCGCCTCGACGGCGTCCACACCGGAGAAGGACACCCCGGCGTCCTGCACGGCCGCGCGGATCACGCGCTCCTGGGCGGGGCCGCTGGGGGCGGTGAGGCCGTTGGAGGCGCCGTCCTGGTTGACGGCCGTGCCCGCCACGACGGCCAGCACCTCGTGCCCGAGCCGCCGGGCGTCGGAGAGGCGCTCGACGACGAGGACGCCGACGCCCTCGGCCCAGGCGGTGCCGTCCGCGTCCGCCGAGAACGACTTGCACCGCCCGTCCGCCGCGAGCCCCCGCTGACGCGAGAACTCGACGAAGATGCCCGGCGTCGACATGACCGTCACACCGCCGGCGAGGGCGAGCGAGCACTCGCCCGACCGGATGGCGCGGACGGCGAGGTGCAGGGCGACCAGCGACGACGAGCACGCCGTGTCCACCGTCAGGGCCGGGCCCTGCAGACCGAGCGTGTAGGCGACGCGACCCGACGCCACGCTGGACGTCGTGCCCGTCAGGCCGAACCCGGCGGCACCCGCGCCCGCCTCGCCGAGCCGCGGACCGTACTCCTGGGCCATGACGCCGGCGAACACGCCCGTCTGGGTGCCGCGCAGCGAGTCGGGGGCGATCCCGGCCCGCTCCAGGGCCTCCCAGCATACCTCCAGGTAGGCGCGCTGCTGCGGGTCCATCGCCAGCGCCTCGCGCGGCGAGATCCCGAACAGCTCGGCGTCGAACTCCGCGGCGCCTTCGAGGAATCCGCCGTCGCGGACGTAGGTGGTGCCCACGTGCGCGGGGTCGGGGTGGTAGAGGCCGTCGAGGTCCCAGCCCCGGTCGGCCGGGAAGCCCGAGATGACGTCGCGCTGCTCGGCGACGACCCGCCACAGCGCCTCGGGCGAGTCCACCCCGCCCGGGAAGCGGCAGCCGATGCCGACGATCACGACGGGGTCGTCCTCGTCGGTACGGGCCTCGGGCGCCGTCCCGGCCTCCTGCGGCGCGTCGGCGAGCAGGGCGGCGAGCGCGGCGGGGCTGGGGTGGTCGTACACGACGGTGGTGGGGAGCCTGCGCCCCGTGGCGGCGACGAGCCGGTTGCGCAGCTCGACGACCATCGCCGAGTCGATGCCCGACTCCTTGAAGGTCCGCCGGGGTTCGACCTCGGCGGCGGAGTCGTAGCCGAGCACGGCGGCGGTGTGCGTCCGTACCAGCTCCAGGGCGGCCGGGCCGGTCAGCGAGCGGTCCGGCTCGGTCTCGGGGGCGACCGCGGTGTCCTCCGGGAGCACCGCGGGCCGCTGCGCCGGCGTCAGGGCCCGGGCGGCGTGGGGCTGCCCGGAGATCCAGTGGCGGCGGCGCTGGAAGGCGTACGTCGGCAGCTCGGCGCGGGTGGTGCCGGCGGGCAGGACGGCGGACCAGTCCACCTCCGCGCCGTGGCAGAACGCCTCGCCGAACGCGAGCAGCAGCCGTCGCCGTCCGCCCTCCCCGCGCCGCAGGGTGCCGAGCGCGGCGACCGGCAGGTCGGCGGCCTCCGCCGTCTGCTGGACGGCGAGCGCCAGGACGGGGTGCGGGCTCATCTCGATGAACAGCTCGTGCCCGGCGTCGAGGAGCGCCCGGACGGCGGGCTCGAACCCCACGGGCTCGCGCAGGTTGCGGTACCAGTAGTCGACGTCCAGCTCGGAGCCGTCGAGGGCGGTGCCGGTCACGGTGGAGCGCAGCGGCACGCTCCCGGCGCGCGGCGCGATCCCGGCCAGCTCGGCCGGCAGGGTGTCGCGCACGGCGTCGACGTGCGGGCTGTGCGAGGCGTAGGCGACCGGGATGCGCCGGGTGCGCACCTCCTCGCCGTACCGCGCGGCCAGGGCGTCCAGGTCGTCCCCGTCGCCGGCCACCACGGTCATGTCGGGCGAGTTGACGGCCGCCACGCTCAGACGCGGGAATCCGGCCAGGTCCTCGCGGACCCGGTCGGCGGGCAGTCCCACGGTCATCATGCCGCCGCCGAGCCCGGCGAGCGCGCCGAGGGCGGTGCTCCGCACGGCGATCAGCCGGGCGGCGTCGTCCAGGGTGAGGGCGCCGCTGACGGTGGCGGCGGCGATCTCGCCCTGCGAGTGGCCGACGACCGCGGCGGGTTCGACACCCGCCGCCCGCCACAGCGCGGCGAGTCCGACCATCACGGCCCACAGCGCGGGCTGCACGACGTCGTCGCGGTCGAGCGAGGGCGCGCCGGGGCGTCCGCGCAGCACATCGGTCAGCGACCAGTCCCGGTACGGGCGCAGCGCGCGCTCGCAGTCCTCGACGACCCGGGCGAACACGGGGGAGCCGTCGAGGAGTTCCGCGGCCATGCCGGCCCACTGCGAGCCCTGCCCGGGGAAGACGAACACCGCCTCGCGGACGGTCCGGTGGCTGCTGCCCTCGACCGTGGCCTGGGTGCCCCGGGAGTCGGCGACCGCGTCCAGGGCGGTCAGCAGCTCGTCACGGCCGGAGCCGGTCAGCACGGCGCGGTGGGTGAAGGCGGTGCGATCGTGGGCGAGGGCCCGGGCGACCTCCGCGGCGTCGAGTTCCGGACGTTCGGCGAGGTGTTCCCGGAGCCGGGCGGCCTGGGCGCGCAGGGCCTTGTCGCCGCGGCCGGAAATCACCCATGCGAGGGTGTCGGAGGCGTCCGACGCCTCTGTCTCCCGAGGCTTGTCCTCGACGGCCGGGGAGGCGTCCCCCCGCCATTCTCCGAGGACCAGATGGCAGTTCGTACCACCCATTCCGACCGATGTCACGCCCGCGAAGAGCGGTCCGTCAGAATTCGGCCACGGACCGGTTTCCGTGGCGGCGGCGATCCGCAACTCCTCGAAGGGGATCTGAGGATTGGGAGTTTGATAGTTGAGAGTGGGAACGATTTCCCGCTCTTTGAGGCAGAGAATCGTCTTGACGAGCCCCGCTATGCCCGCGGCGCCTTCGAGGTGGCCGATGTTCGTCTTGACGGATCCGAGGAGAAGCGGGTTGTCCGGAGTGCGGGACGAGGCGAATACGGCACCCAGGGCAGAGGCTTCCACGGGATCGCCGACCCGGGTGCCCGACCCGTGTATTTCGACGTACTGCGCTTGTTCCAGCGGTATCCCGGAGTTTTCCCAGGCGTCACGTATGACGCGTTCCTGGGCCTTTCCGTCGGGGGTGGGAAGGGTGTCGCTCGCGCCGTCGCTGCCGACGGCCCCACCGTGGAGCAGACAGTGGATGCGGTCCCCGTCGGCGATGGCCCGGCTGAGGAGCTTCAGCACCACCACGCCGCCGCCCTCACCCCGGACGTAGCCGTTCGCCCGGGCGTCGAGGCTGTGACATCGTCCATCGGGCGAGAGGCTGCCGAAGGCCGCCAGGGCCTGGGTGCTCTCCGGCGCGAGGTTGAGGTTGACGCCGCCGGCCAGCGCGGTCACGGACTCGCCGCGGCGCAGGCTCTCGCAGGCCAGATGCACCGCGACCAGCGACGACGACTGCGCGCTGTCGACCACCATGCTCGGTCCCTGGAGCCCGAGGACGTAGGAGACCCGGTTGGCGATGATGCCCCGGTGTAAGCCGGTCACCGTGTGCGCGGAGGTGGCTTCGGGGCCGGCCGCGTGGGTGAGGGTCGTGTAGTCGTCGGCGATCGCGCCGACGAAGACGCCGGTGGCGGTGGAGGCGAGCGAGGCCGGGAGGATGCGGGCGTCCTCCAGCGCCTCCCAGGCGAGCTCGAGCACGAGTCGCTGCTGCGGGTCCATCGCGGCGGCTTCACGCGGGGATATGCCGAAGAACTCGGCATCGAAGGTGTCGACGCGGGGCAGGAAACCGCCGGGGCGCGACGATCCGTCGTCCAGGGCGCCGAGGTGCGCGCGATCCGCGGGCGGCTCCGCTATGGCGTCACGGCCGTTCCTGAGCAGATTCCAGAATTCGGCGGGGTTCGCCCCGCCGGGAAAACGGCAGGAAAGCCCGACGACGGCGACGGTCCGGTCGTCCATCTGATCGGGCGTCAGGCTTCCCGTGTCGTTTTGTGGTGCTGCCGCCTCAATCTGGGCATGGCGGATCATGGTGTTCTGCTCCCCCCGTGAAGCACGATCAACGGCGTTGCCGACTCGGCGGCCCTGCCATTCTCAATCTCGTTTTGGACCCTAGCACCGAGGGGGCGCTCCGTAAACCAATGGCCAGAGCGGGGGGTTGGCACGCAAAATGAATGTGATGGGTAATCAAAGAAACGCTTTGAGGTCTTCCCCGGGGGAGTTGTTTCACGCCATGTTCACGGACAGCCGAAGCCTCCCGGCCCGGTGACGCCACCTCCGGAAGGAGGGGGGACGTCGGACCGGGGCAGGAGGCAGGGGCCCTACTTGGCCTTCGCCGCCGAGTGCTCGGCCTTGGTCAGCGTGCAGACGCCGTCCACGCACTGACGCTCCAGGCGGCCCCGCGAGATGGTCTGCACCAGGCCGACCATCCAGCAGGTGGGGCAGCCGCGGAAGGCGATGAGGGCCAGCGGGGCCGCCAGCAGGGTGGCCGGGCCGGCGACGGGCACCATCGCGATCGAACCGATGATGAGGCCGAAGCCGATGACGCCGCGCGCCAGGTGGCGCGGGACGGACTTGCTGGCGAAGTTCGGCGCCGCGGACGGGGCGGCGACCGTGACCGGTGCGATGACCGGGGACTTCGTGCCCTCGGGGGGCTTCACGATGTTCACGGTGTTCATGGGCGTGAGTCTCCTTCGACTGGTCGGTCGATGGCTTGATCTGGTGCCTGGTCGGTCGCTTCCAGCGCGTGACGCAGCGCCGCGCGTGCTCTGTGCAGCCGTGACTTCATCGCGGCGGTGCTCAGGCCGAGCGTGTGGGCGACGGTCTTGCCCGGCAGGCCCTGCACGTCCCGCATGATCAGGACCTGCCGCTGCTCACGGGGAAGGGCGCTGACCGCGGCCGCGATCCGCTCCACCTCCAGCCGGTACAGCACGGCCTCCTCGGCGGACCGCTCCGCCCATGCCTCCGGCTCGGCCGAGTGCTCCTCGCGCATGGCGATGAGCAGCCGCACCTGCCGGAGGCATTCGTTGCGGACGATCCGGAACATCCACGAGGCGAGCGCGCCGGTGGCCCGCAAGGTGCCGATCTTCCGGTAGAGGATGATCAGCGCCTCTTGTGCCGCGTCCTCCGCGTCCTGCGGCGAGGCGCACAGGGATATGGCGAACTTGCGCACATGCGGCTGCGATTCCATGACGACGGTGGTGAGCGACGTGACGTCGCCGTCCTGAGCGGCCTTGATCAGCCGCTCGTCGGGCCAGGGGAAGCGTTGGTTCATGTGCTACTCATACCGGAAGGCGCCCCGCGCACAGGCGCTGGTCAGGTGCGGCTCTTGTTGAAGCGTCGCATCAGGTGCCAGCTGCACGCACCCACGAGCACGACGCCGACCACGATGATGGCAGTCCACATAGTTGCTGTTCCCTCCGTGTTCCTCCGGCCCGTTCGGCCGGTACACACATAAGAGACGGGGAGGTGCCGAGAGGATTCGCCTTCCTCCGAAGTTTTTTCCGAACCGGTCCGGGGCGCCCGCTACCGGCCGCGGAGGAGGTCGCCGACAGCCGCCAGACCCGCGGTGATGGCACGCTCGCCGACGTTGCCGAAGCCCAGGACCAGCCGCACCGGCCCCGGCGCGTGCGCGGCGCGGCAGGCGCTCATGCCGTAGAGGCCCACGGACCGGGCGCGGGCGGCGGCGACGAGGGCCCCCTCGTCGGTCGGCCCGGCGAGACGGGCGACCGCGTGGAAGCCCGCCGCGAGACCGGTCACCCCGGCGCCGGGGGCGTGCTCGGCGAGGGCGGCCACCAGGACCGAGCGCCGTGCCGCGTAGGTCGCCCGCATCCGTCGCAGGTGCCGGTCGAAGCGCCCGGACTCGATCAGCGTCGCGAGGGCGAGCTGATCGAGGGTGGGCGAGCCGCGGTCGCTCAGCTGCTTCTGCTCGACGATCGCCCCGGTGAGCGCGGCCGGACACAGCATCCATCCGATGCGCAGCGCCGGCGCGAGGGACTTGCTCACGGTGCCCAGCGAGATCACGCGGTCCGCGGCGAGCCCCTGCAGGGCGCCCACCGGGCCGCGGTCGTAACGGAACTCGGCGTCGTAGTCGTCCTCGACGATCACCGCGTCCCGGCTCCTGGCCCACTCGATCAGCGCGAGCCGGCGCTCGGGCGCCAGGGCGACACCGGTGGGCCACTGGTGCGCGGGGGTCACGACGACGGCGCGGGCGTCGGTCGCGGCGAGCGCCCGCACGTCGATGCCGAACTCGTCCACCGGTACGGGGACCGCCGACATGCCCGCCCGGGACGCGGCCGAGGAGACGGTGGCCGGTGAGCCGGGGTCCTCGTACGCCACCGTGCGGACACCCGCCCCGGCCAGGGCGCGCAGGGCCAGCCCGAGGCCCTGCGCGTAACCGGTGCAGACCACGATCCGTTCCGGATCCGCCGTGGCGGCGCGCACCCGCCGCAGATATCCGGCGAGGACCTCGCGGAGCTCCGCGCTGCCGCGTGGATCCCCGTACCCCAGCGCCGACTTCGGCATGGCGCGCGCCGCCTCGCGGGTCGCCCACAGCCAGTCCGCGAGGGGGAATCCGCTCAGGTCCGGGACGCCCCAGGTGAAGTCGGCCAGGAGCGGCGAGGGGACCGGCGGTGCCGGCGCGGTCGCCGGCGGCGGCGCCGCGCCGCCGGCGACCCGGGTGGCGGAGCCGACGCGGGTCACGAGGTAGCCCTCGGCCTGGAGTTGGGCGTAGCACTCCTGCACGAGGCCGCGGGAGACCCCGAGCATCCGGGCGAGTTCGCGGGAGGACGGCAGACGTTCGCCCACCCGCAGCCGCCCGGTCCGGACGGCGTCCCGCAGCCGGAGCTCCAGCTGGGTCCGCAGCGGCTCGCCGCTGTCCCGGTCGACGACCAACAGCAGCTCGGGCGAGAGACCGGACCACTCCAGAGGCATGGAATCGGATCTTACTGAGGACCAGCCCGGCGCCCTAGCGTCACCCGGGTGACCAAGATGCTCAACTCCCAAGCGGAGGGCGCCGCTTCACGGCCGCCCCTGGTGACGCGGCCCCTGCTGCTGCGCTTCGTCTCGATCATCGGCGCCTCGACGAGCTTCTACCTGCTCCTGTCGGTCGTCCCCCTCTACGCCGAGGCGACCGGAGGAGGCCGCGGAAACGCCGCCGGGCTCACCACGGGCGCGCTGATGCTGGCCACGGTCGGAGGCGAGCTGGCCACCCCCCGGCTCGTCGCCCGCTTCGGCTACCGCCTCGTCCTGGGGGCGGGACTCCTCCTCCTCGGCGCGCCCGCCTTCGCGCTCACCGCCTCCGGCGGGGCGGCCTGGATCACGGCGGTCTGCCTCCTGCGCGGGCTGGGCTTCGCCTTCACGGTCGTCGCGGGCGGCGCCCTGACGGCCTCGCTCATCCCGTCCGAGCGCCGTGGGGAGGGCCTGGCGCTCGTCGGCATCGTGACCGGGATCCCCTCACTGGTGGCGCTCCCGCTCGGCGTGTGGCTGGTGGCGCACGTGGGGTACGGGCCGGTGTTCGCCGCCGGGGCCGTGGCCGCGCTGGCCGCCGTCGTCTCGGTGCCCGGCCTGCCGGACCGTGAGGCGGACCAGGGCCCGAGCGGCGACGCGGACCAGGGCCCGGACGGCGACGCGGACCGGGGTCCGGGCGGCGACGGGGACCGGGGTGCGGACGGCGACGGGGACCGGGGTGCGGACGGCGACGGGGACCGGGGTGCGGACGGCGATCCGGGGCCGGGGCGGCCGATCGGGGTGACGGCGGGGTTCCGTACGCCCGCGCTGTCACGGCCCGTCCTCGTCTTCTCCGTCACCGCGCTCGCCGCCGGCATCCTCGTCACCTTCCTCCCCCTCGCCGTGCCGTCGGCCTCCGGGGGCGTCGTCGCCACGGCCCTGTTCGCCCAGACCGCGGCGGCGACCGGCGCCCGCTGGGTCGCCGGCCGGCACGGCGACCGGCACGGGCCGGCCGCGCTCCTCGTCCCCGGCCTCGTCGTCGCGGCCGCGGGAACGCTGCTCACCTCCCTCACCCACAGTCCGGTCGCCGTCGTCATCGGCGTGGCCCTGTTCGGGGTCGGCTTCGGCGTCACGCAGAACACCACCCTGACGCTGATGTACGCGCGCGTCCCCGTCTCCGGTTACGGAACGGTCAGCGCCCTGTGGAACTTCGCCTTCGACGCGGGCATGGGCGTCGGGGCCGTCGGCTTCGGCTTCCTCGCGGGCCGGACCGGCTATCCGTGGGCGTTCGTCCTCACCGCCGTCCTGATGCTCACGGCCCTCGTCCCGGCCCGGCGCGACCGCCGCGCGGAGGGCCCGCGCGGGACGTGATCACATGTGCGGCTGGCCGTAGTACCGGGCGAACTGCTCCAGATAACCGGGCTCACCGCCCTGCTTCGCCTCGTCGAAGTCGGGGGCCGCCTTGATCTGCTCCTTCGTGCGGTCCACGTAGACCTTCTCCTCGGCCGTGTCGATCAGCTCGATCGTCCCGGCCGGGAGCAGCACCCGCCGGCCGAAGATCCAGGCTCCGACGTCGACGACCAGGTAGGACGAGCCGACGTCCTCGGAGTGTCTGTCGATCTTCCCGATGGTGCCGTCCGTGGCCTCGACCTTGTAGCCGACGAGGTCGGCGCCCTGCCGGTACCCCGTGTTCGGGCGGTAGTTCCAGATGTCGAACTCGCTCATGACGGCACCCCTCTCCGTCACCATCCTCCCGTGGCCCACCGGCGCGCGCACGTCGTCACCCGCGGGGCCCGGACGGGTGGGGCGGTCCCCCGTTCGGCCCCCGGCGCTTGCCGCGGCCGACCGCGGCGTCAGGCTGAAAGAGTGAGAGCCCCTCCGTTCCTGCGAGTCCCCCCGCCTCCGCGGGTCCCCCCCTTCCCGGGAGCCGCTCCACTCCGGCGGGCCCCCGCGCTCCGGCGGATGCCCGCGCTCCGGCGGGTGCCGCTGCTCCTCGGAGTGGCGGCGGCCGTGGTCGCCCTGTCCGCCTGCGGCGCGTCGCAGGCACGCCGGGACGGGGCGACCCGGGCGGGCCGGTTCTTCGAGGAGTCCCTCGGGTCGGGGAACTTCCGGGTGGCCTGCGAGCTCCTCGCTCCCGAGAGCCGTGACCAGCTCGAAGAGGAGGAGAAGAAGCCCTGCGCGCAGGCCCTGGCCTCGCAGGACCTGCCGCGGGGCGGGGGAGTGCGGGGCGTGGACGTCCACGGCAGACAGGCGCTGCTCCGCCTCCACGGCGACACGCTGTTCCTCTCGCAGTTCGACGAGGGGTGGCGGGTCACCGCCGCCGGATGCGCGCCCGAGCCGGGCGACACGCCGTACAGCTGTGTACTGAAGGGGGCATGACGTGAAGACCCTGTTCGTGGCGTGCGTGGTGACCATCGTGGGCGGCCTCGCCTACTTCACCGCGATCGGGGTGATGCAGCGGTGACGGCCGACGGCTCCCGGGAGCGCGGCTTCTGGCGGTCGAACAGCCTCACCCTCTGTTTCGGGGCGGCCTTCCTGATCGTCCTGGGCGCCCAGGCGGTCTCCGGGCGCGCGGAGTTCAACGAACAGCTCGCCGTCCAGGGACTCCAGCAGATCGGCCTCGGCGACTACCTGATGTCCTCGGACTTCGCCGTCGACGTCACCGAGAACTGGCAGTCGGAGTTCCTGCAGTTCTTCCTCTACATCTTCGGCACGGTCTATCTGCTCCAGCGTGGCTCGCCGGAGTCCAAGGAGCTGCACAAGGCGGGTACGGAGAGCGAGCGGGACCAGCGCATGGGTGACCACGCGCGGCCGGACTCGCCCCGCTGGGCGGCCACGAAGGACTGGCGGCAGGCCGTGTACTCGCGGTCGCTGGGGCTCGTCATGGCCGTCTTCTTCCTGCTGTCCTGGCTGGCCCAGTCGGTCTCCGGCGCGGCCGCCTTCAACGAGCTGCGGCTGCGGCAGCTCCAGGCCCCCGTCTCCTGGGCCTCCTACCTCGCCTCCGCCGACTTCTGGAACCGGTCCCTGCAGAACTGGCAGTCGGAGCTCCTGGCCGTGGCGTCGATGGCCATCCTCTCCGTCTACCTCCGCCAGCGCGGTTCACCCGAGTCCAAGCCCGTCGGCGCCTCGCACGGGGCCACCGGCGTCGAGGGCTGACGCCGGCGCCGGGCGGCCCCGCTGGTTGCCGGCGCGGGGCGGTCCTACCGTGGAGGGATGGTCTCCCGTCCCGCCGGGCGATGGCCCCGGGCCGGGCGGACGCGGAGGGCGATCCGCCGCTTCCGGGCCGGGCACCGGTGGGCGCCGGCCAGGGACCTCGGGCTGTGGCAGCGCTCGCTGGGGTTCGCGGCGCTCGCCTTCCTCACGCTGGTGCCGCTCCTGATCGTCGTGTCGGCGGCGGGTGCGGGCAGCGGGAAGGGGTTCGCGCAGTGGCTCGGTGACGGCATCGGGGTCTCGGACGCCGCCCGGGCGGAGATCGAGCGGCTGTTCGCGCTGCCGGGCCAGGTGCGGCGGACCACGACGGCGTTCGGCCTCGCCCTGCTCACCGTCTTCGGCATCACGTTCGGCACGGCGGTGCAGAGCGGGTACGAGAGGGTCTGGGACCTCCCTCCGGCCCACTGGAGGACCCGATGGCGGCACGTGCTGTGGCTCGCCGTGCTCATCGGGGTCCTCCACCTCTTCGCGGTCTTCCCGTTCTGGCAGGGCACCCCGGTGAGCGAGGCCGTCACGCTGCTGATCGGCACGCTGTTCTTCTGGTGGTCGCAGCGGCTGCTGCTCGACGGGCGCGTCCCGTGGGCGGCCCTGCTGCCGGGGGCGGTGTGCACCACGCTCGGACTGCTCGGCCTGAGGGTCTTCTCCCAGCTCGTCTTCTCCCCGCTGATCGCCTCCAGCGCCGTCACGTACGGCCCGTTCGGCGCGTTCCTCGTCATCCAGACCTGGCTCGTCGCGGTGGGCGTCGTGGTGTTCGGGGGCGCGCTCACGGGCCGCCTGGCCGACGGGGAGCTGTCCCGCCTGACACGCGCGCGGAAACGGCGGTGACGGCCGGGCGTCCGCCCTCGGAGTCGTAAATCCCTTGTGCGTGAGGGTGGTTGACGAAAGGTCTGGACCAACTTACGGTCTCCTGGAGCGCGCGCCACGTCCAGGACCCCCCACGTCCCCAGGAGTACGCATGCCAGGCCTCCGGATCACCCGTGTCCTCGGAGCGGGGCTCGCCACCCTGCTCGCCGCCGCGGTCCTCGCGGGCCCCGCCGCCGCCGAAGGCGCGAAACCCGCCCCCTCCCCGTCGTCCGCCGCCGACACCTGCGCCCTCAAGCCGAAGCCCGCCGGGAAGGTGCTCCAGGGATACTGGGAGAACTGGGACGGCTCCGCCAACGGCGTCCACCCGCCGTTCGGCTGGGCACCCATCGACGACCCGCGTTTCGCCGCCCACGGCTACAACGTCGTCAACGCCGCGTTCCCCGTCATCCGCTCGGACGGGACCGTGCTGTGGGAGGACGGCATGGACAGCACCGTCCGCGTCGCCACCCCGGCCGAGATGTGCCGTGCCAAGGCGGCCGGGGCGACGATCCTGCTGTCGATCGGGGGCGCCGCCGCCGGGATCGACCTGAGCTCCCGCGCCGTCGCCGACCGCTTCGTCGAGACCGTCGTGCCCCTCCTGAAGACGTACAACTTCGACGGGATCGACATCGACATCGAGACCGGTCTCGTCGGCAGCGGCAGCATCGGCACCCTGTCCGCCTCGCAGGCCAACCTGGTGCGCATCATCGACGGCGTCCTGGCCCGCATGCCCGCGGGCTTCGGGCTGACGATGGCGCCGGAGACCGCGTACGTCACCGGCGGCAGTGTGGCCTACGGTTCGATCTGGGGCGCGTACCTGCCGATCGTCAAGAAGTACGCGGACAACGGCCGCCTGTGGTGGCTGAACATGCAGTACTACAACGGCAGCATGTACGGATGCTCCGGCGACTCCTACTCCGCCGGCACGGTCGCCGGGTTCGTCGCCCAGACCGACTGCCTGAACCGCGGACTGGTCGTCCAGGGCACCACCATCAGGGTCCCGTACGACAAGCAGGTCCCCGGCCTCCCGGCCCAGCCGGGCGCCGGCGGCGGACACATGACGCCGTCGGCGGTCGCCCAGGCCTGGAACCACTACGGCGGCTCGCTCAAGGGCCTGATGACCTGGTCGGCCAACTGGGACGGCTCGAAGGGCTGGACCTTCGGCGACAACGTGAAGGCGCTCCAGGGGCGCTGATCCGCGCCGACCCCTCGCCTGTTACCCACTGGTAGGCAATGATGGTGGGCGACCATCCACACGGCCGGGGGCTGAGGCAGCGGTGACGACTTTCGACGAGAAGACCAGGGTGCACGCCTTCCGGGACGACGCCCTGGGGGAACACGACGCCGTCGGACTCGCCGAGGCGATCCGCCGCGGCGAGGTCGGCGCCGCCGAGGCCGCCCGGGACGCGGCCGAGCGGGTACGGACCGTCGAGGAACGGCTCCACGCCGTCCAGACGCACGTCGACGCCCCCGCGCCCGGTGCCCCGGCCGACGGCGCCTTCGCGGGCGTCCCGACCTTCGTCAAGGACAACACCGACCACCGGGGGCTGCCCACCGGCCACGGCAGCGCGGCCTTCACCCCGGGTCCGGCACGACGGCACGCGCCCTTCGCCCGGCAGTTCCTGAGCACCGGCGTCACGGTGCTCGGCAAGACCAGGCTGCCCGAGTTCGGCTTCAGCCCCACCACGGAGTACGAGACCGCCGAGCCCGTCCGCAACCCCTGGAACACCGGCCACTCCGCGGGCGGCTCCTCGGGCGGCAGCGCGGCCCTCGTCGCCGCCGGAGCGGTGCCGATCGCCCACGCCAACGACGGCGGCGGCTCCATCCGGATCCCCGCCGCCGCCTGCGGGCTCGTCGGCCTCAAGCCCACCCGGGGCAGGGTCGTGCCCAACGACCAGAGCCGCCGACTGCCCCTGGACCTCGTCGCCGACGGCATCGTGAGCCGCTCCGTACGGGACAGTGCCGCGTTCCTCGCCGCCGCCGAGACGTACTGGCGCAACCCGAAGCTGCCGCCCCTCGGCCTGGTCGAGGGTCCCTCCGGACGACGGCTGCGCATCGGATTCCTGCTGGACTCGCCGAACGGCGTCACCTCCGACACCGTCACCCGGGAGGCCGTCACGGAGACGGCGACGAGGCTCGAACGCCTCGGCCACGGCGTGGAACCCGTCGAGATGGCCATCGACCCCCGCTTCACCGAGGACTTCCTCACCTACTGGGGGATGCTGTCGTTCCTCCTCGGCGCCACCGGCCGGACCCTCGGCACGGACTTCGACCGCCACCGCATGGACGGCCTCAGCCGCGGCCTGCGCGCCGCCTACCTGGAGAACTGGCGGCGCACCCCGGGCGTGCTGCGGAGGCTGAAGCACACGAAGGCGGCGTACGCGGCGGCGTTCCGCGGACTCGACCTCCTCCTCACCCCCGTCCTCGCCCACCCGGCGCCGCCGATCGGCCACCTCGCCCCGACCGTCCCGTACGCGACGCTGATCGAGCGGATCCTCCAGTACGTCGCGTTCACCCCGGTCGACAACGTCGTCGGCACCCCGTCGATCTCGCTCCCCAGCACCCGGACGACGGAGGACGGACTGCCCGTCGGCGTCATGTTCTCCGGCCGCCCCGGCAGCGAACGGACCCTTCTGGACGTGGCGTTCACCCTGGAGGCGGACCACCCGTTCCGCCGGATCCAGGACACGGCCTAGTCCTGACGGACGACCCGCTCGGCGAGGCGCGCCATGGCGCGCTCCAGCTCCCGGCGCGCCCCGAACGGGACCAGCGCGGCGCGCCCCGGGACGCGGACGCCGCCGGTGAGCGCCACCCGGGTCCGGCCGCCCTCGTCCACCGCCGCCATCCCGATGACCAGGAACCGGCTCTGCAGCCAGCACCAGCCCGGCCGCAGCACCCCGTGGAAACGGGCCCGCAGACCGTAACGGCTGCGGGCGAGGGCCTCCACCCGGTCGCCGTCCC
This sequence comes from Streptomyces sp. NPDC004266, assembly GCF_042874095.1. Taxonomy (NCBI): domain Bacteria; kingdom Bacillati; phylum Actinomycetota; class Actinomycetes; order Kitasatosporales; family Streptomycetaceae; genus Streptomyces; species Streptomyces sp. NPDC004266. The sequence continues at coordinate 223,098 of NZ_JBIAMM010000009.1, forward strand.
TGCGCAGCACCCGCACCGACCGCATGTCGGGCTGGAACTCCCCGAAGCCGCCCTCCAGGTCACCCATGACGCCCCACACCACGGCGAGCGGCGCGGGCAGCACCCGCTCCACGACCCGCGCGCCCCGGACGCCGGCGCCCATGACCCGAAGCCGCCGCACGTCGTCGATCATCGCCCCGTCGCCGTTCACGCGGACCACGCCCTTCGGAAGCTCTGCCGTGCCCGGTGCAACCGGGACTTCGCGGTGCCGGCCGGCACCCCGAGGAGCGCCGCCGCGGCCTCCTCGTCCATCCCCTCGACGTCCCGCAGCACGAGCACCGCCCGGTGCGCGGGCGACAGCCGGGCCAGGACGTCGTCGATGTCGGCGGCCAGCTGCGGATCGCCCCGCTCCGGCACGTCCGGGAGCTCCGCGGGCCGCGCCCGCGCCGCCCGCCCGGCGACCCGCACCGCCTCCCGTACGGAGATCGCCCGCACCCACCCGTACAGTGCCTCGGGCTCCCGCAGCGACCGCAGCGAGGTGAAGACGGCGACCAGGGCCTCCTGGGTGGCGTCCGGTCCGTCGTCCAGGGCGATGGGCCGGCAGATCCGGGCGATGTACGGGGTGAGGTGGTCGAGCAGGTCGTGCAGGGCCAGGGTGTCCCCGCGCCGGGCGGCCCGGACCAGCGCGACGCCCCGGTCGACGGGACCGGCGGCCTCAGCGGGCGGCACGCAGGGCCGTCCAGCCGACGACCAGGCTCAGCGGCGTGTACAGCAGCGCGTTCAGCCAGGGGAAGGCCGCCCCGGAGCCGTCCCGGCCGACCACGATCCACACCAGACCGGCCGCGCCGCGCAGCAGCATCCCGCAGGCCACGGCGTACGTGACGAGACGCGGGACCCGGCGGCCGCGCACCCCGCGCGCGTGCGCGGCCACGGCGACCGCGGCGCACCCTTCGAGGGCGGCCAGCGGCAGCACCACCGCGGGTCCGAAGGACACCACGCTGCCGAGCACGGCGAGCGAGAGCCCCCGCCCGTCGGCGGCCGGCCAGGTCAGTCCGGTCGCCCAGTAGACGTGCGCCAGCGCGAGGACGGCGAGCAGCACGGCGACGGCACGCCCGCCGGCCGCCGCACGAGGCCGCTGGATGTCGATGACCGCCATGGGGTCCCCTCCGTATCGGAATGGTGAACGAGCCCTGATCCGGCGCCACGGGACGCCGACACCTGAAGGAGGACCCGAACCGGGCGGAGGTTCCCTGTGATCCGGCTCACGTACGCCCCCGCGCCGCCTCCCCGATGCCGACCACCAGGGCCCACTCCGGCGGGCCGGACGGCTCCACGCACTACCAGCCGGGGGCGTCGACCGGTTCGTCGTCCGGACCGTCGGCCGTGGCGGTCAGACCGTCGCGTGCCCGGTCGTACTGCCGGGGGTGGTCCTCGGCGTCGGGGAGGGAGAGGGCGGTGCGGAACTCCCGGTGTGCCTCCGTGCGGCGGCCCGCCGCCGCGTAGGTGCTGCCGAGACGGATGCGGATCTCCATCTCCAGCCAGGTGCTGGTGTGTTCGGTGAGCGTCGACAGGGCCTCGTGGTGGGTGTCGACGGCCGCGTGCAGCCGGCCCTGTCCGTGCTCGGCGGCGGCGAGCCGCGACAGCGCCGCCGCGCGCAGCGCCATGTCCCCCGACCCCTCCGCCAGTTCGGCCGCCCGCCGCAGCAGGGCGGCGCTCTCCGCGTGACGGCCGAGCGCGAGGTGGGCGTCGGCGACGAAGCACAGGGACTGGGCGATCGTCCGGGGCCGGCCGTTCTTCTCGGCGAGGGCGAGGGCCGCGCCGTAGTGGTCGAGGGCCTCCTCGTGCCGTCCCCGCAGGGCGTGGATCGCGCCGAGGTTGCAGGTCGAGACCCCCGTCAGCCAGTCGTCGCCGAGTCCGGCGGCCAGCTCCAGGGCCCGGCCCAGAAGGCCGGCGGCCTCCTCGACCCGGCCCAGCGGCCACAGCGCGACGCCCGTCCCGGCGATCGCCCGCGCCTCGTTCCGCGGATCGCCCTGGCCACGGGCGTGCCGCAGGGCCTCCGCGAACCACGTGTGCGCCTGCCGGAACCGCCCCCGGTGGATGTCGACGACCCCCATGCAGGTGCGCAGCGCGGAGCGGAGCCGCCGGTCGTCGGCCAGGTCCGCGCACGGCAGCGCGAGTTCCAGCGCGGCACGGGCCTCGTGGTGGTGGCCCTGGCGGAGCTGGTGGTCGACCAGGGCCTCGGCGAGCAGACAGGCGTGGTCGTACGCGCCCGAGGCGACCGCCGAGGCCACCACGTCGAGCAGCTCCCCGTCGGCCGCGTCCAGCCACTCCGAGGCCTCCCGCTGGCCGCTGAAGGGGGAACCGGTCGCGCCGGGGGCGGTCGGGAAGGTCTCGGGACCCCAGTCGCCCGCCGTCCGTCCGGCCGCCGTGTAGAGCCGCAGGACGGCCGCGCGGTCCGCGGCCGCCTCCTCGGGCGCCGCGGCGGCGAGCTGCCGCGCATGGGCCCGGACGAGGTCGTGCAGCCGGTAGCGGCCCGGATGCGGTTCCTGGAGGAGGCTCGCGTCCACCAGGTCCTCCAGGATCCCCTCGGCGTGCGCACGGGGACGGCCCAGCACGGCGGCCAGGCCCAGCCCGTCGAAACGGACGGTCGGTACCGCCCCCAACGCCCGGAACCCCCGCCGCAGTTCGGGCTCCAGCCGGTCGTACGAGAGGCGGAAGGCGGCCTCCACGCTGCGGTCCTCCGCCCGCAGCTCGCCGAGGCCGCGCACGTCGTCGGACATCCGCCCGGCCAGGAACGCCAGGGTCCACGACGGGCGGTTCTGCAGCCGGGCGCTCGCGATCCGCAGCGCCAGCGGCAGGCCGGCGCAGCGCCGGGCGAGCTCCAGGGCGGCCTCGGGCTCGCGGTCCGCCCGCGCCTCCCCGAGGAGCGCGCGCAGCAGACCGACCGCGTCACCGGTGCCCAGCGGCTCCACGGTGAGCCGCACGTCGGCGTCGAGGCCGGGCAGGCGCTGCCGCCCCGCCACGAGGACACGGCTTCCCGGCCCCGCGGGCAGCAGCGGACGGACCTGCCCGGCGCTCCGGGCACCGTCCACGACGAGCAGCAGCCGCAGCCCGCTGGTGGCCGCGCGCCAGGCCGTGACCAGGTCCGCCGGCTCGTCCCCGGCCCCCATGTCGGCCGCGTCCGAAGGGAGCGGGTCCTCGCCTCCGCCCCGTACCGTACGGAGCAGCCGGCGCAGGGCCCGGTGCGGGCCGGCGCTCTCGTCGGCGGCGCCGTACGCCTCCAGATCCACGAACAGGCACCCGTCCGGGTGCTCCTCGGCGAGCGTCCACGCGGCCCGCACGACCAGAGCGGTCTTGCCGACGCCCGCCGTCCCGTCCACGGTCGTCACGGTCACCGCTCCCGGGTGCACGGCGCCGGTGAGGACCGCGAGCTCCGCCTCGCGTCCCACCAGGCAGGCGGTGTCCCCGGGGAGCTCGTTGCGCCGGGGGCGGGGCAGCCCGGCACCGGACCGAACGGAGGGGGCGGCGTTCCCGTCCTCGCCGGTGCGGCGGACCGGGCCTTCGACGTCCCCCGCCGCGCCGGGGCGGGCCGGCCCTCGGGCGTCCCCGTTCCCGCCGGGGCGGGGGACGCCGTCGGTGTCCCCGTCCGCGCCGGGGCGAGCCGTCCCGGCGCCGCCACCGGCGCGGACCCGTCCCCCGTCCTCCCCCTTCCCGCCGCGCCCCTCGTACTCCGGCGGCGCGTCCCCCGCGCCGGGCGCGGCCGGCTCCCGGGGCCCCGGCACCCGGCCGAGGAGCAGGGCGTCGTCACGGCGCAGGACGGCCTGGTGGACGCGGCGCAGGTCCTCGCCGGGTTCCACGCCCAGCTCGTCGAGGAGGCGGGCGCGGGTCTCCCCGTACACGGCCAGCGCCTCGGCCTGGCGGCCGCTGCCGTACAGCGCGCGCATCCGGAGGGCGGCGAGGGGTTCGTCGTACGGGAGGGCCGGCGACGCCGCCATGAGGCCGTCCAGGGCCTCCGCGTGGCGCCCGAGCAGGACGAGGCACTCCGCGTGCTCCTGGTGCAGGGCCCTGCGCAGCCGTGCGAGCCGCTGCCGCTCGGTGTCGGCGAGCGGCCCCGGCAGGCCGGGCAGGGGCTCGCCGCGGAGCAGCGCGAGCGCCCGGCCGCCCGCGTCGAGGGCGGCGGCGAGGTCGCCCGAGGCCTTCGCCCGCCGGCCGCGGGCCGCCTGCTCGGCGAGCTCGGCGAGGTCGGTGCTGGCCCCGCCGGGCTCGAAGCGGTAGCCGCCGCGGCCGCCGCCGATCACCGACCGGTCCGGCCCGGCGTCCGGCGCGTCCAGTGCCCTGCGGAGCGCGTACACGTAACTGGGCAGGACGCGGTGGCCCGTGCCCGGCGGTTCGGCGCCCCACACGTCGTCGAGGAGCTGCCGGTACGTCACGAAGCCCGGGGCGCGCAGGACCAGGGCGGCGAGCACCGCCTGCCGGCGGACCGGACCGAGGGCGACCGGGACGTCACCGCGCAGGGCCCGAACGGGGCCGAGCAGGTCGATCCGCAGGGGCCCGCTCGCCCCGGCCGGGCCCGCGCCCCGGTCCGCCGGTTCCACACCCACGTCCTCGCCCCCCACGTCCCCCGTGTGCCCGGTGCCCGCACCGCTTCCCCGGACCTTCGCTTCAGCAGCATTTCATCGGCCTTCCACCGCTCCGCGCCAGGGTGGTCCCGTCGGGCCGGCTGCCGCCGTGGGGGCGGCAGCCGGCCCACGTCGTCGACAGCAGGGAGACACCGTCATGTCACAGGCCGGCAGCAGGTCCGGCGCGCGGCCCGCCCGCCGCGCGGCCCGATGGGAGCGCTACCGGGTGACCCATCCGTTCTCCGCGCGGGACCAGGCGGGTCTGTGGGGCGCGATCGTGGGCGTCGTCGGGCTCGCCGTCCTGCTCGGATGGGCGCTCGACATGAAGGGCGGCGTCGTCGTCATGGCGGGGCTCCCCTTCGTCATCTCCTGGTACGAGAACCGGCGCACGGCGTTCCAGTTCGACGCGGCCGGCGCCCGGTTCGGCACCGTCCTGCTGCCCTGGAGCGACGTCACCCAGCTGGTCGTGGCCACCCCGGAGGGCGGCACGCACACCCTGATCGGCGCGCGGCTGCGCCGCGGCGCCTCCCTCCCGGCGGGCGGGACCGTCCTGGCCCACGACCCGGAGATGCCCGCGCCCATCCACGTCGCGGTCCTCCGCGCCAAGTTCGACCTGCGGAAGATGGTGGCCAAGGCGCGCAGGTACGCACCGGCGCACCTCCAGATCGTCCTCGCCGACCCGTCCGGCGAACGCGTGGCGGGGTAGACCCACCGCGAACTGAAGCCGTCCAACGTGCTGGTGACCGTGGACGGGCCGCGCGTGATCGACTTCGGCATCGCGCGGGCGAGGGACGGTCTCGGCGGAGACGGCCTCCACACCCGTAAGGGCATGCTGATCGGCTCGCCGGGCTCCCTGTCGCCCGAGCGGGTGCGCGGGCTCGAACTCGCCCCGGCCGGCGACGTGTTCTGCCTGGGCGCCGTGCTGGTGTACGCCGCCACCGGCCGGCTCCTCTTCGGCGCCACCGACACCGGACTCGGCGCCCACCCGTTCCGGATCGCGGAGGACGAGCCGGACCTGACGGGCGTGCCGGTCACGGCAAGGACTCCGGCGCGGGACTGACGGGCCTCGCCCCCGGTCGCGCCGATTGGCCTTCCGACAACTCCCTGAGGTAGAAAGCCCCGTCGATCAATCATGATCACGACATAGAGCACTCTCATTCGGGGGAATGGAAGAATGACCTCAACTCGCCGTGTCCTCAGCGCGATCGCGCTTCTCGCCGCCCTGGGCGGCGTCGCCGCCTGCGGTCCGGAGGACCCCGACGCCGAGGGTCTGACCGGAGGTTCCGGCAGCAGCGCCTCGCCGTCGGCCACGGCGTCCGGGACGACGGACCCCGCCGAGGCCGGAGACGGAGCCCCGGCCGACGACGTCGACGGCGACGGAAAGGGCGGCGACTGCGGCACGCCGCCGACCCTGCCCGCCGGGCACATGAAGCTGAAGGTCCAGCTCATGCGTGACTCCGGCGGCTTCGAGGCCTCGGAGGCCACGCCGCACTGCACGCCGAACGACTGGATCTACGGCGCCGAGCAGGGGGACCCGACCAAGCACTACGTCCTTCCCGACGGCGTCAAGGCGTATCTGGCCCTCGGCCCCGGCCAGTCGAAGCAGGTCGACCACGAGCAGCTGGCGCTGCACATCGACCGCTGCCACGCCCAGGAGATCGGAGCTCCCACCGAGGACTACCCCAAGGTGGAGGCCCCCTACGGCTGCTACGGCAACGTCTACGAGGTCACGCTGAACGCCAAGGGCGAAGTGGACACGATGAAGGAGATCTGGAGCGTCTGACGGCGTCCGTCGGCCCGGCCGGGGTCCGTACCCCGGCCGGGCCGACGAGCGACCCGGCCGTTCCTCACCGGGCCCGACGGAGGGGCGCCGTGTCCGGGCCCATGGCTCCGGGACGCGCCGAGCCGTCCCGTCAGCCGCCCCGCCGGACCTTCGCCGCCCGGCGGGCCTCCGCCGTCCTACGGGCCTCGGCGGCCCGCCGGGACTCGTTCTTCGCGCGGCCCGGGCGGCCGGGGGTGGTGCCGATGCCCCGGAAGGCCGCGCCGCCGCGCTTGCCGCCCTCCTGGCTCGGCGCGCTGCCGTCGACCGGTACGCCCGAGGGCTTGCGGGCGCCGGTGATGCGGGTCAGCTCGGCCTCGCCGGAGCGGATCCGGGTCTCGCGGGGGCGGACGCCGGCCTCCGCCATGAGGTGGGCCACGTCACGGCGTTCCTCGGGCGTGACCAGCGTGACGACGAGCCCCGACTCGCCCGCGCGGGCGGTGCGCCCGCCGCGGTGCAGGTAGTCCTTGGAGTCGGCGGGCGGGTCGACGTTGACGACCAGGTCGAGCTCGTCGACGTGGATGCCGCGCGCCGCCACGTCCGTGACGACCAGCACGGGGACCTCGCCGCTCCTGAAGCGCTCCAGGGTCCTGGCCCGCAGCGGCTGCGACTTGCCGCCGTGCAGCGCCGCGGCCCGCACGCCGCTGCCGAGGAGGTGCTTGGCGAAGCGGTCGACGGAGGCCTTGGTGCGCAGGAACATGATCACGCGCCCGTCCCGGGCGGCGATCTCCGTGGCGGTGGCGAACTTGTCGGGGCCGTGCACGTGCAGCACATGGTGCTCCATGGTGGAGACGGCGGCGCCCGAGGGGTCGACGGAGTGGCCGGCCGGGTCCTGGAGGTAGCGCTCGACCAGCTGGTCGACGTCACGGTCGAGCGTGGCCGAGAACAGCATCCGCTGGCCGGTGCCCGGCACCTGGTCGAGCAGCTCCGTGACCTGCGGCAGGAAGCCCATGTCGGCCATCCGGTCGGCCTCGTCGAGGACGGTGACGGCCACCCGGTCGAGACGGCAGTCCTTGCGCTCGACGAGGTCCATGAGCCGGCCGGGGGTGGCGATCAGGACCTCGGCCCCGTCGCGCAGCGCCGTGGCCTGCCGCCCGATCGACATGCCGCCGACCACGGTCGCCAGACGGAGCCCCAGGGCCCCGGCGTACGGGGCGAGGGCGTCGGCGACCTGCTGGGCCAGCTCGCGGGTCGGCACCAGGACCAGGGCGAGCGGCTTGCGGGCCTCGGCCCGCCGCCCGGCGGTGCGGGCGAGGAGCGGCAGGCCGAACGCGAGGGTCTTGCCGGAGCCCGTCCGTCCGCGTCCGAGGACGTCGCGGCCCGCGAGGGCGTCCGGGAGCGTGGCGGCCTGGATCGGGAAGGGCGTCTCGACGCCGCGGCGGGCGAGCTCCGCGAGCAGGTCGGCCGGCAGGTCGAAGGCGGCGAAGGTCACGGCCGCCGCGGAGGCGTCCTTGTGGGGCGTGGTGTTCATGCGGCACCTGGTCCGTGGAGAAGTCCGGTAAACGCGACGGGCCGGGGCCCCCACCACACGGGTGGGGACCCCGGCCGCGTCGGACGTGTCAACGTCAGGCGGGGAGGATGTTCTCCGCCTGCGGGCCCTTCTGGCCCTGCGTGACGTCGAAGGTCACCTTCTGGCCTTCCTGGAGCTCACGGAAGCCGGAGGTGGCGATGTTGGAGTAGTGGGCGAACACGTCCGGGCCGCCACCCTCCTGCTCGATGAAGCCGAAGCCCTTTTCCGAGTTGAACCACTTCACGGTGCCAGTAGCCATGTCATATCTCCTTCGGGGCGTAGCCCTGGGAGCCGCACTGTGCGGATCCCGGCGTCGCCGTGATGATTGCCCCGTCCGGAAAACTGCACCGAAAACACATCAAGTGCCTGACGATGTCGAATCGCCGAAGGCACTTGTAAGTTCAATGGGAACCACGACTGCAACTGGGCTCGACTGTAGCACGCTTCCGGCGGCCCTGCACGAAGAATGTCCGATTTGCCGTAAGGGTGAACGTGACCGTGACGAGGAGTGCCCAGGCGCCGAACTTCGTGAGGGAGACCGGCTGCCAGCCGTCCAGCTGGTCCGGGTAGCTCCAGGCGCCGACGTAGGTGGCCGCGTTCTCGGCGACCCAGAGGAAGAAGCCGATCAGGACGAAGGACAGGGCCAGGGGCATCCGGTGGTCGCTCTCGCCGACCCGGAACCGGACCCGGGTCCCCGCCGTCGCGGCGAGCAGCAGCGCGGCCAGGGCCCAGCGGGCGTCGGGCAGCCAGTGGTGGCTGAAGAAGTTCACGTACACGGCCCCGGCGAGGACCGCCGTGATCCGGGGCCGGTAGCCCGTGAGCCGCAGGTCGAACAGGTGCCAGGCGCGGCAGACGTAGCTGCCGAGCGCCGCGTACAGGAACCCGCCGTACAGCGGCACGCCGCCGAACTTCGTCAGGGCGTCCTCCGGATAGCTCCACGAGCCCATCCGCACCTTGACCAGCTCGAAGAGGAGGCCGATGGCGTGGCACCCGGCGATCACGGCGACGTCCCGGCCGGTGTCCCAGCCGACCTTCCACGCGAGGACGGTGAGCCCGACGCCGTACAGGAGCAGCAGGTCGTAGCGGGCGACCGGCAGCTCGGGCAGCAGGGCCGAGACGGCGATGCCACCGACGAGCGCGACGGCGAAGGCGCAGCAGCGCGCCTCCAGGACCGCGAAGCGCAGCAGCTGACGTATCCCGTGGGTGAGCGTCTCCATGGCCGGAGGGACGCCGGCGGACCGTGATCGGTTCGCCGGAACGGCGGCGCGCCGCACCTCCGGAGGGGAGGTGCGGCGCGCCGCGGTGCCGTGCGAGGGGGATCAGACCGCCGGGGACGGGAAGGTCGGGTACTCCACGCCGGAGACGTGCTGGACGACCCGGATGACCTGGCACGAGTAGCCGAACTCGTTGTCGTACCACAGGTAGAGGATCGCGTTGTCGCCGTCGACCTTGGTCGCGCCGGCGTCGACGATGGACGCGTGGCGCGAGCCGACGAAGTCCATCGAGACGGCGTCGGGGGCCGTGGTGAAGTCGATCTGGCGCTTCAGCGGCGAGTGCAGCGAGACGTCGCGGAGGTACTCGAGGACCTCCTCGCGGGTGGTCTCGCGGCCCAGGCGCAGGCTCAGGATGGCGATCGAGACGTCCGGGACGGGGACGCGGATCGAGCTGCCGGTGATCGGCGCCTTCAGGTCGGGCAGCGCCTTGGCCACGGCGGAGGCGGCACCCGTCTCCGTGATGACCATGTTGAGCGGCGCGGAGCGGCCGCGGCGGTCGGCCTTGTGGTAGTTGTCCAGCAGGTTCTGGTCGTTCGTGAACGAGTGGACCGTCTCCACGTGGCCGCGCAGCACGCCGTACTCGTCGTCCATGGCCTTCAGCGGCGGGACGATCGCGTTGGTGGTGCAGGAGGCGCAGGACAGGATCTGCTCGTCCGGCTTCACCGTGTCGTGGTTGACGCCGTGCACGATGTTCGGCACGTCGCCCTTGCCGGGCGCGGTCAGGACGACCTTGTCGATGCCGGGGCGCAGGTGCTTGGAGAGGCCCTCGCGGTCCCGCCACTTGCCGGTGTTGTCGATGAGGATGGCGTTGTCGATGCCGTACGCCGTGTAGTCGACCTCGGAGGGGTCGTTGGCGTAGATCACCTTGATCGTGTTGCCGTTGGCGACGATGGTGCTGTTCGCCTCGTCGACCGTGATCGTGCCCTGGAACTGGCCGTGGATGGAGTCGCGGCGCAGCAGCGAGGCGCGCTTCACGAGGTCCTGGTCGCCGCCGCCGCGGACGACGATCGCGCGCAGGCGCAGACCGTTGCCGGAGCCGGCCTTCTCGATGAGGAGGCGGGCGACGAGGCGGCCGATGCGGCCGAAGCCGTAGAGGACGACGTCGCGTCCGTCACGGCGCTCGATCTTGTTCTCGCCGGTGGCGCCCGCGACGGCCTCGGCGGTGAACTCCGCCACCGAGAGACCGCGGTCGTCGGTCTTGTAGTCGGCGGCCAGCACACCGATGTCGATCTGGCACGGGCCCAGGTCGAGCGTGGTGAGCGTCTCCAGGAACGGCAGCGTCTCGGTGACCGAGAGCTCCTCGCCGTCGATCTGCCGGGCGAAGCGGTGGGTCTTGAGGATGCTGACCACCGACTTGTTCACCAGGGAGCGGCTGTGGACCAGGACGGTGACGTCCTGCTCCCGGTGCAGCTTCCCGATGATCGGGATCATCGACTCCGCGATCTCCTCGCGGTTCTTCCAGCTGGTGAACGAGTCGTCATTGACAGTCACAAGATTATCTTTCGAGCTAGGCGGCGCTCATATGGTAACCCCCGGTCGGTTTGATCAATCAAGGGGTGCCGAACCGTACGATGGGTCACGTCGGGACCGCCTCGCTCGGGCGGACCCACCTACCAGGATGCGGGGGCATGGTGGTGAAGTTCGGGCTGCTCGGATCACTCGTCGTCCACGACGGGACGGAGCTGCGGCCGGTGCCCGGCCCCAAGGTCCGCGTCCTCCTCGCCGCACTGCTGCTCCACGCCAACCGCCCGGTCTCCCGGGACGCCCTCAAGGAAGCACTCTGGGGCGACTCGATCCCCGCCAGCGCCGACGCGGCCCTCGCCAACCACCTCACCAGGCTCCGCCGCGTCCTCGCCGCCGCCGACGGCGGGACCGACGCGCGGCTGCGCACCGTCGCCCCCGGCTACCAGCTGATCGTCAACGAGGGCGAGCTCGACGCCGACGTCTTCGAGGCCCGGGTCCGGGCCGTGCGGCGGGCGCACCAGCGGGGGGACTGGGAGGCGGTCCGCCGGGAGGCCGCCCTCGCCGAGCCCCTGTGGCGCGGCACCCCCCTCGCGGACCTCGCCCCCTTCTCCGACACCGAGGGGCCCGCGCTCCGCGTCCACCAGCTCGTGGAGGCACGCCTCCAGGCCCTCGAATGGAGCTTCGACGCCGAGCTGTGCCTCGGCCGCCACCACGAGGCCGTCGCCCCGCTCGCCACCCTGGCGGGGGAGCACCCGCTGCGCGAGGGCTTCCACCGGCGCCTCATGCTCGCCCTCCACCGCTCCGGCCGCCAGGCCGAGGCCTTCTCCGTCTTCCACCGGCTGCGCCGGAACCTGGTCGACGAGCTCGGCGCGGAACCCGGCGCCGCCGTCCAGGAGGCCCACGCGGAGATGCTCGCGGGCCACCCCGCGCCCGACCCCGCCCCCCGCCCCGCCACGGCCCGCCCGCCCTTCCAGCTGCCCTGCGAGAGCGAGGCCTTCACGGGCCGGGAGACCGAGGCGGCGACCGTACTGGCGCTGCTGGGGGTGCGTCCCGAGGAGAGCCGTCCCGAGCCGGAGACCCCCGGGGCGGACGACGCCACGGCCCGGGGCGCAGGCCCCGTCCCCGGCCCGGAGGGCGACACCGGTCCGGGCGGGGACGGCGGCCTCGGCCCGGCCGGGGGCGCCGGCGGCGGGGGCCGGAGCGAGCCCGCTCGGGCCCGGGTCGTCGTGATCTCCGGCATGGGCGGCGTCGGCAAGACCGCTCTCGCGATGCACGTGGCGCACCGGGTGCGCGAGGACTTCCCGGACGGCGCCCTCTACGCCGACCTGCGCGGCTACGGCGCGGGCGGCGCGCGCACGGCCCACGAACTGCTCGCCCGGTTCCTGTCCGACCTGGGCGTCCACCAGGACGCCCTGCCCGAGGACACCGACGACCGCGTCCTCCTCCTCCGGTCGGCGCTCGCCGAACGCCGCGTCCTCCTGGTCCTCGACAACGCGCGCAACGCCGCCCACGTCGCACCCCTGCTGCCGGCCGGCGGCCACAGCGCCGCCCTGATCACCAGCCGCCAGCTGCTCGCCGACCTGCCGCGCTCCGCCAGGGTCCCGCTGGCCCCGCTGCCCGAGTCCGACCAGTACGCGCTCCTCGCCGGGCTCGTCGGCGCCGAGCGGGTACGGAGCGAGCCCGAGGCCCTGGCCGCCATCATGGCCGCCTGCGGGGGCCTGCCGCTCGCCCTGCACATCGTCGGCGGCCGGCTGGCCTCCCGGCCCTCCTGGCCCCTCGCGCTCCTGGCGAGACGGCTCACCCCCCACCAGGGCCGGCTGGAGACCCTCGCCATGGGGGAGTTCGACGTCCGCCGCACCTTCGCCATGAGCTACGTGGCCATGCGGGACAGCGACCAGCCCCTGGAGCGCGAGGCCGCCCGCGCCTTCAGGCTCCTGGGGCGGGTGTGGCCGGCCCACGCGGTCACCCCGCAGTCCGCCGCGGCGCTCCTCGACGTCACGGAGGCCCGGGCCGCCGTCGTCCTCGACGTCCTCGCCGACGCCCACCTCGTCCTCAACCCCGAGCCCGACCGGTACCTGCTGCACGACCTGCTCGGCGAGTACGCGGCGCAGCGGGACGAGGAGGACACCGAGCAGGAGCGCACCACGGCCCTGGTCCGGCTGCTCTCCTGGTACGCCGCGGCCCTCGCGGCGGCGACGGTGGCCGCCACCCACGAGACGCAGTCCCCGCCGCCGCTCGGCACGGGGACCGTCAAGGACCTGTCGCTGCCCGAGTTCGCGGACGACGACGAGGCGATCCGGTGGACCGCGAGGGAGCTGCCGGCCGTCCGGGACGCCCTCACCCGCGCCGGGGAGCTCGGCCGCTCCGACATCGCCTGGCGGATCGCGGTGGGCCTCTTCGGCCATGCGAGCACGCACTGGTGGACGGGGGAGTGGGACGCCTGCCTGGCACAGGCCATGGACATCGCCCGGAGGCACGACGACCGGCTGGGGCAGGCCTGGCTGCACCGGCGCACGGCCGTCGCCCATGGCATGGCCTACCGGAACGAGGCCTGCCTGGAGCACCTCAGGATCGCCCTGGACCTCTTCAGCGAGCGGGCGGACCTCACGGCCCAGGCGTCGATCCTCGGCAACATGGCGGCGGTGTACCTGCAGCTCGAGGACTCCGAGCGGGCGCTCGTCCACGCCGAGCGCTCCCGCGACCTCTACGGCGCGCTCCGCAACCCCCGCGGCGAGGCGCTCATCCTCAGCCGGATCGCGGACGTCCACAAGATGCGCGGTGAGCCGGACCTGGCGGCCGCGGACTACCGGCGGGTCATCGAGCTGATCAGAGGGGCCGGGCACGGGGTGTTCCTCGCCACCGCCCTCACCAACTACGGCGACGTGCTGCGCCTCCTCGGCGACCGTGACGAGGCCTTCGAGGTCCTGGCGGAGGCGCTCGCCATCCGGCTCCGGATGGACGACCACGGGGGCACGGCCGACTGCCTCGTCTTCACGGCCCGGGCCCACCACCACTTCGGTGAGTGGGACGCGGCCCGCGAGACCTGGGAGTGGTGCCTGGAACTCGCCCACCGGTACAACCTCGCCAAGCGGATCGACGAGTGCCTGGAGGGCCTGAAGGCCCTCGCCTCCCAGGCGCTGTCGTCCCCGAGCGTGCCGTCCCCGACCGTGTCGCCCCCGAGCGTGGCCGCCCGGGCAGCGGCCTCCCCCGCCCCGGCGGACACCCCCTAGGGGCGCCCCGTCCGGGAAGGGCCACGGCCTCGCCGGCGGTCGCGAGGGGGCCTTCCGCCTTCGGGACCGGCCGGAGCCCCGGGGACCCGCGGCAGTCACCGGGGCGTCGCCCTCACCGGCCCCCGGACGGCTCGTGAGCGACGTCTCTCACCGCGCCGACGCGCGGCGCTCCCGGACGGCGGCCAGGCGCTCCTGGAGCGCCGCACGGCGCTCGGGCCACTCCTCGGCGACGATCGAGAAGACGGCGGAGTCCCGGAGGCGGCCCTCCTCGCCCGGCGCCCAGGAGGCGGCCCAGTTGCGCAGGACGCCCTCGAAGCTCGCGCCGACGCTCGCGATCGCGGCCCGCGAGCGGGCGTTGCGGGCGTCGGTCTTGAGGTCGACCCGGGCCACGCCCCAGCTCTCGAAGGCGTGCCGGAAGAGCAGGTACTTGGCCTCGGTGTTCACCCCGGTGCCCTGGGCGGAGGCCGCGAGCCAGGTGAAGCCGATCTCGACCGCGCACAGGCCCTCCCCGGAGGGCCACGGGCGGGGATCCAGGAAGGCGGTGGCGCCGACCACCCGGCCGGTCGCCACGTCGACCTGGACGTAGGGGGCGACCCTGCCGTCGGCGGCGCGGCCGAGCTGCGCGTCGACGTAGGCCCCGGTCTCCTCCCGGCGCGGCACCCAGGTGAAGCCGTACGAGTCCCTGTTCTCCTCCGCCGCCTCCGCGAGGCCGGCGGCGTGGTGACGTCCCAGCGGCTCCAGGCGGACGAACGCGCCCTCCAGAACCGGTCCTTCCCGTGTGAAACCCATCAGTCCGCACTCCGTACGCGTCGAGCCGTCCATGATCGTCCGATCAGGGGGCAGGGTCGCAGACCGGAGGCCCGGGCGGCATCTCGATTTCGCCCTGCGGCCGGCGGAAGGCGAGGGCCCGGAAGTCGTCCCTGACCCGGGCCAGCGGGCCGGGGTCCCGGGTGAGGCGGAGCCGGTTGGTGAGCAGGACGGCCCAGCGGCCGCGCGCGGGCGACACCCACAGGGCCGTGCCGGTGAAGCCGAAGTGCGCCCAGACGTCCTCCGCCGGTTCCGTGCCCGGCGCCGGGTGCCAGAACAGCCCGCGCGGCGGGACGAGCCGGCCGGTGCGGACGCGCAGCGAGGCGGCCGTCCACTCGGCGGAGAAGGTGCCGGCCACCGGGACGAGCAGATGGCGCAGGAACCGGCCGATGTCGGCGGTGGTGGTGAAGACCCCCGCGATCCCGCAGGCGCCGCCGAGGAGCCGGGCCGAGAAGTCGTGGACGGTGCCCCGGAGCGGGGCTCCGCTCTCCTCGTCGTACTCGGTGGGCGCGCACCGCTCCCCGGCCTCGGCGGGCAGCGGTCCGTACCGGGTCTCCGTCATGGCGAGGGGCGTCCAGACCCGGTCCCCGGCGAGCCGGGGGAGCGGCTGCCGGGTGAGGTGCTCGGCGAGGTAGCCGAGGACCAGCGCCGCCCGGTCGGTGTACGCGACGGCCTCGCCGGGCCGGTGCCGCAGGGGCTCGGCGAGGACGCCCTCGCGGACGTCCTGCGGATCGGAGCCGTACAGGTGCCGGAGGTTGGCGCGCAGCGGCAGGCCCGCGGTGTGGGTGAGGAGGTGGAGCGCCGTCGCCCCGGCGAGCGGCCGGCCCGCGGCCTCGGGCCAGTACGAGCCGAGCGGGGCGGACAGGTCGAGCTTCCCGGCGTCGACGAGCGTGCCGACGACCGCCCAGACCGCGAGGATCTTGGTGAGGCTCGCGACGTCGAAGAGGGTGTCGGGGCGCGTCGGTTCGCCGGGGCGTGCCGGGTCGAGCAGCCCGACCGCCCCCGACGAGAGGGTCGTGCGGGCGTCGCCCACGGCCCACGCGGCGCCCGGGTAGGTGCCCGCCCGCGCCGCCTCGTCGAGGAGCCGCTCGAAGGGGTCGCTGCGCTGTGCCAAGGCGTGCCTCCGACGGTCCGGGGAGGTTCGGAGCGCGGTCCGTCGGGAGACCGACGGGCCGCGCTCCGAAGTCATGCCCCGGGCGTACCGGAAGACACCCTTCCGTCAGTGGCCTTCGCCCTGCTGGGCGGTCGGCACGCAGGTCACCTCGTCGCGCGGGGTGTAGTGGGTCTTGTAGGTCTCCCGCTTGACCTCGACGCCGTCGTTCTTGAAGACGCGGTCCACCGAGATGTCGAAGCCCTCCAGGGGCGGCTGCGGCACACAGGCCTCACCGGTGCCCTCGCGCTTCGTGGGCTGCGTGATGTCGGTGCGCGGTCCGGCGACCGCCTCGACGGAGTCGTACTTCTTCGTGCCGAGGAAGCTCACGGTGACCGAGGAGTCCGTGGCGCTCGCCTTGATGTAGATCGGCTTGCCCGTGTCGTTGCGGAACTTCAGGTCGAGCGAGCCCCAGGCCACGGTCGCCTCCCGGCCGGCCGGGTAGCGCTCGATGTAGAAGGAGTGGGCGCCGTGCTCGACGGGCTGCACCCCCGCGAAGAACATGGCGTTGTAGACGGTGGTGGCCATGGCCGACACGCCGCCGCCGGGCGCGGAGCGGTAGGAGCCGTCGAGGATCATCGTGCCGTCGACGAAGCCGTTGTCCGGGGTCCGCTCGCCGACCGTCTTGTTGAAGCTCCACACCTCGCCCGGCTGCACCAGCGAGCCGTTGATGAGCTCGGCCGCCCGGCCGATGTTCGTCGTCCGGTACGGCGCGGTGGGGAAGTTCACCGTGAAGGTCGACATCTGCTCGGTGATGCCCAGACGGGCCAGCGAGGCGGTGGTCAGCTCGGGTTCGGTGACCTTGGTGGCCACCGGAGCCGTACGGGCCGCGTCGCCCGTCCTGGTGAGCAGGGGGCGCACGGCGTCGCCCAGGGCCTTCGCGGTCACCTCGTGTCCCGGCCGGCCCTCCGACTCCACGACCACCTTGCCGTCCCGCACCCCGAGGGAACCCTCCACCGGCGCGTTCGTCAGCGAGGCGAGGGGCCGTGCCACGTCCGGGTCGCGCAGCAGGGCCCGCTCGTCGAGGGAGGCGGTGAGGCGGCGGCCGTCGTTCCTGACGGTGAGGTGGTCGGAGAGCGTGGAGGGGGAGATCCGCAGCTGCCGGCCGGCCGCCGTGAGCGTCACGGGGCCGGACACGGCGGGCTTCGCGTACGTGTCGAGGAAGCGGGACACCTCGGCGGCGGGCAGCCTGGGCTCGGTCACCGAGACGGGGAGCGTCACCGCGGAGGCGCCGGTGGCGGCCGGGTAGGCCGCGCGCAGGGACTCGGCGGCGCGGCCCGTGTCCAGCTTGCTGCCCGTGACGGGCTGGGTCGCGACGGCCTTGCCGTCACGGAAGGCGACGGACCCCTCGCGGACCGCCCGGTCGTTCTGCTGCGCCAGATCGGCCACGGTGGCCCGGGTCTTGGCCTCGTCGTACGCGAGCACCGGCCGGATCTCGCGCTCGCCGGAGGAGAACAGCCGCCCGATCACGGTGAAGGGGTCGCGGGACGGGTCGGCCGCCAGGTCGGCGGTCTTCGCGACGTCCACGGTCAGACCGGCGGAGGCCGGGTCCACGGTGGCGGCGCGGTCGCCGACCCGTACGGGTATCGGCGCCTTCCAGGAGGCCGGGGCCGCGGCCGTCAGCTTGGCCCGGGCCTCGGCGCGGCTCATGCCGCCGATGTCCACGCCGTCGACCCGGGTGCCGGCGGATATGTCGTCCCCGGTGGCGACCAGACCCGCCACGTACAGGCCCCCCGCGGCGACGGCCACCACACCCGTCGCGATCGCCGCCGTCCGGAGACGCGGGCGGCGCCCCTCACGGGGCGTCGGGGCAAGGTCGTTCCTGGAGCGGGGCACACGCTCTCCCGGGGCGTCGAGGGTTGGGGCAACCACACGACGGTACGCCGAAAGAGTGTCTTATGCACATAAGAACGGTTTGACCTGCGGTGATACGGAGTGGGGCGAATCGACCACGGAACGTACGGCCGAACGGGTGGCGCCCCCCGCCTCGACCTGTGTGGGCCGCGCCGAGCTGGGCGGTGCCCTTCCGCCACCCGCCCGTGTGGGCAATCGTCCCGCTGGGCGGGACGGGTGGGCACACGGGACGGCGCCCTTGAGCGGCGCCTCCGCGTTCCGCGCCTGGACCCGCACCACGTGTGCGCCGTCACCAGGGGTGCGGGTCCAGGCCCGGGAGCCTCTGGCGCCGGCAAGGGGCGCCGTTCCGTTGTGCCCACCCGTTCCGCCCCAGCGGAACGCCTGCCCACAACGGGGGGGCGGCGGGGTGGGCGCCGCCCCGGCGGAACGACTGCCCACAACGGTGGGGCACCGACCCGGCGGACGCAGTCCGCGACGGGGCGCGCGGGGTGGGCGTCCAGGCGGACGGGCGCCCGCGACGGGGTGGAGGCGCGGCCCGTGGCCCCTCCCCTCGGGCCCCCGCCTAAGCTGGGGCGATGCCCGTCACCCCCGGCCCCGCCCGCCCCGGCCCCCAGTCCGTCGAGCGGGCCCTCGCCGTGCTCGACGCCGTCGCCGACGCGGACCGGCCCGTCGGGGCGAAGGCGCTGGCGCGGGAGCTCGGCTGCGCCCTCTCGACCGTCTACCACCTGACCGGGCCCCTGCTCGACCGCGGCTACCTCGTCCGCACCGCCGAGGGGTACGCGCCCGGCCCCCGCGTCCCGGCCCTGCACCGCTCCCACCAGCGGCACCACGGGCTCGCCGCCGGGACCGGCGAACTCCTGGGCCGGCTGCGGCGCGCCACGGGCGCCGAGGCGTACCACACCTCCTACCGCGACGGCCTGATCACGGTCGTCGACACCACCGCCCCCGTCGAGGACGCCGGCCACCCCTTCGCCCCGGGACCCGAGCCCCGCGCCCACGCGACCGCCCACGGCAAGGCGCTGCTCGCCGCGCTGCCGCGCCCGCTGCGCCGCCGCTATCTGGCGGAGCACGGCATGGCCCGCTTCACCGCGCGGACGATCACCAGCGCGGAGCGCTTCGAGGCCGAGGTGGGCCGGGTGCGCGGCCAGGGCTTCGCCGTGTCCGTGGGGGAGGCCGACCTCGCGTACACCTGTCTCGCCGTCGCCCTGCCCGACCGCGGCGACGGCATCGTGCACGCCCTGTCCGTCTCCCTGCCCACCGTCGAGTTCGGGCGGCGCCGGGGCGAGATCCGGGCCGCCCTGCACCGTGCCGTGCCCGACTTTCCGACCCTGCCGGAATCCTGAGCCGTCCCGCTCGCCCACCGCCCCCGGCCGCCGCAGGATGGACCCATGATCTTCATCGCCGTACGGTTCACCGTCCGCCCCGACCACGCCGACCGCTGGCTCGACCTCGTCGACGAGTTCACGCGTGCCACCCGCGCGGAGCCCGGCAACCTCTTCTTCGACTGGTCCCGCAGCGTCGACGACCCGAACGTCTTCGTCCTCCTGGAGGCCTTCGCCGACGCGGAGGCGGGCGCCGTCCACGTCGCCTCCGACCACTTCGCGGCCGGGCTCTCCGCCATGGCCGACGCCATCGCCGCCACCCCCGAGATCATCAACGTCGAGGTCCCGCAGCAGGGCTGGGGCGCCATGGCCGAGCTCGCCCCGACCGGCGTCTGAGGCGCTCGGCCGACGCCCCCCGGCGCGCCCCGCCCCGCCTGATAGGTTCGCGTGGAACGTCACGCGGGACGCGGGTGGGGCGGCGCCCCGAGGGGAGGAGCGGCACATGGCGGTGAGCGGGCGACAGACCGGCAGGCCCACCCTCGAGGAGGTCGCGGCCCGGGCCGGGGTCGGGCGCGGCACGGTCTCCCGGGTCATCAACGGCTCCCCGAAGGTGAGCGAGCAGGCCAAGGCCGCCGTCGAACGGGCCGTCGCCGAGCTCGGCTACGTCCCCAACCGGGCCGCCCGCGCCCTCGCCGGCAGCCGCACCGACGCCGTCGCCCTGGTGATCCCCGAGACCGAGGCGCGGCTCTTCGCCGAGCCGTACTTCCTCGACATCATCCGCGGAGTCAGCGCCGAACTCGCCGCCGCGGACAAGCAGTTGCTGCTGACCCTCATCCGCAGCGAGCAGGAGCGACAGCGCTTCGAGCAGTACCTCGCCGCGCAGCGCGTCGACGGCGTCCTCCTCGTCTCCGTGCACGGCGACGACCCCCTGCCCGACCAGGTCCGCGCCCTCGGCCTGCCCGCCGTCCTCAACGGCCGCCGCACCGAGGCCGAGCGCGTCGCCTTCGTCGACTCCGACAACACCGGCGCCGGCCGGACCGCCGTCGCCCACCTCGCCGCCCGCGGCCGGCGGGCGATCGCCACGGTCACCGGCCCCCTCGACATGTACGTGGCCCGCTGCCGCCTCGACGGCTACCGCGAGGGCCTCACGGAGGCCGGACTCACGCCCGACGAGACGCTCGTCGCCAACGGCGACTTCACCGAGGAGGGCGGCCGGCGCGCCATGCGGGAGCTCCTGGACCGCCGGCCCGACCTGGACGCCGTCTTCGCCGCCTCCGACGTGATGGCGGCCGGCGCGCGGGGCGTCCTGCGCGAGGCGGGCCGCCGGGTCCCCGAGGACGTGGCCCTGGTCGGCGTCGACGACTCGGCGGTCGCCCGGCACATGGACCCGCCGCTGACGAGCGTGCGCCAGCCCATCGAGGAGATGGGCCGCACGATGGCGCGGATGCTCCTGCAGGAGATCGCCTCGCCCGGCGACCCGGACGAACAGCCCCGCCGGATGCTGCCGACCGAACTCGTCGTCCGCGCCTCCTCCTGACGCCCACCCGCGCCCCGGCGGTCCCGCCGGTGCCGCCGGTGCCGAGATGCAACCGCACCGGGGGCCTCGGAGAATGGACACCGTACGGGGCCCTTACCCGCGAACAGGGCGCCCCCGAGGGCGTCCGACCCGACAAGGGGGCGGTGGACGATGTCGCTGCGCAGGCCGAACCGGCCGCCCGAGGCGCCCGGTGTGCCGCGCAGCTGGACCCTGGTGTACCTCGTGGTCGTGGCCGTGCTGACCGTCGCGTACCTGGAGGTCCCGGCCCGCCACACCACCCTGTGGGCGCTCATCGGGCTCAGCGGCGTCGTCGCCATCCTCGTCGGCGTCCGACGGAACCGGCCGTCCCGGCGCTGGCCCTGGCTGGTGCTCGCCGCCGCCAACCTCACCTTCGTGAGCGGCGACACCGCCTACAACGCCATGGAGGCCTTCTTCGGCCAGACCAGACCCTTCCCGTCCGTCGCGGACGCCCTCTACCTGGCCACCTACCCGCTGTTCGCGATCGGCCTCTACGGGTTCATCCGCTACCGGGCCGTCGGCCGTGACCTCGGGGTCGTCCTCGACGCGCTGATCCTCACCTCCGGCCTCGCGCTGCTCTCCTGGGTCAACCTCATCACCCCGCTCGCCAGGAGCGAGGACATGACCTGGATCCAGAAGGCCATCTCCATCGCCTACCCCCTCGGCGACGTGCTGATGCTGGCGATGCTCGCCCGGCTCCTCGTCCCCGGCGGGCTGCGCTCCCGGTCCGTGCAGCTCCTCACCCTCGGGACCTGCGGCATCCTCGCCTCCGACGTCATCTACGGCATCAAGCAGCTCGACGGCACCTGGGAGGTCGGCACCCCCTGGGACCTCGGCTGGGTCGTCTTCTTCACGGCCTGGGGCCTCGCCGCCCTCCACCCCTCCATGACCGGCCTCACCGAGCGCGCCCCCGAACCGGCCCCGCACATCGCCGAACGGCGGCTCGCGCTGCTCGCCGGGGCCTCCCTCGTCGCCCCCGCCCTGCTGCTCCTCCAGTCGCTGCGCCACGCGCAGAACAAGGACATCGCCGTCATCGCGATCTTCTCGGCCCTGATGTTCCTGATGGTCCTCGCCCGGCTCTGGGGCATGATGAGCGACCACGGCAAGGCCGAGGCCCACGAACGCAGCCTCAGGGTCGCCGCCGCCTCCCTCGTCGCCGCCCTGAGCCCCCGCGAGGTCGCCGGGGCGGTCGAGAGGGCCTCCGCGACCCTCTTCGGCGCCGGGGCCTCCCACCAGGTCCTCCTCCTCGCCCGGGACCGCCGCGGCGGCCTCACCGCCGTGGCCACCGCGGAACACCCCTGGAGCTGCCGCACCGACGAGCTGATCCGGCCCCGCGGCACCCCCTGGCCCGAGCTGGTCGCCGACGGCGTCCGGCTGCTCCCGCTGACCCGGCTCGACCCGTCCGTCGCCGCCGAGATCACGCCCGAGACCCACGTCCTGCTCTGCCCCCTGGAGCTCCAGGCCCCCTCCGGGGGCGAGCCGCTGCTCGGCGTGCTGCTCTTCGCGGGACCCGAGAAGAAGCTCGCGGAGATCTCGGCCCCCGCCCAGTCCCTCGCCTCCCAGGCGGCCCTGGCCCTCGAACGCTTCGGGCTCAGCGAGGAGGTCAACCGCCGCACCAGCGAGGCCTACTTCCGCACCCTCGTGCACAACACCTCGGACGTCATCCTGATCCTGGACGACGACGACACCATCCGGTACGCCAGCCCCTCGGCCGAGTCCATGTTCGGCCGCTCCCTGCTCCCCGGCACGCCGCTCACCGAACTCATCGCCCCCACCGACACGGCGAGCGCCCTGCGCCTCGTCGCCGACGCGCGGGCCCGCGGCGCCGCCGACGCCCGGGACGACTGGAAGCTGGTGCACGGCGGCTCCGGGGAGCTGGAGGCCGAGGTCCGGTGCAGCAACCTGCGCGACGAGCGCACCGTCCGCGGCCTCGTCCTCACCCTCCGCGACGTCACCGAGCAGCGGAAACTGGAGCGGGAACTGACCCACCGGGCGTTCCACGACTCCCTCACCGGCCTCCCCAACCGGGTCCTGCTCCTCGAACGCATCGAGCGGGCGCTGCTCCGCGGCCGCCGCGAGTCCACCCTGACCTGCATGCTCTTCGTCGACATCGACGACTTCAAGGTCGTCAACGACACCATGGGGCACTCCGTCGGCGACGAGCTGCTGGTCGCCGTCGCCCGCCGCCTCACCTCGGTCCTGCGGCTCACCGACACCGCCGCCCGGCTCGGCGGCGACGAGTTCGCCGTCCTCATCGAGGGGGCGCGCGAACCCCGCGACGCCGAGGCCCTCGCGGCCGAGATCGTGCACACCCTCAGCCAGCCGTTCCCCCTCACCGACGGCGCCGTCTCCGTGTCGACCAGCGTCGGCATCGCGACCGTGCTCGACAGCGCCCACGCCGAGGAGCTCCTCGGCCACGCCGACCTCGCCCTGTACGCGGCCAAGGCCGCCGGCAAGAAGCGGTGGCGGCTCTTCCACCCCGAGCTCCACTCCCGGCTCGTCGCCCGCCACGAACTCCAGGCGGGCATGGACCGGGCCATCGCCGACCACGCCTTCGCCCTGCGCTACCAGCCGATCGTCGAGGTGGACGGCGGCGCCCCGGCCGGTCTCGAAGCGCTCATCCGCTGGCCGCACGCCCGCCGCGGCATGGTGCCGCCCGACCAGTTCATCACCCTGGCCGAGGAGAGCGGCCACATCATGCCGCTGGGGGCCTGGGTCCTGGAACACGCGGCGCTCGACATCGCCCACTGGCAGCGCGCCCACCCCGACCGCACCCCGCTGCGGGCCAACGTGAACGTCTCCGCCCGGCAGTTCCGCGACCCCGGGTTCCTCGAAGAGGTACGGCGCGCCCTCCACTCCTCCGGACTCGCGCCCGGCTCGCTCGTCCTGGAGCTCACCGAGACCGTCCTCATGCGCAAGGACGCCCAGATCGGGACCACCATGTCCGCCCTCAAGGAGCTGGGGGTCGGGATCGCCATCGACGACTTCGGCACCGGCTTCTCCTCGCTCAGCTACCTCCGCGAGTTCCCCATCGACGTCCTCAAGGTCGACAAGTCGTTCATCGACGACCTCCCCACCGACCCGCAGCAGGTGGCGCTCGTGGAGGGCATCGTGCGCATCGCCGACGTCCTCGGCCTCCAGGTCGTCGCCGAGGGCATCGAGCACGAGGAACAGCGGGCGCTGCTCGCCGAGATGGGCTGCCGCTACGGGCAGGGCTACCTCTTCGCCCGCCCCATGACCGCCCACCAGGCCGAGTCCTATCTGCACCACGCCCCGCCCGAGAGCACCCGGACCGGCGTCCGGGCCGCCGCCCGTCAGGCCGTCCGGCTCGCGGGTCCCGCCCCGGCCGTCCGCAGCACCGCCCCGCCCCCGCGCGAGTCGCGCTGGCGGGACCTGGAACACCTCCAGCGGACCAGCCTCATGTGCGACGCCGTCATCGACGAGGTCGACGGCCGCCGCATCCGGGTCGGCGACGACTGGCTCGTCGACTTCGCCTCCTGCAACTACCTCGGCTTCGACCTCGAACCGGCCATCATCGAAGCCATCGAACCCGAGGTCCGGCGGTGGGGCACCCATCCCAGCTGGTCCCGGCTCATCGGCAGCCCCCGGATCTACCCCCGCATCGAGGAGCGGCTCACCGACCTCCTCGGCGCCCCCGACACCCTGCTGCTGCCCACCATCACCCTCATCCACCAGTCCGTCATCCCGCTCCTCGCCGGCACCGGTCAGGTCTTCGTGGAGGCGCAGGCCCACCGCACCGTGTACGACGGCTGCGTCGGCGCGCGGGGCCAGGGCGCCGAGGTCCACCGCTTCCGCGCCGACCGGCCGGAGGAGCTGGCGGGGCTGCTGCGCGGCGCGCCCGCCGACGCCGGCCGGCTCGTCTGCATGGACGGCGTCAACAGCATGACCGGCAACTACCCCGACCTGCCCGTCCTCGCCCGGGTCTGCCGGGAGAACGGCGCCCTGCTGTACGTCGACGACGCCCACGGCTTCGGCGTCATCGGGGAGCGCCGCGCCGACGAGAGCAGCCCGTACGGCTCGCGGGGCAACAGCATCGTCCGCCACCTCGGCGAGAGCTACGACAACCTGGTCCTGGTCGGCGGCTTCTCCAAGGCCTTCTCCTCCCTGCTCGCCTTCCTCGCCGTACCGAGGTGGCTCAAGGACCACCTCAAGGTGGCGGCGGCCCCGTACCTGTACTCGGGCCCCTCGCCGACCGCCTCGCTCGCCACCGCCCTCGCCGGACTCGACCTCAACGACGAGCGCGGCGACGAGATCAGGGCCCGCCTGTACCGCAGGACGGCCCGCGTCCTCGCCCATGTGCGGGGCCTGGGCATCGCCACCCCCAACACCGACGGACTGCCGATCGTCGAGATCCCCCTCGGCGACGCCGGGGACCTCGACGCCGTCGCCACCTTCCTCTGGGAGCGCGGCATCTACGTGACGCTCGCGTCGTACCCGCTCGTCCCGCGCGACCGGGTCGGCTTCCGCATCCAGGTCACGGCCGCCAACACCGACGAGGAGATCGACCAGCTGTGCGCGGCCCTCACGGAGCTCGCCGCGCGGTTCGCCCTGCAGCCCGCCGCGGCCGTCCGCCCCGTCGCGGCCGGCAGGTCCGCGGAGGAGTGATGGGCCGGACCCCCCAGGGCCCCCCGGAGACGGGCCGGGTGCGCCGCAACCGGGACGCCGACTGGAACGACTGGCCCGTCGCCGACTACCTGGCCGAGAACTACCGCAGGCTCCACCCCTGCGACATCGGCGTCATCCGCCACCACTCCGCCGTCTACCGGCGCTTCGCCCCCGGAGGCCTGCCCCGCACCCTGGAACTCGGCGCCGGTCCCAACCTGTACCCGCTGATGCTCGCGGGCGCCGCGAGCCGCGGCGTCGACGCCCTCGAACCGAGCGCCGCGAGCGTCCGCTACCTGCGCGGACAGCTCGCCCACGGCATCGACGACAGCTGGCGGCCCTTCTACGGCCTGTGCCGCTCCCTCGACCCAGGCCTCCCGGCGGACTGCGCGGAGGCGCTCCGCCGGGTGCGGGTCGTCCGGGGCACCGCCGACGACCTGGCCCCCGGCACCTACGACCTCGCCTCGATGAACTTCGTCGCCGAGAGCGTCACCGAGGACTTCGGAGAGTTCACCGCCCTCTGCGACGCCTTCGTCCGCGCCGTCCGCCCCGGCGGCACGCTCCTCGCCGCCTTCATGGAGCGCATGCCGAGCTACCGCATCGGGGCCGGCCCGGTCTGGCCGGCCTGCCCGGTCGACGAGACCGCCCTGCGGGCCGTGTTCGCCCCCCGTGCCACCGGGCTGCGGATCGCCAGGCTCGCGAAGGACCGCACCCTGCCCGAGTACGGGGACACCGGCGTCCTGCTGCTCACCGGCGAGCGGCCCGCCCCCTGACGCCCGGCCCGCCCCCTGACGCCCGGCCCGTCAGCCGGCGCCGGCCCCTCTCCCGGCCGACCCGGCCCCGTCCGCCACGGCCCGTCCGCGTCCGCCACGGCCCGGTCTCCGTCCGCCACGGCGCCGTCAGGACAGCAGCTCCCGGTAGAGCGCCCCGTACCGGGAGGCGAAGCGCTCCGGGCCGAAGTGGTCCTCGACGAGGGCCCGCCCCCGCTCCGCCAGCATGTCCCAGGAGCGCGGCTGGTCGAGCAGCCACGCCAGCTGCTGCCCGGTGCGGCGCCCGTCGCCCGCCGGGGCCCGCAGCACGGCGTGGCCGAAGTCGGCGAACTGGGGGAGGTCGCTGAGGACCGAGGGCCGGCCCGTGGCCAGCGCCTGGAGCACGGTGAACGGGATGTCCGGAGTGCCGCCGAGCGCGACCGGCGGGTACAGCAGCACCTGGACGGAGGCGAGCAGGGCGTGCATGTCGTCGACGTATCCCCGCACCTCGACGTCGGGCAGTCCGGCCGCCCCGGCCCGCTCCCGCAGCGCCTCGTCGAGGGCCGCGGTGTCCTGCCCGGGCCGTCCCCGCATCGCGAGCACCAGCCGGAACCTGGCTCCCTCCCGATGGGCCTCCGCCGCCGCCTCGATGGCCGTCTCCGCCCCGCCGTGCGGCTCGTGGCGCCCGGCGAAGAGGACCGCCGGGAACCCCTCGGGCCGCGGCAGGTACGGCCACTCGTCGAGGGCGATCATCGGCGGGACGACACGGACGTCGCCGAAGTCGGCTGCCCGCAGCAGACGGGCCATCGACTCCGACAGGGCGACCGTCGTCCCCAGGGGCCGGGAGGGGCCGAGAAAGCGGTTGTCCGTCACGCCGGGCACGGTGTGCACGACCGGCCGCCCGTCGAACAGCAGCGGACGCAGGCGGGAGAGGGCCGGGAAGGCGCGGCCGATGGTCAGGAAGGCGTGCACCAGGTCGACCCGGCGGGCGAACAGGGTCCCGGCGAGCGCGGACTGCACCCGTGCGGGGGCGTGCGGCGCTCCGCCCCGGGAGAGGACGCGGACCGGCCGCCCGCGCTCCGGAACGGACCGCTCCTCTTTCGGCCACCGGGTGAACCACACGAAGTCCACGTCCGGCAGCGACCCGAGGACGTCGGCGGCCAGCCGCAGGGCGCCGCCCTCCGCCCCGTTCAGCGGACCGCCGGTCAGGAGCAGGACCCGGGGCCGCTCACCGCGGCGCATCGGGCACCCCCGCGGCGGCCGGCCCGGAGGTCGGGGCGAGCGGCCCGGTCACGGCGCACCGCCGGCGGCCCGGGCCCTCGTGCCGTGCGGCCGGGCGGGGGCCCGGGAGACGATCGCGTCCCCGGTCGCCGGCAGCAGGTACACCTCGGGGGCGCGCGGGATGCGGCCCCCGGGGAACAGCGCTTCGGCCTGCGTCCGATAGCCCCGGATCAGCTCCGCCTTCCGGTCGAGGTCCCGCTCCCAGGCGCGGGCCGTCAGGCGGTGCCGGCCGGTGAACTCCGCGTCGGCGGCGGCCGTCTGGTCGTACGGGAAGTCGCTGTAGTACACGACCCGGCGGCCGCTGCGCTCGGCGGCGGTGCGGGCCAGGACGTGGTCGGCGTGCCCGCCCACGCCGAGCGGTGCGAGCACCAGGCCGCCGGAGCGGGCGGGCAGCAGCGCCTCGATGGCCTCCCCGGCCGCGCGCAGGGTCTCGGCGTCGTGCCGGGAGACCCGGCCCCGGGACAGGTGCAGCCGGTACGTCGGGTACACGTGCGCCAGCTCGGGCAGCAGCGGGGCCAGCCGTCCGACGCCGGGACGGGCCCGCGGCAGCCGCCGGAACAGCCCGTCGACCAGGCCGACGTGGCGCCAGTCCACGCCGAGCAGCTCCAGGACCCGCCGGTCCTCCTCGCGCCGGTCGGCGAACAGCTCCTCCGCGTCACCGGCCCGGGTCCGCCTCAGGTACTGGCGGGCGGAGAGGGTGTACGGCGGGGGCGCGGCCTCCGTGAACAGCGTGGCGACCGTCACCGGCGCCCGCCGTCCCGCCCAGCCGAGCAGCGCGCCGCAGGACAGCACGGCGTCGTCCAGGTGCGGCGAGAGCACGATCATCGGGACGCCGGAGCCGAGGACGGTCCGGACGAAGGCGGTCAGCGGGTCGTCTGCCATGACGCACCCCTCCTCCTCGGCCGCCGCGCGGCGGCCGGCGAGTCCACGAGCCGGTGGGCCAGCGCCAGGTAGCGGCCCGTCATCTCGTCCCACGCGTAATGCTTCGCCGCGGTGCCGGCGCGGTGGCCGAGACGGCGGCGCAGCGCCGCGTCCGTGGCCAGCTCGGTCATCCGCGCGCCGAACGCCGCCACGTCGAACGGCGGCACGGCCACGTCCCCGTTGCCCCGCATCCAGTGCAGCGCGGGCAGGTCGAAGTGCAGCACGGGTTTGCCGTACGACATGCCCTCCAGGGCCGCCAGGCCGAAGGTCTCGTGCCGCGACGGCATCACCAGGAAGGCGCTGTCGCGCAGCAGCTGGCGCTTGCGTTCCTCCCCGGCGTACCCCACCCAGTGGATCCGGGGCCGCGGGCCGGGAGTGTGCGCGGCGACGAGCGCGGCGAGGCGGCGTTCCTCGGCGGGGGTGCCACAGCCCGCGAGCAGCAGGTCGAGCGGGGGCCGGGCCCGGTCGTAGGCGAGGAGCAGCAGGTCGAGGCCCTTGACCCAGGTGTCGATCCGGCCCAGGAAGAGGATGAACTGTCCGGACCCGAGCCGGGACTCGTCGAGGAGGTGCTGGTCGACCCCGCTGGGGATGACCTGCACGTCGGCCTTGGGGCTGAGCCGGCGGATCGTCGATCCGTCCGCGGTGTTCAGCGCCACGATGTGCCGGTAGCAGCGCAGGCCGAGCCGCTCCACCAGCAGGGACGGGACGCGGTACCGCCGCCACGGGCTCTCCGCGTGGCGGCCCTGGTCGATGCCGATCACGGGGGCGCCGGTCGTCAGGGGCAGGAAGCTCGTCGAGAACGGGGGAGTGAAGCTCTCCAGCCACAGGTCGTGGCGGATCCGGCGGGCCGCGAACGGCAGCAGCACGAGGAACAGCAGCCGCCCGGCGCGCGGGCCCGCCCGGCCCACCGGGAGCCGGACGTAGCGGATGCCGTTCCGGTCCTCGGTGCCGCCGCGCCGGCCCGCCGTCACGACGGTCACCCGGAAGTCCTCGGCGAGCCGCCGGGCCACCTTGCCGGCCACCAGCGCTCCGCCGCTCCGGCAGGCGGAGGCGTCCGCGCCGTCGTAGACCGACACCACCACGTGCCGCCGCTCCCCGCCCGTGCCGCGCTCCGGCACGGCGGCCGCCCGCTCCCGTTCCCACAGCACGTCGAGGATCCGTTCCAGGGCCGCTTCGGCCACCAGGGGCGGAGGCCCGTCGCCGTCGATCCAGACGATCCCCGGCAGCCGCCGCGACCAGCCTCGGCAGCGGTCCCACCAGGCGGCCGGCGAGCCGGGGCTCTTCGGGCCGAGGCTCCACAGCGTCTCGGGACCGGTCTCCACGAGGAGGGTGAGACCGTAGCCGTCGGCGATCCGGCGGAAGCCGGCCCCGCCGCCGGAGGCGGGGAGGCCGAACCTCACCAGTTCGTCCAGCGGCCCGTGGTCCGTCAGGACCACGGCCTGTCCGCCACGCGCCCGCGTCCGCGCCCGCAGCCGGGCCGCGGCGATCCGCGCCGCGAGCTCGGCCGCGTCGAGGAAGGCGTGGACACGGCGTGGCCAGGGTCCCCGGCGCTCGGGATCCGTGGCGCGCCGCGCCCACGCGCCCCGGCCCGGTTCCGCCGTCTCCCTCACGTGAGGCGGAACCGGGAGCAGGCGGCACAGGAGGCAGCCGTGGCAGGCGAGGACGCCGACGGTGACCCCGCGCTCGCGCAGCAGCGCCGCGAGCCGGCGCACCAGTGAGGAGGTGCCCGCGGAGTCGGGTCCCGACACCGCGACGAGCAGAGGCCCTCGGGAGGCGGTCATGGCGTCCGCCTCCGCCGCTTCCCGACCGTCGCCGAAGGAGGCCGGGGAACCCGCCGGCACGCCCCGCGGGGCGTGTGC
The DNA here is from genome assembly GCF_042874095.1 of Streptomyces sp. NPDC004266. Lineage (NCBI taxonomy): Bacteria > Bacillati > Actinomycetota > Actinomycetes > Kitasatosporales > Streptomycetaceae > Streptomyces > Streptomyces sp. NPDC004266. Next base: position 253,114 of record NZ_JBIAMM010000009.1, read on the forward strand.
CGGGCCCCGCGCGGCGCGGGCACGCGGGGCGGGGCGATCGGGGTGGGGGCGGGTCCGCGGTCACGCGGGGGAGGGGCCCCGGAGATGCGGGACCGGGACGTCGCGGCCGGCCCGGGCGGGCAGGCCGATGGGCCTGAGCCGCTGCCGCGGCGCGCGGTGCGCCTGCGGGTCGTACGGGCGCGCCGCCGGTGTCCGGCGCCCCGCGGCCGGCCCACCCGGCTCCGGGGCGGAGGGGCGACGGGGCCGATCCGGTCGGAGGCCCGGCGGGCGGGGTGCGGGGCGGTGGGGCGGGGGGAGCGGAGGAGCGGACGGCGCCGGGCGTCGGCGAGGGGCCAGTCGGTCACGCGTCGCAGCGGGTGCGGAACGGGTGCCACCGGCGTTCGGCTGAGGGGGCTGGAGGTCACGACGAGCCTCTTCCGTCAACCGACCCTGCCGAGGGTGTGCGCTCAAGGCATGGTCTGTCCTGAAATGTTGCTTTCTTCAGCGATAGCACTGTTCGATATGGTTCGTCAACCGGAGTCGTCAGGAGAACCCCGGGAGCGCCGGGCAGGACCGTGCGCCAGGCGCGACAGGGTGTTGTGCGGCCGCTCGGCGAGGAGGGCGCCGAGGATGCGGGCGCCGTCGCGGATCGTGCGGGGGTGCGACGGACCGTGGCGGCCCTCGTGGCGGCGAGGCAGTTCGAGGCTCGGCACCTCGGCGACGCGCAGCCCGTAGTGCAGCGCGTGCGTGACGAGTTCGGCCCCGAGCTCCACACCGTCCTCGCGCAGGTCGAGAAGATCGACGAAAGGGCGCCGGAACGCACAGAATCCGTACCAGAGATCGGTGAGGTGCTGGCCGTAGAGCCGGCGGGCGATCCGCAGCAGCGCGCGATGTCCGAGCCGCCGCGACAGCGGATAGTCGGCGTAGTCGCCGCCCGCGATGAAACGCGAGCCCTTCACGAAGTCGTAACCGCTTTCCAGGTAATGCAGGTAATGCGGGATCTCGTGCGGCGACATGGTGCCGTCGGCGTTCATCAGGACGACCAGGTCCCCGGTCGCCGCCAGCAGGGCCGCGTGCGGGATGTCGCCCCGGGTGGAGTCCCAGTCGCCCAGCCGGCGCACGCTGAGCCCCTCGCGCGGGGCGTCCTCCCCGGCGGGCCCGCCGACCAGGACGACCTCCCGCACGCTCGACGGCACCTGGTCGAGGAGCCGGTCCAGCGCCGCTCCCGGGCGGCCGCCACCGGGGCGGACCGTGAGGACGAGGCTCACCGTCCGGGTGCCGGAACGGGGGGCCCGGTCGGTCGACCGGCGCAGAGGATGCGCATCGCCGCTCATCGGGAACCGCTACTCATCGGTACGCCCTGACTCGTCGGTTCGGCCGTCCGGTGACCGGACCGCGTTTCTCAGAATCCTGCGCCCGGGGCGACGCCGTCAAGGAAAACGGAAGAATATGCGGCTCGTCGCGAAGGGATGACCCGCCCCTTCGCGCGGACGTTCCCCCCTGTCACCTGGTCATTTCTGCGCGTGTTCCCCGAGAGGAATACAATCCCGTCATGGCAGGGCGAATTGAGGACTACGCCCTCGTCGGTGACCTGGAGACCGCCGCGCTCGTCGGGACCGACGGGTCCGTCGACTGGTGGTGCGCGCCCCGCTTCGACTCGCCCGCCTGCCTCGCCGGCCTCCTCGGCGATCCGGACCACGGCAGCTGGATCCTCGCCCCGGCCGGCAACGGCCGCTGCACCCGCAGGAGTTACCGGGGCGGCACTCTGGTCCTCGACACCTTCTGGGAGACCCTCTCCGGCACGGTCCGGATCACCGACTTCATGCCGCCGCGCGCACCGGGCCTCCCGGCCGACGGCGGCCCCAGGATCATCCGCCTCGTCGAGGGGATCGCGGGACGGGTGGCCGTGCGCGGCGAGTTGAGGGTCCGCTTCCACCACGGCAGCATCGTCCCCTGGACCCGCTCGACGGACCGGAGCACCGTCGTCTCCGTCGCCGGCCCCGACTCCGCCCACCTCTCCTGCGGGCCCGGCGTCGAACTCGACGTCACCCCGGAGCGCACGAGCTGCGAATTCACCGTCACCGCCGGCCGGCGGGTCGCCTTCGTCCTCGGCTGGAGCCCCTCGCACGCCCCGCCGCCGCCACCCCCCTCACCCGCCGACGTCGCCGCCGCGCTCACCCGCACCCTCGACTTCTGGAACGAATGGGCCGCCACCCTCCGCTACGAAGGCCCCGCCCGCGAGGCCGTGCTCCGCTCCCTGCTCACCCTCAAGGCCCTCACCTACGCCCCCACCGGCGGCATCGTCGCCGCCGCCACCGCCTCCCTCCCGGAGTCCATCGGCGGCCTCCGCAACTGGGACTACCGCTTCTGCTGGCTGCGGGACTCCACCTTCACCCTCTCCTGTCTGCTCCGCAGCGGCTACCGCAGGGAGGCGCTGGCCTGGACGGAATGGCTGCTGCGCGCGGTCGCGGGCGACCCCGCCGACCTCCAGCCGCTGTACGGGGTCGAGGGCCAGCGACGGCTCCCCGAGACGCACGCCGACTGGCTGCCGGGCTACGAGAACTCACAGCCGGTCAGATTCGGCAACGCGGCCGTCGGCCAGTTCCAGCTCGACATCTACGGCGAGGTGCTCAGCACCGTCTACTCGGCCGTCCGCGCGGGCGTCGTCCTCGACCCCGCGGCCTGGGCCCTGGTCGCCTCGCTCCTGGAGTATCTCGGCAAGCGCTGGCGGGAGCCGGACGAGGGCATCTGGGAAGTCCGGGGCCCACGCCGCCACTTCGTCCACTCCAAGGTCATGGCCTGGGTCGCCGCCGACCGGGCCGTCCGCCTCGCCCGCGTCGCCGGACTGCGCGGCTCCCTCGGGCACTGGCAGGCGCTCCGCGCCGAACTGCACGCGGAGATCTGCGCCCGCGGGTGGAGCGAGGAACAGCACTCCTTCACCCAGTACTACGGGAGCCGGCAGGTCGACGCCACCGCCCTGCTGATCCCCCGGCTCGGCTTCCTGCCCGCCGGCGACCCCCGCGTCCTCGGCACCGTCCGGGCGATGGAGCGGCTCGACGACCACGGGTTCCTGCGGCGGTACGGCGACGTCCGGGACGGCGGCACGCACGACCTCGACGACCTCGGCGGCACCGAGGGGGCCTTCGTCGCCTGCACGTTCTGGTACGCCGACGCGCTCGCCGTGACGGGCCGCGCCGACGAGGCCAGGGCCGTCTTCGAGCGGCTCCTCGACGTCCGCAACGACGTCGGGCTCCTCGCCGAGGAATGGGACCCGGTGGCCGGCCGCCAGCTCGGCAACACGCCCCAGGCGCTCAGTCACGTCGCCCTGGTGAACACGGCGTTCACCCTCTACGGCACCCGCCGCCACGACCGCGACCGTTCCGGTCGGCTCGCTGTGGCGTGATGCGCCGCGCTCCGGCGCCGGCCCGGGAACAGGGGGCGGACAGGGACGGGTGCGTCGTCGTTCCGCGCGCACCGGCGCTCCTGCTCGCGCTCTCCGGAGCGGCCGCGCTCCGCACCGGCCGGTCGCCGGCCCGGCAGCGGCGGCGCGTCTTCCGGACGGTGCCGCACGGCCGGGGGCGGCCGGCGAGGGGCGCGGCGTTCGCGAGCCAGGCGTCCGGGCCGCTCGCGGACGACCCCGTCCTGCGTTCCGGCCCGGGCGCGGTGACCCTCCCGGGCCTGCTCGGCGGCCTCGTCCTCCTGGCCCCGGCGCAGGCCCCGCGCCGGGACCGCCGACACCGTCCGCCTCCCGGCCCCGGGAGGCGGCACCGCGTGCCCGACCGTTCCGTTCCCGCTCGTCGGCGTGTCGTTCGGGTGCGTCCAGCGGGCGCCACGGGCGCGCGTGGGTTCGAATCGGGGCATGGCTTCCTATGACAGGCCCCGCGCCGGCGGCTCCCCGAGGCCGCTGAAGACCGGTGACACCTGGTGGTACGCCGCCGTGGCCGGCGAGGCCGCCGGCTCGTTCAGCACACGGGCCCGCACCCGGACCCGGCGTGCCTGCCTCGGGGCCGTCCTCGTCCTCACGGTCGTCTACGCGGGACTCGTGCTCACCGCCACCGGCCGCCGCTGGGGCGACGCCGCCGTGACCGGCCGGCGCGCCGACTCCGTGGCCGTCACGGTGATCCGCGACCACCCCTCCCTCGCCGGGCTCACCACCCTCTCCCTCGTCCTCGGCTGCGTCCTCCTCCTCGCCGTCGGCCTCATACGCAGGCGGTACGCCCTCACCGGCGCCGCCGCCGGTGCGGTCGTCACCGCCCTCGCCGTCACCGGACTCCTCCAGCGGTACGCGCCCAGGCCCCGGCTCGTCGACACCGCGGGCGCCCTCGTTCCCAGCGGATTCCCCAGCGTCCAGACCACGCTCGCCCTCGGCGTCGCCCTCGGTCTGGTCCTCGTCGTCCCCCACCGGCACCGCGCCTTCGCCGTCGGCGTCGCCACGCTCTGGGCCGCCGCCGTCGGCACGTACACCATCGCGTCGGGGCAGCACCGGCCCGGCGACGTCATCGCCGCCGCCCTCGTCGTCCTCGCCGTGCTCTCCGGCCTCCTCGCCGTCATCGCCCGCAAGGGCAAGGTCCGCCCCGCCCCGCGCCGCGGCACCGCCCTGCCCGGCCTCCTCGCCACCGTCCCGCTCGTCCTCCTCGCCGTGGCGGGCCTGGGCGCCGGACTGTGGCTGCTCGGCGACACCCTCGCGCTGCCCGCCGCCGCCCCGTACGACCCGGCGGAGCTCCGGCTCGCGCACCGCTGCGGCCAGGCCCTCGCCGCGGGGGTGGTCGCCGCCGCGGGCCTGATCCCGCTCTTCCTGCTCCGCCGCGTCGACGTGGACGGCGGCCCCGCCCCGTACCGGCTCGGCGGCCCCTTCGTCGAGGCCGCGGGCGCCCCGCACGACGGGGAGCTCGTGGGGCCCTTTACCGAGGACGCCGATCACGAGATATCTTGATGTCGAGCAATCTCGCATACGCAGACGTGGAGCGGAGCACCTGGTGACTGACTCGACCATCATCTACACCCACACTGACGAGGCGCCTGCCCTGGCGACGTACTCGTTCCTGCCCGTGATCCAGGCGTATGCCTCGCAGGCCGGAGTCACGGTCGAGACGCGTGACATCTCCCTCGCGGGCCGCATCATCGCCGTCTTCCCCGAGTTCCTGGAGGAGGGCCAGCGCATCCCCGACGCCCTCTCCGAGCTCGGTGAGCTGGCCAAGACGCCCGAGGCCAACATCATCAAGCTGCCGAACGTCTCGGCGTCCATCCCGCAGCTCAAGGCCGCGATCGCCGAGCTCCAGGCGCAGGGCTACGCCCTCCCGGACTACCCGGACGACCCGAAGACGGACCAGGACAAGGACGTCCGCGCGCGGTACGACAAGATCAAGGGCTCGGCCGTCAACCCGGTCCTGCGCGAGGGCAACTCCGACCGCCGCGCGCCCGGCTCGGTCAAGAACTACGCCAAGACCCACCCGCACCGCATGGGCGCCTGGACCCCCGAGTCCAAGACGAACGTCGCCACGATGAGCGAGAACGACTTCGCCTCCACGGAGAAGTCCGTCGTCATCGCGAAGGACGACACCCTCCGCTTCGAGTTCACCGCCGCCGACGGCACCGTCAGCGAGCTCCGCGAGCCGCTGAAGGTCATCGCCGGCGAGGTCGTCGACGCCGCCGTCATGCGCGCCGCCGCCCTGCGCACCTTCCTCGGCGAGCAGGTCGCCCGCGCCAAGGCCGAGGGCGTGCTCTTCTCCGTGCACCTCAAGGCCACGATGATGAAGGTCTCCGACCCGATCGTCTTCGGCCACGTCGTGCGCGCCTTCTTCCCGAACACCTTCGCCAAGTACGGCGAGGTGCTCGTCGCCGCCGGCCTGTCCCCGAACGACGGCCTCGGCACCGTCCTGGGCGGCCTGGACGCCATCCCGCACGGCCTCGGCGCCGAGATCAAGGCCTCCTTCGAGGCCGAGCTCGCCGAGGGCCCCGCCCTGGCGATGGTCGACTCCGACAAGGGCATCACCAACCTGCACGTGCCGTCCGACGTCATCGTCGACGCCTCGATGCCGGCCATGATCCGCACCTCCGGCCACATGTGGGGCCCGGACGGCCAGGAGGCCGACACCCTCGCGGTCCTCCCGGACCACAGCTACTCCGGCGTCTACCAGGCCGTCATCGAGGACTGCCGCGCCCACGGCGCCTTCGACCCGTCGACCATGGGCTCCGTCCCGAACGTCGGCCTCATGGCGCAGAAGGCCGAGGAGTACGGCTCCCACGACAAGACCTTCGAGATCGCCCAGGCCGGCACCGTCCGCCTCGTCGACTCCGAGGGCGTCGTCCTCCTGGAGCAGGAGGTCGCCGAGGGCGACATCTTCCGCGCCTGCCAGACCAAGGACCTGCCCATCCAGGACTGGGTCAAGCTGGCAGTCACCCGCGCCCGCGCCACCGGCGCCCCGGCCGTCTTCTGGCTGGACGAGAACCGCGCCCACGACGCGCAGCTCATCGCCAAGGTGAAGCAGTACCTGCCCGAGCACGACACCGAGGGCCTGGACATCAGGATCCTGTCCCCGGTCGAGGCCACGAAGTTCTCGCTGGAGCGCATCCGCCGCGGCGAGGACACCATCTCGGTCACCGGCAACGTCCTGCGCGACTACCTGACCGACCTCTTCCCGATCCTGGAGCTGGGCACCAGCGCCAAGATGCTGTCGGTCGTCCCGCTGATGGCGGGCGGCGGCCTCTTCGAGACCGGCGCCGGCGGCTCCGCCCCGAAGCACGTCCAGCAGCTCGTCAAGGAGAACTACCTCCGCTGGGACAGCCTCGGCGAGTTCTTCGCCCTGGCCGCCTCCTTCGAGCACCTCGCGACCACCACGGGCAACAGCCGCGCCCAGGTCCTCGCCGACACCCTCGACCGCGCCACCGGCACCTTCCTCAACGAGGACAAGTCGCCGACCCGTCGCCTCGGTGGTATCGACAACCGCGGCAGCCACTTCTACCTGGCCCTCTACTGGGCCCAGGAGCTGGCCGCCCAGACCGAGGACGCGGAGCTGGCCAAGGTCTTCGCCCCGCTCGCCGAGACCCTCTCCTCGAACGAGCAGAAGATCGTCGACGAGCTCGTCGCCGTCCAGGGCTCCCCGGCCGAGATCGGCGGCTACTACCAGCCCGACCCGGCCAAGGCCGCGGCCGTGATGCGCCCGTCCGCCACGTTCAACGAGGCCGTCGCGTCCCTCGCCTGAGCCGGCGCGTGACCCGCACCGCCCCGGCCGGAACTCCTCCGGCCGGGGCGGTCCCGTCGGTGGCGCATCTCACCCCCCGGTGTGACCCTGGAGGGCATGAGCTGGGCATCTTGGACGACCGCCGGTGTCTACACCGGGCGAGGTGGGGTGCTGACCGAGGAGGTGGGCGTCGTCACGGGCGATCTGACCGTGCACACGACGTTCGCCGACCGCGAGGCACGCGTGGCCGTGCAGTACAGCGGCGCATCCGACTGGTTCACCATGTCGGGCAGTCCCGTTCCGTGCGGATCGGAGGAGGAGAGCCGCGACCTGCACGACGCCGTCGTGGCAGCCGTCCGGGAGGGGAACGGGGCCACGGTCCCGAACCTGCCCGTACCCCCGAGATAGCCGCCGTCCCCACAGAAGTGTTATCCCTCCCGTACCCACGGGTCTCCCATGCCGGGGGACTCGGACCAGGGATGAGGGAGCACACCCATGCACAGCGACGAGCGACGCACCACCGCCCTCGTGGAGGCGGCCAGGGCGGGTGACGCGGACGCCAGGGACGCGCTGGTCCGCGCCCACCTGCCGCTCGTCCACGACATCGTCGGCCGGGCCCTCGACGGCCATGCCGACACGGACGACATCGTCCAGGAGACGATGGTCCGCGCCCTCGACGGCCTGACCGGCCTCCGGGACCCGTCCCGCTTCCGGTCCTGGCTCGTCGCCATCGCCATGAACGGCATACGGCGCCGCTGGCACGAGCGCCGGCGGGCGCCCGTGCCCGGCCTCGACCGGGCCACGGACCTCGCCGATCCGGCCGGCGACTTCACCGAGCTCACCATCCTGCGCCTCGGCCTCTCCGGGCAGCGCCGCGACGTGGCCCGGGCGACCCGCTGGCTCGACGAGGACGACGCCGAGCTCCTCGCCCTGTGGTGGCTGGAAGCAGCGGGCGAACTCACCCGCGCCGAGCTCGCCGAAGGCCTCGGCGTCACTCCGCAGCACGCCGCCGTCCGCGTCCAGCGGATGAAGGAACGCCTGGACACCGGCCGCGCGGTGGTCCGCGCCCTGGACGCCCTGCCGCCGTGCCCGGAGCTCACGGAGACCCTCACGGCCTGGGACGGCCGCCCCTCCCCGCTCTGGCGCAAGCGGATAGCCCGCCACCTGCGCGCCTGCGCCGCCTGCACCTCCCGCGTGGCGGGCCGCAGCGGCCTCGCCCCCGTCGAGGGCCTGCTCGTCGGCATCGGCCTCGTCCCGCCCCTGACGGCCGCGGCCACGCTCACCGACGCACCGGCGACCGAGCACACCGCCCACGCGGCCGAGCTGCCCGACGCCACCGGCCCCGCCGGACGGTGGACCCCGCTGCGGCGCGCCTCCGCCGCCGGGGTCGCGGCCGTCGCCGTCCTCGGGGCGGCCGCCCTGCTCGTACCGCCGCGGCCGGAGGCACACGTCCGTCCCGACCGGCCCGTCGCCGCGCCCACGACCGCCCCGGCCACGACCCTCCCGGCCCCGGCCGCCCCGAGCGCACCGGTCACCGTCGCCGCCCCCGTACCCACGACCACCGCCCCCGCGCCCCGCCGCACCCGGCGCCCGGAGCCGACCGCCGACCCGGGGGAGCGGGTCACCGCCCTCGTCAACCGGCTCCGGGCCTCGGCCGGTTGCGCCCCGCTGCGGACCGACCCCCGGCTGGTCGAGGCGGCCCGCCGCTACGCCCGCGACATGGCCGCGCGCGGCTACTACGGACACAGCAGCCCCGAGGGCGACTTCGCGGACGCCCGGATCACCGCCGCCGGATACGACTGGAGCGCCTGGGCGGAGAACCTGGCCCGCGGCGCGGCCGATCCGGAGACCGTCGTCGAGGACTGGCGGGACGGAGCCATGCACGAGCGGAACATGCTCGACTGCCGGTACCGGGACACCGGCGTGGCGACGGTGCCCGGCTCCGGCGGCAGGATCTGGGTGCAGCAACTGGCCACGCCCCTGGAGTGAGCTCTTCAGCGTCTGGCGCCGAAGTCCTGCACCCACCAGGGGCCGTTGGCCGCGAGGGTCACCCCGACGCCGATGTCCTTGAACGAACAGTTGAGGATGTTCGCCCGGTGCCCGGGGCTGTCCATCCAGTCCTCCATGGCCCGGGCCGGCGTCTTCGGCCCGCGGTGGATGTTCTCCCCCCAGGTCGACCACTCGTATCCGGCGCCGCTCATCCGGTCGCCCGCGTCCCGGCCCTCCGGGCTGTGGTGCTCGTAGTAGTCGCGGGCGGCCATGTCGTCGGCGTGTCCCTGGGCCGCGCTCCGCAGCTGCCCCTCCGAGCGCAGCGGACCGCAACCGGCCTTCTCCCGCTCGGCGTTGACGAGCGAGACGACGTCCCGCACGAACCGCGCGGCCTTCCCGGTGGCGGCCCCTTCCGGGGCCGCCGCCCCGCGCGGGGCGGCGGCGGCCGGCGTGCCGGTGGCCGGGGCGGCCACGTACATCCCGGCCACCACCGTGAGGACCACCGCCGCGGAACCGGAGAGGGCGACGGCGGTGCGGAACGACGGGCGGCGCGGCCCGTGCCGCCGCGCCCCGCCGGCTCTGCGGTGCCGACCCCCGGCGCGCCCCGCCGGGACGGGCGGCCGAGAACCGGCGGGGCCGTCGGGACGGGCCGGGTCCCGGAAGCCCTCGGGGCCGTCGGGGCGGGCCGGGGCCTGGGGGTCTTCGGAGGGGCCGGGACGGTCGTGGTGCCGCATGGAGCTCCGTTCTCTCGCCGAGGTCGCCGGACGGCCGGTGCCGGAAGGGCCACCGGGACGACGGCGGTAAGGCTTTCCGGCCCCCGCGGCCCCGACACTCCCCGTCAACACGGCGCGTCAACCCGTGTCCGAGCCTGTCAGCCCTGCGGGATGACCGCCACCGGGCAGGGCGCGAGGTGGAGCGCCGCGTGCGCGACGGAGCCGATCCTCGGCCCGACGGCCCCGCGCCGGGCCCGCCGGCCGACCACCAGCAGCTGGGCCCCGCCCGAGACGGAGAGCAGCACCTGCCCCGCGCTGCCCAGCTCGACGTGCTCGGAGACCGGCACGTGGGGGTACCGCTCGCGCCAGGGGGCGAGCGCCTCGCGCAGCGCCTTCTCCTCGTACGGGACGAGCCCGCCGGCCTCGTCCGCGAGCCGCATCGAGGCCGGGCTGTACGCGTACAGGGGCGGCAGGCTCCACGCGCGCACGGCCCGCACGGCCGTCCCGCGCGCGGCGGCGGCCCCGAAGGCGAAGGCGAGCGCGGCCGCGCTGTCCTCCGGGCTGCCGAGCTGACCGACGACCACGTGTCCCGACGGCGGTTCGGCCTGTTCGCCGTCGCGGGACCGGACGGCGACCACCGGGCGGGCGGAGGCGGCGATGATCTGCTGCCCGTACGAGCCGAGGAGGAAGCCGGCGACGGCGCCGTGGCCGCGCGAGCCGATGACGAGCATCTCGGCCCGGTCCTCGGTGCCGAGCAGCGCGGGGACCGGGGTGTCGGGGAGCAGTTCGGCCGTGAGCGCGAGCCCCGGGTGGCGGGCGGCGATCGCGGCCTCGGCCTCGTGCAGGACGGCGTGGGCGGCGCGCTGCTGGGCGTCGGGGTCCTGGACGAGGGGCAGGTCGAGCGGTTCCCAGCGCCACGCGTGCGCGAGCCGTAGCGGGAGGCCCCGGTGCAGGGCCTCCCGGGCGGCCCAGTCGGCCGCGGCGAGGCTCTCGGGGGAGCCGTCCACTCCTGCGACGATCTCACGACTCATCAGGCTGCCTCCGTCGGTGCGGTGACGGGCCCGCCGGCCGGCGGGCCCTCCTCCCTCCAGCTTGGGCCCATCGGCGGTTCCACGAGAGGGCCGGACGTCCCGACATGCCGGTCCGTCCGTCCCTCCGTCCGCCGCTCGGGCGGTGGGGAGGTTCCTCGACGGGCTCAGGCCAGCAGGGTGAGCCGGGCGTGGGTGCCGTGGAGGTAGTGGTCCCCGATGTCGCGCAGCCGGTGGGCCGCCTGGGTGGGGGCGGTGAGCGCGCGGGCGTTGCGCCAGAAGCGGTCGAAGCCCGGCCCGCCGCCGTGGGCGTCGGCTCCCGCCGTGCCGTCGACGAGTTCGAGGATGCGCGTGGTGATGTGGACGGCCGCCCGGCCGGTGACCGTCTCGGCCGCCGCCACGAGGACGGCGATGTCGGCGCGTTCCTCCAGGCCGAGCGACCGCTCGGCGAGCAGCCCCCCGGCGAGGGCGTGCGTCGCCCGCTCCACCACCGCGGCGGCGGCGTGCGCCGCCGTCGCCAGCTCCCCGTAGGCGAGCAGGAGGTACGGGTCGTCCCCGGCGCCGACGGCGCCGTCCGTGCCCGTCGGGCCTCCCGCCCGGTCGGCGGGGACGGGGCCCGCCTGTCCGGCGCGGCTGATGTCCCGGGCCTCCGCGAGCGCCCCCTCGGCGATGCCGAGCCCGACCTGGACGAGGAGCAGCCGCAGGGCGAGCGGCGCGAGGGTGGTGAAGGGCGCGACGGCGTGCTCGTCGTGCGGGAGGCTCCCGAGGACGTGCCGGGCCTCCACCGGAACGTGGTCGAACGTGACGGTGCCGGCCCCGGCCAGGCGCTGGCCGACCCGGTCCGTGGCGGCCTCCGTGAACACCCCCGGCAGGCCCGGGTCCACGAGGACGACGAGGAGGTCGCCGGTGCCGCCGGGCCGTGCGCCGACGACGAGCCGGTCGGCGACCGTGACGCCGGAGGCGAAGGCGCGGCGCCCGTCGAGGATCCAGCCGCCGCCGGTGCCGTCGGCGGGCGTGAGCGTGAGGCCGGGGGCGGATTCGACGTGCGGCGGTTCGATGCCGCCGGCGAGCAGCCAGCGCTCCTCGGCCGTGTGCGCGTCGAGGGCGAGCGCGGGGGCGCCCGTGTCGCCGGCGTCGTGCGCGGGGCCGAAGAAACGGCTGCTCCAGGACAGCGCGTAGTGGTGGGCGAGGAGCTCGCCCACCGAGCTGTCGGCGGCCGAGATCTCCCGTACGACCGCGCAGGCGGCCCGCCAGTCCGCGCCCCGCCGGTTCGGCCCCGGCGCCGTGAGGAGGCCGGGCAGCCCCGCCTCCTGGAGGCGGGCGACCTCGTCGAAGGGGGCCTTGCCGGCCCGGTCCCGGGCGAGGGCGTCGACGGCGAGGTCGTCGGCGAGCTCGCGGGTGACGCGGGGCCAGATCTCGTCGTCGCCCGGCCGGTCGGCGGGCCGGCCGGCCGGTGCGGAGGCGGTCCGTATCGCTGCTCTCTTCGGCGATCTCCTCGGCGTACTCACGTCACCTCACCCGATCCCTAGTATCCCCACTGGAATAGTAGGGATAGTGACAGAGGTGACCGCGCGGCCCCAAGGGGCGTCCATGGAATGGACAAGGTCGTATCGGTGGGCGAGACGCCGGCGGGTCGACGCAGGTGACGTGAGGCGAGCCCCGCCCGGTCAGGGGTTGGTCCAGGCCTCCGGATCGTCCGCGAGCGCCACGATCCCGGCCGGCAGCTTCGCCGACGCGAGCTCCGCGAGGGACACCCCCAACACGCCCCGGACGCTGGCCCGCAGCGCGATCCACAGCGTCAGCAGCGACTCGGCCGGTCCCGAGTACGACAGGTCCGGCGGCCGCTCCCCCCGCACGGAGACCAGGGGGCCGTCCACGCAGCGGATGACGTCCGCGACCGAGATCGTCTCGGCCGGACGGGCCAGCCAGTACCCGCCGTTGCCGCCGCGCTGGCTCTGCACCAGACCGCCCTTGCGCATGTCGCCGAGGATGCCCTCCAGGAACTTGTGCGAGATGTCCTGGTCCACCGCGATGGTCTCCGCCTTCAGCGGTCCCGCGTCCTGGGCTGCGGCGAGCTGGAGGGCGGCCCGCACCGCGTAGTCGGCCCTGGCTGAAATGCGCATGCGCGCATTATTCCGCACGGGGGCGGCCGGGGCCGTGCGCCCGCGCGGCGACCCGTACCGGCACGTGAGACGGCCCGTACCGCACCCTTGACGGCGCCCGGGGCCCGCCGGACACTCAGGGACGGAAACCGAGCGAACAGGTAGGGAACCATGGGACGCACCGGCCGGAGGGACACCTCACCCGCCTCGTCCCTCCCGCGTCCGCTGCCCCTGACGTCCCGCCGGCACATCGATCTGCTGCGGGTCTGCAGCGCGGCGAGTCGCCGCCCCCGCGCGTGCGTCCACCCCGTCCGCTGAGACGCCCGCCGCGGTCCGCCCGTCTCCTCTTCCCGTACCTCTGCCGCCCCGGGCCCCGCGCGGCCGCCGCCGCACGGCGCCGTCGCGCGCCGCCCGACCCGGCACCGAGCACCCCCGAGGGAGAACCATGTCCGTCGTCGTCCCGTCCCGGCTCCTGCCCGCCTCCGCCGCCGTGCCCGTCTTCCGGGGCCGGATCGGCCGCGACGCGAACAGCGGCCACTACGCGGTCCCGCACCGCTACCGCCTCCACGTCGACCCGTCCGACCCCCGGTGTCTGAGCATCGCCCTCACCCACGCCCTGCTCGGACTCGACGCCACGCTCCCGCTCACCGTGCTCCCCGGCACCCCCGACACGCCCGACGGCGGGTACGCCGTGCTCCGCCCGCTCTACGAGGCGAGCGCCCACCTCTACACCGGCCCGGCCGCCGCCCCCGTCCTCAGCGACGGCTGGACCGGACGGATCGTCAGCACCCACGTCCCCGACATCCTCCGGGACCTCGCCCTGCGCTTCCGCGGCGACGGCCCCGACCTCCTGCCCGAAGCGCACCGCGACGCCGTCGACGCGATCGCCGACCTGTGCGAGCGGAGCGTCAACCGGGCGGCCCAGCGCGCCGGCGAACTCGGACTCGACGGCGAATCCGCCCACCACGACCCGCTCACCGTCCTCTTCGCCGCGCTCGGCTCCCTGGAACGCCGCCTCACCCACCGGCCGTACGTCCTCGGCGACGCCCCCACCGCCGCCGACGTGCACGTCTGGGTCACCCTCGTCCAGCTCGACACCGTGCACCGCTGGCACCTCGACGCCGCCGCCATGGACCGCGTCGCCGCGCACCCCGCCCTGTGGGCCTACGCCCAGCGCCTCGCCGCCCGCCCCGACTTCGCCCGCCACCTCGACATCGACGCCCTCCTGCGCCGCCACCGCGCCCACTGCCGAGGCCGCGAGGCCGCCGGCGCGGCGATACGCCTCGTCGACTGGTCCGCCGGGCGCTGACGCGCCCGCCCCGGCCCCGGCGGGCGCCGTCAGCCGATGCGGCGCCCCGCCAGCGGAGCCGTGTCGTCGCCCGTGCCCTCGCGGATCCCGCGCAGGAACGCCTCCAGGGCCTCCAGCGAGCTCGCCGCCGGCTCCCAGCCCAGCTCCCGCCGGGCCCGCTCGGTGGCGAGCAGCGGCAGGTGCCGCAGCGCGTCGAAGAGGCCCGGGGAGGCGGGGACCAGCCGCAGCCGCCAGGCCGCCGACAGGGCGCCCCGCACCGCGCCGGCGGGCACCTTCACCGGCCGGGCGTGCAGCAGCTCACCCAGCGTCGCGCCGTCGATCACCGGCTCCGCGGCGAGGTTGAACGGACCCCGGACGTCCCGCAGCAGCGCCCTGCGGTAGGCGTCCGCCGCGTCCTCGGTGTGCAGGACCTGAAAACGGAGACCCTCGAACTCCGGGAGCAGCGGCAGCAGTTCGGGCCGCATCAGCTGCCCGGGGAAGAACCGCCCCGCGAAGATCCGCCGCTGCTCGCTCGCCGACTCCTCCTTGAAGAGGAACGCCGGACGCATCCGGACCACCCGGGTCAGCGGATGGTCCCGCTCGAAGGTGTCGAGGACCCGCTCCAGATAGGCCTTCTCCCGGGTGTACGCGGCGCCCGGCCACCCGTGCGTCGGCCACGCCTCGGACACCGGGGAGCCGCCGTCGGGACCGGGGGAGTACGCGCCCACCGAGGAGGCGTGCACCAGGACCGGCACCCGCGCCGCCGCCACCGCGTCGAAGACGCGGACCGAGCCCAGGACGTTGGTCCGCCAGGTCTCCACCGGATCATGGGTCGGCCCGAACCGCCAGGCCAGGTGCACCACCGCGTCCGCGTCCGCCACGTACTGCGCGAGCCGGGGCTCGTCCCCGTCCCGTGAGAGGTCCAGCTCGGCCCACTCCACCCCGGGGAGCTCGAAGCCGGGCCGGCGGCGGGCGAGACCGAGGACGGAGCCGACGCCCGGCTCACGCGCCAGGATCCGGATGAGGCTCGTGCCGACGTTGCCGGTGGCGCCCGTGACGACGACGCGCGAAATCGTGCTCGGATTCATGTCTCCGACCCTCCGCCATGGGCGGCGGAAGCGCATTCCGGCAGCCGCCCTGGCCATCGCCGTCACTCAGAGTGGCCGTATGGGTCGCGGACCCGGCCCACGGCCGGGAATATGAAGCGACTCAGGAGACAGGAGAACGGCCATGCTGCTGCCCGACAGGAACACCGTCGACCGGCTGCTCCGGCACTTCCGCGCCCAGGAGCGGACCGTGCAGGACAGGCCGTGCGACCTGTCGGCCCGCCGGCGCTTCGAGGACACGGCGTACACCCTGTGCGTCCTGATGGGGGTGCGCACCGCCCGCGAGGCCGTCCTCGCCGCGGAGCGCTACGTGACGACGGCGGAGATCAGGAATCGAGAAGCGCGCCCCCCGTGCCGCCACTAGCGTGACCGCCATGAACACGATGAACACAGCCCCGGGCGAGGACGAGCGGGCGTCCGCACCCCACGCCGCCGACCGGCACGACCTGATCCGCGTGCACGGCGCGCGGGAGAACAACCTCAAGGACGTGAGCATCGAGATCCCGAAGCGCCGTCTCACGGTCTTCACCGGCGTCTCCGGCTCGGGCAAGAGCTCCCTCGTGTTCGACACGATCGCCGCCGAGTCGCAGCGGCTGATCAACGAGACGTACAGCGCCTTCGTCCAGGGCTTCATGCCGACGCTCGCCCGGCCCGAGGTCGACGTCCTCGAAGGCCTGACGACCGCGATCATCGTCGACCAGCAGCGCCTCGGCGCCGACCCCCGCTCCACCGTCGGCACCGCCACCGACACCAACGCGATGCTGCGGATCCTCTTCAGCCGCCTCGGCGAGCCGCACGTCGGACCGCCCAGCGCCTACGCCTTCAACGTCCCCTCGGTCCGGGCCAGCGGCGCGATCACCGTCGAACGCGGCGACAAGAAGACCGAGAAGGCGACCTTCGAGCGCACCGGCGGCATGTGTCCGGGCTGCGAGGGCCGGGGCACGGTCTCCGACATCGACCGCGGTCGGCTCTACGACGACTCCAAGTCGCTCGCCGAGGGCGCGCTCACCATCCCCGGCTACACCCCGGGCGGCTGGAACTACCGGCTCTACAGCGAATCGGGCTTCGTCGACGCGGACAAGCCGATCCGCGAGTACACCGAGAAGGAGCTGCGGGACTTCCTCCACCACGAGCCGGTGCGGATGAAGATCGCCGGGATCAACATGACCTACGAGGGTCTGATCCCGCGCATCCAGAAGTCCTTCCTGGCCAAGGACAAGGAGGGCATGCAGCCCCACATCCGGGCGTTCGTCGAGCGGGCCGTCACCTTCACCACCTGCCCCGACTGCGACGGCACCCGGCTCAGCGAGGGCGCCAGGGCCTCGAAGATCGGGCGGATCAGCATCGCCGACGCCTGCGCGATGCAGATCAGCGACCTCGCCGCCTGGGTCCGCGGCCTCGACGAGCCCTCGGTGGCGCCGCTGCTCACCGCGCTCCAGCTGACCCTGGACTCGTTCGTGGAGATCGGCCTCGGCTACCTCTCCCTCGACCGGCCTGCGGGCACGCTGTCGGGCGGCGAGGCGCAGCGCGTCAAGATGATCCGCCACCTCGGCTCCTCGCTCACCGACGTCACGTACGTCTTCGACGAGCCCACCATCGGCCTGCACCCGCACGACATCCGGCGGATGAACGACCTGCTGCTCCAGCTGCGCGACAAGGGCAACACGGTGCTCGTCGTGGAGCACAAGCCGGAGGCCATCGGGATCGCCGACCACGTCGTCGACCTCGGCCCCGGCGCCGGCACGGCCGGTGGCACCGTCTGCTTCGAGGGCACCGTGGACGGGCTGCGCGCCTCCGGCACCGTCACCGGCCGCCACCTCGACGACCGGGCCGCCGTCAAGGAATCGGTCCGCGAGCCCACCGGTGCCCTGAAGATCCGGGGCGCGTCGACGCACAACCTGCGCGACGTCGACGTCGACATCCCGCTCGGCGTGCTCACCGTCGTGACCGGCGTCGCCGGCTCCGGCAAGAGCTCGCTCGTGCACGGCTCGATCCCCGCCGGCGAGGAGGTGGTCTCCGTCGACCAGAGCGCGATCCGCGGCTCCCGGCGCAGCAACCCCGCCACGTACACCGGACTGCTCGACCCGATCCGCAAGGCCTTCGCCAAGGCCAACGGCGTGAAGCCGGCGCTGTTCAGCGCCAACTCCGAGGGCGCCTGCCCCACCTGCAACGGCGCGGGCGTCATCTACACCGACCTCGGGATGATGGCCGGCACCTCCTCCACCTGCGAGGACTGCGAGGGCAAGCGGTTCCAGCCCGCGGTCCTCGAACACCTCCTCGGCGGCCGGGACATCAGCGAGGTGCTCGCGATGTCCGTGACCGAGGCCGAGGAGTTCTTCGGCTCCGGCGAGGCGCGCACCCCGGCCGCGCAGCGGATCCTCGCCCGGCTCGCCGACGTCGGGCTCGGCTAC
Source organism: Streptomyces sp. NPDC004266 (assembly GCF_042874095.1). Classification (NCBI taxonomy): domain Bacteria; kingdom Bacillati; phylum Actinomycetota; class Actinomycetes; order Kitasatosporales; family Streptomycetaceae; genus Streptomyces; species Streptomyces sp. NPDC004266. The sequence goes on from NZ_JBIAMM010000009.1 coordinate 270,911, forward strand.
CTGAGCCTCGGCCAGCCGCTCACCACGCTCTCCGGCGGCGAGCGGCAGCGCCTCAAGCTGGCCACGCACATGGGCGACAAGGGCGGCGTCTACGTCCTCGACGAGCCGACCACCGGCCTCCACCTCGCCGACGTCGAGCAGCTCCTCGGCCTGCTCGACCGGCTCGTGGACTCCGGCAAGTCGGTCATCGTCGTCGAGCACCACCAGGCCGTCATGGCGCACGCCGACTGGATCATCGACCTGGGCCCCGGCGCGGGCCACGACGGCGGGAAGATCGTCTTCGAGGGCACGCCCGCCGACCTCGTCGCGGCCCGCTCGACCCTCACCGGCGAGCACCTCGCGGAGTACGTCGGCGCCTGACGGGCGCGCACGACCGGCGACCCGGGGGCTCCGGCCCCCGGGCCGCCGCTCAGCGAGCCGCGCGGGGAAAGAGCGCCCTGGGCGTGTCCACGCAGGTGTCCCGCGAGACCGGTCCGCCGAACCGCAGCCGGTCGTACGCCGTGAACGCCGGCTCCAGGGCGTCCAGCTCGTCCACGCGCGCGTGGAGGGCGGCGCGCCACTCCGGCGAGGGGTCGTCCCCGGCCGTCGCGAGGCACGCGGTGATCTCCGCCGTCAGCTCGTCCTTCCGGTGGATGTTCGCCGGGGTGACCGCGTGCAGGCAGACGTACCGGCCGCTCAGGTACGCCGCCCACTCCTCCCCGCCCCGGCCCGGGTCCTCCCAGTGCCCGGTGAACCACGCGCGCAGGCGGTCGGCGCCGCCCGCCGCGTCGGCGAGCGCGAACAGGTCGCGCGGCACCATCTCGGCACCGTCCGACCGCAGATAGCCGGGCAGCGGCAGCAGTCCCGCGAGCATCAGCGACCGGACCTCGTCGGGGTCCCGGCCGAGCGCGGCGCACAGCGTGTCCAGCGGGACGAACCGGGCGGTGACGTACGCGTCGTCGTCGGCGGTCATCGGATGGTCGCCGTTCACCTCGCGGAACCGCTCGGCGATCCGCGCGGCGGGCGACGGCCCCTCCGCGGCCCGTCCCTCCGCGGCCCGTCCCGCCGGTATGCGGTCCTGCGCGGGCCGGTCCGCCGGCGTCCGGTCCTCTGCGGGCCCGTCCGTCGGGGGCCGTTCCCGCGCGGACCCGTCCGTCGGCATTCGGCCCTGCGAGGGCCCGTCCGTCGGGGTCCGGTCCTCCGCCGCCCCGTCCTCCGCCGCCCACGCCGTCGGCGTCCGGTCCGTCATCGCGTCACTCCTCGGGAAGGCCGTCCGGGCCGGTCCCGGACGGTGTTCCCGCAGGCTAGGAGCCGGACCGTGCGGCGCCCACCGAACCGTCGCCGGCACGGCCCCGGCCCGGTGTCTCCAGCGGCGCCGCACGACCGGCGGCCGACGAGGCGGGGCGTCAGGCCCGGCGGGCCGTCCTGCGCCGCCACCCCCACAGGGCGAGCGCGGCGGCGCAGGCCGAGCCCACCAGGGTCAGCGGAAGGCCGGCCGACGGGCCCGAGGGCTCCGCCTCCCGGGGCAGCCTCGCGGGCGCGGCCGCCGTCTCGGCCCCGGGCCGGGGCGCCGCCGCCTCCGCGCCGCGTCCCTTCCGGGCCACCGGCACGGCCCGCGTGCCCGGGTCGGCCGCCGCCTTCGCCCGTACCGGCGCGAGCGAGCCCACCGGCCGCACCCGGCCCGCGGCCTCGAAGCCCCAGTCGAGCAGCGACCGAGCCTCCTCGTACACGGCGAAACCGCCGCCCTCCTGGGGGTTCATCACCGAGACCACGAGCGTCCGGTCACCGCGCCGGGCCGCCGAGATCAGGGTGTTGCCCGCGTTGCTCGTGTAGCCGTTCTTGATCCCGAGGAGCCCGGGGTAGCGGTCCACCCCGTCCGCGCCCGTCAGGAGCCGGTTGGTGTTGGCGATGCCGTACGACCAGGAGCCGGCCGGGAAGTCCGCGTACGCCGTCGAGCAGTACCGGGCGAAGTCCGGGTCCTGGAGCCCGGCCCGGCCGAAGACCGCCAGGTCGTACGCGGAGGACACCTGCCCGGGCGCGTCGTACCCGTCGGGGGAGACCACGTGGGTGTCCTCGGCGCCCAGGGAGCGGGCCTTCTCCTGCATCTGCCGGGTCGTCGCCTCCCAGCCGCCGTTCATCGCCGCCAGGACGTGCACGGCGTCGTTCCCCGAGCTGAGGAAGACGCCCTTCCACAGGTCCGAGACCTTGTACGTGTACCCCTCCTTCACCCCGACCAGGCTGCTGCCGGCCCCGATCCCGGTCAGCTCGGAATCGGCCACGGTGTGCCGCTCGGACGGCGCGTGACGGGGGAGCGCGGTGAGCGCGAACAGCGCCTTGAGGGTGCTGGCCGGAGGCAGCTTCCGGTGCGCGTTCCGGGCGGCGAGCACCTCGCCCGACGAGGCGTCCGCCACGACCCACGACAGCGCGGAGACCGAGGGCACGGAAGGAGCTCCCGGCAACCGCTGCACCTGCGTGCCCCGCCGGTCGAGGCGCGCCCGGTCGACGTACTGGCGCGCGGGCGGCGTGGGCTCCCCGACGGAGGAGGCGACGGAGGGGACGGGTGCGGCGGGGGAAGCGGCGGCCGCCGGAACGGGCAGCACGAACAGCAGCGCCGCGGAACCGGCGGCGGCATGACGGACAGCTGACGTGACGATCATTCAGCCACCGTAGGAAGGAGGTGCGGACCGCGCAGATCGGAGTGCGCCGACCGGCGTAGCGCGTGTGGCGTACGGCGGCGCGTCGTGCGTCCGGCCGGGTGGCGCTCCACGGTCCGCCCCGGCCGGGACCCGCTGTCGGTGGCGCAGGGCATCCTTGTGACGTGCCCTCATACCCGCACCAGAGCAACGCCGTTCCGGACCGTGCCGCCGGAGCCGCCCCCGCCGAGCCGGCGGGACGGTCCGTCCCCGGCCCCGCCAGGGCGCCCGGGACGCCCCCCGTCACGGGCCCGTTCGGCGCGCCCGCCCTCCGGACCGAGCGGCAGGCCCGCACCGCCCCCGCCGGGCACATGATCGTCTGCGGCGACGACGCCCTCGCCCACCGCCTCGCGCGCGAACTCCACGAGGTGTACGGGGAGCAGGTCACCCTCCTGGTGCCGGCGATGCCCGACGCGCCCCGCGCCCCCGCCGGCCGCACCGGCCGGGCGCTCGCCCTCTTCGGGCGGGTGACCGCCGCCGTCACCCGCACCACCGCGGCCGGAGCGGCGGCCGCGCCCCCGGCGGACGGCGCCGACCCCACCGGCGCCCTGCGGGTCGTCGAGGCACCGGAGGCGGACGACCGGGCCCTGACGGAAGCCGGAGCGGAGCGCGCCGCCGCCCTCGCCCTCGTCCACGAGGACGACGAGACCAACATCCGGGCCGCGCTCACCGCCCGCCGCCTCAACCCCCGGCTGCGCCTGGTGATCCGGCTCTACAACCGCAAGCTGGGCCAGCACCTGGAGACCCTCCTCGACCAGGCCGCCGCCGTCGCCGAGCCGGGGCTCGACCCCGAGAAGCTCGACGCCGCCACCACCGTCCTCTCCGACGTCGACACCGCCGCTCCCGGCCTCGCCGCGGCCGCCGTCGCGGGCACCAGCAAGGTGGTCCAGGCCGGGGGACTGCTGCTGCACGCCGTCGACCGGCCGCCCGTCGCGGGCCGGGCGCCCGACCCCGGACTCTTCACGCTCGCCCTGCTCTCGGCCACCGCCGGCGACCCGGCCGGCTGCGAGGGCTCCGAGCGCAGCGGGGACGAGGGCCCGCGCCTCCTGCCGGACGACCGGACGGTCGCCGCCGCCACCGGACGGGCCGCCGTCACCCTCGAAGCGGTCACCCCGGCGGGCCCGGCCCTCCCGGCGGCCCGTCTCGCCACCTCCGCGCTGCCCGTCGCCTCGCTCTTCTCCCGCCGCCTGCGCTGGTCCCTCGCCGGCGCCGTCGCCGCCGTCCTCGCGCTCGCCCTCGCCTCCACCTTCACCACCGGCGACCACCCCCTGCACGCCGCCTACCTGACGCTGCTCGACGTCTTCGCCATCGGCGACCCGGCGGTCGGCGAACCGACAGGACGGCAGGTCCTGCAGATCCTCGCCGGCTTCGTCGGCCTCCTCCTGCTCCCGGTGATCGTCGCGGCCCTCCTCGAAGGACTCGGCACCTTCCGCACCGCGACCACCCTGCGCCGCCCGCCGCGCGGCCTCTCCGGCCACGTCGTCCTCCTCGGCCTCGGCAAGGTCGGCACCCGCGTCCTCGCCCGGCTCCGGGGACTGAACATCCCGGTGGTGTGCGTCGAATCGGACCCCGAGGCCCGGGGCGTCGCCGTCGCCCGCAGGCTGCGCGTCCCCACCGTCATCGGCGACGTCACCGAGGAAGGCGTCCTGGAGGCGGCCCGCATCCACCGCGCGCACGCCCTCCTCGCCCTGACCAGCGTCGACATCACCAACCTGGAGGCCGCGCTCTCGGCCCGCGCCGTCACCCCCGACCTGCGGGTCGTGCTGCGGCTCTACGACGACGACTTCGCCACCGCCGTCTTCCGCACCCTGCGCACCGCCCACCCCGGGGCCCTCACCCGCAGCCGCAGCGTCTCCCATCTCGCCGCGCCCGCCTTCGCGGGCGCCATGATGGGCCGCCGGGTCCTCGGCGCCGTACCCGTCGAGCGCCGCGTCCTCCTCTTCGCCTCCGTGGACGTCGCGGACCATCCGCTCCTGGACGGCCGGACGGTGGCCGAGGCCTTCCGGCCCGGCGCCTGGCGGGTCATCGCGCTCGACAGCGGCGGCCACGGCCCCTCGGGCGAGGGCTGGCGCCTGGCGCCCGAGCGGCTCCTCGGCCCGGGGGACCGGGTCGTCGTGGCCGCCACCCGGCGAGGCCTGGCCGAACTCCTCGGCCGGGGCGACCGAGGCGCTCGGGGCGACCGGGGTGCGTGGGGCGACCGAGGCGACCGAGGAGGTCCGGACGGCCTGGTCGCCCGGGGGAACCGAGGCGAGCGTGACGGACGGGCCGACGGAGGCGAGCGGCGCGACCGGGGCCGCCCCGGTGCCACGCCCGGCAGGGAGAGCGTGCAGGACAACTCCGTACGAAACGAGCGGGGTTGACCGTAGGATCTGACCGCTCACGCGCCGAGACGGTCCCCTCCGCAGTCAGGAGTCCCTTCCTTGAACACACCGCACACCACCCCGCCCGCCGCCCGCCCGCCGCACCGCATGGACCCGGCGGGCGGCTGCCCGCACGCGGCGAACGCCCGGCTGCTCGCCGAGGGCGCCGTCACCCCCGTGGTACTGCCCGGGGAGATCGAGGGCATGGCGGTGCTCGGCCACGACGCGCTGCGCGACTTCCTCTCCCACCCCGACGTCGCCAAGGGCCCCCAGCACTTCACCGCCCTCGCCGAGGGCCGCATACCCGACGGCTGGCCGCTGCGGACCTTCGCCACCGTGCCCGGCATGACCACCGCCGACGGAGCCGACCACCGCCGGCTGCGCACCCTCGTCAGCAGCGCCTTCACCGCCCGCCGCGTCGAGGAGCTCCGCCCCCGCGTCGAGACCGTCACCGCCGGGCTCCTCGACGGACTCGCGGAAGCCGCCCGCGCCGGCGACGGCGTCGCCGATCTGCGCCGCCACTACGCGCTGCCCCTGCCGCTCGGCGTCATCTGCGAGCTCCTCGGCGTCGACCCGGCCCATCAGGACCGGCTGCACCACCTCTCCAGCCTGGTCGTCGCCACCGACACCGAGCCCGCGCGGGCCGTCGCCGCCAACCGCGAGCTCGTCGAGCTCCTGGGCTCCATCGCCGCCGACAAGGCCGCCGCGCCCGGCGACGACCTCACCAGCGCCCTCATCGCCGCCCGGGACGAGGGCGGCGACCGGCTCAGCCAGCCCGAGCTCATCGGCACGCTGCTCCTGATGATCATCGCGGGCCACGAGACCACCCTGAACCTCGTCACCAACGCGGTCCGCGCGCTCTGCGCCCACCGCGAGCAGCTCGCCCTCGTCCTCGACGGCCGCGCCGACTGGGCCGACGTGGTGGAGGAGACCCTCCGCTGGGACAGCCCGGTCAGCTACTTCCCGTTCCGCTACCCCACCCGTGACCTCACCGTGGACGGCACCCTCGTCCCGCGGGGCACCCCCGTCCTCGCCGGGTACTCGGCGGCGGGCCGCGACACGAAGGCGCACGGCCCGGACGCCGACCGCTTCGACATCACCCGCGCCGGGGCGGTGAAGCACCTCTCGCTCGGCCACGGCCCCCACTACTGCCTGGGCGCCCCGCTGGCCCGGATGGAGGCGGCCGTCGCCCTGGAGGCGCTCTTCACCCGCTTCCCCGACCTGGACCTCGCGGTCCCGGAGGCCGAGCTGACCCGCCACTCCGGCTTCGTCGGCAACAGCGTCCGGGCCCTCCCCGTCCGCCCGAGAGCCTGACCGCGCGCCGCCTCCGGCGCCGGCACCCGCCACGGCCGGGCGGACGGAGCCGCCCCGGTCGTGCCGGGCGCGCCGCCGTCAGCCGGTCCGCCCCCAGGCGCTCGTGGGGGAGGCCCGCAGGGAGGAGACCAGGCGCAGCAGCCGGTCCTCGTTCCCGGCGAGGCCCGCGGCGCGGAGCGCCTCGTCGGCCTCGGCCATCGGGTGGGTGAGCATCACTCCCGCGTACGGGGCGAGCTGCGGGTCGGCCAGCACGGCCTGCGTGGACTCGAGCAGCCGCAGATACGCCTGGGCGGCCGCGCGCTCGCTGGCGGTGATCGTGGTCATGTCGGGCTCCCTCTCGACAGTTCGGCGCCCACCACCCTCTCGTACGGGTCTGACAATCGGGCTCAGACCGGTCCGCCGAGGTGTGCCGTCAGCCGCTCCAGGAACACCCGCTGCCCGGAGACGAGCAGCGGAGCGGCGGCCTCCGGAGTGAACCAGCCCACCCGGTCGATCTCCGGGAAGGCCTCCCGGACGCCCGACCGGGGCGGCCACTCCATGACGAAGGTCCCCGGCACCACCTCGGCCGGGTCGAGGTCGCCCTCGACGGCCCACACGGTGACGAGCTTCCCGTTCCGCTGGCGGGCCTCGCCGAGGGCGAACCACTCGCCGTCGGGGGCCGGGAGGCCCAGCTCCTCGAGGAACTCACGGCGGGCCGCGGCCTCGGGAGCCTCGTCGGGCTCGTACTCCCCCTTGGGGATCGACCAGGCCGACTCCTCGCGGGCCGCCCAGAGGGGCCCGCCCATGTGACCGATGAGGACCTCGACGCCCCCGCCCGTCGTACGGCGGAAGACCAGAAGGCCCGCGCTGCGCTTGTCCGGCATGCGCCCCAGTGTGGCCGAAGGGCCCGGCCGCCGCAGCCCCCCGCGCGGCCTTTCGCCCCTACTCCTCCGCGTCGACCGTCACCGGGCCGCCCACGAGGTCCACGCCGCTCGTCCACCCAGCCCCCAGCCGCACCGAACGCCACGGGACGAGCGTTCCGTCCAGCCGCTCCCGCCGCAGCGGGACACCGTCCTGGGCGACGGTCAGGACCGGGCGCGCGAGCCGTCGCTCCGGCCGCACGAGCAGGGGGGCGGCCTCCGGCCCCAGCAGACCGGGCGTCACCCATCGCAACGGGCCCGCCGCCGTCACGGGCACCCCGGCGGCGGGCCAGGGGCGGCCGCCGAGGCGTTCGAGCACCGCCCCGGCCACCGCGCGCCCCTCGGCGGCGGCCACCAGCGCCGGCTCCACCCCGCGCAGGAGGTTGCCGACGGCGAAGACCCCGGGCTCGGCGGTGCGGAAGCCCCGGTCCGTCAGGGGACCCCGGGTGCCGGGCGCGAGCGGCAGCCCGCGGGCGCGGACGAGCTCGTGGTCCGGGATCCAGTCGCCGGTGAGGACCACCGTGTCGCACCGCAGCACGGCCGGCCGGCCGTCCCCGCCCCGCACCGCGACCCCCGTCAGCCGGCCGCGCCCGAGGAGCTCCGTCACGACCGCGCCGACGAGGACCGGCGCTCCCGCGAACAGGACGGCGCGGCAGGGGCGTTCGGCGACGACGGCCGCCACCTCCACCCCGGCCGCGCGCAGCGTGCGCACCGCGCCCCGGGCCACCGGGTCGCCGCCGACGACCACCGCCCTGCTCCCGATGTGCTCCCGTCGCGGCCCGAAGCGCAGGACCGTCCGCTGGAGTTCGCCCGTGGTCAGCACCCCCGCGGGCCGCGTGCCCGGGACGAGCCGGGCGCTGCGGGGCCGCTCGCGGGCCCCGGTGGCGAGGACCACCGCGCCCGCCCGGATCCGTTCGAGCCCGGTCGGGGCGGTGACGTCCAGGGTCAGGGGCCCTGCCCAGCCGGTGGCCGAGACGCCGGTACGGACCGCCGCCCCCGCCCGCAGCGCCTCCCGCACCGCGCGCCGCGCGTACGCCGGGCCGTCCAGGGCACGTCCCCGGGCGTCCGCGCCGAACCCCGGCCGGGAGCAGTGGCGCGGCACCCCGCCGGCCGTGGCCTCCCGCTCCAGGACCTCGACGCGGCCCGCGCCCGCCGCCGCGAGCCGCGCGGCCGCGGCGAGCCCGGCGGGTCCCGCGCCCACGACGAGGACGTCGACCGCACGGGTCACGACGCCCCCTCCCCGTACCGCGCCCCTCGGCTCACCGTGCTCCCTCTCCGTGCCCCGTCGCCCGGCTCACCGTGCTCCCTCTCCGTACCGCGCCGCCCGGCTCGCCGAGTCCCCTTCCCGTACCGCGCCGTCCTCTTCCCGCGCCCGCTCCTCGAACAGTGCCCGCACCTCCGCGCCGCAGTGGTGGCCCTGGCAGCGGCCGCCCCGGGCGCGGGTCCTGCGCCGCAGCCCGTCGAGGCCGCCGGGCGGGATCGTCGAGGCGAGCGCGGCCCGGATCTCGCCCAGGGTGACCCGCTCGCAGTGGCAGACGATCGTCCCGAACTCCGGGTCACGGGCGATGAGCCCGGCGTCCCGGTACGGCCGGGGGAAGGCCTCGCCGAGGTTCGGCATCCGGACCGGGGCGAGCGGGCGGACCGGCCCCGGGTCCAGGCCGCAGTCCGCCAGGAGGCCGAGCACGTGCTCGGCGATGGCCAGGGAGGCGGTGAGTCCGGTGGAACGGATCCCGCCCACCGTCACGTACCGCAGCCCGGGGTGGGCGGCGATCCGGTAGTCCTCCTGTCCAGTGGCGGCCCGCAGTCCCGCGTAGACGGCGGTGACCTCCTCGTCGAGGAGGGCGGGGAGGATCCGGCCGCCCTGCTCGCGCAGCCCGGCGAGGCCCTCCGCCGTCGTGCCCGTGGCGGTCTTGTCGTCCAGGTCCTCGGCGGTGGGCCCGAGCATGACGTTCCCGTACACCGTCGGCGAGACGAGCACGCCCTTGCCGAGCGGTCCGGGCACCGGCAGCAGGATGTGCCGGACCAGGTCGCGGGCGAACTTGTCGAAGACGAGCAGCTGGCCCCGGCGCGGGGTGACGGTGAAGTCCTCCCGGCCGACCAGCGCGTCGAACACGTCGGCGTGGAGACCGCAGGCGTTCACGAGGAGACGGGTCCGCAGCACGCCGCGCCGGGTGACGAGCCGGTGGTACGGATCGCCCGGACGCACCTTCTCCACCCGGCAGTTCAGATGCAGGTCCACCCCGGAGCGGACGGCCTGCGTGGCGTACGCGAGGGTGGTCGTCCACGGGCAGATCACGGACTCGCCCGGCACCTCCAGGGCGCCCAGGGCGCCGCGGCCCAGGTGGGGCTCGCGCACCGCGAGTTCCCCGGCGTCGAGCAGCCGCGTGGTGCGGTGGCCGTTGCGCTCCGCCTTCTCCGCGAGCCGGGGGAGCGTCGCCCGCTGCTCCTCGTCCCAGGCGACCAGCAGCGCCCCCAGCGGTTCCACGGGGATGCCGGCCTCCCGCGCGTACGCGCCGAGCAGGCGGTGTCCCTCGCGCACCAGCCGGGCCTCCAGAGTGCCGGGCAGCGCGTCGAAACCGGTGTGCAGGATGGCGGTGTTGGCCTTCGAGGTGCCGTCGCCGACGTCGTTCGCGGCCTCCACGAGCGCGATCCGCAGCGGATGGCGGGCCAGGGCCCGGGCGATCGCGGAACCGACGACGCCCGCGCCGACGACCACGACGTCGTACTCCGCGGCCTCGCCGGTGGGCAGCGGCCCGGTCCGCGTCACGCTCATACGGCCGCGCCGCCGAAGCCGCCACCGGCACCGAGGCCGTCACCCGCACCGGTCCCGTCGATGCCGTCCCCCGCACCGCCCGCGCCCGCCGACCGCTCCACCAGCGCCGCGACCTCCGCGCGGAAGCGCGCGAGGCGCGCCGCCGCCTCGTCGGCCGAGATCCGGGGCTCGTACACGGCCGAGGGCTTCCACTCCGGCACGGCCTCGCGGAGCGTGAGCCCCGGCTGGTGTCCGAGCCGGGCGACCGCGCCGACCCCGAGCGCCGTGGCGTCGGGCAGCGAGGAGACCTCGACGGGGAGCTGCAGCAGATCGGCCTGGGTCTGCATGAGCAGCGCCGACCGGGTCAGCCCGCCGTCGGCGCGCAGCGCGGTCAGCGGCGCGCCCCGGTCCGAGGCGGCGGCCGCGGCGAGCTCCACGACCTGGGCGGCGATGCCCTCGCACAGGGCACGCACCAGGTGGCCCGGCCCGGTGTCCAGGCCGAGACCGGTGACCGAGCCCCGCACGTCCCCGCGCCACCAGGGTGCGGCGAGCCCCGCGAACGCCGGGACGAAGGTGACGCCTCCGCTGTCCGGGACGCCGCCGCCGACGGCGTCGAGCTCCCCGGCGCCGGAGATGACGCCCAGGTCGGTGAGCCAGCGGACGGCCGAGGCGACCGTGTACACCTGTCCGTCGAGGCAGTGGGCGACGCGCCCGCCGAGCCGCCAGGCCACGCAGCTCACCAGGCCGGAGGCGGTGCGGCGGGGTTCGGGTCCGGTCTGCGCGAGGAGGAAGGCGCCCGTGCCGTAGGTGCACTTGGCGGCGGCGGGGTCGTCCGCGCTCTGCGTGAGGAGCGCCGCCTGCTGGTCCACCAGAAGGCCGGTCAACGGCAGCGCGGGGCCGAAAGCGGTCGTGGTGCCGACCGGGGCGTCGCAGTCCACGACCCGGGGGAGCGCCTCGCCGCCGAGTCCGTACAGGTCGAGGGCGGTCTCCGACCAGGCGACCGTGTCGAGGTCGAGGAGCCCGGTCCGTCCGGCGGTCGCCGCGTCCGTGACGAACGCGCCGGTGAGCCGGTGGACGAGCCAGGCGTCGCTGGTGGTGACCACTCCGGCGCCGGTGGCGTGGCGGCGGATCCAGGCCATCTTGGGCGCGGCGAAGTAGGGGTCGACCGGAAGTCCGGTGAGGCGGCGCAGTTCCTCGGCGTGGGCGTCGAGGCCGGCGCAGACGGAGGCCGCCCGGCGGTCCTGCCAGACGAGGGCGTCGGTGAGCGGCTCCCCGGTGACGGGGTCCCAGGCGAGCACGGTCTCGCCCTGGTTGGCGAGGCCCACGGCGACGACCGGCACGTCCGCCTCGGCGAGCGCCGCCCGTCCGGCGGCGACCACGGAGTCGTACAGCTCACGCGGGTCGACCTCGACCAGGCCGCCGGGGAGGTGGCGGGGCCGGACGGGGGCCGTCCCGGTGCCGACGACACCGCGCTCGGGGCAGAGGACGAGGGCCTTCGTGCCCGACGTGCCCTGGTCGACGGCGAGTACCGCTCCGCCCGTCATCCCGCTGCTCCCTCGCTCGCACCGCTCGGTGATCATCCGGTCACCGAAAAGGGTCAGGGTGCCGCCGCCGGAGGCCTTCGTCAAGGCGCGCCGGTCGAAGACGTCAGGTCGCCACGCATACCTGACAGTAAGTCAAATTCAGTCGTTGGCTTGATGATTACTGTCGCGAAAGAAAGTGGACCGGTCGCGTCCAGAGCCCTCTATAGTGATCGCCGATCAACGGCCGGGACGCCCGCCGGGGGACTGACCACCCCCTCCATCCACCGAGGACCCATGTCACCCACACCACCCCCCACCTCCTGATGGCCGGACACGGATTCCGCCCCGTCTACCACCCCGCCGGCCACGACCACGCCCTGCGCAACGCCGTCCAGGACCTGCGCACGGGCCGCTGGGTGTCCATGGCCCGTCTCCTCGACGAGACCTCCGACTGGGAGGCCTGGACCCGGCGCACCCAGGTCCTCGCCACCGTCGCCGCGGGCAGCGACGTCGTCCCCATCTGGCGCGCCGAGCAGCCCGAGAGCCTCGCCGCCGCCGTGATGCACAGCCGGGTCGCCGTCGAGCGCGCCGTCCGCGCCCACCGGGCCGGCCACACCCGGACCCGTGAGCTCTGGCAGGAGGCCCTGACCGCCTGCCACGAAGCCTCCGACCGGTCGCCCGCCGACCCCGTGCCCTGGATCGGTCTGATCGCCCTCGCCGCCCTCGACGGCCGCCGGCGCATGGCCGAGCACCGGCTCACCCCACCGGCGCCCATGCTGCCGCCCGGCCCCTGGGGCCTGCTCGCCGAGGTGGAGAAGCGGGACCCGCACAACCGCGAGGCCCACCACCGCATGCTGCAGTTCGTCTACGCCCGGCAGTCCGGCCCCCTCTCCGAGGCCGTCAACTACTCGCACTGGGCGGCCAGTTCCGCCCCCGTCGGCTCCGCCCTGCACGCCCTCCCGCTCTACGTCCGCGTCGAGCGCTACCGGCGCGAGCGCGGCCACGAGCGCGCCCTGGACCTCCACTGGGTCGCCGAGGACGCCGTCCGCGACGCCCAGCGCGCCCTCGACACCTGGTTCCTCTTCTGCGCCACCGACGAGGCCTCGCTGCTCGACCTCAACCACCTGGCGCACGCCCTCTTCGGCGCCCTCCGCTTCGCCGACGCGGCCCGGGTCTTCCAGGCCCTCGGCCCGTACTACACGACCCTCCCGTGGGCCTACCGCACCGCTCACCCGGACGACCGGGCCCTCGCCGAGGAGGTCTTCCTGCGCGCCCGGGCCCGCTGTCTCGGCGGCTGACGCGCCACCGCGCCCCCTCTGCTTCCCCCCCACCCCCGCTTCCCCCGTCCCCCGGAGGTCCCATGTCCCGCACCGCCCCCACCGACGCGATACGCAAGCCACCACCGGCGCAGGACGAGGAGGCGAGACTCAGAGAGCTCGGCTACCAGCCCGTCCTCGCCCGCCGCATGGACGGCTTCGGCAACTTCGCGATCAGCTTCTCCGTCATCTCCGTCCTCTCCGGCTGCATGACCCTCTACGGCTTCGGCCTGGGCACCGGCGGCCCCTCCGTCATGCTGTGGGGCTGGGTCGGCGTCGGCCTCTTCGTCCTGTGCGTGGGCCTCGCCCTCGCCGAGGTCACCAGCGCCTACCCCACCTCCGGCGCCCTCTACTACATGGCCGACCGCCTCGGCGGACGCCGCTGGGGCTGGTACACCGGCTGGCTGAACCTGCTCGGCCTGCTCGGCGCCATCGCCGGCATCGACTACGGCGCCGCCCTCTTCACCGGGGCCTTCCTCAACCTCCAGTGGGGCTTCGTGCCCACCCCGGGCTCCACCTTCCTCATCTTCCTCGCCATCCTGCTGCTCCACGCCGGACTCAACCTCTTCGGCGTCCGCCTCGTCAGCGTCCTCAACTCGGTCAGCGTCTGGTGGCACCTGATCGGCGTCGCGGTCATCGTCGGCGCGCTCGCCTTCGTCCCCGACCGGCACCAGTCCGTCGAGTTCGTCTTCACCGAGTTCGTCAACGACACCGGCTGGGCCAACCCGTTCTACGTCGCCGCGATCGGCCTGCTCCTCGCCCAGTACACCTTCTCCGGCTACGACGCCTCGGCCCACCTGTCGGAGGAGACCTCCAACGCCTCCGTCACCGCCGCCAAGGGCATCGTCCGGGCCATCTGGGTCTCCTGGCTCGCCGGCTTCGCGCTCCTCGCCGGACTCACCTTCGCGATCCAGGACTACGCGGCCACGCAGAACAGCGCCACCGGCGTCCCGCCCGCCCAGATCTTCCTGGACGCGCTCGGCTCCGGCGGAGCCGCCGCCCTGCTGCTCGTCGTGATCGTCGCCCAGCTCTTCTGCGGCAACGCCGAGGTGGCCGCCGCCAGCCGCATGGTCTTCGCCTTCAGCCGCGACAACGCCCTTCCCGGCTCGGCGCTCTGGCGCAAGGTCAGCGGCAGCACCCAGACCCCCGTCCCCGCCGTCTGGCTCGCGGTCGTCGTGGCCGCGCTGCTCGCCGTCCCCTCGCTGTACTCGGCCACGGCCTACGGCGCCGTCACCGCCATCAACGTCATCGGCATCACCCCCGCCTACGCCATCCCCATCTACCTGCGGCTGCGCGCCGGGAACCGCTTCGTCCCCGGCCCGTGGAGCCTCGGCCGCTGGAGCAGGCCCATCGGCTGGATCGCCGTCGTCTGGGTGGCCTTCGTGACCGTCCTCTTCTGCCTGCCGCAGAAGTCCCCGGTGAACGTCGACACCATGAACTACGCCGCGATCGCGCTCGTCGTCGTCCTGGTCCTCGCCAGCGTCTGGTGGTACGTCGCCCGCCGCTCGTACGGCACGCCGACCGCGTACGGAACCGCCCGCGAAGAGGCCGAGATCGCCGAGGGCATCGTCTGACGCCGGAGCCCGGCCCCCGGGGGGCGTGTCCGATCCGATCGGACACGCCCCCGTCCGCGTACCGCGGACCGGACGGGGCGGGGTCAGGCGCTGAACTCGTAGGTCCAGGCGGCCGACTGGGCCGAGAAGTCGATGTCCGTGATCTCCAGGGCGTGTCCGTGCTGGTCGCTGACGACCCGGTGGACGACCAGCCGCGCCGCGCCGCCGGCCGTGGCCGGACCGGGCGGGACGCCGACCGACTCGCGGTGGGTGACCCGCAGTCCCGCCTGGTGCATCCAGTGGTAGAGGAGCCGCAGGTCGGGCCGGCGGCGGCAGTCGCCGCCCCGGCGGTAGCGGGAGAGCTGGGGGATCTCGGCGAGGGCCGGCCGGGAGAACCACGAGACCGCCCGCTGGAGCGCCGCCCCGTGCGGTCCGAGGACCGTGTGCCGGTGGACGAGGGTCGGTTCCCCCGGGGTGAGCAGGAGCCGTGACGCCAGGGGAGCGGGCGGCGGCTCCCAGGTGAGCGAGGCCCGGACGAGCGCCTCGGCCGCCCGCGGCCCGCCGGGGAACGTCGGCCGGCGGGCGACGAGGACGGGACCGGCCGGCTCGGGTCCGGTCCCGTCGACGGCCGCGAAGGTGCCGCGCCGGTCGGTGACCACGAGCCTTTCGTCCCTGAGGAGTTGGAGCGCGCTGCGGACGGTCTGCCGGTTGACGTCGTAGCGCTGGGACAGCGCTCGTTCCGACGGGAGCCGGCTGCCGGGGGAGATGCGCCGCTGGGCGAGGTCCTCGCGCAGGGCGGCGGCGACCCGGAGATAGAGCGGCGTTTCCGCCACCGCCTCGGAATCGGGCTCGACCATGATCAACCCTCTCTTTGCTCAGCGTGACGGCGTGGACCGTGTGGGTGATCAATTCCTATCATTGGTCTAAACCATTTATCCAGAGCGGTCCGGCAGAGTGGCCGAAACGGGCGAGGCGCCTTGTAATGAGGTTCAGGTGACCGGGCCGAGAACACATCGGCGGGAAGAGGCGGTGAGGCCGGATGACGACACCGTCGGAACGTGCCGCTCTGGGGAAGGCGGCCCGCAAACGCGTCCCCCGCGCCTCCCACGGACGCTGGATACCCAGGTCGCAGCGCCCCGACCCGTTGGTGACCCTGGAGCGGGAGTCCCTGGACCGGCTGCCCGACCTCGTTCCCCTCCGGTACGCGAGGATGGCGGTCTCCCCCTTCGCCTTCCTGCGCGGCGCCGCCGGCGTCATGGCCGCCGACCTCGGAGCCGAGCGCCACACCGGGCTCACCGTCCAGCTCTGCGGCGACGCCCACCTGCTCAACTTCGGTGTCTACGCCTCACCCGAACGGACGCTCCTCTTCGACGTGAACGACTTCGACGAGACCCTCCCGGGTCCCTTCGAATGGGACGTGAAGAGGCTCGCGGCCAGCATCACCGTCGCCTCCCTCCAGAACGGCAGCGCCAAGCCCAAGGCCCACCGCGCCGCGCTCGTCGCCGTGGAGTCGTACCGCGCGACCATGCGCCGCCTCGCCGGCCTCGGCGAGCTCGACGTCTGGTACGAGCGGATCTCCGCCGACGACATCCTCCGCGTGGTGCGCGGCGAGGACCGCGCCCGCCTCACGAAACGGCTCGCCGGTGCCCGCCGGCGCACCAGCCTCCAGGCCCTGGAGAAGCTCACCGAGAAGGACTCCGAGGGCAACCGGCACATCGTCGACGACCCGCCGCTCCTCGAACGCGCCACGGACGTCGACCGGATCACCCTCGGGAAGATCTTCAGCGACTACCGCAGCTCCCTCGCCGAGGAGCGCCGCATCCTCCTCGACCGCTACCGCTTCGTCGACGCCGCCCGCAAGGTCGTCGGAGTCGGCAGCGTCGGCACCCGCTGCTTCGTCCTCCTCCTCGAAGGACGGGACGAGAGCGACCCGCTCATCCTCCAGATCAAGGAGGCCGGACGGTCCGTCCTGGAGCAGTACCTGCCACCGACCGCCTACCCCCACCAGGGCCGCCGCGTCGTCTACGGCCAGCGGCTCACCCAGGCCGCCAGCGACATCTTCCTCGGCTGGATGACCGGACCCGAGCAACGCCACTTCTACTGGCGGCAGTTGCGCGACATGAAGGGCTCCGCGGAGGTGGAGACCATGTCCCCGGCCACCCTGCGGGACTACGCGCGGCTCTGCGGCCGGGCCCTGGCCCGCGCCCACGCCCGCTCCGGCGACCGGATCGCCATCGCCGCCTACCTCGGCGGCTCGGACGTCTTCGACCGCGCCGTGGCCGATTTCGCGCTCGCCTACGCCGCGCAGAACGCCGACGACTACGCGGCCCTCGGCGCGGCCATCGCCGCCGGCATGGTGACGGCGGCCCCCGGCGCCTGAACTGCTCCGAGTGGAGTCCACGAGTGGTGGGGCGCCCACCCCCGCCGCAGGCTGATGAGCACAGCGCCCGCCCGGACCACGCCGTGGCGGGCCCAGCCACGCGGTGTCGTCCCGGCCCGGGGCGACCGTGGTCCACAGAGAGACCCGAGCACATGACGGAACAAGGCACCGTACGAGCGCGCGCCCGGCGCCCGTACGGTCGACGGCACCCCCGAGGCGCGCGCACCGGTCTCGCGCTCTTCACGGCCGGGCTCGCCCTTCTGGGCGCGGCCGGTCCGGCCGCGGCACGCCCCCCGACGACGGGGAGCACCTCGACACCGGGTGACGCGGCGTCAGCGCCCGCCCGCGGGCCCCACCCGGGAGGCCCGGCGCGGTTCGTGCCCGCCCCCTGCCCGCCGACGCCCGAGCCCGTCCCCGGGCGGTGCGGATTCCTGGAGGTGCCCGAGAACCGCTCCCACCGCGGCGGCCGGACCATCCGGCTGGCCGTCGCGATCGTCCCGGCCGCCTCGGCCGAACCGGCCGAGGAACCGGTGGTGTTCATGGAAGGGGGACCCGGCGGCGACGCCTTCGACAGCATCCCCTTCCTCGTCTCCTCCGGGGTGAACCGGGACCACGACCTGATCGTGATGGCCCAGCGCGGCACGCGCTATTCGCAGCCGAACCTCGCCTGCCCGGAGATCGACCGCTTCAACGTGAAGGCCGTGGGGCTGCGCTACGACTCCCCCGCCACCGGGCGGCTCCTCGTGCGCGCGGCCAAGGAGTGCCGTGACCGCCTCACGCGCGACGGAATCCGGCTGAGCTCCTACAACACCACCGAGAACGCGGCGGACTTCGCCGACCTGCGCACGGCCCTCGGCATCGACCGGTGGAACGTCTACGGCTACTCGTACGGCACCAACCTCGCCCTCACCTACCTGCGCCGCCACCCCCAGGGCATCCGCTCGGTGGCGATCGACTCGGTCGCGCCCCCCACGGTCGTGAACCTGCCGTGGACCTGGGACAGCTTCGCCGAGGGGATCGACGAGATCTTCGCGGCGTGCGAGGCCCAGCCCCGGTGCAAGAGCCGCTACCCGCACCTCCGGCGCACGCTGGACGAGCAGGTCCGCCGTCTCGAGGCGCACCCGCTGAGACTCATGGCGCAGCCGCCCGGAGGCGGGGACCCGGTCGAGGTCGACCTCGACGGGGGCGCGCTGGTCAACATCCTCGTCGCCAACACCGTCAAGGCCGTCGACGTCCCCGCGGCGCTCGACGAACTCGCGCACGGAAACCCGGAGCGCTTCGCGCGAGCCCGAGCGGTCGACGTGGGGACCGTCATCGGCGGATTCGCCCACGGCATGACGCAGTCGGTGGCCTGCGCCGAGTGGGCGCCCGGCTTCTCGGAGCACGACGTGCTGAAGGCGGGACGCCGGAACTTCCCGGGGTGGCCGGACACGGTCCTGGCCCAGCCCCCGCAACTGCCCTTCGAGCACGCCCTGTGCCGGACCTGGAACGTCCCGGACCGCACCGAGATCCAGCGGGTGCCCACCTTCAGCAAGGTGCCGACGCTGCTCCTCGCCGGAAGCTTCGACATGAAGACCGGGGCGAGCTGGGCCCGGGTCGCGGCCCGCACCCTGCCCCGCTCGACCTCGGTCGTGATCCCCGGCATCGGCCACTGGGTGGTCCCCCAGTCGCCCTGCGCGGCGAGCGTCCTCGGCTCCTTCCTCGCCCGTCCGACCGCGCCCGACACCGGCTGCGTGGCCGGACTCAGGCCCGCACCGTTCACCCTCACCCCCTGACACGGAGGCCGAATGATGTCCCTTCCACCAGCCCACCACCGGCGCACCGCGCGACGCCTCCCGGCCGCGCTGGCCGGGGCCACCGCCGGCGTCCTCGCCGCCGGCCTCGTCACGGCACCCGCCCACGCCGAGTCCGGCCCCTCGGCCCCGCTCGGCACGGTGGCCGGGACGGCGGGTCACGCCCGCTTCGAGCCGGGACCCTGCCCGAGGACCGCGGACCCGATTCCCGCCCTGAAGGACGCCCACTGCGGGACGCTCACCGTCCCCGAGAAGCGTGACCGGCACGGCAGGGGGTGGGGGCGCAGGATCACCCTCGCCGTGGCGATCGTCCCGGCGGCCGCGAAGAGGCACGCGGGCGACCCGATCGTGTGGCTCGCCGGCGGACCCGGCGACGACGCGGTGTCGGAGATCCCGATGGCGCTCGCCGGCGGCCTCAACCGCGACCGGGACGTGATCTTCATGTCCCAGCGCGGCACCTACTCGGCCGACCCGCAGCTCACCTGCCCGAACGTCGACGAGTTCGCCGCGGACTCCCTCGGCCTCGTCTTCGGCGCGCCGTCCACCGGGCGCCTCCACGTCGAGGAGACGCGGAGGTGCCGCGACCGGGTGGTGAGCCGCGGGGCCGACCCCAGCGCCTACTACGGCCCCGAGAGCGCCGCCGACTACGACGACCTGCGCAAGGCGCTGGGCATCGGGAAATGGAACGTGTTCGGCATCTCGTACGGCACCGACCTGGCGCTCCACTACATGCGCCTGCACCCGGAGGGCATCCGGTCGGTCGGCATCGACGGCGTCCTGCCGCCGGCCCTGGCCGGCGGGGCCGTGACCTGGAAGGCCGCACGAGAAGGTTTCGACGGCCTGTTCAGGGCCTGTGAGCAGCAGCCCGCCTGCAACACCCGCTATCCGCGCCTCAAGGCCACGTTCGAGCGCCTCGTCGGTCAGGTCGAGAAGCGACCGGTCACCACCACCGTCACCGTCCCGGGCCGGCCCCGGCCGGTGAAGGTCGTGCTGGACGGCGGCGTCCTGGTGAACTGGCTGGCCTCCGCCACCCACGTGGCCGCCGGAGTGCCCCGCTCCATCGACGAACTGGCCCACGGCAACCCGCGGCGGATCGCCGAGCAGTGGGCGGGCGGCAAGCTCAGCCCGCAGGCCATCGGGAGGACCGGGCACGGGCTCGCCTACGGCGTCTTCTGCCGGGAGTGGACACCGTACGAGAGCGAGGCCGACGTGGTCCGGGCGGGGCGGCGCCTGTTCCCCTCGTTCCCCCGCTCGGTGCTGGTCAACGCTCCCTTCCTCGCCTGGCTCCACCCGGACTGCCGCGCCTGGGACGTCCCCCCGGCGGACCCCTCGGTCCGGCGGCGGACGTACAGCGACATCCCGACCCTCGTCCTGTCCGGCGGCTTCGACGCCCAGACCGCGCCGAGCAGCGGGCCGTACGCCGCCCGCACGCTGAGCCGGTCCATCGCCGTCACGGTGCCCTACGTGGCCCACGTGGTGTTCGCCGACTCGAAGTGCGCGCAGACGATGACCGTCTCGTTCTTCGACCGCCCGGACGCTCCGGACACCAGCTGTCTCGCGGGCCTCGAGCCGCCCGCGTTCGAGATCGGCGCGTGAGCCGGGGCGAGGGGCGGTGACGATCCACCACCGCCCCTCGCCCCGCTAGGGCCTGTCCTTACGGCGCAGCGGCGGCTCGGCCGGTGTCGCGTGGACCGGGCCGAAGAGCACCGCCCGTGCCACGGCGGGGGCGAACAGGACCGTCATCGGGGCGGTGAGGGTGATCGCCTTGCGGAAGGCCGCGCCGACGACCGGGTCGCCCGCCGCCCGCTCCTGCAGCCGGCTCATGTACCAGCCGACCGCCTTGTCCAGCACGCCAGGGGCGTCCGTGCCGCCGACGGCGCCGGGCATCTTCTTGTCGGCGCCCGTCGAGACGTCCCACGCCTGCCGGGAGGCGTCGAGGAGGGCGCGCTGCACCTGCCGGGTGGTCGGGGTGCGCTT
Source organism: Streptomyces sp. NPDC004266 (assembly GCF_042874095.1). Classification (NCBI taxonomy): domain Bacteria; kingdom Bacillati; phylum Actinomycetota; class Actinomycetes; order Kitasatosporales; family Streptomycetaceae; genus Streptomyces; species Streptomyces sp. NPDC004266. The sequence goes on from NZ_JBIAMM010000009.1 coordinate 291,450, forward strand.
CGGGTCGGAGAGCGCCCGGCGCAGGGCGACGGCGGAGATCGCCGCCACCGCCATGCCCTGTCCGTAGACCGGGTTGAAGGCGCAGAGCGCGTCGCCGGTGGCGAGGAAACCGGCCGGGCGGCGGCCCGGACGGTCGTACCGGCGCCGGATGTTGGCGGTCTTGCGGAAGCCGTACACCGGGGACACCGGCTCCGCCCCCGCCAGCCACTCGCTGATCAGCGGGTGCGGCATCCGCTTCGCGAACTCCTCGAACGCCCCCTCCTCCGTGGGCGGTTCGTTGCCCCGGAGCCCCGAGAGGGTCACCAGGTGCGTCCCGTCTCCGACGGGCAGCACGACGGCCCCGTACTCCTGCTCGGGGTTGGGCACGATGAAGTAGCCCATGGCGTCGCTGTCCAGCGCCCCGGCGGGGGCGCGGTAGACCCGGGTGCTGTAGGCGAGACCGGTGTCGATGGTCTCCTCGTGCGGTGCCTCGGCACCGATCGCGGCCAGCCAGTCCGCCGCCTTCGTCGACCTGCCGGAGGCGTCGACGACCAGATCGGCCTCCAGGACGCGGATCTCCTTCTCGGCTCCCGCGCCGCGCTCGCGCAGCCGGACGCCGCGGACGCGCGAGGAGTCGCCGGCCAGACCCACCACCTCGTGGCCCCCGACCAGTTCGATCCTGGGGTCGGCCGACACGCGCTGCCGCACGAGCCACTCGAGCTGCGGGCGGGGGCCCGAGTAGAAGTGGACGGTGGCGGGCAGCCGGTGCATCCATCGGCCGTTCTGCCACTGCACCATGTCCTCGGGCACGCCCACCTTGGGCGCGCCGAGCTCGCGCAGCTCCTCCATGAACCCCGGGAGCAGCTCGTCGAACGCCTCCTGCCCGCCCGCGATGAGCACGTGCAGGTGCCGGCCCTGCGGAACGCCCGGCCGGGCGTCGGGCCCTTCGGGGTAGCGGTCGCGCTCGACGACCGTCACCTTCTCGGCGTGCTCGGCGAGCACCCGAGCGGCAAGCAGTCCAGCGAGACTTCCCCCGATGACCACCGCGTGACGCGTCGCGCGGTGCCCCAAGTCGTCGGCCATACCCGCCCTTTCGTTTCGTGGAACTACGACTGACCAGTATCCACGTCGGTGCGGGCACCGTCGCGTGCCCCGAGCCTCAGGTGCTCGATGTGGTAGACGGCCTCGTCGAGGAGCTGGGCGACGTGGTTGTCGTAGAGGCTGTACTCGATGCGGCGCCCCTGGCGGACGCCGGTGACCAGGCCGAGCGCGCGGAGCAGCCGGAGCTGGTGGGAGACGGCGGACTGCTCCATGTCGACGGCGGAGGCCAGTTCGGTGACGCCGCACGGGCCCTGGCGGAGCGTGGTGAGGATCATCAGCCGGGACGGGGTGGCGAGGGCCTGGAGGGTGGCGGCGATGGTGGCCGCGGACTCGGCGTCCAGGTGGGGTGCGGGGGTGGTCCTGCCGTTCGCTCCGTGTCCCATGCGCTCATCGTAGCGGCGCTCGTATGTCAATACGTGAAGACCTCTTCATGTATTCGGGTATGGTGGTTCTCCTCCCCGCCACCGCCGCGTGGCCGTCCCTCCCCGCCATCCTCGAAAGAGGTGTCCTCCCATGGCCCTCCCGGAGCTCGTCACCCCGCAGGCCCCCGCCCCCTCACGCCCGCCCGCGCCGCCGCGCCGCACCCGGGCCACGGCCCTGCCCGAGGTGCGCTGGGCCGCGCTCGCCGCCCTCGCCTTCCTCGTCGCCCTCCCGCTCGACCTGGCCGGCGCCCCGGCCTGGCTCTGGGGCCCGCTCTACGCGGTCTGCTACGCCGCCGGAGGCTGGGAACCCGGGCGGGCGGGACTCCAGGCGCTGAAGGAGCGCTCCCTCGACGTCGACCTGCTCATGGTGGTCGCCGCGCTCGGCGCCGCGGCCATCGGCCAGTACCTCGACGGCGGGCTCCTCATCGTCATCTTCGCCGTCTCCGGCGCCCTGGAGGCCCTCGCCACCCGCCGCACCGCCGACTCCGTCCGCGGCCTGCTCGACCTCGCCCCCGCCACCGCCGTCCGGCTCACGGCCGGGAGCCCCGACCACGAGGAGACCGTCGCGGCGGCCGCCCTCGCGATCGGCGACACCGTCCTCGTACGGCCCGGGGAACGCCTCCCCGCCGACGGCACCGTCCTGCGCGGCACGAGCGACGTCGACCAGGCGGGCATCACCGGCGAACCGCTCCCCGTCCCCAGGACGGCGGGCGACACGGTCTTCGCCGGCACCCTCAACGGCTCCGGGGCGCTCCGCGTCCGCGTCGACAAGGACGCGGCCGACTCCGTCATCGCCCGGATCGTCGCCCTCGTCGAGGAGGCGAGCGCGACCAAGGCGCCCACCCAGCTCTTCGTGGAGAAGATCGAACAGCGCTACTCGATCGGCGTCGTCGTCGCCACCCTGGCCCTCTTCGGCCTGCCCGTCGCCCTCGGCACCGACGTCACCGAGGCCCTGCTCCGGGCGATGACCTTCATGATCGTCGCCTCGCCCTGCGCGGTGGTCCTCGCCACCATGCCGCCACTGCTCTCCGCGATCGCCACGGCCGGACGCCACGGAGTCCTCGTCAAGTCGGCGGTCGTCATGGAGCGGCTCGGCGCGGTCGACCGGGTCGCCCTCGACAAGACCGGCACCCTCACCGAGGGGACGCCGAAGGTGACCGCCGTCGACGGAGACGCCTCCGCCCTCGCCCTCGCCGCGGCCGCCGAACTGTCCAGCGAGCACCCGCTGGCCCGCGCCGTGGTGGCCGAGGCCCGTGCCCGCGGCCTGGACGTCCCCGAGGCGAGCGACTTCACCGCCGAGCCGGGACGGGGCGTACGTGCGGTGGCCGGCGGCCACGAGGTGCGGGTCCGCCGGGCGGTGGGCGGCCACGCCGACACCGCCGTCGAGGTCCTCGTCGACGGGGCCCCCGCCGCCGTCCTCCACTTCTCCGACCGGCTCCGGGAGGGCGCCCCCGAGGCCGTCGCCGCCCTCGCCCGGCTCACCGGGACCGTTCCGGCGCTGCTGACGGGCGACAACGCGGGCGCGGCCGCCCGGATCGCCGCCGAGGCCGGACTCACCGACGTCCGCGCCGGACTCCTCCCGCACGAGAAGGCCGAGACCGTACGGGAGTGGGAGCGGGCGGGCGCCAAGGTGCTGCTCGTCGGCGACGGCGTCAACGACGCCCCGGCCCTCGCGGCCGCCCACGCCGGCATCGCCATGGGCCGGGCCGGTTCCGACCTGGCCCTGGAGACCGCCGACGCGGTCGTGGTCCGCGACGAACTCCGCGCGATCCCGGCGGTCGTGGCGCTCTCGCGCCGGGCGCGGCGCCTGGTCGTCCAGAACCTGGTGATCGCGGGCGTCTGCATCGGCGCCCTCGTCACCTGGGACCTCGTCGGCCACCTGCCGCTCCCGCTGGGCGTCGCGGGCCACGAGGGCTCGACGGTCCTGGTGGGCCTGAACGGCTTGCGGCTGCTTCGGGAGGCGGCGTGGCGGAGGGCGTCGAAGGGGGAACGATGAGCCCGCCCCACGCCCACCGGTGCGGCGCCCCCACCCCGTTGCGGGCTGCGCCCGCGGGGACGGTGTCCACCCCGTTGTGGGCAGTCGTTCCGCTGGGGCGACTGCCCACAACGGCGGTGGGCCGGGGCGCCGCCCCGCAAGGGCGCGGGTCACGCCGGGGCGGCGGAAGCGCGCCGCCCCGCCACGCGCGGGTTACTCCTCCGGCCCCAGTTCCGAGAGCGCGCTCGTCAGCCACTCCACCCAGAACCGCTCCAGCTCCACCCCGCCCCGCAGGACCAGGTGCCGCAGCCGGTCCGGCTCGGTGCGGCGGCGCTCCGCCGGGAAGTCGCGGGCCTCGATGACGAGGTACTCGTCCAACTGGGCCCGGTGCAGGGCGAGGTGTCGCCGGAGCTCGGCCCGCAGCCCCGCCGCCCCCACCATCGCCGCCGCCCGCATCCGCAGCAGCAGCGACGACCGGAGCGGCTTCGGGTCCTCCGCCTTGCCCACCCAGTCGCTCAGCTCCGCCCGGCCGGCGGGCAGCACCTCGTACTCCTTCTTCTGCCCCCGCGCGGGCACCGGAGCGGGCAGGGCGCGGATGTGCCCCGCCTGCTCCAGCTTCCCGAGCTCGCGGTAGATCTGCTGGTGCGTGGCCGACCAGAAGTAGCCGATCGACTTGTCGAAGCGGCGCGTCAGTTCGAGGCCGGAGGACGGCTTTTCGAGCAGCGCGGTGAGGATCGCGTGCGGGAGGGACATGCTCGCATCCTAGGTTCGGCCGGCCACGGCGATCACGGCGCGGCCGTCACAGGGTGGCGGCGAGCCGGGTGCCCTGGTCGATGGCCCGCTTCGCGTCCAGCTCGGCGGCGACGTCCGCGCCGCCGATGAGGTGCGCCGAACGGCCCGCGGCGAGCAGCTCCTCGTACAGGTCGCGGCGCGGCTCCTGACCCGCGCAGAGCACGATCGTGTCGACGGGCAGCAGCTGCGGCTCGCCGTCGATCGTGACGTGCAGGCCGGCGTCGTCGATCCGCTCGTACGACACGCCCGCCACCATGGTGACGCCCCGGTGCTTGAGTTCGGTGCGGTGGATCCAGCCGGTCGTCTTGCCGAGGCCCGCGCCGACCTTGGTGGTCTTGCGCTGGAGCAGGTGCACCTGGCGCGGCGGCGCGTTCCGCTCGGGCGCGCGCAGTCCGCCGCGGTTCTCGTAGGAGGTGTCGACGCCCCACTGGCGGAAGTACGTCTCGGGGTCCTGGCTCGCGCCCTCGCCGCCGTCCGTGAGGAACTCGGCGACGTCGAAGCCGATGCCGCCCGCGCCGATGATCGCGACCCGGTCCCCGACGGGCGCGCCGTCCCGCAGCACGTCGAGGTAGCTGAGGACGCTCGGGTGGTCCTCGCCCGCGATGCCGGGCGTGCGGGGGGTGACGCCGGTCGCGACGACGACCTCGTCGTAGTCCTCCAGGTCGGCCGCGGACGCGTACGTGTTCAGGCGGACGTCGATGCCGCGTTCGGCGAGCTGGACGCGGAAGTAGCGCAGCGTCTCGTCGAACTCCTCCTTGCCCGGCACCCGCTTGGCGATGTTCAGCTGGCCGCCGATCTCGGCGGCGCCGTCGAAGAGGGTGACGGAGTGGCCGCGTTCGGCCGCCGCCACCGCGCAGGAGAGTCCGGCCGGGCCCGCGCCGACGACCGCGACGCGCTTGGCGAGGCGGGTGGGGGAGAGGACCAGCTCGGTCTCGTGGCAGGCGCGCGGGTTGACCAGGCAGGAGGTGATCTTCAGGTTGAAGGTGTGGTCGAGGCAGGCCTGGTTGCAGCCGATGCAGGTGTTGATGGTGTCGGCGCGGCCGGCCGTCGCCTTGGCGACGAAGGAGGGGTCGGCGAGGAACGGGCGGGCCAGCGAGACCAGGTCGGCGCGGCCGTCGGCGAGGATCTCCTCGGCGACCTCGGGGGTGTTGATGCGGTTGGAGGTGACGAGCGGCACGGAGACCGCGCCCATCAGCTTCTTGGTCACCCAGGTGTAGGCGCCGCGCGGCACGGAGGTGGCGATGGTGGGGATGCGCGCCTCGTGCCAGCCGATGCCGGTGTTGATGATGGTGGCGCCGGCGGCCTCGATCTCCTTGGCGAGGGAGACCACCTCGTCGAGGGTGGAGCCGCCGGGGACGAGGTCCAGCATGGAGAGGCGGTAGACGAGGATGAAGTCCTCGCCGACGCGCTCGCGGATCCGGCGGACGATCTCCAGCGGGAAGCGGACCCGGTTCTCGTACGAGCCGCCCCAGCGGTCGGTGCGCCGGTTGGTGGCGGAGGCGATGAACTCGTTGATGAGGTAGCCCTCGGAGCCCATCACCTCGACGCCGTCGTACCCGGCCTCCTTGGCCAGCTCGGCGCAGCGCGCGTAGTCCTCGACGGTCTGCTCGACCTCGGCGTCGGTCAGCTCGTTCGGCACGAAGGGGCTGATGGGCGCCTTGATCGGGCTGGGGCCGACGAGGCCGGGGTGGTAGGCGTAGCGGCCGAAGTGCAGGATCTGCATGGCGATCCGGCCGCCCTCGGCGTGCACGGCGTCGGTGATCAGCCGGTGCTCGGCGACCTCCTCGGCGGTGGTCAGCTTGGCTCCGCCGTCCCAGGGCCGGCCGGCCTCGTTGGGGGCGATGCCGCCGGTGACGATGAGCCCCACGCCGCCCCGGGCGCGCTCGGCGTAGAAGGCGGCCATGCGCTCGAAGCCGTGCTCGGTCTCCTCCAGGCCGACGTGCATCGACCCCATGATCACCCGGTTGGGCAGGGTGGTGAACCCGAGGTCGAGCGGGCTCAGCAGGTGCGGGTACGGGGTCATGGGGGCGTCTCCTCGCGCAGGGGTCGTCGACCTCAGTTCTAGGCGACCCCGCGCGCCTTCTGCAACTAGTTGCAGAAGAATGAGGGGGTGATCTCCACTACTCGGCGGCGCGGGTCCCGGGAGGGCGGCTCAGGAGGAGCGGCGGGGCCCGGCCGCCTCGGCCGCCGTCCACGCCTCCAGGTCCTCCGGCGTCCGGGGCTCCACCCCGTCCGCGCCCAGCAGGCCGTGGGCCCGCAGGAGGCGGGCCACCGACGTGCCCCACGGCCGGCGCAGCCGGGCCGCGGCCAGCAGATCGTCGTCCGCGAGGAGCTCGGCGACCGGACCGGTGCGCAGACCGGCGGGCGAGAGCACCGCGGCCTCGTCGGCCCAGCGCAGCGCCAGGTCCACGTCGTGCGTCGCCATCACCACCGTCGTCCCCGCCTCCCGCAGGCGTCCGAGGGCGTCCAGCAGCCGCTCCTGCCCGTGCGGGTCGAGCCCGGCCGTCGGCTCGTCCATGATCAGCACCCGGGGCCGCATCGCCACGGCGCCCGCGATCGCGGCCCGCTTCCGCTGCCCGTAGGACAGCAGATGCGTCGGCCGGTCCTCCAGGGCCACGATGTCCAGCGCCTCCAGGGCCTCCCGCACCCGGAGCCGCACCTCCTCCTCCGGCAGCCCCAGGTTCATCGGACCGAACGACACATCCTGACCGACCGAGGCCGCGAACAACTGGTCGTCCGGATCCTGCACGACCAGCTGCACGGTGGTCCGCAGCCGGGTCAGCCCCTTCCGGTCGTACGCCACCTCGGCCCCGTCCAGGAGCAGCGTCCCGCTCCCGCACCGCAGCCCCCCGCTGAGCAGCCGCAGCAGCGTCGTCTTGCCGCTGCCGTTGCGGCCGAGGAGCGCGATCGCGCGCCCCTCCGCCACCGGGAAGTCCACGTCCGACAGGACCGCGGGCCCGTCCTCGTAGGCGAAACCCGCCTTCACCAGCTCCACGACGGGGTGCGTCGGCGTCGGAGACGTCACGGAAGGAACCTTTCCAGTACGAGGGTGAGGGCGACGAGCCCCGCGAGGAGCGCGCCCGTCGCCGTGAGGAACCGCCGGGAGACCGCGCAGGCCGGCACCAGGACCCGCAGCGTGCCGTCGTAACCGCGCCCGGCGAGCCCCGACTGCAGGCGCTGCGCCCGGTCGAAGGCCCGCACGAACGTGGTCGCGCCGAGCCCGGCGAGCGAACGCCAGGTCGCCGCCCGGGTGGTGTGCCCGAGCCGGGCCGCCTGGGCCTGCCGGATCTTCGCCAGCGAGTCGAGCAGCAGGAAGATGATCCGGTACATCACGAGCGCCACGTCCACCACGGGTGCCGGGACGCCCGCCCGGACGAGCCGGGGCAGCACGTCGGACACCGGCGTGGTGAAGGCGAAGAGCAGCACCCCCAGCGAGGCCGAGGCGGTTCGCAGCAGCAGCTCGCCCGCGTGCGCGGGGCCGCCGGGCGCGAGGGCCACGAGCCCGCGCGCACCTCCCACCTCGAAGAGCAGCGGAACGGCTCCCGTGACACAGAAACCGAGCGGGATGCGGAACGCCCGCCACAGCTGACGGCCCGGCACACCGGCCGGACCGAGGAGCACCGCGAGCGTGGCCGCCGCCACGAGCACGGCGCCCGGCCACGGCGGCAGGGAGACGGCGCACAGCGTCAGGCCGAAGCCGAGGGCGGCCTTCTCCACGGGATGGCGGCGGCGCCAGCGACTGCTGTGCGCCGCCGCGTCGATCGGCAGCATCGGCGCTACGCGCCCGTACCGTCGAACGGCACGGAACCGTCGGCCTCGGGAGCCTCCGCCCCACCGCCGCCGGACCCGGACCCGTGGCCCAGGGCGCTGAGGTCGGCGGCCCCGGCCCCGGCCCCGGCCCCGGCCCCGGCCCCGGCCCCTGCCCCGGCACGGGCACTGGCTGCGACCCCGGCCCCGGCCCCGGCGGCACGGGGGCCCGGGCCGGAGCGTGCGGCACCGCCGCTCGCGGTACCGGAATCGGGCCCACCCCGTACCCCGGCGGACCCGCCGTCCCCGACGGGGTCGCCCTCCGCCGCCGCGCCCTCGGTCCCCGCCGCCTCGGCGGCTGCCGCGGCCACGGCGCGGGCCGCGCCCTGCCGACGGCCGCGCCGCAGGCCGAAGTAGTACGCCAGGACACCGGCGCCGATCGCCGCCTGGAGGGCGAAGAGCGCCGACTCGATCTCGCCGGACGGCGGCTCGTACAGCGGGCTGAACCACGGCTCGTAGTCCGGCCGGAGCTCCGTGATCGCGGTCTCCGCCTCGCTGTCGGACCCGCTGAACGGCTGCTCCTTGTGGTCGCCGAGGCCCAGCGCGAGCGGCAGGACCGCGAGCGCGGCGACGAGGAGCAGCAGCAGCGTGTTGACCTTCGCGTTCCGGCTCATCGCGCGGCCACCTCCTCGGGCCGCTCCGCCCGCGGCCGGTCGAGGACGCCGAGGCGCGTCAGCTCGCCCTTGCTGGACTGGGTGAGCAGCCTCATCACGAGCACCGTGAGCAGGCCCTCGCTCACCGCCAGCGGAATCTGGGTCACGGCGAAGATCCCGCCGAACTTGGCCAGCGCGCCGGGCACGCCGCTGCCGGGGTCGGGGAACGCCAGGGCCAGCTGCACGCTGGTGACGCAGTACGTGGACAGGTCGGCGACGAACGCGCCGAAGAAGACGGCCACCATCAGGGGCGCGCCGAACCGCCGAAGCAGCCGGTACGTCCCGTAGCCCGCCCAGGGGCCGACGATCGCCATGGAGAAGGCGTTCGCGCCGAGCGTGGTCAGCCCGCCGTGCGCGAGCAGCAGGGCCTGGAAGAGCAGGGTGATCGTCCCGAGGACCGCCATGATCGGCGGCCGGAACAGAACGGCGCCGAGCCCCGTACCGGTCGGATGCGAGCAACTGCCGGTGACCGAGGGCAACTTGAGCGCCGACAGGACGAAGGTGAAGGCACCGGAGGCGCCGAGCAGCAGAGTGGATTCGGGGTTCGACCGCACCTCGCGGGTCAGCGCGCGCACCCCGTGGACGACGAACGGAGCGGCCGCGACGCCCCAGGCGGCGGCGTGCGCAGGGGGCAGATACCCCTCGGCTATATGCATGATCGGGAGACCCTCTCCAGCACCTCGTGGATGGACAACGCACCCTGGCCGGTCTCCTGGCTGACGGTCATACGGCCCGACTCCGCCTTCCCACACCGTCGCGGTCTCCCGCGACGGTCCAGTGGCTTCCCCGAGGTGTTCCCCCGGGGGTGGAGCCGGACCTCCCGATCACAGTGGCGAGGGCCGCACCGGTACTGCACCGGTTTCCCGTACACCAAGGCCCTGCGACATTAGTGGGTTGACCTGCTGGATCACAACACGGCCACCACGCGGCGCGTCCCTCCGGTCACTCCACGCACTCGGCCCCCGTGGTCACTCCTTGCGGTAGGAGTACGCCTCCGAGGCCGCTGCCGCCACCGCGTCGAGGTCCCCGCCGGCGCTCGCCGTCACCAGCGCGGCCACCGCGCCCTCGACGAACGGCGCGTCCACCAGGCGGGAGCCCTCGGGCAGTTCGTCGCCCTCGGCGAGCAGCGCCTTCACGGTGAGGACCGCGCTGCCCAGGTCGACGAGGAGCGCGACCCCGGCCCCCCGGTCGACGGCCTTCGCGGCCTCCCAGATCAGCTCGGAACTCGTCCCGAGGCCACCGTCCGGCGTCCCGCCCGCGGGCAGGACCGGCGCGAGGTCACCGCCGCCCGCGAGGCCGCGGGCCAGTTCGGCGACCGCCGTCGCGACCGCCGCGCTGTGCGAGACGAGCACGATGCCGACGACCGCCGGGGCCGAACCCTCCGGGACCGGACGACCCGCCGGGCTCATCGCGCGCCCTCCGCCCCGGCGGTGTCGGCGAGGGCCGCGAAGAGCAGCGCCGACGACGTCGCCCCCGGATCCTGGTGCCCGACCGACCGCTCCCCGAGATAACTGGCCCTGCCCTTGCGCGCCCGGAGGGGCACCGTCGCCAGGGCGCCCCCCTCGGCGGCGGCGCGGGCCGCCTCGTACGAGCTCCGCAGTCCCTCCACGCCCGGCACGAGCGCGTCCAGCATCGTCTTGTCGCCCACCTGGGCACCGCCCAGCTGCGACACGGCGGCCACACCGGCGCCGAGCGCCTCCGCCAGCCGCTCCCGGGTGACCTCCCCGTCCTCGCCCAGGGCCTTCCCCGCGCGCCGCAGCAGCGTCCCGTACAGCGGCCCCGAAGCGCCGCCGACGGTGGAGATGAGCTGCCGTCCGGCGGCGGTGAGCACCGCGCCCGGGCTCGCGGGCGGCTCCTTCGCCAGGGTCTCCGCCACGGCGGCGAACCCCCGCTTGAGATTGGCTCCGTGATCGGCGTCGCCGATGGCCGAATCCAGCTCGGTGAGCCGGTCCGCCTCCCGGGCGACGTCCTCGGCCGCCGCGGCCAGCCAGCGCACCAGGAACCCGGCGCCGAAGGTCTCCGTCATCTCGCTCCCCCTTCCCGTCCCGGGACTCACCGGCCCCAGCGCAGCGCGGGCGTCCGCACCGGCGCGTCCCACAGGCGCAGCAGCTCCTCGTCGACCTCGCACAGGGTCACCGAGCACCCCGCCATGTCGAGCGAGGTCACGTAGTTCCCGACCAGTGTCCGGGCCACCGGCACCTTCCGCTCGGCGAGCACCCGCTGCACCTCGGCGTTGAACCCGTACAGCTCCAGGAGCGGCGTCCCGCCCATCCCGTTCACCAGGGCGATGACCGGCCCGGACGGGCTCAGGTCCTCCACGACGGCGTCCACGGCGAAGTCCGCGATCTCCCGCGAGGTCATCATGGCCCGCCGCTCCCGGCCGGGCTCGCCGTGGATGCCGATGCCCAACTCCAGCTCCCCTTCCGGGAGGTCGAAGGTCGGGCCGCCCTTGGCGGGGGTGGTGCAGGCGCTCAGGGCCACCCCGAAGGACCGGCACCGCCCGTTCACCCGGCGGGCGATCGACTCCACCCGCTCCAGCGGGGCGCCCTCCTCGGCGGCCGCGCCCGCGATCTTCTCCACGAACAGCGTGCCGCCGGTGCCGCGCCGGCCCGCCGTGTACAGGCTGTCCGTCACCGCCACGTCGTCGTCGACGAGGACCTTGGCGACCTGGATGCCCTCGTCCTCGGCGAGTTCGGCGGCCATCTCGAAGTTCAGCACGTCACCGGTGTAGTTCTTGATGACGAACAGCACCCCGGCGCCGCTGTCGACCGCGGCGGCGGCCCGCACCATCTGATCGGGCACGGGCGAGGTGAACACCTCGCCCGGACACGCGGCCGCCAGCATGCCGGGGCCCACGAACCCCCCGTGCAGCGGCTCGTGCCCGGACCCGCCGCCGGACACCAGCGCCACCTGCCCCGCCACGGGCGCGTCCCGCCGCACCACCACGCGCCGCTCCACGTCCACGGTCAGCTCGGGATGCGCCGCGGCCATCCCCCGCAGCGCGTCGGCGACGACGGTCTCCGGAACGTTGATCAGCATCCTCACGGGTACCTCCTGTAGAGACTGGCCGGCATGTGACTGAACAGGCTTTTCACAGGTCAGAAAGGGTGAGGCGGGTTATCGGTCTTGGCGGTTCGCGGCTCCCAGGGTCGGTTGCGCGCGGTACGGATGCCGACCTGTCGCCGCCTTTCCTGGCCACCCGTCAGGGTCGGCTCGTGCTGCGTGCTCTTTGCATGTGTGCATGATGGCGCAATTATCGGCGTGGGGGGTGGGGTCGCGCACCGGTGCGTCGCGGCCGGAAGCGGCCGATTCCCTGCCGGCAGGCTTTGTGCGGCGCCTTGGGGTTCGGCGGCGACGGACTGGACGGCGAGTCTCCGCAGGGAACCGTCAGACAGCTGAGTGGATGCCTGGACGACAGCCTCCGCAAGTGGCTCACCGGATCGGGGATCCGCCACCCCTTGCTCTCTCTTGACGGAGTCAGGCCCCGGCAGCCGGCCGGGGACAGCAGTACGCTCCATGCCCTGGCGGATACCGAGGACGGGTTCCTGCGGCGCGTGCGGAAGCCGTTCGGGTCGTGGCCGTAGGTGAGGGCGTACGGGGTGAGTGGCACGACCAGCGGGGCGGGAACGACTGTCGGTGCGGCGGGCCGTCAGGGGGCCGACCCCGTGCGGGAGACCGTGCGGACCTCCCGGGGCGTGGCGCTCAGGCGGTGATCACCTTGACGCCCGCCTCCACCAGGCGCGCGGACATGTCGTCCGGCACCCTGGTGTCGGTCACGAGGGCGTCGATGCGGTCCAGGCCGCAGATCCGGGCGAAGGCGCGATGCCCCAGCTTGGACGAGTCGGTGACGACGATCACGCGGTGTGCGCGCTCGGTGAGCAGCCTGCTGATGCCGGCCTCGTCCTCGTGGTGTGCCGTGATCCCCATCCGGGGATCGACTCCGTCCACGCCCAGGATCGCCACGTCCAGCACGACCTCGTTGAGGACGCCCATGGTGAGCGGGCCGACGAGCTCGAACGTCTGCGGGCGGGCCACGCCCCCGTGGTCACGATTTTGATCTGGGGGCGTACCGCGAGCTCGACGGCGATGTTGAGCGCGTTGGTCACCACGGTCAGGACGGGTGCGGGGGCGCTCCCGGGGGCCGTGCGCTGATTGCCGCTGGTCCGCAGCGCGAGTGCGCGGGCAACCTCCGTGGTGGTCGTGCCGCCGTTGAGCCCCAGCACCTCGCCGTCGGCTACGAGGTCGGCGGCCGCGGCGGCGATTCTCTGCTTCTCCGGTGTGTTGCGCGAGGACTTGTAGCGCAGCGGAAGCTCGTAGGAGATCCCGTGAGCGAGGGCACCGCCCCGGGTGCGGACGAGCATCTGTTGTTCTGCCAGCTCGTCGAGGTCCCTGCGGATGGTCGCGTGGGAGACCTCCAGCGCGGTCGCGGCTCCCTCGATCTCCAGCCGACCCTCGGCGGCCAGCAGTTCGAGCAATGCGCCCCAACGCTCTTGCTTGGACATCGTCGGACTCCTTGTCGGCCGGGCTCGTCGTCAGGACGGAGTGCGCTGCTTCCCCGGCTGATCGTGCGCACTGTGATCGTATGCGGGTCCGATGCGCAGGTGACGGCTACCGTCACGGAATTTGCGCTTGGCCATGCTCGAAAAGAGCTTGAATCAAGCAACTCTTGTCATTCTTGATGTCTGTGGCGGCGTGAGTGGCGCAAGCGTCTCGTGCAAGGGTCACGATCGGCGCGTCTCCCGAGGTCCCCGACCCGCGCGAGTGCCTCGGTCCGGCCCGGCCCGCGCGGCCGTCGAGGCCGAGGGGGCCGGGCCGCTCGGATTGCCCGCCGTCGGCTGGGGGAGCCCCGCCCTTCACCGCGGCCCGCCTCGCTGTGCACGAATGTGCAGCAAAGTGCAGTCCGTGATGTTCATTTTTGCGCGCAGGAGCGATTTTTCAATCATGTATTGACATGCAGATGTCATGCCCGTCACAGTCGTCCCGCCAGCCATGCCGACCATGCCGAATCTGGAGTCACGTCATGTCTGAAGTCCCCGCAGTCTCGCGGCGTTCGGTTCTCGGAGGGGCGGTGGCCACGGGCGCGATGGCCGTCGGCTTCGGGGCGGCCGCGTCCGCCCCCGCGGTCGCCGCACCCGGCGCTGCCGGGGAGGTCACGGCCTCCGGACCGCGCCGCCCCGCCGGCCAGACCTCCATGATCAACGTGCCGTACGAGACGCATCGGACCGTCCGGGTCGCCACCGTCGGCCTCGGCAACCGCGGCAACGGCATGACCAGGGGCTGGTCCGTCGTGCCCGGCTGTCAGGTCACCGCCGTCTGCGACATCCGTGCGGACCGCGCCAAGCGCGTCGCGGACGACCTGGTCAAGGCGGGCAAGCCGCGCCCCGCCGAGTTCGGCGGCTCCGCCGACTCGTACGCCGAGATGCTCAAGCGGGACGACATCGACCTCGTCTACATCGCCACGCCCTGGGAGTTCCACTACGAGCAGGGCAAGGCCGCGCTGCTGGCCGGCAAGCACGTCATCGTCGAACTTCCCATCGCCACCCGGCTCGACGAGCTGTGGGACCTGGTCGACACCTGCGAGCGGACCCGGCGGCACCTGATGCTCGCCGAGAACTGCTCGTACGGCCGCAACGAGCTGGCCATGCTCAAGATGGCACACGACGGGGTGTTCGGCGACGTCACGAACGGCCACGGCGGATACCTGCACGACCTGCGCGCGCTGCTGTTCTCGGACACCTACTACACGGACTCCTGGCGCCGTCTGTGGCACACCCGCAGCATCGCGTCCTTCTACCCGATGCACGGTCTCGCCCCGGTCGCCGCGGCGATGGACATCAACCGCGGCGACCGGATGACCACGCTGCGTGCCACCGCGACCGCCCCGAAGGGCCTCGCCGACTACCGCGAGCGCTTCGTCCCCGAGGGACATCCGTCGTGGAACGAGACCTACGTCAACGGCGACCTCGTCACCTGCATGATCGAGACCGCGAACGGCCGGACGATCCGTGCCGAGCACAACGTCAGCTCCCCCCGCCCGTACAGCCGGATCAACAGCATCGCGGGCAGCCGCGGCATCTTCGAGGACTACGCCGGAACCTCCTCCACCGGCGCCCGGGTCTACTTCGAGCCCGACCACGGCGACGACGCCTGGCGGGACTTCGAGTCGTACCGCAAGGAGTACGACCACTGGCTCTGGAAGAAGATCGGCGACGACGCGGCGAACAACGGCGGCCACGGCGGCATGGACTACGTCCTGCAGTGGCGCACCGTGCAGCTGATGCGCGCCGGCCTCGTGCCCGACATCGACGTGTACGACTCGGCGGCCTGGTGCGCGCCGGTGCCGCTGAGCGTCGTGTCCCTGGAGCGCAAGGGCAAGCCCGTGGAGATCCCGGACTTCACCCGCGGCGCGTGGGTGAACCTCCGTCCCGGCCTCGACTCGCGCACGACGGAGATGCCGCCCGTGTGACTCCGGCCCACGTCCGGTCCTGCCCTTTGAGCCCCGGGCGAGCACTGCCCGAACCGTGAGAGAAGGAGCGAGCATCCATGCCCGTACAAGTGACCGCAGCCCGAAGAGCCGTGGCGGCGCTGGCGGTGGCGGCAGCGGCGTTCACGTCCACCCCCGCGGTCGCCGCGCCGCAGGACCCGGCCGCGCCCGAGGCGCGCACCCAGGTGACGATCGACCCCATCGACCTGAACGGCCCCGCCATCTCGGAGGTGAAGGTCACCGTCACCAACGCGGGACCCGAGCGCCTGAACCGGCTCGACGTCACGTTCAACGGCCCCGTCGGCTGGGCCGTGCAGCCCGCGGTGGTCAGCGTCGACGGCACGTACAAGCCGGGTGCCGCGGCCACGGCGGAGTTCCGGATCCAGGTGCCCGAACAGCGCGGGGGCTTCACCATGCGCACGTTCACGGCCACCGCCACCTACAAGGGAGGCGACGGCCGGGGCACCGCCACGGGCACGCGGGTCGAGCGTTCCGGCCCCGTGCTGGCCCGCCTTTCCGACGCGTACAACAAGGTCGCCGTCACCGACGAGAACGACACCCGGGCCGGTGAGTTCGACGGCGAGGGCAACAGCTTCTCCGCGCAGAAGCTCGCCGCGGTCGGACTGACGCCCGGAGCGTCGGTCAGCGCCCTCGGCGCCCAGCTGACCTGGCCTGCCGCGGCCCCCGGCACCAAGAACAGCGTGTCGAGCACCGGACAGGCCGTGAAGGTCGCCGGAAAGGGCAGCAAGCTGGTCTTCCTCGGCTCCGGCGTCGGCTTCGGGGCGGCCGGCACGACGACGGTGTTCTACGCCGACGGGTCGAGCACCACGGGGTCGATCGGCTTCCCCAACTGGTCGTTCCAGGAGCCGACGGCACACGGCGCGACGCTCGTGAAGTCGACGGACGGCCGCAACCGTCCCTATGGGTACGGCAACGCCGGCATCGACTATCGGGTCTTCGCCCACTCCGTCGCCCTGGACCCGGCCAAGGAGGTCGAACTCGTGGTCCTCCCGGCCAATGCCGCCGTCCACGTCTTCGACATCGCGGTGGCTCCGTAAGACCCGCGGACACCACGTGCGCCGGCCGGCGGAGGACCCGTCCTCCGCCGGCCGGCGGCGTCGTCCGGCGCTGTTGTCGACCAACTGCGCGCCGGACTTCGCGCCATGGGACGCGCATGGCCGGAGGCGCTCCGATGCCGTCTCCTGCTCACCTCGATGGACCAGAATGTCTCTGAACCGCGGAACCTTCGGCGGATGAAGTGGTGGTGGAACTTCATCGGCCGCAGCCACGAGGACAACCCCGAGGCCCGCGAGGAGTGGGAGAAGGCCTCCGACCGCTTCGGCGAGGTCGAGGGCTGTCCCGGCGACCGCCTCCCCGCCCTCCCCACCGCCCGGATCGCGCCGCGCAAGAACCCGGCACGCAGCCGGCCTGGGGTTTTCTCAGCTCCTTCCGCAGTCGCGCGGCCGGCGGGTGTGCTTCCCGTGAGCCGCCCGTCCGTCTCGTCGCGTACGACGTCGACCTGGCCGTCGGTCTCCAGGCCGCACGTGTGCTCGTGACCGAACGGTGCTGCCGGGTCATCCGGCCACCCCTGCGCATCACCCCTCATGGCTCGTGCGGAGTCGCCCTCACACTAGATGAACATGAAATCCAAGTCCATCTAGCCCGTCGGCGTGCGCCGTCCCTAGATGGGGTGAGGGTGTGCGCGTCCGACGAGACGGGGTTGCGGCCGGTTAATGAAAATGATTATCGTCCCGGTGTTCATGAGAGCCATGGACATGACCCGTGGGGGGTTCCTTTGCATACCCGTAAGCGCCTGATGACCGTCACCGGCGTCGCCGCCACCGTGCTCGCCGTGGCCGGGCTCAACGGCTCCGCGGTCGCCGCGACCACGCTTTCCACCGGTCACGTCGACCTCGTGGACGCGGACTGGGACGGGGCCGCGCTCACGCTGCACGTGCACGACGAGACGAACGCGGTCGAGCACAACCCGGCCGACGCGGTGCTCTCCGTGCCGGCCGCCGCCAAGATCGCGCGCCCGACCGGCACGCAGTACGCCTTCCTCGGCACCGGCGCCCAGGTCTGGGTCCTGCCGCAGGACCAGGCCGCGGCGACCGCCAAGAACATCCTGTGGCCCGGCATCTCCACCGAGCACCTGGCCACCGGCGTGTTCGCCGGCAACACCGTGCAGTACAAGCTCGGCACGGTGACCCGCGACGGCGCCGCCACCGACGACTTCAGCGTCTACAAGGTCAACGGCTCGACCGTGGACCGCTACTACGACAGCGGCACCGCCACCTCGTACAAGACCAAGACGTTCGCCGTCGGCGCGCACGACCACGCCAACTGGGCCTTCGAGGAGCCCGGCACCTACAAGGTGACCTTCACCGTCACCGGCACCGTGGGCGGCGTCACCAAGACGGCCACCGACACGTACACCGTCACCGTCACCGACTGACCGGCGACCAGACCGCGGTGACCCGCCCGTGCCCGCCGCGCGGACGGGTCACCGCCTCGGCAAGGAAGGCAGGACCATGCGCGTCCTGACACACGGCCGGCGCGCCGTCGCGGCGACCGCCGCCACCCTGGCCGCCGCGCTGCTCGCCGCAGCCGCCGGGCTGGTCGCCGCGGGCAGCGGGACCGCCCACGCCGGAAGCGGGGCCGTCGTGCTGGCCCAGGGCGACGTCGACTTCGCACCGCGGCTCGCCGAGGGCCGGCTCGACCTGCGGATCGCCGACCGGACCGGCAACGGCACGGTCATGCGTGAACCCTCGGAGGTGGTGCTGCGCGTGGGGCCCGAGACGAAGGAGTCGATCCTCTCGCCGGTCAACCCGGTCCTGGGCGACGGACTGTACGGGTGGTTCCTGAACGGCCGGCACGCGCAGGACGTCTTCGCCCTGACACCCGGCTGGACGGGGCTCAGCGGGGCGCAGTCGGTCGAGGTCGCGCTCGACCGCGCCCAGGGGGAGGGGCGCTTCGCGCTCTACACCTTCACCGAAGAGATGGAGTGGTCCGACCGGGAACCCGTCCAGCACCTCAACAGCGACGATCCCGACCACCGTTCCTTCGCGCTGCCCCGGGGAACGGAACGGTTCGCCCCCACGTGGGGATTCGCCGCCGAGGGCGTCCACCGGCTCACCCTCACCGTCAGCGCGACCCTGGCCGACGGCAGCGAGGTCAGCGACACCGAGACCCTCGCCGTCGCCGTCGGTGCCACGGATCCCACCCGGGTACGGCCGGGGGACGGCAGCACCCCGACGGCCACGCCCACGCCGACTCCCACGCCGACGTCCCCCCTTCCGACCCCGACGGCGCCCGCCGCGCACATCATCGACGACGGGCACATCGACCTGGCCGCGCGTCCGGCGGGGGCCGGGAAGCTCGCCCTCCAGATCAAGGACGGCACGCTCCAGAGCCCCCGCCGGCACGAGCCCGACGCCGTCGTCATCCACGTCAGACCCGCCGCCAAGCGTCGTATCAGCGAGGCCTACGCCTTCCTCGGCACCCCCGGAGACCCCGTCTGGTGGCTCCCGTCCAGCCGGCTCGCCGGACTCGTCTGGCCCGGCTGGAACACCGAGGAACTCCCCGCGACCCAGGTCAGGGGAAGGATCACCTACCGGCTCGACTCCCTCCGGGGCCCCGGCACCCTCGCCGTCATCAACGACAACTCGATGGACAGCACCGTCCTCCTCGACAGCGGCGACGGACTGCCCGACGCGATCGAGCACACCGCCGGCAGCCACTCCCACTCCGCCTGGGCCTTCACGAAGGAAGGCGTCTACCGCACGACCTTCACCGTCGCAGCCACCCTCACCGACGGAACGAAGGTCAGCGACACGGCGACGATCGCCTGGGCGGTCGGGGCCGTCGACCCCACGACGGTGAAGCCGGGGCAGGGCACCGAGCCCACCGCCCCCACGGCCGCCCCACCGACCAGGACGCCGTCCACCACACCGACCGCCCCACCGACCGCCCCGCCCAGCACCACCCCGACGACCGACCCGGAGCCCTCCCCGTCCGCGTCCGCGTCGTCACCCGGCGGTCCGCACCACCCCCAGGGCACGGACACCCCGCGGGCGGACGACGGCGGCACCGGGAACGGCGGGCAGGCCACCGGCGGCCGCCTGGCCTCCACCGGAGCCACAGCCCTCCTGCCGACCGGCCTGGCGGTCGCCGCGGTCTGCGCAGGAGCGGTGGCCTTCCTGGCCGCACGCCGTCGACACGAGGACCCGTCCGACACCGCCCACTGACCACCGGCTCCGGGGGCCACAGCCGTCCCTCCCACCCCCGGAGCCGGTCCTCCCCACCCACCAAGGAGTTTCCGTCGTGCGCACCACCGCACCACGAAGAACCGCCCTCGCACTGGCCGGTGCCCTGCTGCTGGCCGGCTGCTCCGGCCCCGGCCCCGGTGCCTCCGACGCCGCCCTGACGGTCTCGACGACCACCGGCATCATCGCCGACCTGGTGCGCCAGGTCGGCGGCGAACGCGTCGACGTCACCTCGATCGTCCCGCACCACGGCGACCCGCACTCCTACGAACCCAGCCCCGGCGACACGGCCGGGGTCGCCCGGGCCGACCTCGTCTTCTCCAACGGGCTGCTCCTGGAAGAGCCCGGGATCATCAAGATGATCCACAACAACGCCCGCAAGGGCGCGCCGAAGGTCGAGATCGCCGACGAACTGGAGCAGTTCGGCGGCCGCGTCATGAAACTGGAGGAGGACCTCGGACTCGACGTGCTGTGGCTCGGCTGGGCCGTGGAGGGCGAGGTCGCCGGCGAGGGGGCCCGTGTCCGCACCAGCGCCGTGAAGCTCACCGGCCCGGGAGACCTGCACGTCTACCTCACCGACACCCTCGGCAACCCCACCAGCTACGTCGACTCGACCGACGGACTCGACGCGAAGGACTCCTTCACCCTGCCGCCCGAGGCGCACACCCACGTCAACTGGGTCTTCACGAAGCCGGGTACGTACGAGCTGACCGTACGCGGCCGGGTCGAGGCCCTGGACGGAACGACCACCGACGCGGGGCAGGGCACCGTCACCTTCACCGTCGGCGGCGCCGCACACGACAAGGCGGCCCAGGGCCGCAGGACCCTCGACGGCGGACACGCCGACCTCGCCCTCGACGCCCGGCAGAAGTCCGTCTACGTACGGACCGACGACGAGGCCACCGGCGAGCGGGTGCGCATACCCGGCGCGGCCGTCGTGCTGAACGTCCCCGACCGGGCGAAGCGGAAGGTGCCCGAGGAGGAGCAGTACCGCTTCCTCGGTGCTGCCGGCCGGGACATCTGGGTCCTGCCACAGGCCGTCATCGGCAAGCACGTCCACGGCGACACGGACCCGCACGCCTGGGGCGACGTCTCCAACGCCGAGGCGTACGTCCGCCGCATCGAGACCGAACTCGCCAAGGCCGACCCCGCGGGCAGGGCCGTCTACGAGCGCAACGCCGAGGCGTACCTGCGCACGCTCGCCGACCTCCACAAGAACGTCGCCACCACCCTGGCGACCGTCCCCGCGGCACACCGCAAGCTCATCACCACGCACGACGCGTTCGGCTACCTCGCCCAGGCGTACGGGATGGAGGTCGCCGGCTTCGTCGTCCCCGTTCCCGGCCAGGAACCGAGCGCGTCGGAGGTCGAACGGCTGCGCCGCACCATCCGGGAGAAGAAGGTCCCGGCCGTCTTCCTCGAACCCAACCTCGCCGCACGCGCCGACATCCTGCGCCGCGTGGCCCGGGACGAGGGCGTGGGCCTGTGCACGATCTACGGCGACTCCTTCGACGACGAGGTCCACGACTACGTCGGGATGATGCGCCACAACGCCGACGAACTCGCCCGCTGCCTGGGCGGAAAGGGAAGCACGACCCGATGACGAGCACACGGAAGAAGGCGACATCCGGCCGGATCGCGCTGGGCTGCGCGCTCTGTACGGCCCTGGTCCTGGCCCCCGCCGCAGCGGCCGTCGCGGCACCCGACCAGCCCGGCACGGCCGCGGCGGGGGCGCGGGAAGCCCCTGCCACCTCGCCCGGACACGGCACCGTTCTGTCGGTCGACATCGACGACACCCACGTGACGGTCGTACCGGACGACGCTGCCCACGCGTTCCTCGGCGAGCCGGGAGCGGAGACATGGGACATCGAGGAGCCCGCCGACACCGCCGGACTGACTCTCACGGGCGTCGACGGGCCCGGCGCCCTCGTCATCCACCGTGCGGGGGAGGGGGCGGCCCCCGAGCTGCTGGCGCACAGCGGCGGCATCGACGGGTTGCCCGAGGACGGTTACCCGATACCGCCTCGTCCAGCCGGCACCACGCTGCCGTCCGTGGCCCGCTGGGCGTTCACCGCCCCGGGGACGTACCTGCTCACCCTCACCCCCACCGCGGCGGAGACCGCCCCGGTCCGCCGGACGACCACGCTGACGGTACGCGTCGGCGACGACGCCCTCTCCACGCCCCCTGCTTCCTCCCCGCCCACGGCCGGGCCGACGCCGCCCGTCGAGGACGGTTCCGGCGCCGCCCCCGGGCGGTTCCGGACCGTCACCCCGCCCTCCGCCGGGCGTGCCCCGGCCCTGGGCGCCGCACAGTCGGGCAGGGAGCCGGTGGGCGCCGTGACGACGGCGGAGACACCCGATACGACGAAAGCCGCCACGGAGAAGAAGGTGCTCGGGGAAGGACACGTCGACATCGCCGCCCGGGTCGTCGACGGGAAGCTGCAGATCCAGGTCAAGGACGGCACGGTCGCCGGGAGGACCACCTGGCGCGAGCCGTCCTCGGTGGAGCTCCGTGTGGGGGCGGCCGCGAAGAAGCGGATTCCGTCCGGGAACGCCTTCTCCTTCCTGGGCGAGGCCGGCGCACCGGTCTGGCTGCTCGACCAGGTCCAGCAGGAGGGCCTGCTGTGGCCGGGCTGGTCCACCGACAACGTCGAGGCAGGCGCCCTCAAGGGCGGCGTGAAGTTCGCCCTGGCGAAGGCCGAGGGACCCGGCGGCTTCACCCTGTACACGTACGACGGGCTGTCGGGTGCGAACGTCCTGTTCAACAGCAAGGACGGGGTGCCGGACGCCGTCGACGTCCCGGCCGGCACCCACGCCCACGGCGGTTGGGCCTTCGGCGGCGAAGGCGTCCACCGACTCACCGTCTCCATGACCGGGACCCTGGCGAACGGCTCGACCTCGACCGACACGGAGACGCTCACGTTTGTGGTCGGCGACGAGACGGACCCGGGTTCCGCCGACCCGCCGGGCGCCGGGTCCGGCAGTGGGTCCGTCGGCGGGTCCGGGACCGGGGGGTCTTCCTCGGGTACGGGCGGCCGGCCGGGCGCCGGAGGCGGCACGACCGTGTCCGGTGGGAGCGGGAACGGCGCGGAGGGCGGCGAAGGGTCCTCGGGCTCCATGGCCGACACCGGTGCGGGAGACGTCGCACTCGCGGGCGCCGGTGCCGTGGCGCTCGCCGCCGCCGGTGCCGCTCTCGTCGTGTTCGACCGCCGCCGGGACCAGCGGAACGGGACAAGGGCATGAGCGACGGCGATCCCGTACTGCGGGCCGATGGGGTCACCGTCGCCCTCGGCGGCCGCATCGCGCTCCAGGACGCGCGTCTCTCCGTCGGCGGCGGCGAACTGGTCGGGCTGATCGGACCCAACGGCGCCGGCAAGACGACCCTGCTGCGCGCCGTCCTCGGCCTCACCCCCCTGTCGGCCGGCCGCGTCCTGGTGGCCGGGCGGCCCGTGTCGGAGGCCCGACGCCTCATCGGCTACGTCCCCCAGCGCCACGAGTTCGCCTGGGACTTCCCCGTCGATATCGCCGGCGCCGTCCTGTCCGGCCGAACGCGGCACACGGGCTGGCTGCGCAGACCGACGACGGCGGACCATGCCGCCGTGGACCGGGCGCTGGAACTCAGCGGCCTCACGGACCTGCGGCGCAGGCCCATCGGCGAGCTGTCCGGAGGGCAGCGTCAGCGCGTCCTCGTGGCCCGCGCCCTGGCCGCCGAGCCGCACATCCTGCTTCTGGACGAGCCGTTCACCGGCGTCGACGTCCCCACGCAGGAGCTCCTGAACGACCTGTTCGGCCGGCTGGCCGAGGACGGAACGGCCCTGCTCATGACCACACACGATCTGGCGGCCGCCGCCCGCACCTGCACCCGCGTCGTCCTGCTCAACCGGACGGTGGTCGCGGAGGGCGGCCCGGAGCTGCTTTCCGACCCGGACCGCATGCTCCAGGCCTTCGGCCTGGACCGGGCGGGCGCGGCGCAGCGGCCCACGGCGGATGCGGATGCGGACGCGGAGGCGGCGGCGTGACCGACTTCCTCCTCGCTCCCTGGGAACTCCCCTTCATGCAGCGTGCCTTCGCGGTGGCCGCGGTCGTCGGCCTCGTCTGCGGGGTCGTCGGCGTCTTCGTCGTCCTGCGGGGCATGGCCTTCATCGGCGACGCCGTGGCCCACTCCGCGTTCCCCGGCGTCGCGCTCGCGTACGCCCTGGAGGGCAACCTGCTGCTCGGCGGCGCCGCCGCCGGCATCACCACCGCCGTCCTCATCGCCTTCGTCTCCCAGAACAGGCGGCTGAAGGAGGACACCGTCATCGGGGTGTTCTTCGCGTTCGCCTTCGGCCTCGGCATCGTCCTCGTGTCCACCCGGGACAGCTGGACGACCGACCTGTCCTCCTTCCTGTTCGGCCAGGTCCTTGCCGTCGGCCCGGAGGACGTGTGGACGGTGGCGGGACTCGGAGCCGTACTCGTCTCCGTCGTCCTTCTCCTGCGCAGGGAACTCGTCGCCGTGACCCTGGACCGCGAGACGGCCCGCGCCGCAGGCCTGCCGGTCCTCGGCCTCGACCTGCTCCTCCACACCGTGGTGACGACGACGATCGTCATGTCGCTGGAGGCGGTCGGCAACATCCTCGTCCTCGCGCTGCTCATCACCCCCGCCGCGACCGCGCGCATGCTCACCGACCGGCTCGGTGTCATGACGCTGCTGGCGTCCGGCATCGGCTGCGGCGGCACTCTGGGCGGGCTGTACGCCTCGTACGCGTACGACCTGGCGGCCGGCGGCTCCATCGTCGTCGTGCTCACCGGGCTCTTCGCCCTCACCTGGTGCCTCGCCCCGAAGCACGGCCTCCTGGCCCGCGCCCGCCGCCGGGCGGTGCCGACAGGGCGGCCCTCGCCGGAGCCGGCCGGGTAGGCGACGGACGGGAAAGGAAACGAAGACCGGGGCGCCGCGAGATCTCGCGGCGCCCCACAAGCATGGAAAAGCCGGGCCGGACGGTGCCGTGGCTGCGACCACCGTCCGGCCCGGAGCATGCCGGGCAGGTGTGTCAGGCCGCCTGCTCGTGCTCGCGGGCGCCCTCGATGCCGTACGTCTCCCACGCGGGGAAGTCGTCGTCGGCGGGACGGCCTCGCCCGGCGCCGGCAGGCAGGCTTCCAGCGCCGCGTGCAGGGCGTCGACGCGCAGGCCGGTGCCGAGGAAGACGAGTTCCTGGCCCTGCGTGGTCTCCGGGTCGCGGGCGCCGGACGGTTCGAACCGGGCGACGGCGCCGGCCTGGGACCACAGGCCCGTCACCCGGGGCCGGCCGGCCGGAAGAATCCCTTGGAGCGCAGGACCCGCCCGAAGGCGCCGCTGTCCAGGCCCTCGGTGACGAAGGCCCACAGACGCCCGGGAGGGAAGGGCAGGCCGGCACGGAACACGAGCGAGGAGATGCCGTACTGCTCGGTCTCCGGTACGTGGTCGCCGTTGAGCTCCTTCACCCGGCCGGGGGCCTGCTGCGCCCGCTCGGCGTCGAACAGACCGGTCCCCAGGACGTGTTCGAGGGGTACCCGTCCGCGGACGGCCGGGACGATCCGCGCCTCCGGGCTGAGCCGGGACAGCGTCGCGCGCAGCCGGCGCGCCTCCTCCGGGCCGACCAGGTCGAGCTTGTTGAGGACGATGACGTCCGCGAACTCGACCTGATCCCTCAGGAGATCGCTCACCGTGCGTTCGTCGTCCTCGTACTGATCCAGGCCGCGGGTCACGAGTTCGTCGCCGCCGTCGAGCTCCGGCAGGAAGCCCGCGGCGTCCACGACGGTCACCATCGTGTCCAGGCGGGCGAGGTCGCCGAGGGGCGCCCCGTCGTCGCGGGGGAAGGAGAACGTCGCGGCCACGGGCATCGGCTCGGAGATGCCGCTCGACTCGACGAGCAGACAGCCGAGGCGTCCTTCCCGGGCGAGCCGGTCGACCTCCTCCGGCAGGTCGTCGCGCAAGGTGCAGCAGATGCACCCGTTGGTCATCTCGACCAGACGCTCCTGGGTGCGGGACAGGGCCGCCTCACCGCCGCGCACGAGCGCGGCGTCGATGTTGACCTCGCTCGTGTCGTTGACGATGACCGCGACCCGCAGTCCTTCGCGGTTGCGGAGCACGTGGTTGAGCAGGGTGGTCTTCCCGGCCCCGAGAAACCCGGACAACACGGTCACGGGAAGCCGGTCGGCGGGCGTCATGAGCGCTCGGCCCTCCGGCTGGACGAGGCCGTGCTCGTACGCCTTCACCAGACGCTGCGGGACCCGGGGGGACGACGCCGTCCATATGGTCCCGTAGGGCTGACGAGGGTGATCCGACCGACGGGGCCGACTCGTGCGGCCCGGCGAAAGTTCGGTGTCGGTGACCGAGGCGGCACCCGGAGCGTCGCCGATGCGGTCGACGTCGAGGTGCGGGCCGGTCGGCCGCCGATGGGCGGGCGCCGGTCGGCCGCCCCGGAGGGCGACGGAGAGGCTGACGCCTCGACTTCTCGGATGTCCGCGTGCGGCCCTCGGGTCCCCTCGCGGCCCCGCAGGTCCACACGCGGACGTGGACGACCCTAAACGCTCATGGCATCCATTTTCAATGGATGGCTATGCCGCTGCCGGCCGGTGGGCCGAAAGTGCCGTCAAGCCCGCCTTCACCAGGAGGACTTGGTCACTCCCGGAAGGAAGCCGGCGTGTGCCTGTCGGCGCGCCCGCACGCGGGAGAGGCCGAACTTGCGCAGGTAGCCGCGGGGGCGGCCGTCCGTGCTGTCGCGGTTGCGTACGCGCGTGGCGCTGGCGTCGCGCGGCTGTCGGCGCAACTCCGCCAGGGCGGCGTCCCGTTCGGCCCCCGTGGAGGACGGGCGGCGGATGATCTCCTTGAGTTCGGCTCGCCGGACGGCGTACCGCTCGACGGTCCGCTTGCGCTTCTCGTTCTTCGCGATCTTGCTTCGCTTCGCCATCAGACCTTCCCCCCTCGGGCACGGATGCGCGCCACGGCGGCTTCGACGCCGATCGCGTCCACCGTCCTGATCGCCTTGGCGCTCAGGGTGAGCCGGACGTGCCGTCCCTCGCTGGGCAGCCAGTAGCGCTTGCGCTGGACGTTCGGGTCGAAACGGCGTGAGGTGCGCCGGTGGGAGTGGGAGATCGCGTTGCCGAAGCCCGGCTTGGCGCCGGTCAGTTGGCAGTGAGCTGACATGGGTGGTGCCGCCTTTCCTGCTGGCTGGGGTGAGGGGCCCACTGTAGCGGTATCGGAAATGAAAATCGTTCCCATATACTCGCGGCATGGCACGCAACGAGATCCGCCCGGTCGTCAAGCTCCGCTCCACGGCGGGCACCGGGTTCACGTACGTCACGCGCAAGAACCGCCGCAACGACCCCGACCGCCTCGTGCTGCGCAAGTACGACCCCGTCGTCGGCCGACACGTCGACTTCCGCGAGGAGCGCTGACCACTCCGCCCGACTCCGCACCCCCGCCAGACCCCCGACCATCGAAAGGTCCCGCCATGAAGCCCGGAATCCACCCCGCCTACGAGCCCGTCGTCTTCCGCGACTCCGCCTCCGGCACCGCTTTTCTCACCCGGTCGACGATGACCGGCGACAAGACCGTCGAGTGGGAGGACGGCAACACCTACCCGGTCGTCGACGTGGAGATCTCCTCCGCGAGCCACCCCTTCTACACGGGTACGGCGCGCGTCCTCGACACCGCCGGTCGCGTCGAGAAGTTCCAGCGCCGCTACGGAGCCCGTTGATGGACCAGGGACACCGGATGCCCGTCGTGATCGTCGCCGGACTGCACGCCGAGGCGCGAAAGGAGGTCGTCGACAGCCTCCTGCGGACCGTTCCGGGCAGCGTCGCGCTGCACCACGACCTCGCCGGAGCGCCCGACGGCACGGTGCTGCGTCTCGTCCGCGACGCCTCGGGCCCCGTCTCCTCCGGCGAGGCGCCCCTGGTCGACGACTGCGCCTGCTGCGCGCTGCGCGAGGACCTCGTCCCGGAGCTGGCACGGATGGCGGACGGCGGTCCGACCCGCCTCGCCGTGGTCGAGTTGTGGGACTCGGTCGAACCGAAGACCATGGCGGAGGTCATCGCCGCACACGGCGGAGACCGCCTCGCCGTGACGAACGTGATCACCGCCGTGGACCCGGCGCTCGTCCTGCCGTACCTCGGCAACGGCGACGACCTGGCCGAAGCCGGCCTCGCGGCCGCCCCCACCGACCGGCGGACCGTCGGCGACACCTGGGCCCGGCAGCTGGAGTACGCACCCGTCCTCGCCGTCGTCGACAGCGGAGAGGCCGACGACGAGGACCGCGCGCTCCTCGCTCAGCTGCACCCCACCGCGCGCCGGGTGGCGGCGCCTTCCGGCGAACTCGTCGAAGCCGCGTTCGCCGGCTTCGACGTCGAGGCCGCCGCGGCCGCCCAGCACCCCGCGTGCGCGCTGCTGCCCCAGGACGCCGACGAGGCCGGCGTCACCACCTTCGTCTGGCGCCGCCACCGGCCGTTCCATCCGGAACGGCTGTACGAGGCGCTCGAGGACCTGTGCTGCGCGGCGGCCCGCAGCCGAGGCCGCTTCTGGCTGGCCGACCGTCCCGACACGCTCCTCGCCTGGGACGCCGCAGGCGGAGCGCTGTGCGTGGAGAGCGCCGGCCCCTGGCTGGCGTCACTGCCCGACGCCGCCTGGGAGATGGTCCCGCCCGTGCGCCGCGCGGCCGCCGCGCTCGACTGGCACCCCGAGCACGGCGACCGCTGCCAGCACCTCGTCTTCACCTCGCCCGGTCTCGACCGGGGCGGGCTCGAACGACTCCTCGACTCCTGCCTGCTGACGGACGACGAGTACCGGGCGGGACGCGAGGCGTGGACGCGCCTGCCCGCCGCCTTCGACTCCCTCCTCGACGCCGCCTGACCTCGTACGACCCCACCGAAACGCTCGACCGAAGGAGCCGCGACATGGCCCGACGCCCCGACCCCCGCAAGCCCGTGAAGCCCCGCCCCAACCCGCTCGACGCGGCCGGAATCACGTACATCGACTACAAGGACACCGACCTGCTGCGGAGGTTCATCTCCGACCGGGGCAAGATCCGCAGCCGCCGCGTCACCCGCGTGACCGCCCGGCAGCAGCGGGCCCTCGCCACCGCGATCAAGAACGCCCGGGAGGCGGCCCTGCTGCCGTACGCCGGTCGCTGACCGTCGTCCGCTCGATGCCGTTGCGGCGTTCGTGGTTCTCGCCGTCCGCAGCCGGGGCGGGCCGGCCCGCCCCGGCTGCCGACGGGTCGCGGTCGGCCGCACGCTTCGACGGCCCGGGCGGCCCGTGAGCGCGCCCGGGTGAGGGCGGCGAGCCGGGCGGCGAGTCGCCGGTCGCTGGGGCCTTCTTTCCCTCCGGATTGCCTGCATGGTGAGGTCTTGCCGCAGTCTTGGCGGCGCTTTGGCGGCGCCTTGGCGGGACCCATCCTTCCTCGCACTAGCGTTCCCGCCATGCCGTCATACCCCCCACGCCCCGGCGCGCTTCAGGTCCTGCCGTACCGCAGACCCACCCGCGGTCGGGACTACTGGCTCCTGGACGACGTCCTGCCCGACCCCGACGCCGTACGGGCCCGCATGCTCGAACGGGACGACTGGGTGGAGGGCTACCCCCACAAGCCCGAGCCGTGGCCGGGACTGCGCACGATGCCCGGCCTCGAACCGGCGGAGCTCGCGCACGTGGAGAAGCTGGTGCGCAGGACCGTCGGGGTCCCGAGGCTCTGGACCGTGGACCCCGCCGGCGGCGGCACCTTCAACCACAACTGCGTCCAGGTCGTCGGCGAGGGCGAATGCGCACCGCGCCCGCACACCGACTCCCGCAGCCTGTGCCGCTACGCGGCGGTGCTCTATCTCAGCCCGGACCTGCCCGAGGACTGCGGCACCAGCTTCTACCGCCAGAACCTGCCCGGCGGTGTGCTCGGCGGGAACCAGGTGCTCGCCCCGCACGACAATCTGGTCGACGCGCTGGGCACTCGCTTCGTGCCGGAGGACTCCTTCACCGAGGACCTGCGCGTCCCGCCCCGCTACAACCGCCTGCTGCTGTACGCGGCCAACCTCATCCACACCGCGACGGCTTACACCGGCACCACCCTGGAGGACAAGCGGATGACAGCCGTCTTCTTCTGGATGGCCTAGCCGGCGCCGGGCGGGAACGGCCGGGAACGCGGTGGCCGTTCCCGGCCCACCGGCGAACCGTCCGTGTCGGGGTCCGGAGGTCTTCGTCGGAGTCGTGCGCTGTTCGCGGTCACCATTCGGGATGGACATCGTGACTGTCGTGGCGGGAGCCGGCCGCGGTGATCCACGGCCTGAAACGGCCGGGTCCGGAATCCTCGTACGCGTAGGTCACCGGTTCCTCCGTCTCGTCGGTGACGATGACGGCTCCCGCCTTCTGCGCGCAGCGCAGGGCGTGCGTCCAGTGCCGGCCGCGGTGGTCGGTGCGGTAGTCGGGGATCTTGCATTGAGCCATCGCTCTCACCGCCATGTCCTGACGTCGCCTGCCCGCCCGTGAGGAACGGGTGGACGTTCGACCGATGCCGAACATGCGGAAATACCCCATTTGCGCATTTCTGAACATCTCGATTCCGGGGCGGCGCGACAGGCGCCGACCCCGGGCGCGGGTCCGCTCCCGACGCCCCGCCGGTCACGTTCGTCGAGTGCGCGATCCTTCCCGCGATCCTGCGGGCCCGGGAGGCGGGCCGCCTCGACGCCTGCGTACTGGGCGGCGGGGCACCCCCTGGGCGGCACGGGCGTGCGCCGGGAGATCGAGGACGAGGCCTTCCGGTGCCCTCCGGCCCTGCTCCTGATCGGCCGACCGCGGGACGGCCGGTCGGCCGCCTGGAGCCGCGCCGGCGCCGCGATCGCCCTGTCGGTGGGGTCGATGGGGTCCGCCGCAGCCCTCGACTCGCTGCCGCGCGCCACGCCGGACAGGCCCCTGCGCCCGGCCGCGCGCGCCGACGGCTCGCGCCACACGGCCGGAGCGGCGGGCGCCCCCGACCCCGTCCGCGCGACCCGGGCGGCTCACGAGCCATGACCTCAGAGGGTCCCCGCACGCCGCAGCACAATATTCGTCCGTTTCATCCGTTTATGCGTAATTTATGGGTAGGCGGTGGGTGAACTTCTCTCGGAGGTCATCATGGCGTCAACTCATCGCGCACCGATCGAAGAACACCCCGACCTGATGGAACTGCGCGCCCGGCACGACAGGGCCGCCGCCACCCCACGAGCCCAGATGATCGAGGCCCTCGCCCTGATCACCGGCCTCTTCCTCGCCGCGTCCCCCTGGATAGTGGGCTTCAACGGCTTCACCACCCTGGCCGTCACCAACCTCATCGCCGGACTCGCCTACATGCTGCTCCTCGGCGGCCTCGGCACCTCCTACGAACGCACCCACTCCATGGCCTGGGCCGCCGCCGTCATCGGCATCTGGACCTGCGTCGCCCCGTGGGTCGTCGCGGGCGACGTCGCCCACACCCGCTCCATCACCAGCAACCTCATCACGGGAGCCATCGCCACCCTCCTGGCCCTCGCCGCCGCGTCCGCGGCCCGCGACCGCGCCGACACCCGGGGCGGCTCCCGCGACCGACGCCACCCCATGGCAGGAGACCACTGATTCCTGACGGGAGCCCGGACCCGGCCCGTCACCGACGCCGGGTCCGGACCCGTGTCCCTCCGCAAGCTCCTGTCGAACGCGTCCACGGCGTCCGGGGCTGTGACGCCGGGGCGCTCCGGTGCCGTACGGGGTCGAGTCGGCAGACGGCGAGGGCGGAGGGCAGACCGGCGGTCATGACGCATGACGTGGGCCTGCACCACCGCGTGGAGGAGCGGCCGGTGCCGAGCCGCTGCGAACAGCGGCGTGCGGTGCAGGAACCACAGGCCGTCGGCGTCGAGGGGGCGGCGCCGCAGCGCTTGAGCCGACCGCCGTTCGGTACCTGGCGAAGCCCGGGGGCGCGCCCACCGCGATCGACCGGCGGTCCTCGCGGCCGGGACCGGCTGCCTCCTTCGCCCCTCGCTACACCACGGCCCGCGTTGCCCCGCTGCCCGCACGCGGTGGGACGGGTCCGTGGTCTGCCCGCACGACGACTTCCCGGTACGTACTGCGCCACGCTCCACCTCCTGCTTCCCTCCCGCACAGCATCGGGTCGCCTGCGTACCGCCCGGCTCGCGGCGCGGCGCCCAGGCGGGCTTCGCCGTCGTACGAAGATCCCTGCGGCGGGGACACACCTCCCGCGAGGGTGCTCGCACGTGGAAAGCCGTTCGACATGGTCGATTCCCACCCCAGGAGGTCCACCTGGCAGGAGGGGGAGATCGCGCTGCTCCGCTTGGGGGGTGCGGGCGTGGGCAGTCGCCCCTCTGTCGATCGCCTGTCCGGTCGGGTCGCAACGGTGCTCGGCCGGTGCACAGGTGGGCAAGGGATCGGTGGGCAAGATGATGACTCCTCCGGCTGTCGCCCGAGCGCACGGCTGGTTCCACCTCGTGAGCGGCATGTGGCCTCTGATCCACAGACGCAGCTTCGAGGGGATCACCGGCCCGAAGGCCGACGTGTGGCTGCTGCAGACCGTCTCCGGGCTGCTCGTCGCCATCGGATGGGCTCAAATCCGCGGAGCCGGAACGGCAGCGGGAACGGCGGGCGCACGCCGGCTGGGCACCGGCACGGCCGTCACCCTGCTCATGGTGGACGTCGGGTACGCCACCTCCGGCCGCATCCGGCGGGTCTATCTCCTTGACGCCGCCTTCCAGGCGCTCTGGCTGAACGCCTGGTTCCGCAGCAGCCCGCAGTGGTCGTCCGCACCCGGCCCCGACGGGAGCGCTCGCCTCTCCCCGATCTGAGGTGCCCTTCGCCCCGGCATGGCCCACTCGGGTCCGCGCCGTCCGGCGGCTTCCGCCCGGTCCGCGCCCTCTTACGGCTGACCGACGACCAGGTCCTGGAGAACGCCACCGGTGCCGGAGCGTCGCCGCAGACCTGGCCGCGCAAGGAACTGCTGGTGGACCTGCTCCACAAGACGGTGTACGCCCCCGTCCCACAGGAACCGCCGCTGAGTAGGCCCTGTGGCGGCGGGCGCGCCACGCACGGTGAGGCCCTTGTCGACGGCCGCGCCGAGGATGAACGCGGGCCGGCCTTGGGGCAGGCAGGCCGTGACCAGCCGGCGGTCAGGTTCTTCCCCGCCAGGTCGGTGTCGGGGGACCGACGCAGCGGCGGCGCACTCACGCTCACGTTCACATTCACGAGAAGCATGCGATACGCCCGCTTCACCTCTGCCTCCCGGGCGAGTCGGGTCGTACCGTCGCACGGGCCCACGCACGCCCGCCGTACGGATGATCGTCGCCGCGCGAAGGGTGGAGATCCGCAGGTCAGCGCCTCTGCGATGCCTCCCCGGTTTCCAGGCATGCGTGTCCTGGCGGGTGTCGACGGTGGCCTGCGCCTACGGTGACCCTGCCCAAGCGCGTTTCTCTACGCCCCTCGCCGGAGTCCCCATGGTCACCTCCACGGAGCCGCCCACCCTCGTGTCCGTCCGGAAGAGGCGCAGGGGAGGCATCGTCGTGGACTGGCTGACGACGACGGACCACAAGAAGATCGGGCATCTCTACCTGATCACGTCGTTCGTCTTCTTCCTGCTCGGTGGAATGCTCGCCCTGGTGATCCGCGCGGAACTGGCGCGGCCGGGTCTGCAGCTCGTCTCTCCCGAGCAGTACAACCAGGCGTTCACCCTCCACGGCACGGTGATGCTGCTGCTGTTCGCCACCCCCACTTTCGCCGGCTTCGCCAACGCGATCATGCCGTTGCAGATCGGCTCGCCCGACGTCGCCTTCCCGCGGCTGAACATGCTGTCGTACTGGCTGTTCCTCTTCGGCGGGCTGATCGCCTTCTGCGGCATCTTCACCAGCCAGGGCACCGCGGACTTCGGATGGACCGCCTACACGCCGCTCAGCGGCGGAGAACGCACCCCGTACGTCGGCGGCGACATGTGGATCATGGGGCTCGCGCTCGGCGGCTTCGGGACGATCCTCGGTGCGGTCAACTTCATCACCACGATCATCTGCATGCGCGCCCCGGGCATGACGATGTTCCGGATGCCGATCTTCACCTGGAACGTGCTGCTGACCTCGGTGCTCGTGCTGTTCGCGTTCCCCGTCCTGGCGGCGGCGCTGTTCGCGCTCGAGGCGGACCGGCAGTTCGGCGCGCACGTCTACGACCCGGCCAACGGCGGAGCCCTGCTGTGGCAGCACCTGTTCTGGTTCTTCGGGCATCCCGAGGTCTACATCATCGCGCTGCCCTTCTTCGGCATCGTCACGGAGATCCTGCCGGTCTTCTCCCGCAAGCCGATCTTCGGCTACGTGGGGCTCATCGGCGCCACGATCGCCATCGCAGGCCTGTCGGTGACGGTGTGGGCGCACCACATGTTCGCCACCGGTGCGGTCCTGCTGCCGTTCTTCTCCTTCATGACCTTCCTGATCGCGGTCCCCACGGGGGTGAAGTTCTTCAACTGGATCGGCACGATGTGGAACGGGTCGCTCTCGTTCGAGACTCCGATGCTGTGGTCCATCGGATTCCTCGTCACCTTCCTGTTCGGCGGTCTGACCGGGATCATCCTGGCCTCGCCGCCCATGGACTTCCACGTGACCGACAGCTATTTCGTCGTCGCCCACTTCCACTACGTGGTCTTCGGGACGGTCGTCTTCGCGATGTTCGCCGGTTTCTACTTCTGGTGGCCCAAGATGACCGGGACCATGCTCGACGAAAGGCTCGGCAAGATCCATTTCTGGACGCTCTTCGTCGGTTTCCACACCACGTTCCTCGTCCAGCACTGGCTCGGGGCCGAGGGAATGCCCCGCCGCTACGCCGACTACCTGCAGGCCGACGGATTCACGACGCTGAACACCGTCTCCTCCATCGGCGCGTTCCTGCTGGGCATGTCGACCCTGCCGTTCTTCTACAACGTCTGGAAGACGGCCAAGACCGCCCCGCGGGTCACCGTGGACGACCCGTGGGGCTTCGGCCGCTCCCTGGAATGGGCGACCTCCTGCCCGCCGCCCCGCCACAACTTCCCCGCCATTCCGCGCATCCGCTCCGAATCCCCGGCCTTCGACCTCAACTTCCCCAGCCTCGCGGCCCTCGACTACGACCGGACGCACAAGCGGGACGTCATCGACGACCCCGGCGCCAGACAGAGCCCTCGGCACGGCGGTGAAGCATGACCACGCCCGATTGTCGGGAACCGCGGGGCATAGGCTCCGTGGGCGACGGGGGCGGTGGCTCTCCATGGCTTTCCGGGGGTCGTGAGCGCGGCCCGCACGCCCTCGCCACGGAGGTGACCGCAGGCATCGCCCGGCTGGAGGGCTACCTGCTCGCACAGCACGCCAGGACCGAGGCCGCCGCGGCGGGCATTGCCCTCGCCCGCCGGTTCCCCTGGCTCGGGCCCCGAGAGAAGAGGGAAGCAGCCCGCCTGTCTGAGCGGCGCCCCGGCGGTCGAGCTGGTGGTCGCCCTGGCGGTCGCGGGGCGCGGTGCCGAGGAGACCGTAACGGACCAAGTGGCATGTTCCGGGTCCAGGCTGCCGTGCCGGTCGCCGGGGCGAAGACGACCCGCCTCTGTTCACCGGGCCGGGTCGGGTGGCGGAGGGGGGACCGCCAGGCGGCGGATGGCGACGACGGCCGCGTCGTCGTCGAGGTGTCCGTGGACGTGGGCCAGCAGGTCGGTCTCGAGATGGTCGAGGAGTTCGTCGGGGTCGTCCGTGGTCCACTGCGGCGCCCGTTCGGTGAACGGGTAGAAGTGGCCGTCGGTGTCGCGTGCCTCGATGACGCCGTCGGTGTAGAGGAGCAGCAGGTCGCCGGCTTCGAAGGGGAAGGTCTGGACGGTGTAGTCGGCGATGCCGAAAGTCCCGCCGAGTCCGATGGGGAGGTGGCTCGCCTCCGCCACGAGCGGGATGAGCCGGTTTCCGCGGAGGATGAGCGGCGGTGGGTGTCCGCAGCTGATGAGGTGGACCACCGGGTCGTGGTCGGGGATGTCGACCAGCGCGGCGGTGGCGAAGTCCTCGGTGGCCTCCTGACCCGTCGGTGATCGCCATTGGCAGGCGTCCCAGCGGAACGCGGCGTCCAGGTGGACGGCGAGGCGGGGCAGGGTGGCCTGCCGGTGGGCGGCGGCCCGGAAGGCGCCGAGCAACAGGGCGGTGTTGCCGATGGCG
The DNA here is from genome assembly GCF_042874095.1 of Streptomyces sp. NPDC004266. Lineage (NCBI taxonomy): Bacteria > Bacillati > Actinomycetota > Actinomycetes > Kitasatosporales > Streptomycetaceae > Streptomyces > Streptomyces sp. NPDC004266. Next base: position 327,086 of record NZ_JBIAMM010000009.1, read on the forward strand.
CCCAGGCCGCTGCCGCGCACGTCGCCGATGAGGAACCGGGTGCTGTGGTGGGCGGTGCGGGCGGCCGCGTACAGGTCTCCGCCCAGCTCGGCCTCCTCCTCGGCGGGGATGTAGAGGCCGGCGATCCGCAGCGGGCCGGCGCGCGGGGGCAGTGGCCGCAGCAGCACGCTCTGGGCTGCCTCGGCCACCGAGCGCACCCGGTGCAGCTGCCGCTCGTGCCGGTCCCGCACCAGGCAGACGGTGACACAGACGGCCGAGACGACGACCAGGGCGGCGATCTGGGCCTGGACGTTGGCGGTGTCCGAGACCCCTCTGAGTGCGCCGATCAGCACCTGGGCCGCTACCGCGAGAGCCCCCATGACCGCCGTCATGCGGGCGCCGGCGAACGCCACCGTGATCGCGGGCGCCGCCACGAGCAGGGGGCCGAGGTGGATGCGCGGCGGCGACAGCACGTCCACCACACAGACCGTGACGATCAGCACCAGCGGGATCACCAGCAGCGCGGGGGCGTGACCCGGCTCCCAGGAACGCCGGGCGTCCCACCATGCTCGAAGGGGCATATCCCAAGCCTTCCACCTGCCTGCGCAAAGCGGGATGCGCCGCTCCGGGTGCCGGGACCCGTCGCCGTGCGAGACCGGACAGGAACCCGAGGAGGGCCCGATCACCTGGCCCGGCGGCTGAAGCCCCGACCGCTGACGGGCGAGCCGGCCGAATCAGTCTTTCCGGGTCAGCCCGCGTCCGGGGCGTCGATGATGTGGCCGTCCTTGTCGAGCGTGTGGGTGTCCCAGTACACGTCCCACTTGTCGCCGACCTGCTGCGGCACCTTGCCCTGCGGGTACCGCACGAAACCGGCCGGGGGCTCCTGGTCATCCGAGACACAGGCGGACCCGGTACCGCCCACGGACATGACGGGGTACTCGCCGCTGCTGCAGACGTCCTCCTCGTACTCGAAGCCGGCGCATCCGGTGAGGGCCACGGCTGCGGCCGCGCTCGCGAGAACAGCAGCCATGAGGCGGGCCTTTCGGCGACGCGTGGCAGTGGCGGAGGGACTCGTCTTTCGGGGCGTGTGCACGGCGGTCTCCATTTCGTTCGGTCTGGCACAACTCTCTCCACCGGAGGGCCGCCGTGCCGTGAGTACGCGTACTCAAAGGCGGGCGGCTGGATGCTCAACCGGCCGCAGCCCAAGGAGATGCGTCACCGTTGCCGGTACCCGGTACGCCGAGCGGCTGCGGGCCTTGTCAGCGGGCCGGGTGGCCGTGAGGCGGGGTGCCGGGGACGTCGCCGGCCGTGCTGGTTGGTGTCGCGGCGCCGGACGTTGCCGGACCTGATCCCCATGCCCCCACGTGCCGTCCGCCTACCGCCTTCGACGACGATCGTGAACCGTCTTCCAAGTGCCGAAGCGGGACGGCAGGCCCCGCGAGGGGAGACCGGTCCGCTGCCGGAACAGAGTTCCGTTGATCACACGACGGTGGCATTGCCGGCGTCCCCCCGCCCGCGATTCGTAGGCAAGGGCGGCTCCCGCCGAGCCCACTCTTCGTCCGAAAGATCTCCCTGCCCCACGCCCCCCAGAACGAGCCCCCAGTAAGAGCGTCGCACGACCCGTCGGACACGATTTAGTGCCGCATCAGGCAACCTTCGGCCCGCGAGTCGTTCCGATGCGGCAGGGTGGAAGACGACGCCGTGAGTTTCGATCTTGCGGTTCTGGCGATGGACGAATCGGCTGACGCCGCGGCGGCGCGTGCGATGTTCGACCGGTGCACCTCCGACCACCACGATGAGGGTGAGTCGGATGAGCGTGTGGTCGGGCTCTATGAGCGGCTGATCACGCTGCCCTGCTCCCTGTGGCTGGCATGATCGGTGCCGTCGAGCGTGAAGCAGCGCATGGCGGTGAACCGGGCCTCGATCCGGTTCAGCCATGATCTGTTGGCCGGGGTAGGAGCGCTCTCCACGTTGCGCACCCCGGCCCAGGCCGCCACCCGGCGGCACCGCTTGGTGGTCAGGTGCGGGGAGTAGTGGTCGCAGATGATCGCGATGCGCACATCCAGCCGGGTGAACGTTCTCGGCCGTCCGCCGGAGTATTTCGGGTGGAGCGAGTCGAAGCCCTCGGCGTCGGGGTGGTGGACCACGTCCCGTACCGGGCTGCCCGGAGACGACGGCTACGACCGAGTGCTCCTGCGGCAGGATCATCTGCGAACCCCTGCCCGGTGGAGTGACCGTGCGGGGGCATCTCGGTGCCGGTGCCGGTGCCGGGTGGAGCGCGAGGGCGCTTCGGATGCGGCTGGTGTGCACCCCGCACCGGGCGGGGTCAGTGAGCCTGGTCGATGTGGGCGTGTACGGTCTTGCCGCGCCCATCACCCTGCACGCTCAGTTCGCTGGTCAGGCGGGCGACGATGCCCCAGCCCCGGCCGCCTTCGCTGGTCGTGTCGGTCGCCCTCGGGCGGGGCGTTTCGGGACTGGAATCGCTGACGTCGATGTCGAGGCCGTCCGGCTCGAGCGACAGGTCCAGGGAACACACACCGCCGGCGTGCCGCACGGCGTTGCCGACCAGCTCGCTCACCACGAGAGCTGCGTCGTCCTCCACCGCCTGGTCCACCAGGCCGCCGGCGAGCAGCGCCTCCTGGACCAGACGGTGGACCTCCGCTCTGGCCCGGGCCGCCGCATACGGGCCGTGAATATCGCAGTGCCGCCTGATGGGGGCCGCCATGATCGATCCTCCTGCCCGCGCGGTCTCCGAAACGGCCCCTGCCCAACGCCGCCACCGGCCATGCACACGGTGTAGCTGTCTCCCCCGAAATGTGGCCCGTCCCGCCGACGTGCAGCTCCTGTCGGAGGACGCTCCACTCGGAAGCACGACAAGAGGGGTGATGCCCTTATTCACCCATTTGTATGCGAAAGGGGAATTCCTTCTGAGGTCGCGGCTGCTTCGGTGCACCCATGCGCCGCCGTGGGGAGCGGACCGGGAGCGAGACCAGCTGCCTTGTCCGTTGGTGAAAGCCGGGCGCATTCGTACGGGTGTGATCCGTGGTTTCGCGGAGGACGGGGCCCGTGGGACCTCCTGGCGAGGGGGTCCCACGCCTACGGATCGCCGAACGGCGTCGCGGTGATCACGCGCGAGCCCACCGCTTCCGCCGGGACGTGGCTGCTCAGCCCCCGGGGAGAATCCGACCGACCAGCCAGATCGGACGACTGCTGGAGCTGACCGGCACGGGCCGCGTCGTCGACCTCGCCGAAGACCGAAGACCGAAGGCCGCCACAGCGAAGGCCTCGCGTGACTCGACCCTCGCACCGCCCGGCGCGTCCGACGTCACCGCCCCACGGCCTCGGGAAGCAGGTACAAGCTCGCAGTCCAGTGGCCGGGGGAGAAGTGCCGAACCCTGTGCTGAGAGGCCCCGGCGAAGACCCGCCGCCACATTCGAAGCACCCCGGGCGTAGTCCCCCGAGCTCATGGCCCGGGCCGCCGACGAGCCGGCCTGCCGGCGCCCGACGACCCCCGGCATCGACGGCCTCGTCAAAGCCGTCGGACTCGGCGCACTCGCCGACGGATGCCGCGCCGTCGGACCGACCACCACGGTGGACCGACCGTCCGTGAAGCCGCCGGCGATCGCTCACGGGGCATGGGGGCCGGGGGAGGCCCTTGCTTCGCATCAGGGTCTGTCGGGGCCGGGGTGCCACTCGGCCAGCACGATGGTGGCGTCGTCCCGGAGGTGTTGGTCCTGATGGTTCAAGAGCTCCTGCAGCAGGCGGCGCAGGGCTTCCGGGGCCGGATCGCCCGCGGCCATCGCACGGATGACGGTGTCGGCGAGCCGCTCCTCGCCGAAGAGGTCCCCCTGGGTGGAGCGGGCCTCGGTGACGCCGTCGCTGTAGAGCAGGACCCGGTCGCCGGGCTGCAGACGCGTGCGGTGCACCGTCGGCGGGGAGGCGGTGTGGAAGGCCCACCCGAGGGGCAGATCGGGCTCCCGTTCGAGCATGCGCGGCAGCACCCGGCCGTCGCGGATCAGCAGCGGCGGCGGATGGGCGCAGTTGACCCAGGTGAACGTGCCGTCGAGGACGTTCAGGTTGGCGATGACCGCGGTCATGAGCCGGTCGGTGAACCACTCGCTCAAGATGGTGTCGATCGCCGGAACGATGTCCGCGAGGGTGCCGCCGGAGCGGCGTGTGGCCCGGCAGGCGGCGAGGCCGGCCGCGCTCGCGCCGCCGGACGCGAGGTCGTGGCCCATGGAGTCCAGCAGCGTCAGGTGCAGCGCGTCCTCGGTGAGGCTGTGGTCGAACGCGTCCCCGCCGATGTCGTACGCGGGCTCCAGCACCGCGGACGACGTCACGCGCGCGGTCCCGATCGTGCGCGGCGGCAGGAACGCCCACACCAGCTCGCCCTGCACCGTCATCCTCCGGCGCCGCTCCATCTCGGTCAGCAGGTCGTTGTGCGACGACTTCGACACCAGCAGCAGAGCCGCCACACTCGCCAGCGCCTCGCACCACCCGATCAGGCTCTCGTCAAGATCTGGTGCGGTGGCCTTCAGTACGCCGAGGCGCTCGATGCCGTCGATCATCGGCACCCAGACGGTGCCGCCGTCCCGCGAACGCTGTATCCGCTCCGTGCGGTAGGCCAGGCCCGCCAGCGAGCCGTCGATGTCCAGCGTCTGCGTCTCGGCTGTCGCCGGCTGCGGCAGCGCCACCAGGCTGGTCTGCTGCAGGTCGGTCACGTACATGCAGGTGCCGTCCAGGCCCATGAGCCGACCCGACCGGGACACGAGCCCGGCAAGGTCCCGCCCCGTCACCAGGCGGGAATCGGCAATCAGGTCCGCCAGCACCTTCTCGCGCGACTCCATGGCAAAGCCCTTCCGCCGGCGCACAGGGCACGGCCCACCAGGTACCGAGCGTAGCGGCCCAAGCGGACGCCGACCCGGTTACGCGCCCGGTCGGCAAGTCACCCGGCTCCTCGAGGCCGGCGAAGCCGCCCCACCGTTCCGCGTGTACCCGGCCCTTACCGCGGGGATCAAACCGCTACCCCTCGCTCGGCGGCTCCGGCAAGACGATCACGCCATGAACCGCTTTTCCCGCGTGGCCCCGGCAGGCGGAGGAACCCGGTCCTGTCGGCCTCCACGCCTGCACCACTCCCGTGCATCCCGATCTCCTTGTCCGACAGAAATCAGAAGACGATGAATTCGCTGCCCTCTGCCGTGCTGCTCCGCAGAGCGCCCTGCGACATGGAGCCGTGCCCTCTGCAAGCGGGAGGAGACATGCCCGTCGGGTACGCCGCCGATGAAGGGGCCCTCCACCCGACGCTTCCGGGGGACCTCGACAGGCCAGAGGGGGCGACGGCCGCCCGGCAGGCCGAGACACTCCTGTTCACCCACCGCTCCCAGCAGATGCCGGTCCGGCGGAACCGGCCGGCCCGGCGTCGGCATCTCGCAGCGCCCTCGTCCTCGCCCGGGCCCGGCGCCTGTGCGCAAGCCTCCGGCTCCCGCCGGCCGCCCCCGGCTCCGCTGTGCCGGGGCTGCTCCTCCGGCCGGCGGCAGCGCGCCCCGCTTTCACCGGAAGAGGCGCCGTGGCCCTCGAACTGACCGCTGCCGTCCGATCCGTCCTGGCCGCCGCCGGGTACGACACCGATAACGGTCTGGACCTCCACGAGCACGTCTACGGCGTAGTCGTCACCTGGCCCGCCGGTAGCCCGGCCGGAGCCGCCCTCGGCGCTCCCCCGGTCGATGCCGATCGCGCTGCCCGACCAGAGGTCTCCGGTGGCCGGGCCGGCACGGCCGGCGCTCTTGTGGCGGTCCTCAAAGAGGCAGGTTTCAGGGCCGTCGCCCATCCGGAGGGCTTCATCCTCGTCACCCGCTCTCCCCGGCCGGGCGGCGCGTAGCCGTCGGCCCGGCATGCGCGCCGCAGGAAAGCGCGGTGGAGCGTGTCGCGGATCGTCACGATCGAGCGGTACGTCGTCGACCACCGGCGCTCGCCGGACATCGTCGAGGGTCTCGACGATGTCAGCGCCGACCTCTGCGAGATCGGGGCCGCCCTGTACGGCCCCGAGCCGAGCCGGGACACCGCAGGACGGCTCGTACGAGGATCTCGCTCTCCCGGGCAGGACAAGGACACCGCCGTGCCTCCGCCCGGCCCCTGGGGGGATGGGAGGAACCGGACGAGGCGGTCCTCGCGGCGGCTCGCGCGCCCCGGCCGCGCGTGGTCGTGCCTCGGATCCGAGCACTGGGGGGACGGATCCTCGACCCTGGCGTGCGGACGCTCCACGACGCACTCCGACGGGAACGGCAGCGCCTCCGGAACCACAGGTGGAACGCCCACCTTCACCGACGCCGCAACCAGGGCGCGCATCGAGTCGTGAGCAAGGGGTGGGACGTGCCTTCGTGGCACGGTCCGGTGCGATGGACGGCCTTACGTGACGCGAGTGCAACTGACCGATCCGGAGGGGGAGTTTCCGGTGATCACGACTCGACGTGCCCCTGGGTGACGCGCTGCGGCGCCGCACGCCGAGGGCGGGCAGGAGCCGGGTCAACGGTCGACCAGCAGCGGAGGCGGGGTCTCACCCGTGGATTCCGCGTCGGTGTCGTCGGTGCCGACCGGGCCGCGGGGGAGCATCCGGTCCAGCCACTTCGGCAGCCACCAGTTGGCCCGGCCGAGGAGCGTCATGGTCGCCGGTACCAGCACCATGCGTACGACCGTGGCGTCGATGAGGATCGCGGTGGCCAGGCCGAGCCCGAACATTTTGGTGGAGGGGTCCTCGGGGACGGCGAAGGACAGGAAGACCGCCACCATGATGAGGGCGGCCGAGGTGATGATCCGGGCGGTGCCCGAGATGCCCTCGACGATCGCCGTGCCGTTGTCGCCGGTGCGCAGGTACTCCTCGCGTACGCGGGAGAGGAGGAACACCTCGTAGTCCATCGACAGGCCGAACAGGATGGCGAAGAGGAACATCGGGATGAACGACACGATCGGGACCGTCGCTTCCAGCCCGATGAGCGCGCCTCCCCAGCCCCACTGGAAGACCGCGACCATGATGCCGTAGGCCGCGCCGATGCTGAGCAGATTCAGCAGTACCGCCTTGAGCGGTACGAGTACCGAGCGGAAGACCAGCATCAGCAGCAGGAACGACATCGCCAGCACGGCGGCGACGAGCACCGGCAGGCGCCGGCTGGTGCGTCGGCCCACATCGGACAGGCTCGCGGCGGCGCCGCCGACGTGGGCCCTGGCCGGGCCGTGCCCGATCGCCGTGGGCAGCACGTCGGTGCGCAGCCGGGCGATGGTGTCGGCCGTGGCCTCGTCCTGAGGGCTGGTGGTGGGGAACACCACGAGGGTCGCGATGCCGGTGGCCCGGTCGATGTGCGGCGGCGCGACGGACGCGATGCCCGGATCCGCCGCGACCGCCCCGACGAGTCGGTCCAGCACGCCCGGATCACCGGTGGGGTCCGCGGCGATGACGAGGGGACCGTTGGTGCCCGGGCCGAACCCCTCGGCGACGAGATCGTAGGCCCGGCGCTCGGTACGGCTGTGGGGCAGTGAGCCGTCGTCGGGCAGGCCGACGCGCAGGCCGAGCACGGGCAGCGCCGCGGTCAGCAGCAGTCCCGCCGCGCCGACCGCGTACGGCACCGGGTGCCGGCTGACGTGCCCGATCCAGCGACGCCACCCGGCGGCGCGGGCGGCGCCCGCCGCCGGGTCCCGCCGCCGTGCGGGTCGGCCCGGCTTCCCGGTCCGCAGAGCCCGGCCGATCCGGCCGGCCCGGGCCAGGCGCGGGCCGGCGGCGCCCAGGAAGGCCGGCAGCAGCGTCACCGACGCGACCACCATGGTCAGAACGACGATCGAGACGGCGAGCCCGCCCACCGTCATGAACGGCACGTTCGCGACCGCCAGGCCGAGGATCGACACGACGACGGTGCCGCCGGCGAAGACCACGGGCCTCCCCGCCGTGGCCACCGCTCGCCCCGCCGCCTCGCGGGGATCGAGCCCGCGCCCGAGGTACTCCCGGTGCCGGGCGAGCACGAACAGCGCGTAGTCGATGCCCACTCCGAGCCCGACCATGCTGCCCAGGACGGGGGCGAAGGTCGGGACGTCCGTCACCCCCGCCACCACCGTCATCGTGGCGACCCCGACGGTCAGCCCGAAGACCGCCATGCCGATCGGCAGCGCGGCGGCGACGAGCGAACCGAACGCCAGGAACAGGATCGTGGCCGCGGCGAGGAGGCCGATCAGCTCGCTCGCGCCGCCGTCGGGGTCGGAGAAGGCGTAGAAGAGGTTCCCTCCCATCTCGATGCGCAGGGGCAGTTCGGCCCGCAGCCGGTCGCCGAGGTCGACGAGGGCGTCGAGGTCTTCGGCCGACAGCCGGCTCTGGTCGGGGTACTGCACCCGGACGACCGCGATCCGCCCGTCGGCCGAGACGAGGCCGCCGCGCACGGCGGTGTCCCCGCCCGCGTCGAGCGCCCCCGCCGGGTCGCTCGTGCCGAGCACGTGCGACAGCCGCTGCACCTCGGCCCGCAGCCGCGTGAGAGCGGTGCGCGCGCCGTCGTCGTCGAAGAACGTCGCAGCGTCGTCGAGGGGGGTGACGACCACTTGGGCGGTCATCCCCTCCTGGCCGGTGCCCGCCCGCTCGATCAGTTCCGCGGCCCGCTGGGAGTCCAGTCCCGGAGCGGTCATCGAGTCCGCGGTCCGCCCGCCGAAGGCGACGGCTGCGAGGACGGCGAGCGTGGCGGCGATCAGCCATGCCGCGATCACCCGCCAGGGACGGCGGGCGGCGCTTGCGCCCAGGCGCAACAGGGCTTTCGAAAGCATCGGTTCCTCCAACCGCCTCGTCGGCCGTCCTTGTACGGCCGCCGATGCCGAGGCTCGTCGCCACGGCGCTCCGCGGCATCGGCCCCCGGGCCGCGGATCCGTCGGCCCCGGGGCGGAGTGACGACCCGTCCTTTCGGCCGATGCGCGGCACGCCGCGGCCCCTAGGCTGAGAACCGTGCTCCGAGACGACCTGCGAACCCTGTGGACCGAACCCCGGCCGCCCGACGCGCCCGCCCGGGTGTGGCGGGACTGGGCGCTGCTCGGCGCGGGCCTTGCCGGTGTGGCGCTGGAGGCCACCCTGCGCGAGGACGTCGTGTGGCGGCCGGTGGTGGTGGTGATCGCCGTATGGCTGTGCCTGCTGCTCCTGTGGCGCCGGACCCGCCCGCTGGCGACGGTGGCGCTGGCGTTCGGCTCGGTGGTCCTGCTTCCGGTGGCCTCGCTCGTCACCGCACCGCGCGAGGACGTCGGCCTGTACACCGGCGCGGTCGTGCTCGTGCTGGTGTACGCGCTGCCCCGGTGGGGATCGGGACGCGAGATCGTGCTGGGCGGCGCGGTGGTCCTCGCGGCCGGCGCGCTGTGTGTCGCCACGGACGAGACCTCGGTCGTCGAAAAGATCGTGGGCCTCGCCTTCCTGCTGCTGCCCGGCGTGGTCGGGGCCGCCGTGCGGTTCCGGGTGACCGCTCGCGAGCGGCAGTTGGAGCAGGTGCGCTCCCGCGAGCGCGAGCAGCTCGCCCGGGAACTGCACGACACGGTGGCCCACCACGTGTCGGCCATGGTGATCATCGCCCAGGCGGGCCGGGTGCTCGCGGGCATCGACCCGTCCGCCGCCGTCGAGGCGCTGGAGGGGGTCGAGGAGGAAGGGGCGCGCACGCTGGAGGAGATGCGCGCCATGGTCGCCGCGCTGCGCGACCGCGGGCTCGGCGCCGAGCTGGCGCCCCCTGCCGGAGTCGCGGATCTGGAGCGCCTGGTGCGCACCCCGGGTGGTCGCCTCAGGGTCGACCTGGGGCTCGACGGCGAACTGGACGCGCTGCCCCCGGCCGTGGACGCGGCCGTCTACCGGATCGTGCAGGAGTCGGTGACCAACGCGCTGCGCCATGCGGTCGACGCGACCGAGCTCGTCGTCCGGGTCGCCGCGGAACGGCACGCGGTACGGGTGAGCGTGCGCGACAACGGCCGGCGCACCGGCCGGGGGCGCGACGGATACGGACTCACCGGACTGCGCGAGCGCGCGACCCTGCTCGGCGGCACACTACGAGCCGGCCCGGGTGCCGACCGGGGCTGGCATGTCGAAGCCGAACTGCCGAGAGCGAGGAGCGAGAGCGGTGTCCATTCGCGTCCTCGTCGCTGACGACCAGACGATCATCCGCACCGGGTTGCGGATCATGCTGAACGCCCAGCCCGGCATCGAGGTGGTCGGCGAGGCCGCCGACGGGCGGGAAGCGGTACGTCTGGCCCGCGAACTACGCCCCGACGTCTGCCTGTTCGACATTCGCATGCCCGTACTCGACGGGCTCGAGGCCACCCGGCTGGTCGCCGGCCCGGGCGTCGCCGACCCGCTGGCCGTGGTCGTCATCACCACGTTCGACCTCGACGAGTACGTCTACGGCTCACTGCGTGCCGGCGCCCGCGGATTCCTCCTCAAGGACACGGGACCGGACCTTCTGGCGCAGGCCGTACGGTCGGCGTCCGACGGTGAGGCGCTCATCGCGCCCAGCGTCACCGTCCGTCTGCTCCAGGCGTTCGCGGACCTGCCCGCCGGCCGGCCCGTGGCCCAGCCGATCTCCCCCGTCACCGCCCGCGAGGAGCAGGTGCTCCTCGCCGTCGCTCGCGGGCTGACCAACACCGAGGTCGCCGACGCACTGCACATCAGCCTCAGCACGGTGAAGACGCATCTGGCCAGCCTCATGGCCAAACTCGGCGCCCGCAACCGGGTCGAGATCGCGATGTGGGCCTACGAGACGCGCCGCATCCTCCCCGGAACCTGAGCCGGGTGCCGGGCCCTGTCCCGTGAGTCCCCGCCCGGACAACAGGGCACCGGTCGGCTCGCGTCGGCTCCACGTGCCTCACCCGCCCCAGAGCGTGACGTACCAGGAGGCCGGAACTGGGACGGCGAGACCCCCGATGCGACAAGACTCCCGACAGCCACCCCGCCGGGCCGGGCGGCCGGCGACGAACTCCTGATCTCCCGTCGTCGCGTCCGACGTCCCTGCCGGGGCCTCTTGCGGTCCCGGCCGTGTGCGTGTCATCGCTGTGCCGGGGCCGGTGGTGTGGCACGGTGAGGTCGGAGCGGTTCCACGGCTCCCGCGATCACCCCGTCGGGCAGGCCGCCGCACACCTCGACCGGAGGATCACCGCGTGTGTCTTCCTCTCGTATGTCCGGCATGCCCCTTGAGGGGCTGTACGTCTGCCGTGACGAGGGTGCGGACGGTCTCGCCCGGCCGCTGACCGGGCGGGCGGGCGAGCTGCTGGTATGTCCGGTCGCCCGTGTGGGGGGGAGAAGCCTCGAAACCGGCCTGCCGCGTCCACAGGAGAGACGACCCGTGCAAGGGGATCCCAGGAAAGTCGATGGGCAATGAAAAGGTTCCGCTCCGCCGGCGTCTTCCCCGTGGTCGTTCTCGTCCTGTTGAGTTCGTTGCTCCCCGTGCGAGCGGCGAGCGCGAGTTCCGGTCTGCCCGGCAACGTGGTGCTCCAGTGGAATGCCGCCGTCCTGCGAGCGGTACGGAACTCTGCGCTGGGACCACCCATGGTCGCCCGGGCCCTGGCCGTCGTACACACGTGCGTGTACGACGCGTGGGCCGCCTACGACAGCACGGCGGTCGGCACCCGACTCGGGGGAACGCTGCGCCGCCCTCCGGGACAGCGCACGCTGCCCAATGAGGTCGAGGCGGTCAGTTTCGCCGCCTACCGCGCCGCGGTCGACCTGTTTCCCGGACGCGCCGCCACGGATTTCGATCCGTTGATGGCCCGCCTCGGCTACGACCCGGCTGATGCCACGACGGACCTCGACTCGGCCGCCGGCGTGGGCAACGTGGCCTGCCGGGCCGTGCTGAACCTCCGGCACGCGGACGGGGCCAACCAACTCGGCAACGAGCCCGGCGGGTCCGGCGCACCCTACTCCGACTACACCGGCTACCACCCGGTCAACGACCCGATGGACCTGACCCCGGGCGGGTCGTTCGACCCGGCGACGGTGCACGACCCCGACCGCTGGCAGCCGCTCCGCTTCGTCAACGCCGCGGGAGCCACTGTCACGCAGACCTTCCTCGCCCCCTTCTGGGGGAACGTCAAGCCGTTCGCGCTGAAGAGCGGCGATGCCCTCCGCTCGCCCGCCGGGCCCGTGCGCCTCGCCACCGCCCCGGCCTCCTACCGGGCGCAGGCCCAGGCATTGCTCGACATCAGCGCGGACCTGACCGACGAACAGAAGTCCCTTGTGGAGTACTGGGCCGACGGGCCGGCCTCGGAGACGCCGCCCGGACACTGGAACCTGTTCGCCGAGTACGTCTCCCGCCGCGACCACCACGGCCCCGGCGCGGCAGGCATCGAGGCCGACGTCAAGATGTTCTTCGCCCTCAACAACGCCCTCCTCGACGCCGGCGTCGTCGCCTGGGACAACAAGAGGGCCTTCGATTCGGTGCGCCCCGTCACCGCTGTCCGCCACCTCTTCCACGGCCGGCAGGTGCGCGCCTGGGGCGGACCCGGCCAGGGCGCGAGGAGCATGGACGGCGGCATGTGGCTGCCGTACCAGAGGTCGACCTTCCCGACCCCGCCGTTCGCCGAGTACTCCTCCGGCCACAGCAACTTCAGCGCCGCTGGTGCCACGATCCTGCGCAGGGCCACCGGCAGCGACAGGTTCGGTGCGTCGGTGACGATCGCGGCCGGCTCGTCGAAGGTCGAACCCGGACTGGTCCCGGCCCGGAACGTCACTCTCACCTGGGCGACGTTCACCGATGCCGCCGACCAGGCCGGCATGTCCCGCCGTTACGGTGGCATCCACTTCGAACGGGGTGACCTCGACGCGCGGGCCACGGGACGCGCGTGCGGCGAATCCACCTGGGACCTCGCCCGGCGTTACTTCGACGGCACTGCGCCAAGGGCCGTCCCGTGAACGCTGCTTTCCCGGGGCGTGTCTCGACCGCCAATTACCAGGTCGCGGCCGACCGCCGGAGGGTGGTCGCGGAATGGGTGTGCGAGTGGGGCACGGCGAGCGAGGACACCCGCCGCATCGGCGCGCCGGCTTAGCGGGCGGCAGGAACCACTCCCGATGACCGTCGAGTCCGTGCTCCCCGCCGGCTCGGACACGGGCACCCCCGCGTTCGAGGACCCGCCGTGGGTCGCCGAGCCGTGCGAGACGCTCGCATCGGCCTACTTCAGCGCGATGGACGGCATCGACGAATGGCCGGCGGGACGATCCGGTGGCTCCGCGGACGAAGTGCGACCCGGCGATCTGCCGGACTCCGTCCCCCCACCATGGCGAGACGTCTTCGCCGCTTCGACCGTCCGGCGCTCCTACACGCTCGAAGACGTGCTTTTCCATGATGGCGCACATCTCGTACGACGTGCCGCATGCGTTGCGACGCATGGCGACGTCCACGGTGGATCCTGCGCAGGTTGATTCCCGAACGCCGGCACTGGCCCGCAGCGGGCACGCCCCCCGCGTAGGAGGCCGAAGCCCGTACGGACCGGGCCCCCGGGGCGCGTCGGTACGCGTCCCGGGGGCCAGTGGTTTCGGTGCGGTCATGCGGTCATGCGGTCATGCGGTCAGGGGACGTTCGGTGTCGTCTCGCAGCTCGGGGCGGCCTTGTCCGTGCCCGACTCGCCGTCGCAGACGTCCGGGGCGCCGGCGCCGCCGTCGAGGGCGTCGTCGCCGGGGCCCGCGCGGAGGGTGTCGGCGCCGCCGTCGCCGCGGAGGTCGTCGCGGCCCCCGGCCGCGCCGACAGTGGCGGTGGCGAAGAAGTCGGTGTTGTCGCCGAAGATGCGGTCGTCGCCGTCGCCGCCCTCGATCCGGTCGTTGCTCGCGGAGGAGAGGTTGGCGTCCGCGACGGAGCTGTCACCGACCAGGACGTCCACGCCGCTGCCGCCGATGATCTGGTCGCGGCCGGAGCCGGTGGCGTAACCGCCGAATTCGTTGCTGACGTTGTGGTCGCCGATCTGGAAGCCGCCGTCGGCACCCCCGTTCAGGGTGTCGTCGCCTCCGTCGCCCTCGGCGTTTCCGTTGGCGTCGCTGTCGCCGACCAGGAAGTCGTTGGGGCCGGCACCGCCGAGAAGCACGTCGTCACCGGCCCCCTGGGCATCACCGCCGGGGGCCCGGGAGTCGCCGACCATGTGGTCATCGCCGTCGCCGCCGTCCAGCCGGTCGCGTCCGCCGCCGGACGCGCCGCCGGGAGCGCAGCTGTCGCCGACCAGCTCGTCGCGGTCGGCACCACCCTCCAGGCGATCGTTTCCGCCGCCTGTGGCGATTCCGTCCCGCTCGGAGAAGCTGTCTCCGATCAGGCGATCGAAGCCGTCGCCACCGATCAGGAAGTCGTTGCCGGCGGCGCCGGTGGCGTTGCCGTTCAGCACGTAGGAGTCACCGACCAGGGTGTCGTGGCCCGTGCCGCCGTCGATGTCGTCGTTGCCGGGGCCACCGCCGACCGCGTCGTTGTCGCCGAGGCTGCAGATCCGGTCGTTTCCGCCGAGCCCGTAGATGACGTCCCGGCCCGAGGTGCCGACGATCACGTCCGCACCGCTGGTCCCGTACGTCGTCACGTCGGGCGTGGTGATGACGATCGTGGCCGGGCGGCCCAGGCACGTCGGCTGTGCCGCGCCCGCGTCCGCCGCACCGAGGGCGAGCACGCCTCCCAGGGCGAGCGCCCCGGCGCATCCGCTCGCGGCGACGCGTCGGAGTCGCGTCCCGGCTCCGTGACGGCTTCCTGTCATCGCGCTCCCTTTCGATCATGAACGGACATCCGTGCAGATCGATCCCCGTCGGGCACAGCGGGTAACGACGAGGGAATGCGGTGCAGTCGGTTGGCTCAACGGCATGCCCCCGTCGGACGCAGCACGGACGGCCCGCACGGATCCCCCGGTCCGTACGGGCCGGCGGGTGGTGGCGGTCTTGCCGCGGGTGCGGAAGTGCACGCCGTCGTCGCCGTGGACGCGGTGGTCGCCGAAGCGCGCGTCCTTCCCGCCGGCGGATGCACCCGGTGCTGGACGAAGGGTGTTGCTCCGGCTGCGAGTTCGGCGGTTGCGGTGCTGGAACAGCAGGTGCCCGCGCCGCTTCGGAGGGGGTTCGTCGGCGGAGTGGGCCCTGCTGCCGGGTTCACCTCGGTGAGGCGGGACCACCGGTCCTGACCAAGCACGTCGAAGGTCCATCGCCCGGGGCGTAACCGGGGCTTAAGGAGGGTGGGTGAGGATGGCTCGTCCACAGGGGAAGCCGATGCGAGGAGTGCAGGCATGACGGGGCTCATGGTCGACAGCGACGTGTGGATCAGGCGGTTCCATCCGCCCGCGGCGGGGGAGCCGGAGCGGACTCCGCTGGTCTGTTTTCCGCACGCGGGCGGGTCGGCCGCCTACTTCCACGGGCTTTCCCGGCTGCTGGGCCCCGCCGGGATCGAGGTGCTGTCCGTCCAGTACCCGGGACGTCATGACCGCAGGGGCGAGGCTCCGATGGAGGACGTGCGGAAGATCGCGGCCGCGGTGGTCGCGGCGATCGCGCCGTGGGCGGGGCGCCGGCCGGCGTACTTCGGGCACAGCATGGGCGCCGTCGTCGCCTTCGAGGCGGCGCGGCTGAGCGAGCCCCGGGTGCTCTTCGCCTCCGGGCGGCGCGCGCCGTCGACGCAGCGGGCGGAGGCCTTCCACCTGCTCGACGACGACGCCCTGATCGCCGAGACGGAGCGGCTCAGCGGGGTCCCGTCGGAGCTGCTCGCCGACCCGGAGATGCGGGAGCTCGTGCTGCCGCCGCTGCGGGCCGACTACCGGGCGATCGAGACCTACCGCCCGGATCCGCACGCCGTCGTACGGGTGCCGGTCGAGGTGATCGTGGGCGACCGGGACCCGCGGGTGAGCGAGGAGGAGGCGCGGGCCTGGCAGGCGCACACCACGGGGGAGTTCGGCTGCACCGTCGTCCCCGGCGGGCACTTCTATCTGGCGGACCGCACCGACGAGCTCGCCGCCCTGATCTCCCGCAGGCTCGCCCGGCTGCCGCGCTAGGCCGTAGCCCGGGGCCCCGGGCTACGGCCTGGTCCGCCGGCGGTGGGCGAGGGGCCGGCACCACGTCGGCGGGACGTCGGCCGTCCGGCGGGACTGTCGGTGATTCACAGGCGATCTGTCGGTGGCCGCTGGAACCGTGGACGTCGAGTTGCCCGAGGGGACAACCGCAACCGCCTCCGACAGCAAGGGAACCCCGTCGCCATGTCGCCCACCCCGTCCTGGAACGTCCGACGCCTGCCGGGTGCCGAGGGCCGCGTCTTCCTGGTCACCGGCGGTAACGCCGGCATCGGGTACTTCGTCGCCGAGCAGTTGTCGGTGACCGGAGCCACCGTCGTGCTCGGCAGCCGGAGTCCCGCCAAGGCCGAGATCGCCCTCGCCTCGATCCGCGCGCGCGTCCCCGGTGCACGGGTGCGTTCCGTACGGTTGGACCTCGCCGACCTCGCGTCGCTCCAGAGAGCGGTGGAATCGATGGAGGTGGAGCGCCTCGACGCGGTGGTCCACAACGCCGGCGTCGCGCTCGACGACCCGCCGCGCAGGGAGACCGGGGACGGTCACGAGCTCATGTTCGGCACGAACCACCTGGGACACTTCGTCTTGACCCGGTGGCTGATGCCCCTGCTGTCGGCCGCGCCGGCGGCCCGCGTCGTGACCATGGGAAGTTTCGCGGCGAAGTCCGAGCGGCTCGACCTGGACGACCTGCAGTCCCGGAAGGACTACCGTCCCAAGCGCACCTACGGACGCTCCAAGTTGGCGCAGATGTACTTCGGTGTCGAACTCGATCGCCGCCTGCGGGCTGCCGGCAGCACGGTGGCGAGCGTGGTGGTCCATCCCGGTGGCGCGCTGGACTCCCTCACCCCGTCGCGGCCGCCGGTCCACGTGCGCACCGCCGGCGCACGGCTGGGCGCGGCACCTGCGGCCCTCCTCCTCCAGGGCAAGCACGCCGGCGCGTGGCCCGCGGTCCGGGCGGTGCTCGACCCGGCCGTGAGCGGAGGCGGGCTGTGGGGACCGCGCGTCTTCGGCCTGCGCGGCGAGCCCCGGCGTGAAGCGGTGTGGAGCCGTCTGGCCGACCGCTCCGTCGCGGCACGGTTGTGGGACGCGAGCCGTGATCTGACCGGCGCCGACCCCGGCGCTGTCTCCGGACGGCTCGGGCACGCGCGGTGACCGACGGGTCGTCGAGCGGGCCGTGGGCGGTCGGCTGAGGCACCACGAGGGCACGGGCCGTGCGGTCGGGGCTTCGCCCGGATGAAATCCCGTGGTGTGTCCCGCCGTCCGACGGGATCATGAGCCGCCGCCGTGCCGCGCCCGGACGGCGGTCGTTCATGTGCCCCGGGGAGGAAACCTGCACGACCCTTGTGCCGATGGTCCGGCGCGTGTTCGGCGACGGCCCGTTCGCCAGGGAGAAACGGGTCACCGCCCTGGGCGCCGACGGGACGTTGCGGCCGCTCTTCCCGCACTCCTGGGCACCGGCAGAGCACCATTTCGGGGGTCCCGCGGTCGAGATCGGGCAGTCCCTTGTCTATGCCGGCACCGTCCACCACGGCCAGGGGCTCCAGCCCGGCGGGGCCTACACGGTACGACGGTCCCTGGACGGAGCGGTGCAGTGGCAGCACCGCACCGATCATCCCGCCACCGCCCTCGACACGGACGGGGACACCGTCTACGTGGCGGACAACTCCGGCACCCTGACCGCGCTGGACGCCGCCGACGGCTCGGTGCGGTGGAACGTCGAGCTCGAGGTCGGAGGAGTGCCGACCGCAGCGCTGTCCCTCGCTGTGACCCCGCGAGGGCACGTGCTCATCAGGACCGTCGACGGCCGGATCCTGGAGTGCGCTCCTCGGCCCTGATCCTGCTCAAGGGCTCCTCAGGGCCTGTCGGGCCCCGGGGCGGTCCGGTCAGCGTCGCGGTGGCCAGAGGCCGTCGATCATGACCGTCAGGACCTGGTCGGCCTCGTCGGGGGCGTGCTCGCGGGTCCAGGCCGCCGCGGCGATCAGCGCGAACAGCTCGGCCGCCGACAGGTCGCCCCGCACCTCTCCGGTCCGCTGCGCCCGCTCCAGGAGCTGCTGGCCGGACGACTGCATCGACGTACAGGCGTTGTTGAGCTCGGAGGTCTCGTCCTTGAGGCTGTCCATCAGCAGGGTCACGAGTCCCCGGTACGTGGTGGCGTGCGCCACCGCCGCCCGGACCCAGGTCGCGAGGGCCGCACCGGCCGGCTCCGTGGTCAGCAACTCCCGAGCGGTTCCGCCGAGTTCGGAGATGCTGTCCCGGAGCATCGTCTCGAGCAGCGCCTCCCGGGTGGGGAAGTGGCGGTACAGCGTCGCGTTGCCCAGCCCCGCCTGCTTGGCGATGTCGTCGAGCGAGGTGTGGATGCCGTGGGTGTCGAAGGCCTTCCTGGCCTCGGCCAGGAGTCGCTCGTAGTTGCGGCGGGCGTCTGCGCGCATCGTGCTGTCTTCTCCTCAGCCGTGCTCAGGCGGTGCCGCCGCCGTCTGCGACGGCGGCGGCACCATAAGCGGGGTATAGCCCCGATTCTATCCTGCCTCCCCGCCGATCTCCCTGCTCAGCCGGGCGGCCAGCTCCGCGGGCGTGGGGTGGTCGAACGCGAGCGTCGCCGCCAGCTCCAGACCCGTCGCCTCGGCCAGCAGGTTGCGCAGCTCAAGGCCCGTGAACGAGGTGAACCCGGCCTCCAGGAAGGTGGCGTCCGGAGCGATCTCGGCGACGGAGTCGTGCCCGAGCACGGACGCCGCCGAGGACAGCACCAGTTCCAGGAGCTCCGCCTCCCGCTCCGCGGGGACGAGCTCGGCGAGGTTCCGGCGCGGGACGGGCCCTCCGAGGGCATCGACGACTTCGGGGTCGCCGTCCCGCGCCGGGGTCGAGGGGGCCGCCGGCTCCTCGGCGAGGCGTACGGCCGGGGCGTGCAGCCAGTAGGGACGCCGCTGGAAGGCGTACGGCGGAAGGGGCACCCGCCCGCCCGCGGGGGCGAGCCCGGTCCAGTCCACCGGGCGGCCGTGCGCCCAGGCCAGGGCGAGCGCCGAGAGCAGCGTCCGCGGCTCGGGGCGGTCGCCGCGCAGCGCCGGGACCAGGACCGGCGGCTCCTTGCGCAGGCTCTGCGCGGTGAGTGCCGAGAGGACGCCGTCCGGGCCGAGCTCCACGTACAGCCGGACGCCCTCGTCCTCCAGGTGCCGGACGCCCGGGTGGAAGCGGACCGCCTCGCGGACGTGCCGCACCCAGTGGTCCGGGTCGCCCAGTTCCCCGGCGCTCGCGGGCCGCCCGGTCAGGTTGGAGACCAGCGGGATCACCGGCGGCTTGAAGGACAGCGCCGCGACGGCCCGGCGGAACTCCTCCAGGACGCCGTCCATGTGGTGCGAGTGGAAGGCGTGGCTGACCCGCAGCCGCTTGGTCTTGCGGCCCCGCGCCCGCCAGTGCGCCGTGGCCGCGGCGGCCGCGTCGGCGTCGCCCGAGACGACCACCGACCGGGGCCCGTTGACCGCCGCGATCGACAGCCGGCCGCCCGCGAGGCCCCGCGCTCCCCCCGCGCCCTGCGCGCCTTCCGCCAGGAAGGCCTCGACCTCCTCCTCGGAGGCCTGCAGCGACACCATGGCGCCGTCGCCCCGCGCCGACTCCATGAGCCGGCCGCGGGCGGCCACGAGCGCCACCCCGTCCTGGAGCGTCAGCACGCCCGCCGCGTACGCGGCGGCCAGCTCGCCCACCGAGTGCCCGATCACGAAGTCCGGTACGAGGCCGTGGTGTTCCAGCACCCGGAACAGCGTCGTCTCCAGCGCGAACAGGGCGGCCTGCGCGTACCGCGTGCGGTCGAGCAGCGCGGCCTCGGGAGTGCGCGGCGCCGCGAACACGGCGTCCCGCAGCGGCCGTTCCAGGTGCGGGTCGAAGAGCCCGCACACCTCGTCGAAGGCGGCGGCGAACACCGGGTGGCACCCGTACAGTTCGCGGCCCATGCCGAGGCGCTGGCTGCCCTGGCCGGTGAAGAGGAACGCGGCGCGCGCACGGCGCTCGGTCCTGCCCCGGACGACGGCCGCGGACCGGCCGCCGGACGCGAGGTCCCCGAGGCCCCGCAGCAGGGCCCCGTGGTCCTCGCCGAGCACGACGGCCCGGTCCTCCAGGGCCGGCCGGGCGGCCAGGGCCCGCGCCACCTCGGCGGCGGTCGGTCCGGGGTGCTCCGTCAGGTGGTCGAGCAGCCGCCGCGCCTGCGCGGCCGGGGCTCCCGCACCCCGCCCGGACAGCGGCCAGGCGATCAGCGGGAGCGCGGCAGCCGGGTCGATCGCGGAAGCCTCAGGGGTCCCCGCAGCCTCAGTGGCCTCAGCAGCCCCCGAGGCACCGGCTGACTCCGCGGCCTCCGGAGCCTCCTCCAGGATCAGGTGCGCGTTGGTGCCGCTGATCCCGAAGGAGGAGACGCCGGCCCGGCGCGGCCGGCCCTCCTCGGCCGGCCACGGGCGCGGCGCGGACAGCAGCCGGACCGTGCCGTCCGACCAGTCCACGTGGGGGGTCGGCTCGTCCGCGTGCAGCGTGCGGGGCAGCACGCCGTTGCGCAGGGCCATCACCATCTTGATGACGCCGCCCACGCCGGCCGCCGCCTGGGTGTGCCCGATGTTCGACTTGAGCGCGCCCAGCCACAGCGGCCGGCCGGCGGGCCGCTCCCGCCCGTACGCGTTGATCAGGGCCTGTGCCTCGATCGGGTCGCCGAGCGTGGTGCCGGTGCCGTGGGCCTCGACGGCGTCGACGTCGGCGGGGGCCAGCCGGGCGTTGTCGAGGGCCTGGCGGATCACCGCCTCCTGGGCGGGCCCGTTGGGCGCGGTGAGCCCGTTGCTCGCGCCGTCCTGGTTGACGGCGCTGCCGCGGATGACGGCGAGTACGTCGTGGCCGTTGCGGCGGGCGTCGGACAGCCGCTCCAGGACGACCAGGGCCGCCCCCTCGCCGAAGCCGGTGCCGTCGGCGCCGGCCGCGAAGGACTTGCAGCGGCCGTCGGCGGACAGCCCGCGCTGCCGGCTGAACTCGGTGAAGAGACCGGGCGTCGACAGCACCGTCGCGCCGCCCGCCAGGGCGAGCGAGCACTCGCCCTGGCGCAGCGCCTGGACGGCCAGGTGGATGGCGACCAGGGAGGAGGAGCAGGCGGTGTCGACCGAGACGGCCGGGCCCTCGAAGCCGAAGGTGTACGCGATGCGGCCCGTGGCGACCGACGGCGCGGTGCCGTTGCCGATGAAGCCCTCCACCTCCTCCGGGATGCGGGGGAGCCGCGCCGCGTAGTCGCCGTACATCAGGCCCGCGAAGACCGCCGTCCGGCTGCCCCGCAGCTCGCGCGGGTCGAGCCCGGCCTGCTCCAGCGCCTCCCAGGCGGTCTCCAGGAGCAGCCGGTGCTGCGGGTCGGTGGCCAGCGCCTCGCGCGGGCTGAGCCCGAAGAAGCCCGCGTCGAACTCGGTGGCGTCCGGCAGGAAGCCGCCGTTGCGGGTGTACGAGGTGCCGGAGCGGTCCGGGTCCGCGTCGTACAGCGCGTCGAGGTCCCAGCCGCGGTCGTCGGGGAAGCCGCCGATGGCGTCGGTGCCGGAGTCCACGACCCGCCACAGGTCCTCGGGGCCCCGCACGCCGCCGGGGTAGCGGCAGCCGATGCCGACCACGGCGATCGGCTCCCGGGCCGCGGACTCGGCCTCGGTGAGCTTCTGCCGCGTCTCGTGCAGCTCCGCGGTCATCCACTTGAGGTACTCGACCAGCCGCTCCTCCTGGGAGGCGGGTTCGGCGGCGGTGTCCGCCCCGGTGGTGCTGTCTGTCGTCGGCGTCGTCACTTCGACCGGGCCTTCCTGCCGAATTCGCTGTCGATGAGATCGAGGAGGTCGCTCGTCGAGGCGGACTTGATCCGGCCGGCCACGTCCTCGGGGCCTGCCTCCGGGGAGCCCGCCGCTGTGGAGGCCTCCAGGCCGCTCAGCAGCTCCCGCAGTCGCCTGCCGACCTCCGTACGGGTGTCGGTGTCGGTCTCCGGCGTCAGGGAGAGGGCCTTCTCCAGGGCGTCGAGCCCGACGAGCGGGTCGGAGCCGGTGGCCGGGTCCGTGCCGGGAGCGGCCGCCGCCTTCGCCGCGGCCTCTTCCGCCCGGGTGCGCAGCAGCGTGGCCAGCGCGGCGGGCGACGGGTGGTCGAAGACCACGGTCGTGGGCAGCCGCAGCCCGGTGGCGGCGCTCAGCCGGTTGCGGAACTCCACCGCCGTCAGGGAGTCGAAGCCGAGCTCCTTGAACGAGTGCTCGTCGTCGATGAGGCCGGTGTCGCCGTGGCCGAGGACGAGCGCGGCGGTCTCCCGCACCAGGTCGAGGACCAGGCGCTCCCGCTCCTCCTCCGGCACCCCGCCGAGACGTTCGGCCAGGGAGCCCGACGGTGTCGCGGCGGCGGCCCGGCGCGCGGGCGCCGGCACGAGTCCGCCGAACAGCGGCGGCAGGAGTCCGGCCCCGGCGCGGCGCCGGAGTTCGGCGCGGTCCAGGCGCGCGGCGACGACGGCGGCCGGCGCGCCGGCCAGGGCGCGGTCGAGGAGGGCGAGCCCGTCCTCGGCCGCCAGGGGCACGACGCCGTCGCGGCCGAGCCGGTCGCGTTCCCGCCCGTCGAGGTGGCCGGTCAGCGCGCTGCCGTCGGCCCAGAGTCCCCAGGCCAGGGAGAGCGCGGGCAGGCCGAGGGCCCGGCGGCGTACGGCCAGACCGTCCAGCAGGGCGTTGGCGGCGGCGTAGTTGCCCTGTCCCGCGTTGCCCACCACTCCGGCGAGCGAGGAGAACAGGACGAACGCGGCGAGCGGCAGCTCACGGGTGAGTTCGTGCAGGTGCAGCGCCGCGTCGGCCTTGGCGGCGAGCACCGTGCCGAGCCGCTCCGGGGTCAGCGACTGGATCACGCCGTCGTCCAGGACGCCCGCCGCGTGCACGACCGCCGTGAGCGGGTGGTCGGCGGGGATCCCGGCGAGCAGTGCGGCGAGCTCGTCGCGGTCGCCCGCGTCGCAGGCCTCGATCCGGACCTCCGCGCCCAGCGCGGTGAGTTCGGCGGCGAGTTCCGTGGCGCCCGGGGCGGCGGGTCCGCGCCGGCCGGTGAGCAGCAGGTGCCGTACGCCGTGGTCGGTGACGAGCCGGCGGGCGACGAGCCCGCCGAGGGTGCCGGTGCCGCCGGTGACCAGGACGGTGCCGTCCGGGTCCCACGGCCGGGCCTCGGCTCCGGCCTCGGGCCCCGGTGTGTCCGGCAGCGCGGTGAGCCGGGGCGCGTACCAGGCGCCCTCGCGCAGGGCGAGTTCGCTCTCGGCGGGTCCGGTGCCCGCGGCCAGGGCCCGCAGCGAGGCGTCCGTGCCGTCGTGGTCCACCAGCGCGATCCGGTCGGGGTTCTCGCTCCGCGCCGTGCGCAGCAGCCCCCACGCGGCGGCGGCCGCCGGGTCGACGGTGTCGCCGTCCCGTACCGCGACCGCGCCGCGCGCGGCCACCAGGAGGCGTCCGGCGGCGAGGCGGTCGTCGGCCTGCCAGTCGCGCAGCAGCGCGAGCAGCGGATCGAGCACGGCCCGGACCTCGGCACCCGTCGGGACGGTGCCGGTCACGCCCGCGGGCTCCTCGGCCGCGGGAAGGACGGCGAGGACGGTGTCCGGCAGTCGCAGCGTGCCGTCGGCGACGGCCGCGCCGAGCTGGGCCGCACCGGCGAACACGGGCGCGTCGCCGAGCGCCGCGGCGAACGCGTCACCGCCCTCGCCGAGCACCGCCCACGTGCCCGCGGCCGGGGCGGCCGGTGCCGTCGGGGCGGCCTGACCGGCGGCCGTCCAGCCGACCGCGTACAGCGGCAGGTCCGCCGTGCCCCGCGAGCGCAGCGCGGCCAGCTCGGCGGCCGGCAGCGGACGCAGGGCCAGCGTCTCGACGTCGACGACGGGGAAGCCCTCCGCGTCGGTGAGCCGCAGGGCGACCGAGGTTCCGCCGGTCCTGGTCAGCCGCGCCCGCAGCGCCTTCGCGCCGGTGCGGTGCAGCCGTACGCCGCCGAAGGAGAACGGCAGCAGGACCTCCCCGGAGCCCCCGGAGCCGTCCGTGCCGGTCGAGCCGTCCGCGCCGGCCGGTGCGAGCGCCAGCGGGTGCAGGGCGGCGTCGAGGAGCGCCGGGTGGACGCAGTGGCCGGTGGTGGCTGCGTCCTCGGCGTCTTCGGGCAGCTCGACCTCGGCGTAGAGGTCGTCGCCGTCGCGCCACAGCGCGGTGAGGCCCTGGAAGAGCGGCCCGTACGCGTAGCCGCGGGCGAGCAGCTCGCCGTACGCGTCGCCGAGGTCGACCCGCTCCCCGGCCGGCGGCCAGGCCTGGTCCCCGGCGGACGCCCGGTCGGCGGCGGAGGCGGCGCCGAGCGTGCCGGTCGCGTGCCGGATCCAGTCCGCGCCCTCACCCGTCCGGGAGTGGATGCCCAGCGGCCGGAGGCCCGACTCGTCCGGCGCGCCGACCGTCACCTGGAGCACCGCCGCGCCCTGCTCGGCGAGCGGCAGCGGGGCCTCCAGGGTGAGGTCCTCGACGCCGTCCGCGCCGGTGCGGTCCGCCGCGTACAGCGCCAGGTCGAGGAAGGCCGTGCCCGGCAGCAGCACCGTGCCCTCCACCGCGTGCTCGGCGAGCCACGGGTGGGTGCGCAGGGAGACCCGGCCGGTGAACACGACCTGACCGGAGCCGGCGAGCGGGACGCTCGCGCCGAGCAGCGGATGCCCGGCCGTGTCCAGGCCGAGGCCGTCCGCGTCGACGGCCGCGCCGGTCCCCTCCAGCCAGTAACGCTGCCGCTGGAACGGGTACGTGGGCGGTCCCGCCGGGTCGGCGGGCGGCAGCGCGGGCCGCCACGCCGCGGGCGAGGCACCGGCGACGTGCGCCTCGGCCAGCGAGGTGCCGAAGCGGTCCAGGCCGCCCTGATCGCGGCGGAGCGTGCCGAGCGCGACCGCCGCGGCGCCCGCCTCCTCCACCGTTTCCTGGATCGCGGGGACGAGCACGGGGTGCGCGCTGGCCTCGACGAAGACGGTGTGCCCGGCGGCGAGCAGCCCGCGCACGGTCTCCTCGAAGAGCACCGGCTCGCGCAGGTTGCGCACCCAGTAGTCGACGGTGAGCTCGGTGCCCGCGAGGGGGCCGCGCGTGACCGTGGACCAGAACGGCACGTCCGTGGCGCGGGGTTCGATCCCCCCGAGCAGCTCGCGCAGCTCGTCGCGCAGCGCGTCGACGTGCGGGGAGTGCGAGGCGTAGTCGACGGGGATCGTCCTGGCCCGGACGCCCTCGCCGGTGAACGTCTCCTTGAGCGTCTCCAGGGCATGCGGGGCGCCCGAGACGACCGTGAGGGCGGGGCCGTTGACGGCGGCGACGTACGTGTCGTCGATCAGCCGCTCCCGTACGACGTCGGCGGGCAGCTGCACCGACAGCATGCCGCCGGTGCCCGCGAGCCGGGTGATGGCCCGGCTGCGGAGCGCGGCGATCCGGGCGGCGTCGGCGAGCGTGAGGGCGCCGGCCAGGTACGCGGCGGCGATCTCGCCCTGGGAGTGGCCGATCACCGCGGCGGGCTCCACGCCGTGCCGGCGCCAGAGCCGGGCGAGCGACACCATCATCGCGAACAGCGCGGGCTGGACGACGTCGACCCGGTCGAGCGAGGCGGCGCCGGGGTCGCCCGCGAGGACCGCGGTCAGGTCCCAGTCGGTGTGCGGGGCGAGCGCGTCGGCGCACTCCCGCACGTAGCCGGCGAACTCCTCGCTGTTCCGCATCAGTTCGCGGCCCATGGCGAGCCACTGGCTGCCCTGGCCGGGGAAGACGAACACGACGCGGCCGGGCTCGTGGCCCACCGTCGTGCCGGTCACCAGGCCGGGCACCTCCCTGCCCCCGGCGAGCGCGTCGAGGCCGGCGAGCAGGGCCGTGCGGTCGCCCGCGTCCACGACGGCGCGGTGGTCGAAGCGGGTGCGGGCGGCGAGCGTGCCCGCGATCTGTCGTACGGGCACGTGGGGGTTTTCGGTGGCGTACGCGTGGAGGAGGCGGGCCTGGTCCTTGAGGCCCTGTTCGGTCTTGGCCGACAGCAGCCAGGGCAGGTCGGGGAGTTCCTCCTCCTCGGTGGTCCCGGTCTCCTCCGGTGCCTGTTCGATGATCACGTGGGCGTTGGTGCCGCTGATGCCGAAGGAGGACACTCCCGCCCGGCGCGGCTCGTCGCCCGCGGTGCGCCACTCCTGCTCCTCGGTGAGCAGGCGCACGGTGCCGTCCGACCAGTCGACGTGCGTCGTCGGCCGTTCGACGTGGAGCGTCCGCGGCAGCCGGCCGTTGCGCATCGCCATCACCATCTTGATGACGCCGCCGACACCGGCCGCCGCCATCGTGTGGCCGACGTTGGACTTCAACGAGCCGAGCCACAGCGGATGTTCGGCGTCGCGCTCGCTTCCGTACGTGTTGATGAGGGCCTGTGCCTCGATGGGGTCGCCGAGGCGGGTGCCGGTGCCGTGCGCCTCGACCGCGTCGACCTGGGCGGGCGTCAGGCGGGCGTTGGCGAGGGCCTGGCGGATCACGCGCTCCTGCGAGGGCCCGTTCGGCGCGGACAGGCCGTTGCTCGCGCCGTCCTGGTTCGTCGCCGTGCCCCGTACCAGGGCGAGGACCGGGTGCCCGTTGCGGCGGGCGTCGGAGAGCCGCTCCAGGAGCAGCAGACCCGCGCCCTCGCCCCAGCCGGTGCCGTCCGCGGAGTCCGAGAAGGCCTTGGCGTGACCGTCGGGCGACAGCGCCCGCTGCCGGCTGAACTCGACGAAGCTCGTCGGGCCCGCGAGGACCGTCGCGCCGCCCGCAAGGGCCAGCGAGCACTCGCCCTGCCGCAGCGACTGCGCCGCCAGGTGCAGCGCCACCAGCGACGACGAGCACGCCGTGTCCACGGAGACCGCGGGGCCCTCGAGACCGAAGGAGTAGGCGATGCGGCCGGAGGCCACGCTCGCCGTGGTGCCGGTCGCCAGATAGCCCTCGACCGCCTCCGGCGCCTGCCCGAGCCGGGTCACGTAGTCACCGGCGACGACGCCCGCGAACACGCCCGTGTCGCTGCCGCGCAGCGTCGTCGGGTCGATCCCGGCCCGCTCCACGGCCTCCCAGGCCGTCTCCAGGAGCAGCCGCTGCTGCGGGTCCATGGCCGTCGCCTCGCGCGGGTTGATCCCGAAGAAGGCCGCGTCGAAACGGTCGGCGCCGGTGAGGAACGCGCCGCGCCGCGTGTACGAGGTGCCGGACCGGGCCGGATCGGGGTCGTACAGGGCCTCCGTGTCCCAGCCGCGGTCCTCCGGGAAACCGGTCACCGCGTCCGTACCGGACAGCACGAGCCGCCACAGGTCCTCGGGCGAGGCGACCCCGCCCGCGTAGCGGCAGGCCATGCCGACGATGGCGATCGGGTCCTCGTCGGCCGGCGCGGCCACGGCCGGCGTCGCGCGCCGGGCGGCCGGGGCCGCGGCCGGCTCGGCGTCGCCGAACAGACCGGTGCGCAGGTGCGCCGCCAGGGCGGCCGGCGTGGGGTGGTCGAAGACCAGCGACGACGGAAGCCGCAGACCGGTGGCCGCGTTGAGCCGGTTGCGCAGCTCGACCGCCGTCAGCGAGTCGAAGCCGACGTCCTTGAACGCCCGCTCGGGGGCGAGCGTGTCACCGGCGCCGTGCCCCAGCACCGCCGCCGCCTCGGCCCGCACGAGCGCGAGGAGCTGTCGGTCGCGCTCGGCCGGATCCACCGCCGCGAGCCGCTCCGCGAGAGACCCGGCGCCCGCCGGGGCCGGCCGGCCCGCCGCCGCGCGCCGGGTGCGCGGGCGCACCAGACCGCGCAGCAGCGGAGGCAGGGTGCCCGCCTCGGCGCGGGCCCGCAGCGCGGGCGGGTCGAGCCGCAGCGGGACGAGCAGCGGCTCGTCGGTGGTCAGCGCCTCGTCGAACAGCGCGAGGCCCTGCTCCGGGTCGATCGGCGCGAGCCCCGCCCCCGCGAGCCGGGCCAGGTCGCCCGCGCCGAGCGCGCCGGCCATGCCGCCGCCCCCGCTCCCGGCGCCGTCCGCCGTCCCGTCCGCGCCCCACAGGCCCCAGGCGAGCGAGACGCCCGGCAGCCCGTTGGAGCGGTGGTAGGCGGCGACGCCGTCCAGGAAGGAGTTGGTGGCCGCGTAGTTGGACTGCCCGGCGTTGCCGATGATCCCGGCGAACGAGGAGAACATCACGTACGCGGACAGGTCCAGGTCGTGGATCTCGTTCGTGATCAGCCAGGCCGCGTCCTGCTTGGAGCGCGCGACCCGGTCGAGCCGCTCCGGCGTCATCGACTCGATCGTGCCGTCGTCGAGCACACCGGCCGTGTGCACGACGGCGGTCAGCGGGTGCGCCGGGTCGACCGACGCGAACAGCCGCCGCACCGACGCAGGGTCGCCCGTGTCGCAGGCGACGACGGTGGCCCGGGCGCCGACCTCCGCGAGTTCGGCGACCAGCTCGTCGGCGCCGGGCGCCCCGGGACCGCGCCGGCTCGTCAGGAGCAGGTGCCGGACCCCGTGCCGGGTGGCCAGGTGGCGGGCGAGGAGCCGCCCGAGGGTGCCGGTGGCGCCGGTCACGAGGACCGTGCCGTCGGGGTCCAGGGCGCGCGGCAGGGTGAGGACCACCTTGCCGGTGTGCCGGGCCTGGCCCAGGTGCCGGAAGGCGTCCCGGGCCCGCCGGACGTCCCAGGCCTCCACCGGCAGCGGGCCGAGCCGGCCCGCCTCGAACAGCGCGAGGAGTTCGGCCAGCATCTCCCGGATGCGGTCCGGGCCGGCCTCCATGAGGTCGAACGAGCGGTAGACCACACCGGGGTGGGCCCGGGCCACCTGCTCGGGATCGCGGACGTCGGCCTTGCCCATCTCGACGAACCGGCCGCCCCGCGGCAGCAGCCGCAGCGACGCGTCGACGTACTCGCCGACGAGCGCGTCGAGGACCACGTCCACGCCACGGCCTTCGGTGGCGGCCAGGATCTCCCGCTCGAAGTCGAGGGTGCGGGAGTTCGCCAGGTGGGCGTCGTCGAAGCCCTGGAAGCGCAGCGCGTCCCACTTGGCGGGCGAGGCCGTGCCGTAGACCTCCAGACCCAGGGCGCGGGCGATCTGCGTCGCGGCCATGCCGACACCGCCCGCGGCGGCGTGGATCAGCACCGTCTGCCCGGCGCGGACGCCGGCCAGGTCGGTCAGCGCGTACAGGGCGGTCAGGAACACCACCGGCGTCGCGGCGGCCTGGGTGAACGACCAGCCGGCCGGCACCCGGGAGAGCAGCCGGTGGTCGGTGACCGCGACCGGTCCGGCCGCGCCCTCGGGGAAGAGGCCCATCACCCGGTCACCGGGCGCGAGGCCGACGACGCCGGGGCCGGTCTCCAGGACGTACCCGGCGCCCTCGCTGGCGATCGGCGCCTCGCCCGGGTACTGGCCGAGGGTGATCAGGACGTCGCGGAAGTTCAGGCCCGCGGCCCGCACCTGGACCCGCACCTCGCCCGGGGCGAGCGGCGCGGCGGGCGCCTCGGCGGGCAGCAGCGCCAGGTTCTCCAGGGTGTCCTTGGCCGTCGCGCCGAGCCGCCAGCCCCCGCTCCCCGCCGGGACGGGGAGGCGCCCCTCGGGCGCACTCGGCGTCAGCCGGGCGGCGAGCACGGTGCCGCGGCGGAGCGCGAGCTGCGTCTCGTCGGGCGTGTCGAGCGCCGTGCCGAGCGACCGGTACGAGGCCTCGTCCCGGTCCACGTCGACCAGCAGGAAGCGGCCCGGGTGCTCGGTCTGCGCGGAGCGCACCAGACCCCACACGGCCAGGCTCTGGTCCCGGATCGACTCGTCGTAGCGGGTGGAGACCGCGTTGCGGGTGACGACGACCATCCGCGAGTCGGCGAACCGTTCGTCGGCCAGCCAGCGCTGGATCAGCCCCAGCATCCGGTGCGGCGCCTCGCGGGCGATCGCCACCGGGTCGTACGTGCCCCGGGGCGGGCGTCCCGGCGTGAACGGCACCAGGACCTCGGCCGGTACGGGCCCGTCGGCGGCGGCCAGCGCGTCGAGGTCGGCGTACCGCACCGCGCCCTCGCCCAGGGCGTCGCCGACGCCGATGGCGTCCGGTCCGACCACGGCGCGGACCGGTGCACCGGCCGCGGACCCGTCGGTGCGGGTCACGACGGCGCCGGGCACCGCTCGCCAGTCGACCCGGAACAGCGCGTGCGAGCGGTCGCCGGAGGCGGCGGTCGCGGCGCCGATGTCGGCCGGGCGGATCAGCAGGGCGCCGACGTCGACGACAGGACCGCCCTCGGGGTCGTCGGCGGTCAGGGTGACCGTGTCGGCGCCGGACCGGGTCAGCCGGACCCGCAGCCGGGCCGCGCCCGTCGCGTGCAGGGTCACGTCGGACCAGCTGAACGGCAGCCGGACCGCGTCCGGAGCACCGCCCACCAGGTCGAGGAGGAGCGGATGGAGCGCGGCGTCGAGGAGCGCGGGGTGCACCGGGTGTCCGAGGGCGTCGGCCTCCCCGGGCAGCTCGATCTCCGCGTACAGGTCGTCGCCGTCGCGCCAGGCCGCCGTCAGACCCCGGAAGGCGGCCCCGTACGCGTAGCCGTGGGCGTTCAGCTCCTCGTAGAGGCCGGTGAGGTCGACCTGCTCGCCGGGCGGCGGCCACGCCAGGGACGCGCGGCCCGCCCCCGTGCCGCCCGGGCCGGCGGAGAGGGCGCCGGAGGCGTGCCGGGTCCACGACTCGGCGTCCTCGCCGCGCGCGTGGACCGTGAACGCACGGCGATCGGAACCGGCCGCCGAGTCGACCACCACCTGCAGCTCCACCGAACCCTTTTCGCGCAGGGCGAGGGGTGCTTCGAGGGTGAGGTCCTCCAGGGTCGGCGTGTCGGTGTGAGAGGCGGCGTGGAGGGCGAGGTCGGTGAAGGCGGTGCCGGGCA
This sequence comes from Streptomyces sp. NPDC004266, assembly GCF_042874095.1. NCBI lineage: Bacteria > Bacillati > Actinomycetota > Actinomycetes > Kitasatosporales > Streptomycetaceae > Streptomyces > Streptomyces sp. NPDC004266. The sequence continues at coordinate 357,896 of NZ_JBIAMM010000009.1, forward strand.
GGAGGGTGGTGCCGGAGATGGTGTGGTCGGCGAGCCAGGGGTGGGTGCGCAGGGAGATCCGGCCGGTGAGGACGAGCTGGTCGCTGTCGGCGAGGGTGACCAGGGCGCCCAGGAACGGGTGTCCGGCGGAGACGAGCCCGGCGGACGTCACGTCGGTCCCGGAGGCGTTCGTCCGCTCGACCCAGTAGTGCTCGTGCTGGAAGGGGTAGGTGGGGAGGCCGTCGGGGATGTGGGTGGGGGTGGGGGGTTGCCAGGTGGCGGGGGTGTGGCCCGCGGTGTGGAGGCGGGCGGCGGCGGTGGCGAGGGTGGTGGGTTCGGGGGTGTTCTTGCGCAGGGTGGGCGCGAGGACAGCGGGTTGGGTGAGCGTGTCCTGGGCGAGGGCGGTGAGGGTGGCGTCGGGGCCGAGTTCGAGGTAGCGGGTGGTGCCGTTGGCTTCGAGGTGTTGGATGCCGGGGTGGAAGCGGACGGCCTGGCGGATGTGTCGTGCCCAGTAGTCGGGGGAGCGGAGGTCGTCGTCGGTGGCGGGCAGGCCGGTGACGTTGGAGATGACGGGGATCCTGGGGGCGTGGAAGGTCAGGCCGCTGATCGCCGTGCGGAACTCGTCGAGGACCTCGTCCATGTGGGCGGAGTGGAAGGCGTGGCTGACCGTCAGGCGTTTGGCGCGGCGACCGAGGTCGGTCCAGTGCGCGAGGGCCTCGGCCACGGCGTCCTCGTCACCCGAAAGAACCGTCGCCTCCGGGCCGTTGAGTGCTGCGACGGTCAGTCGGCCCTCGTAGTCGGCCAGGAAGGACACGGCCTCGTCCTCGGTGGCTTGGACGGCGAGCATGGCGCCGTCGTTGCGGGCGGTCTGCATGAGGCGGCCGCGGACGGCGACGAGGGTGACGGCGTCGG
>NZ_JBIAMM010000010.1:0-19051 GCF_042874095.1 Streptomyces sp. NPDC004266
GGGGGCCCCCCGCCCCCCCCCCCGGGGGGGCCCCCCCCCCGGCGGGGGGGGGCCCCCCCCCCCGCGGGGGGGGGGGCCGGGGGGGCCGGCCCCGGGGGCGGGGGGGGGGCGCGGGCCCACCCCCCCCCCCCCCCGCCGGGTCACCGCCGGGGCGATCAGACCCTCGCCCCGCGCCACCGTCCGCACCGCCTCGATCAGCTCCCGGGCGTCCGCGTTCTTCAGCAGGAAGCCCGCCGCGCCCGCCCGCAGCGCCCCGAACACATACGCGTCGAGATCGAAGGTGGTCAGCACGAGGACGTCGGCGAGACCCTCCCCGACGACGATCCCGGTCGCCGTCACCCCGTCCATCCGGGGCATCTGCACATCCATCAGGACCAGGTCCGGCCGCAGCTCCCGGGCCAGCTCCACCGCCCGCTCGCCGTCCGCCGCCTCGCCGACCACCTCGATGTCCGGCGCGCTGCCCAGGATCAGCACGAGCCCCGCCCGCACCGCGGACTGGTCCTCGGCGACCACCACCCGCACCGTCATGCGTTCCCCGCCCTCTCTTCCGCGGGCAGCACCGCCCGCACCTGCCAGACCGCCCCCGAGGCCGCCGCGCGGAACTCCCCGCCGAGCAGCTCCGTGCGCTCCCGCATGCCCACCAGACCCGAACCCGTGCCGGGCGCGCCCGGTCCCGGCCGCTGCCCGTACGGCGAGTCCACCGCCACCGTGAGGGCCCCGCCGGACCGGCCGACCCGCACCCTGACCGTACCGGGGGCGGCGTGCTTGACCGCGTTGGTCAGCGACTCCTGGACGATCCGGTACGCGGCCAGCTCCACCGGCGCCGGCAGGGAACCGCCCGGGGGACGGGTGTCCTCCAGGACGAACTCCAGGCCGCCCGCCGAGCCGTTCGCCCGGGCCCGCGCGAGCAGCGAGTCCAGGGCGTCGAGGCTCGGCACGGCCCCCGGCTCCGACTCCCCGCCGCTGTCCCGCAGCAGCCCGATGAGCCGCCGCATCTCGGCGAGGCCCGCCACGCTGTTCTCGCGGATCACCGTCAACGCCCGCCGGGTGGTGGCCGGTTCGTCGAGGGAGAGCGCGGCCGTGGAGTGGATCGCGATCGCCGAGAGGTGGTTCGCCACCATGTCGTGCAGCTCGCGCGCCATCCGGGCCCGCTCGGCCACCACCGCCTGCGCCCGGTCCATCTCGGCGAGCAGCGCCGTCTGTTCGGCCCGCAGCCGGGCCGCGTCCGCCGCCTCCCGGTGGTTGCGGACGATCGCGCCCGTCACCGCGGGCAGGAAGGAGATCATGCCGCTGAGGACGCCGACGAGCAGCGCGATCGCGTTCTGCCACCAGACCAGCAGGACGACCGTGATCCCGACCGTGATCAGACCGGTCGTGTACGGGATGCGGCGGGCCGAGGCCGGCGGCCCGTACACCACCGCCGCGTACACCACGTCCGTGAACATCAGCACCGTGGCGAGACTGCCGTTGGTGAACTGGTCGGCCGCGATCGCCAGGGTGCCGACGATCAGGGCGGTCCGGGGCGCGGCCCGGCGCAGCACCTCGGCAGCCGACATGACCACCAGGGGGACGAGCGTCGCCCATCTCTGGCCGAAGACGTGGTCCCCCGTCACGTACAGCCCGAACCACCACAGGATCAGCCCGCCGACCAGGCCGACGGCGGCGATGAACAGGTCGATGCGGTGGGGGCGGGGGAGCGTCACGTCCTCATCCAACACGTCCCCGCGCGCGCGGACCTCCTCGTCAGGGCCGATCCGCGCGCGTGGCGCCCTCCGTCGAAGGATGTAGACGGACTTCGTCACCGGCGACGACGAACCGGGCCCGGCCCCACGGGACGCTGGAGGGGAACCGAAAGGGGAACCGCCGTGATCGTCACGCTGATCGTGCTCTGCGAGGTCGGCTTCTGGGTCCTGCTGGCCGCAGGCCTCGCCACCCGCTACCTCCTGAAGATGCCCCGGACGGGCCTGGCGCTGCTGCTCTGCGAGCCGCTCCTGGAGGTCGTGCTCCTCGTCGTCACCGCGATCGACCTCAAGAACGGCGCCGATCCCAGCTGGAAGCACGGCCTCGCCGCGCTCTACATCGGCTACACCGTCGGGCACGGCCACCGCACCGTGAAGTGGCTCGACGGCCACGCCGCGCACCGCCTCGGCGGCGGGCCGCCGCCCCCGAAGCCCCCGAAGTACGGGATGGCGCGCGCCCGCCACGAGGGCGCGATCTGGCTGGGCACGCTGGTCGGCGGCGCCGTCGCCACCGTCCTGCTGCTCCTCGCCATGGCGTACGTCGGCGACGACGGGAACACCGACGGCCTGCGGAGCTGGATGTACGGAGCCTGGCGGGCCGTCGGCATCCACGGTCTGATCGCGCTCAGCTACCTCGTCTGGCAGAAGAAGGACCCGGGCTCCGGGTCAGCGGTCGCCGCCCGGGACCCAGAGGACGTCCCCGACCTCCTTGTTCGCGGTCCTGGCAAGGATGAAGAGCAGGTCCGATAGCCGGTTGAGGTACGTGGCGGTCAGGGCGTTCATCGTCTCGCCGTGCACCTCCAGGGCCGCCCACGTGGAGCGCTCCGCCCGCCGGACGACCGTGCACGCCTGGTGCAGCAGGGCCGCGCCGGGCGTGCCGCCCGGCAGGATGAAGGAGCGCAGCTTGTCGAGCCGCTCCAGGAAGCGGTCGCAGTCGGCCTCCAGCTTGTCGACGTACGCCTGCTCGACGCGCAGCGGCGGGTACTCGGGGTTCTCCACCACCGGCGTGCAGAGGTCGGCGCCCACGTCGAAGAGGTCGTTCTGGATCCGGACGAGGACCTTCACGACGTCCTCGTCGAGCTGCCCGAGGGCGATGGCCGTCCCGATGGCGGCGTTGGCCTCGTTGGCGTCGGCGTAGGCCGAGATCCGCAGATCCGTCTTGGCGGTCCGGCTCATGTCACCGAGCGCCGTGGTGCCCTTGTCGCCGGTACGGGTGTAGATGCGCGTCAGATTGACCATGAGGTCAGCCTAGTGAGGCCCCGGCGCTGCGGAACGTACGTGTGCCGACCGTCACGGCCAGGGCCGTCAGGGCGAGGGCGACCAGCACCCCGTACAGCATGGTCGGCGTCGTGTAGTGGCCGACGTACGCCTCCCGCACCGCGTCCACCAGATAGCGGAACGGCATGAGGTGGGAGACCACGTCGAGCCAGCCGGGCGCGAGGGCCATCGGCAGCATCAGGCCCGACAGCAGCATCGCCGGCATCGCGAGCGTGTTGATCGCGGGCCCGAACTCCTGCGGGGTCCGCAGCTTCAGGGCCAGGGCGTACGAGAGCGAGGCGAGCGCGGCGGAGAGCAGGGCGACGAAGCCGAAGCCGATGAGGACCCCGGCGACCGGTGCCCTCAGGCCCATGGGGACCGCCACGAGGACGAGCAGGACCGCCTGGAAGACGAAGAGCGCGGCGTCCCGCAGGACCCTGCCGAGCAGCAGGGCGAGCCGGCTGACCGGGGTGACCCGCATCCGGTCGAGCACGCCCCAGCTCTTCTCCATGATGATCGAGAAGCCGGCGAACGAGGCGCCGAAGAGGCCGAGCTGGAGCAGCAGTCCGGGCACGAGGATCTGCCAGGAGTCGCCCTCGCGGCCCAGCGGGAGGCCGGTGAGCAGCGGTCCGAAGAAGAGCAGGTAGAGCAGCGGCACCAGGGCGCCGAAGAAGATCTGGAACGGGGAGCGCAGGGTCTGGCGGGCGTAGCGCCCGAAGACGAGCGCGGTGTCGCGGAGCAGCATCACGGGTCTCCTAGACCGCTACGGGGGTGGTGTCGGCGGGGGCCGGGGTGCGGCCGGTGGCGGCGAGGAAGGCCTCCTGGAGGGTGGTCACGCCGTGCGCGGCCTTGAGGCCGGCGGGGCTGTCCTCGGCGACGACCGTGCCCTCGTCCACGATCACGAGCCGGTCGGCGAGCGCGTCGGCCTCGTCGAGGTAGTGCGTGGTGAGGACGACGGTGGTGCCGTGCTCGTCGCGCAGCCGCCGCACCAGGGCCCACAGGTCGGCGCGGCTGCCGGGGTCGAGGCCGGTCGTCGGCTCGTCGAGGAAGAGGACCTCCGGGCGGTGGGTGAGTCCCATGGCGAGGTCGAGCCGGCGGCGCTGGCCGCCGGAGAGCGCCGGGGTCTTCCGGTCGAGGAGGCCGGTGAGGCCGAGGTCGGCGGCGAGCTCCTCGGCGCGGGCCGCCGCCCGCCTCCGGTCCAGGCCGTAGAGCCTGCCCTGCATGACGAGCTCGGAGCGGACGGTCTCCTGGGGGTCGAGGCCGCCGGACTGGGCGACGTACCCGATGCGCCGGCGTACGGCGGCGGGCTCCTCGACGAGGTCGTGGCCGGCGACGGTGGCGGCGCCGCCGGTGGGCGGGAGGAGGGTCGTGAGCATCCGGAGGGTGGTGGTCTTGCCGGCGCCGTTGGGGCCGAGGAGGCCGAGGATCTCGCCGGGCCGGACGGTGAGGTCGATCCCTCGGACGGCCTCCACGGGGCCGTTCCTGGTGGGGAAGGTCCGGGCGAGCCCGGCCGTGCTGATGACGGTCATGGCGACCACGAAAACAGAGTCGCTGAAATTTTGCAACGTCACCAAAATTTCAGAGGCACCGAAATTTCAGGGAGTCTAGGATGGGGCCATGGCCGAGGGACTCAGGGAACGCAAGAAGCGCGAGACGAAACAGCGGATCTCGGACATCGCGACCGGGCTCTTCCTGGAGCACGGCTTCGCGGGCGTGACCGTCGCGGACGTCGCCGAGGCGGCGGACGTCTCCGTCAACACCGTCTACAACTACTTCCCGGCCAAGGAGGACCTCTTCCTCGACCGGCTGGACGGCGTCACCCTCCGCCTCGCCCGGATGATCCGCGGCCGCGACCGGGGCGAGTCCGCCGCCCGGGCCGTCCTGCGCGAACTCCGCCAGGACATCGGGGCCGTGTCACCCGCGTACGGACTCATGGACGGCTTCGACGCCTTCATGAACGTCATCGAGCACGCGCCCACCCTCAAGGCGCGCCTCTTCCACCTGCGGGACCAGGTGCAGGAGGCCGTCGTGACCACCCTGCGCGAGGAGACCGGCGCGGCCGCCGACGACCCGCTGCCGCTGCTCGTCGGCGGCCAGCTCGCCTGGATCGAGAACGCCGTCGTCGGCTACATCACCCGCGAGATGACCGCCGGACGCAGGGCGACCACCGTCTCCCGCGAGGCCCTCGTCCTCCTCGACGAGATCGAGGAGCTGCTGAGCGAGAAGGTCCTGACGTACGCCGTGCGCGAGGGCTGAGCCCTTCTCCGGCCGCCCGGGGGGTGTCGCGAGTGTGACGTCCGTCAAAGAGGGCGTGACGCGCATTACTTCACGGTCACATGGCGCCCCGCGACCGCTAATCTCCGCCGGAGAGCCAGAAGTGAACAGGCGTTAAAGGGGTGGAACATCGTGGCCAGGAAGCTCGCCGTCATCGGGGCCGGACTCATGGGATCCGGCATCGCGCAGGTCTCGGCACAGGCGGGCTGGGACGTCGTCCTGCGTGACGTCACCGACGCCGCCCTGACCCGCGGCACCGACGGCATCAAGGCGTCCTACGACAAGTTCGTCGCCAAGGGCAAGCTCGCCGCGGAGGACGCCGAGGCCGCGCTCGGCCGGATCACCGCCACCACCGAGCTCGACGCCGTCGCCGACGCGGACGTCGTCGTCGAGGCCGTCTTCGAGAACCTCGACGTCAAGCACGAGATCTTCCGCTCGCTCGACAAGATCGTCAAGGACGGCGCCGTCCTCGCCTCCAACACCTCCGCGATCCCGATCACCAAGATCGCCGCGGTGACCGAGCGCCCCGAGGCCGTCGTCGGCGTCCACTTCTTCTCGCCCGTGCCGATGATGCAGCTCGTCGAGCTGGTCCGCGGCTACAAGACGAGCGACGAGACCCTCGCCACCGCCCGCGCGTTCGCCGAGTCCGTCGGCAAGACCTGCATCGTCGTCAACCGCGACGTCGCCGGCTTCGTCACCACCCGCCTCATCTCGGCCCTCGTCGTCGAGGCCGCCAAGCTCCACGAGTCGGGCGTCGCCACCGCCGAGGACATCGACATCGCCTGCAAGCTCGGCTTCGGCCACGCCATGGGCCCGCTCGCCACCGCCGACCTCACCGGCATCGACATCCTGGTGAACGCCGCCAACAACATCTACACCGAGTCCCAGGACGAGAAGTTCGCGCCGCCGGAGCTGATGCGCCGGATGGTGGACGCGGGTGACATCGGCCGCAAGAGCGGGCAGGGCTTCTACAAGTACTGAGCCGGACCCGCCGCCGCACCTCACTCCGTGGGGTGAATTTCGGTATCGGTTCGCTGACAAGGCGCAACGTATCTGCCGATGCGGCAGTCAGTTGTTGCGAAGACGGAGCACTCTCGGGGAGCGCATATGCACATCAGGGGCGACCACGTCGAGCTGGTCGTCGGGGGCCGCCTCGACGTCCGCAGCGCGGCGGACGCCCGTACGGTCCTGCACTCGGCCGTCGACGACGGAGTCGGCGACCTGGTGCTCGACCTGACCGGCCTCGACTCCTGGGACGCCACCGGACTCGGCGTCATCATGGGCGCCCACCGGAGGGCCGGCCGCTGCGGCCGGCGCCTCGTCCTGCGCGGGGTGCCGCCCCAGATGCAGCGGCTCCTCGTCGCCACCCGGCTCCACCGCATCCTCGCCATCGAGGGCGGCCTCGCCCTGGAGTCCCTCCCCCGGGTGTGACCCGTCCCGGCCCGCCGTACTGTGAAGCAGCTGTGCGAACCAGGCGTCACGCTCAATCCTCACAAGACCGTGACGTCTTGGTCTCGGGGGCACCCCGCCTGTTCCCGAGCCGCTGACCACGGTCTAGGGTTCGGTCGCCCGCACATTGACGGACCCGCCTGCACATGGGGCGGACCCACCGGCGGGCACCGGACACCGCTTCTTGGGGGCTAGGACCATGGACCCGATCAACCCTGGGTCGGAGGAGTACGGTCACGACACCGAGGGCGAGGAGGCCCGCCAGGGCCGCGGCATGCCCGCGCCGACGCCCGCGCGCGCCCGCGTCGTCCGGCTCGTCTCCGGCGAACTGCTCCTCACCGTCAACCCCGTCGACGGCAGCGAGATCGAACCCTGCCCGCCCGGACAGGAACCGGCGGCCCCCCGCACCCGCACCCCCGAGGAGCGCGCCGAGGCCGCCCGCGCCGTCGCCCCGCCCCTCCCGCCCGGCCCTCCCGCGCCCGAGCTGCCCCTCCTCGAACGCCAGGAGGAGCGCGAGCGGCTCACCGGCATACTCCGCCAGGGCCGCTGCGCCCGCCTCGTCGGCGCCCCCGGCTCCGGCCGCACCGCCCTCCTCGACGCCGTCGCCGCCGACTGCGCCGACCTCGCCCCCGACGGGGTCGTCCGCCTCTCCGGCCGCCACCGCACGCCCACCGAACTCCTCCACGAGCTCTTCACGGCCGTCCGGTACGCCCCCGACCAGCGCCCCGACCGGGCCGCCCTGCTCGACCGGCTCGGCGACGTCGGGGCCGTCGTCGTCGTCGACGACCTGGAGTTCGGCGGCGCCGCCCTCGACGAACTCCTCGCCGCCGCCCCGGAGTGCGCCTTCCTCCTCGCCACGGGCCCCGACACACCCGCCCCCTCCGCCGGCGCCCCCGTCGAGGAGGTCCTCCTCGCCGGCCTCGGCCGCGCCGCCGCCCTCGAACTCCTGGAGAGCGCCGCCGGCCGCACCCTCACCGAGGAGGAGGCCAACTGGGCCGGCGACCTGTGGTTCGAGTCCGAAGGCCTCCCGCTCCGCTTCGTCCAGGCCGGCGCCCTCCTCCGGCAGCGCGACCGGCTGCGCGTCATCCCCGCCGAGTTCGACGCCTTCGGCGCCCTCGAGGAAGCCTTCGGACCCGCCGACCCCGCGGCAGCGGCGGCCGCCGCTGCCGCCGCCTTCGACGGCGTCGACGACCCCGACGTCGAACTGCGCGAGATACCGCTGCCCAGCCTCGGCGAGGGCGCCGCACCCGCCGCCCTCCTCGCCTCCCGGCTCAGCCGCGCCGCCCAGTCCGCCCTGCGCTTCGCCGTCGCCCTCGGCGGCGAGGTCCCGCACCAGGCCCACCTCCCCGCCCTCGTCGGCGACACCCACGCCGACGCCGCCCTCGGCGAACTCATGGCCTGCGGACTGCTCTCCCCGGTCGGCTCCCGCTACCGGCTCGCCGCCGGCGTCCTCACCCAGCTCCTCGCCCACGGCTACGACCACGAGGCCACCGACCGCGCCCACACCCTCGCCCAGCACTACGCCTGGTGGGCCGCCCACCCCTCCGTCACCCCCGAACGGGCCGTCGCCGAGGCCGACGCCCTGCTCGCCGCGCTCACCGCGCTGATCCCCGGCACCGGCGAATCCGCCGCCGAACACCGCGCCACCGCCGTCCTCCTCGCCCGCGCCGCCGCACCCGCCTTCGCCGCAGGACTCCACTGGGGCGCCTGGGAACGCGCGCTGCGCGCCGGCCAGGAAGCCGCCCGGCTCACCGGCGACGTCGCCGAAGAGGCCTACTTCCACCACGAGCTCGGCGTCCTCGCGATCTGCGCCGGAAACCTGGAGCGCGCCCGCGCCGAGCTGGAGGCCTCCATCGGCATGCGCGGGGTGCTCGCCGACAAGCGCGGCACCGTCGCCGGCCGTCGGGCGCTCGCCCTCGTCTCCGACCTCTCCGGGGAGCACGCCGCCGCGGTCGCCCCGCGCGTCGACGAGCCCCTCTCCCCGCCGCGCGGCACCCCCGCCCTGCGCGGTCCCGCCGCCCGCCCCGGCCCCTCGCGCCCGGAACCCGTCACGGCCCCGCTGCCGGGCGGGCCCGTCCGGACCCCGGCGACGGCCCCCGTCCCCGCCTTCCCCGGCTTCGCCGACGACGGCCCGACCGTCGTCACCCGCGCCGACACCGCCGGGAACGGCGACCGCCGCCCCGGTCTCAAGGGCGGCATCCTCAGCGGCGCCCGCCGCAACCTCGTCGCCGTCGGCGCGGGCGCGCTCCTCGTCGCCGTCCTCGGCACCGTCGTCACCCTCGGCGCCACCTCGGGCAACGGCGAGAACCCCGCCACCGACCGCGTCACCTCCGACAGCACCGCGAGCGAGAGCGGCACCGACGACGGCCTCGACGGCGAGGAGCCGCCGACCGACGGCGAGGCCGACCCGGCCGAGACGGGCCGGGCGACCCCCTCCGACTCCCCGAGCCCGACGGGCTCCGGAAGCGCGTCGCCGTCCGCGTCGACGGACCCGTCCGACTCGGGCTCGCCCTCGCCCTCGGACAGCCCGTCGGCGACGACCGGCACCCCGACGGAGACCACGGCGCCGCCGACCGGACGGCCCACGACGACCCGGCCGCCGGTCACGACCACCCCGCCGCCGAGGCCGACGATCACGACGCCGAAGCCGCCGACCACCACCACCACCCCGCCGCCGACGACCGAGCCGCCGACGACGGCCCCGCCGACGACGACCGCGCCTCCGGCGAGCGAGACCACCACCCTCGGCGCCCCCTCCGCCTCCGAGACCTCCGCCGCCACGGAGTCGCCGGCCTGACCCCCGTACGACAACGACGACGGCCCCGGGCGCGCTCACCGCACCCGGGGCCGTCCCCGTGCTCGTACTCCCGCCGCCGCTAGAACAGCCGCAGCTTGTCGTCCTCGATGCCGCGCAGCGCGTCGTAGTCGAGGACCACGCAGCCGATCCCGCGGTCCGTCGCGAGGACCCGCGCCTGCGGCTTGATCTCCTGGGCCGCGAAGACGCCCTTCACCGGTGCGAGGTGCGGGTCGCGGTTGAGCAGCTCCAGGTAGCGGGTCAGCTGCTCGACGCCGTCGATCTCGCCGCGCCGCTTGATCTCCACCGCGACCGTCCCGCCGTCGGAGTCCCGGCACAGGATGTCCACGGGGCCGATCGCGGTCGGGTACTCGCGGCGGATCAGGGTGTAGCCCTCGCCGAGGGTCTCGATGCGGTCGGCGAGGAGCTCCTGGAGGTGCGCCTCGACGCCGTCCTTGATGAGGCCCGGGTCGACGCCCAGTTCGTGCGAGGAGTCGTGGAGGATCTCCTCCATCGTGATGATCAGTTTCTCGCCCGCTTTGTTGATCACGGTCCAGATGCCCGCCTCACCGTCCACGCCCTCCTTCAGGGTGCACGGCGGGGACATCCAGTTGAGCGGTTTGTACGCCCGGTCGTCCGCGTGGATGGAGACGCTGCCGTCTGCCTTGACCAGGATCAGACGGGGTGCGGAGGGCAGGTGGGCGGTGAGCCGGCCCACGTAGTCCACGGAACAACGGGCAATGACGAGACGCATGGTCGGCAACGCTACAAGACGGGTGCTCTTCCGCGCGATTCGGGCATCGCCCCGACGGCGCGTGGGGGTCGCCGTGAGCCGAACACCCGTCGGTTATCAGCCGGTTGTGTGCCCATTCTTCTGGTGTCGCCCGGACCGCGCGCTTACCGTGGAAGCTGGAGGTCGTCGTCCGTGCACGCTGCGTGGCGCACGGCCGGCCTTCGCCCTGCCCGCAAGACCCCGCCCGCGGGGTCGCGAGAGGAGAACCCATGTCGCTCGACGTCTCACCGGCCCTGTTGGAACAGGCCGAGCGAGGCGAGGTCGACGAAGCCGACTTCGTCGACTGCGTCCGGACCTCCCTGCCCTACGCATGGGAGATGATCAGTTCTCTGGTGGCACAGCTGAAGGTCGACGGCGGAGAGTTCGCCGACAACCAGACGCCGCCGCCGAATGAGCAGGCACGTGGTCAGCTGCTGCGCGCGCTCGCGAGCGATGCCATTCGTGGTGCGCTGCAGCGGCACTTCGGGGTGCGTCTCGCCTTCCAGAACTGCCACCGCGTGGCGGTCTTCCCACTGGACCCGTCGGTGGACGAGCGGCTCGCCCGTTTCACGTCCGTACGGGGGCAGCTGCTGAACCAGTCGCCGGAACTGCGCGACTGCTGAGACATGGTGCTGCCGCTCCGCACCGGGGGAGAACGCCATCGATGCGAGCCGACGCGCATCGCCGCCGAAAGGCGCGGAAGCGGCAGCACAGTCAGCACAGCGCCCCTGAGGGCCCTCACACCAGGAGCGGCAGGACCTCCGCGCCCAGGCGCCGGACGTTCTCCTCGGTCGCCGCGAGATCGCCCGAGCCTTCCGCGAGGAGGGCGAAGCGCGTGATGCCCGTGCGCTCCGCGGTCGCCGCGAGCCGGTCCGCCGCCAGCCGGGGCGTGCCCACCGGGTGCAGTCCGCACAGGAGCTCCGTGTACGCCACGGGGTCCCGCATCGCCCGGTGCCGGCCGTCCACCGTCACATGCGCGTCGAGCCCCTGCCTCAGCCAGCCCGGCATCGCCTTGACGAGCGCCTCCGCCGCGTCGGCGCCCCGGTCCGCGAGCTGGGCCACCCCCGCCGAGACGTGGCCGGAGCCGATCCGCGCGATCTCGTCCGGGTCCCGCCCGGCCTCCCGCGCGCACCGCTCCCAGGCCGCGACCATCTCGGCCTTGTCCTCGTCGCCGCAGTGCATGCCGAGCAGCATCGGCAGTCCGCGCTCCGCCGCGAGCCGCACGCTCTTCGGCGAGGTGCAGGCCACCACCACCTCGGGGGCGGCCGCCCCGCCGATCAGCTCGTCGGGGCGGGGCACCACGGGCACCTCGCGGAAAGCGAATCGTTCCCCCTCGGCGCCGACGCGCGGCTCGGTGAGCCAGCGCAGCAGCAGGTCGAGCGATTCGGGGAACCCCTTCTCGTACGCCGCGAGGCCCGCGCCGAAGACCTCCAGGTCCACCCAGGGCCCGCCCCGGCCCACCCCCAGGGTGAACCGGCCGCCCGAGGTGAGGTGCAGCAGCGCCGCCTGCTCGCCGAGGGCGACCGGGTGGACGGTCGGCAGCACGCTCACCGCCGTGCCGACCCGGAGCCGCCGGGTGCGGCCGAGGAGCAGCGCGGCCAGCGTCACGGCCGAGGGGCAGACCCCGTACGGCACGAAGTGGTGCTCGGCCAGCCAGACGGAGTCGAGCCCCGCCTCCTCCGCCACCTCGGCGGTCCGCACCGCCCGGTGCAGTGCTTCCCCCTGGCCCTGGCCCGGGAACTGGGCTGCCAGAACGAACGTACCCACGCGCATCGCCTTCTGCCTCCTTGCGGCCGACGCGTATCTCCCCTCGCACTGGCACCAACGTCTGACACGTGCCAAAGGCAACGGCCGTTCATGAAGTTCTTGCGATTTTCGGCTAAGCCGTCCCGGGCGGGGCCCGGGGCACCGCGTGGCGGCCCGTAGGCTGGAGGGAACGGTCCGTGTTCCCAGACCCCGTGAGGTGTGCCCGTGTCCCCGCGTCACAACCGCTCCCGAGGCGGCGAGAAGCCCGCGCAGCAGGGCGACCACGGCGACCGGTACGGCGGCGCGCAGCGCACCGAGACCTGGCAGGGCGAGGAGTGGTACGTCCGGCTCGTCGCCGGCGCGAGCGCGCCCGGCAAGCGCTACCGCTGCCCGGGCTGCGACCAGGAGATCCCGCCCGGCGCCCCGCACGTGGTCGCCTGGCCGGAGTGGGGCGGGGTCGACGACCGCCGCCACTGGCACAAGGCCTGCTGGAACGCGAAGGACCGCCGCACCAGCAGGGTGCAGCGGTCCCGCAACGCGCCGAGGTACTAGGTCACACGTCCCGGCTGTTCAGCAGGGCGTACGCGCCGCCCATCGCCGCCGCCGCGATCGCCGCCATGATCAGCAGCGGCTCCCAGCCCGCCGGGCCCGAGTCGCCGAACGGCGGGGCCTCGCTGTAGAGCGAGATCATCTGCGAGGGGATCGCGTAGGTGAACAGGAACTCCTGCACCGGCTTCAGCGTCTGGTTGAACATGAACAGGGCGGCCACCAGCGGCAGCAGCAGCAGGCCGATCATCACCGTGATCGCGCCGGCCGAGTGCCGGATGAGCGTCCCGACCGCCAGCGACAGCAGGCCGAGCACGGCCAGGTAGCCGCCCGCGCCGACCGTCGCCCGCAGCCACTCGCCCCCCGTCGGCGTCGCCGCCGTGTCCACGATGGCGACCTGTGCCACCGCCACGAGCGTCGCGACCGCGGTGGTGACCGAGAAGACCAGCAGGAAGAAGACGAGCGCCTTCGCCGTGAGCACTCGGGCCCGGCTCGGGCAGGCCGTCAGGGTCGTGCGGATCATGCCCGTGCCGTACTCGGAGGCGATCGTCAGGACGCCCAGCGTGATCACGCAGATCGACGCCGGCAGCATCCCGAAGAAACCGAAGGCGAGCGCGGACTCCTCGCCCATCGGCGCCTCGGAGCCCGCGGCGATCGCCGCGACGCCCAGGCCGATGGCGAGCATCAGCAGGATCATGACCCCGAGCGTCCACATCGTCGAACGCACCGAGCGGATCTTCGTCCACTCGGAGGCGAGCGCGTCACCGAGGTGCGCGGCGCGGACCGGGATGGGGGAGACGTAGGCGTGCGGAGCCGGGGCGTGCTGGTGGGCGGGGGCGGTCATCGGGCGTCCTTCGGGGTGTCGCTCGGCTGCGGGAGGCCCGGCTGCGGGGCGGCCGGAGGGGCGTACGGACCCGGCGCGGGGGCCTGCGGGGCGCCGGCGTACGGGTTCTGTCCGGGCGGCGGCGGGGCGTACCAGCCCTGCTGCGGCACGTCCTGGACCGGCGGCTGCGGCGGCATCCCGTACCCCGGCTGCCCGGGCTGCACCGGCGGCTGGAGGTGGGCGAGGCGGTCGTCGGTGGAGCGGTAGTCCACGGCGCCCTGCGTCAGCCGCATGTACGCCTCCTCGAGGGACGCCTGGTGCGGGGACAGCTCCCAGAGCCGTACGTCCGCGCCGTGCGCGAGGTCGCTGATCCGCGGCAGGGGCAGGCCCGTCACGCGCAGCGCCCCGTCCGGCTCCGACAGCACCTGGCCGCCGGCCTCCATGAGCACCGACGTCAGCTTCTCCCGCTGCGCCGGCTCGGTCCCCGGCGTCCGCACCCGGGCGAAGTCGGCGGAGTTCGCCGAGATGAAGTCCTTGACGGGCATGTCCGCGAGCAGCTGCCCCCGGCCGATCACGATCAGGTGGTCGGCCGTCAGCGCCATCTCGCTCATGAGGTGGCTGGAGACGAAGACCGTGCGGCCCTCGGCGGCCAGCTTCTTCATCAGGTTCCGCACCCAGAGGATGCCCTCGGGGTCCAGGCCGTTGACGGGCTCGTCGAAGAGCAGCACCTGCGGGTCGCCCAGGAGCGCCGCCGCGATGCCGAGCCGCTGGCCCATGCCGAGGGAGAAGCCCTTCGAGCGCCGCTTGGCGACGTCCTGGAGGCCGACCACGCCGAGGACCTCGTCGACGCGCTGCGCCGGGATGCCGGCCAGCTGCGCGAGCGACAGCAGATGGCTGCGCGCGCTGCGGCCGCCGTGCACGGCCTTGGCGTCGAGGAGCGCGCCGACCTGCCGGGGCGCGTTCGGCAGCTGCCGGAAGGGGTGGCCGCCGATCGTGACATGCCCCGCGGTGGGCCGGTCGAGTCCCAGGATCATGCGCATGGTCGTCGACTTGCCGGACCCGTTGGGCCCCAGGAACCCGGTGACGACACCGGGCCGCACCTGGAAGGAAAGGTTGTACACGGCCGTCTTGGCGCCGTAGCGCTTCGTCAGGCCGACTGCCTCGATCATTCTCCAGCCCCATCGACAGGTCGGTCGCATCCATGTCGGGGCGTGGCGGCCGTCGGCCGGAGCCCCCCGTATGAGCTAGGAGCTTATCCAGCCGTTGACGGTTCCGGCCAAGTCCGGGGAATCAGGCGTCCCGCTTCTTCAGCACCAGATAGCCGCCGACGAGGGAGGCCACCACCCAGAGCACCATGATCCCGAGCCCGCCCCACGGACCGTACGGGGCCTCCTCCGAGTTCATCGCGTCCGGGACGACCCGCATCACCTTCGAGCCGGCCTGGTCGGGGAAGTAGAGCGCCACCTCCTTGGCCTTCGGGACCGCCGAGAGGATGTTCGAGACCAGGAGGAGGAACGGCACCAGGATGCCGAGCGACAGCATCGACGAGCGCAGCATCGCCGCCACGCCCATCGAGAACAGCGCGATCAGACCCATGTAGAGCCCGGCTCCGACCACCGCCCGCAGCACGTTGTCGTCGCCGAGGGAGGCCCGGTGCGCGCCGAGCAGCGCCTGCCCGAGGAAGAAGGCGGTGAAGCTCGTCGCGAGCCCCACCAGGAAGGCGAGCCCGCCCGCCACCGCGATCTTCGAGAAGAGGAAGGTCGCGCGCTGCGGCACGGCCGCCAGCGAGGTGCGGATCATGCCGGAGGAGTACTCGGTCCCCACCACCAGGACGCCGAAGACCACCATCGCCAGCTGCCCCAGGATCATCCCGGAGAAGCTGATCAGGGTCGGGTCGAAGGTGGCCCTCTCGACCTCCCTCATGTCGTCGAAGGTGGCGTTCGTCAGGGCGCTCAGCCCCGCGCCCATCGCCACCGTGACGAGGAAGGCGCTCGCCAGCGTCCAGACGGTCGACGACACCGTCCGGATCTTGGTCCACTCGGACTGCAGGACCGCGGATGCCACTGCCATCGTTCAGGCTCCCTGGGAGGTCGTGCCCCACCGGGGGCCGGGCGCCGCGGCGCCGCTGTGTACGTCGGTGCCGTGTGCGTGGTACTCCACCGCGGCGGCCGTCATCTGCATGAACGCCTCTTCGAGGGAGGCGCGCTGCGCGCTGAGCTCGTGCAGCACCAGACCGTTCTCCGCGGCCAGTTCGCCCAGCTTCTCCGTCGTCGCCCCGTCCACCTCCAGGACCCCGGCGCCGGCCTCGACCACGACGAATCCGTTCGCGTGGAGCACGTCCCGCAGGCGTTCCTGCTGCGGGGAGCGCATCCGCACATAACTCCGGGAATTCTGCTGGATGAAATCCGCCATCGAGGTGTCGGCCAGCAGTTTTCCCTGACCGATCACGATCAGATGATCCGCCGTCAGCGCCATTTCACTCATCAGATGGCTGGAAACGAAGATCGTCCGGCCCTCGGCCGCCAACGCCTTCATCAGATTGCGGATCCAGTGAATTCCCTCGGGGTCCAGACCATTGACGGGCTCGTCGAACATCAGGATCTCGGGATCACCGAGGAGGGCCGACGCGATCCCGAGCCGCTGCCCCATGCCGAGGGAGAAACCCTTCGACTTCTTCTTCGCGACCGCCGTCAGGCCCACCAGGTCCAGCACCTCGCCCACCCGGCTCTGCGGGATGCGGTTGGACTGCGCCAGACACAGCAGGTTGTTGTAGGCGGAACGGCCGCCGTGCATCGCCTTGGCGTCGAGCAGCGCCCCGATGTACTTCAGCGGTTCGGCCAGGTCCCGGTAGTGCTTGCCGTCGATCCGGACCGTGCCGCTCGTCGGGTTGTCCAGGTCGAGCATCATCCGCATCGTCGTCGACTTGCCCGCCCCGTTCGGCCCGAGGAAGCCGGTGACCACGCCAGGACGGACCTGGAAGGACAGGTGGTCGACCGCGGTCTTCGCCCCGTAGCGCTTGGTCAGGCCCTCAAGCTCGATCATGCGTCCCAACCTACGGGCGCGCAAAACCCCCCGCCACCGGAATGACGGGGGGCTCTGGGACTTGTCGTCGGTTCGTTACCGCGACTGCTGGGCCGGGACGCCGGCCGTGCGCTCGTCGTCGATCGGGGAGCCCGCCGCCGCCACCGCGGCACCGGTCAGCGTCGCCAGCATCTCGCGGACATTGGTCAGCTGCGCGTTGATCGAGTCGCGGCGGTTCGTCAGCGCCGCGAGCTCGCGCTCCGATTCCGAACGGATCCGGTCGGCCTTGGCGTTCGCGTCGGCCACGATGTCCTCGGCCTGGCGCTGCGCGGTCTCCACCGTCTGACGGGCCCGGCGCTCCGCGTCCGTCCGCAGCTTCTCGGCCTCCAGACGCAGCTGCTCGGCGCGGTGCTCGATCTCCGCGAGGCGCTTCTCGGCCTTCGCCTGACGCGAGGCCAGGTCCCGCTCCGACTGCTCGCGGCGCTTCGCCAGGTTCGTCTCGAAGTCCGCGGCGGCCTGGGCGGCCTTGGCGCGGGTCTCCTCGAAGAGGGCGTCCGCCTCCTCGCGCTTCGACTGCGCGTCCTTCTGGGCCTCGGCACGCAGCGAGTTGGCCTCGCCCTGCGCCTTCTCGACGATCCGGACGCCCTCGTCCTCGGCCTTCGCCTTGCGCTCGGCCGCGAACGACTCCGCGTCGTTGCGCACCTGCTGGGCGGCCGACTCGGCCAGCTCGCGGTGCTGCTCGGCGGCGCGACGGGCCTCCTCACGCAGGTCCTTCGCCTCCTCCTCGGCCAGTCGGAGGATCTTCTCGACCCGGGCGCCGAGCCCCGCGTACGACGGCTCGGCGTCGGTGACCTGCGCCTGGGCGTTCTGCGTCTCGAGGTGGAGCTCCTCGATGCGCTTCTCCAGCGAGGTGATGCGGGACAGGGCACTGTCGCGGTCGGCCACGAGCTTGGTAATGCGGTCGTCCACCTGACCGCGGTCGTAACCGCGCCGCACGAGCTCGAAGCCGAAGGGGGAGGAAGTGTCGCTCATGGGGTTCCTGTCGAATGAGACCGGTGAGGTGTTAGAGGGAATCCTAGGGGCCGAAGCGGCGTGTCATCGAGCGTATGCCCGTTTGATCTGGAGAATGTCCAGCCTTTTGAGTGGCTAGCCGTCCTGGGACTTGCCACTCGTCCGGGTGGAACCCGCCGACGCACCCGCCTTGACCCCGTCCTTTCCGGCCGACGGGGTCTCGAAAGACTCCAACGCCTCCAGCACGTCCTGGACACGGGAGATCTCGGCATTGATGTCCTTGCGACGACGCGTCAGCACCTCCAGCTCGCGCTGCCCCTCCTGGACCGTCTTCTCCGCCTCCGCCTCGGCCTCCGCGCGGATCCGCTCGGCCTCCGCCTTCAGGGCCTCGGCCTCGGCGATGATCGAGGCCTTCTTCTGCGCGGCCTCCTTGAGGAGCGCGTCCGCCTTGCGGACCGCGGCGATCCTGACCTTGCTCGCCTCCGAACTCGCCTCGGAGACCAGCTCCTTCGCCTTCTCCTCCGCCTCGGTCCGCTGCTCGGTCGCGGCCTTCACCAGCTTGTCGACGCGCTCGCCGGCCGTCTTCATCTGCTCGGCCGTCTCGCGCCGCGCCCGCTCGTGCAGCTCCTCGATCTCGCTCTCGATCCGGCCGCGCAGCTCCTCGGCCCGCTCCCTTATGGCCGTCGCGTCGCTGCGCGCCCCGACCAGGAGCTCGTCCGCGTCCGTACGGGCCTTCTCCACCAGCGTGTTGCCCTCGACGGTCGCCTCGGCGACGATCCGCTCGGCCTCCTTGCGGGCCGCGCCGACCATCGTGTCCGCCTGCGACTCGGCCTCCGTGGTGGCGCGCAGCGCCTCCTCCTGGGCCTTGGCGATGAGCTGGTCGGCCTGCTCGGCAGCGTCCGAACGCTTCCGGGCCCCGGCCTCCCGGGCCTCGTCGAGGGTCCGGTCCGCCTCCTCGCGGGCCTCCGCGCGCATCTGCTCGCCCGCCGCCTCGGCCTCGGCCTTCACCCGCTCGGACTCGGTACGGATCCGCTCGGCGTCCCGCAGGGCCTCCGCGAGCGCCTCGGCGCCCTCGGCGCGCAGCCGCTCGGCCTCCTCCGAGGCCGCGGCGACGGTCCGGCCCGCCTCGGCGCGGGCGTCCGCGCCGACCGAGTCGGCCAGTTCGGCCGCCTCGTTCACGATCCGCTCGGCCTCCGCCGTCGCCTCGCCGACGAGGGTGTCGGCCTGCTCGGCGGCGTCGGTGCGGCGCTTGTCGGCGGCCTTGCGGGCCTCGTCCAGGATCTGGTCGGCATCGGCCAGCGCGGCGTTGCGCAGGGCCTGCGCGTGCGCCTCGCCATCGGCCTTGACCTGTTCGGCCTCCGTGCGGATGCGCGCGGCGTCCTGCTCGGTCGTCTCCATGAGCTCGACCGCCTCGGCGGTGAGCCGCTCGGCCTCGGCGGTGGCTTCGCCGATGAGGATGTCGGCCTGCTCGGCCGCGTCCGAACGCCGCTTGTCGGCGGCCTTGCGGGCCTCGTCCAGGACCTGCTCGGCCTCGGCGCGGGCCTCCGCCCGCAGCGCCTCGGCCTGGGCCTCGCCGTCGGCCTTGACCTGTTCGGCCTCCGTGCGCAGCCGTTCGGCGT
>NZ_JBIAMM010000010.1:19149-335741 GCF_042874095.1 Streptomyces sp. NPDC004266
GTCGCGCTCGGTCGTCTCCCGCAGCTCGGCGGCCTCGGCCGCGATCCGCTCGGCCTCGGCGGTGGCCTCGCCGATGAGGGTGTCGGCCTGCTCGGCGGCGTCGGTGCGGCGCTTGTCGGCGGCCTTGCGGGCCTCGTCGAGGATCTGCTCGGCCTCGGCGCGGGCCTCCGCGCGCAGCGCCTCGGCCTGGGCCTCGCCGTCGGCCTTGACCTGTTCGGCCTCCGTGCGCAGCCGTTCGGCGTCGCGCTCGGTCGTCTCCCGCAGCTCGGCGGCCTCGGCCGCGATCCGCTCGGCCTCGGCGGTGGCCTCGCCGATGAGGGTGTCGGCCTGCTCGGCCGCGTCCGAACGCCGCTTGTCGGCGGCCTTCCGGGCCTCGTCCAGGACCTGCTCGGCCTCGGCGGCGATCCGCTCCGCCTCCGCGCGCGCCTCACCGACCGTCGTCTCGGCGCGCTCGGCGGCCTCCGAACGGATCCGGTTCGCGTCGTCCCGGGCGTCCGCGCGCGTCCGGGCCGCGTCCTGCTCGGCCGAGGCGAGCGAGTCCGTCGCCTCGGTCCGCACCCGCTGCGCGTACTCGGCGGTGTCCGCCCGCAGCTTCTCCGCCTCGGCGAGCGCGTCCGTGACCGTCCGCTCCGCCAGCGCCTTCGCGGCCTCCGACTCCTCCTGGGCACGCGCCCGCACGCGGGCGGCGTCCTCGGACGCCCGCTCCCGCTCCTCGTACGCGTCGGCGCGGACCCGGTCCGCCTCCTCCTGCGCCTCGGTGCGCGTCCGCTCCGCCGCGTGCTCGGCGGCGCTGCGCAGCCCGGCGATCTCCTCCTCGGCCTGCTCGCGCAGACCGGCCACCGAGTCCCGCACCTCCTGGGCGGCTCGCGAGGCGGCGGTGACCATCTCGGTCGCCCGCGCGTCCGCCTCCTCGACCAGGCGCTGCGCCTCGGCCTGCGCCTCCTCCACCCGCTTGCGGGCGGCGGCCAGGAGCTCCTCGGACTGCTCGCGGGCGTGCTCGCGCTCCCGGCCGGCCTCGGAACGGGCCGACTCCAGGGTCTCCTCGGCCTCCCGGCGGCGCCGGTTGGCCTCGTCCCGCGCGGCGGCCAGGGCCTCGGCGGCCTCGGCGGCCACCCTCTCGGCGGCGGCGGCGGCCTCGGCCCGCACCCGGTCGGCGGTCTCCTGGGCCTCCGAGCGCAGTCGCTCGGCCTCCTCGGAAGCCTCCGTGCGCAGCCGTACGGCGACGGACTCGGCCTCCGTACGGGTGGTGGACGCGTCCGACGCGGCCTCGGCGCGCAGCCGCTCGGCCTCCTGCTCGGCCTGCTCCCGGAGGGACCGGATCCGCTCGGCGGCCTCGGTGCGCAGTCGCTCCGTCTCCTCGGCGGCCTCGCGCCGGATCCGCTCGCCCTCGGCCCGCGCGTCGGTGAGCTCCTCACCGGCGGCGGCGACCTTCGCCTCGGCGTCGGCGTGCAGCCGGGCCAGCTCCTCGGCGGCCTCGGCGCGGCGGGCCTCGGCGGCCCGCTCGGCGTCCGCGCGCAGCCCGGCGGCGGCCTGCTCGGCCGCGTCCTTCACCGATTCGGCCTGCTCCTCGGCCTCGGCGCGCAGCCGCTCGGCCTCGGCGCGGGTGCGCTCCAGGGTCTCCTCGGCCTGGGCGCGGAGCGTCTGGGCGCGCTCCATCGCCTCCGACTTGACCCGCTCGCTCTCGGCGCCGGCCTTGGCGCGCAGCTCGTCGGCGTCCGTACGGGCCTTGGTGAGGAGCTCCTCGGCGGTCTTGGCCGCCTCCTCGATCTGCTGGAGGGCCTCGCGGCGGGCCTCGCCGCGGATCCGCTCGCCCTCGTCGACGGCCTCGGAGCGCAGCTGCTCGGCCTCGCCGCGCAGCCGGCGGGCCTCCTCCTGGAGCTCGACCGTCTTGGCGCGGTACTCCTTGGTGTCGTCCTTCGCCGAGCCGAGCAGTTCGTCGGCCTGCTCCCCGGCCTCGGCGCGCAGCCGGTCCGCCTCGGTCTCGGCCTCGCGGCGGACCCGCTCGGCCTCCTCGGCGGCCTTGCGGGTGGTCTCCCGGGCGTCCTCGGACGCCTTGGTGAGGATCTCCTCGGCGCTGCGGGCCGCCTTGGCGAGCGCGGCGGCGGAGTCCTCGGCGGCGGCCGTGAGGGCCTTCTCGGAGGCCTCCGTGACGAGCTTCTCCGCCTCGGCGGTGGCCTCGCGGAGCTTCTCCTCGGCCTCCGCCTTGAGCGCCTCGGCCTCCTTGGTGGCCTCGCCGACGAGCCGGGCGATCTCCGTCTTGGCGGTGCGGGTGCGCTGCTCGTTGACCGACTCGGCGGAGGCGAGCTGCCTGGCGGCGGCCTCCTTGGCCTCGGTGAGGGCCTTCTCGGCCTCGACGCGGGCGAGCCGCAGCTTCTCCTCGGCCTCCTGCATGCGCTGTTCGGCGGCGCGGGAGAGCTCGGTGGCCTGCCGGCGGGCCTGGTCGGTCTCGGCGGCGGTGGTCGAACGGAGCTGCTCGGCGTGGCTGGTGGCCTCCTGCGCCTGGCTGGAGGCGGCGCTCAGGAGCCGCTCGGCGTCCTTGCGGGCGCGCAGCAGAATCGCTTCGGCCTCGGCCCGGGCGGACTCCGCCTCGGCGCCGACGCGGCGGCTGGTCTCCTCGGCGAGGCGGGTGGCCTCGGCTCGGGCGGCGGCGAGCGACTGCTCGGCCTCCGCGCGGGACTCGTCGAGGAGGCGGCGGGCCTGGGACTCCGTGCGGGCGCGCAGCTGTTCGGCCCAGGCGACGTTCTCGTTGACGTGCGCCTCGACGGTCTGGCGGCGTTCGTTGAGCTCCTGGTCGAGCTGCTGGCGGCGCTGGACGGCCTCGTTGTGCAGCTCGGCCTGGAGCCGGGCCTGGTGCTCGGCGTGCTCCTGGAGGATCCGCTGGGTCTGGGCGCGGGCCTCGCGCAGCTCGCGCTCGGCGTCCTGACGGAGCTGTTCGGCCTGCGCCTGAGCGTTCCGCAGCAGCTGCTCGGCCTGGTAGCCGATGTCGGCGCTGTCGTACGCGGGCCGGGACGCGATGGTGCGGCGCGCCTCGTGGAGCTTGGCGCGCAAGACCTCGACCTGGTAGCCCAGGTCCTCGGCATGCTGGACGGCCTTCTCGCGTTCGGTCTTCAGCCGGTCCATCTCGGCTTCGAACCTGGCGAGATGGTCGTCTTCAGCTCGGTGGCTCTCCTGGCGTTCGTAGCCCCGCACTGCGCGGTCCCATCCTTCCCCGAGCTCTTCGAGCAGGGGATACCCCAACCCTGATCGGCAACTCCTACGAGCACGCCCTCACGGTCGAGGACGGACCCCCGGGGAATCGTGGCAGATCGGACGACCCCGACATCCCGACTTCGGTGCCGCACGGAGCGGCCCCGACCGGCCCCGGCCCGGAGTCGCCCACTCTACCGGGCCAGGAATCCGGTGGTCAGTGCTCCGCTGAGGAGTGGTCAGCGGACGGCTTCGCCGAGGTGACCAGTTCCGTGAGCACGCCGTGGCAGTCCTTGGGGTGGAGGAAGGTGATCCGGGAGCCCATGGAGCCGATCCGCGGCTCGTCGTAGAGGACCCGGACGCCCTTGGAGCGGATGTCCTCGGCGTCCCCGTCGACGTCGGCCGTGCCGAAGGCGATGTGGTGCACGCCCTCGCCGTTCTTGGCGAGCCACTTGCCCACCGCGGAGTCCTCCCGGGTGGGCTCCAGGAGCTGGAGGTAGGAGGCCCCGCCGTCGGAGGTCTCGTTGATCTTGAGCATGGCCTCGCGGACGCCCTGCTCCTCGTTGACCTCGGAGTGGAAGACCTCGAAACCGTACGTGGCACGGTAGAACTCGACGGTCTTGTCCAGGTCGAAGCAGGCGATCCCGATGTGGTCGATACGCGTCAGCATGGCTCCAGTGCACCCCCGACGGGGTGGTTACGCAACGTGCGCGCCGTCACACCGGCAGGCCGGTGACCGGGCGCCGCACCGCTCAGTACATTGGCGGTAAACCCTCGTTCACTCCTCATCCCAAGGGGCCGTGCCTCATGTCTGGAACGACCGGTACCACCTCAGTGATCGTCGCGGGCGCCCGCACGCCCATGGGTCGCCTGCTCGGCTCGCTCAAGTCCTTCTCGGGCGCCGACCTCGGCGGCTTCGCCATCAAGGCGGCCCTCGACCGGGCCGGCATCGGCGGCGACCAGGTGCAGTACGTGATCATGGGCCAGGTGCTCCAGGCGGGCGCCGGCCAGATCCCCGCCCGTCAGGCCGCCGTCAAGGCCGGCATCCCGATGAACGTCCCCGCGCTCACCATCAACAAGGTGTGTCTGTCGGGTCTCGACGCCATCGCGCTGGCGGACCAGCTCATCCGCGCGGGCGAGTTCGACGTCGTCGTGGCCGGCGGCCAGGAGTCGATGACGAACGCCCCGCACCTGCTGCCGAAGTCCCGCGAGGGCTTCAAGTACGGCGCGATCGAGATGCTCGACGCCATGGCGTACGACGGCCTCACCGACTCCTTCGAGGGCATCGCCATGGGCGAGTCCACGGAGAAGCACAACACCCGCCTGGGCATCCCGCGCGACGTCCAGGACGAGATCGCCGCGCTGTCGCACCAGCGCGCCGCCGCCGCCCAGAAGAACGGCATCTTCGAGGCCGAGATCACCCCGGTCGAGATCCCGCAGCGCAAGGGCGAGCCGGTCGTCTTCTCCCAGGACGAGGGCATCCGCGCCGAGACCACCGTCGAGTCCCTCGGCAAGCTGCGTCCGGCCTTCGCCAAGGACGGCACCATCACCGCCGGCACCTCCTCGCAGATCTCCGACGGCGCCGCCGCGGTGGTCGTGATGAGCAAGGCCAAGGCCGAGGAGCTGGGCCTGGAGTGGATCGCCGAGATCGGCGCCCACGGCAACGTGGCCGGCCCGGACAACTCGCTCCAGTCGCAGCCGTCCAACGCGATCCTGCACGCCCTCGAGAAGGAGGGCCTGACCGTCGAGGACCTCGACCTGATCGAGATCAACGAGGCCTTCGCCGCCGTCGCCCACCAGTCAATGAAGGACCTCGGCGTTACCCCCGAGAAGGTGAACGTCAACGGTGGCGCGATCGCCCTCGGCCACCCCATCGGCATGTCCGGCGCCCGCGTCGTGCTGCACCTCGCCCTGGAGCTCAAGCGGCGCGGCGGCGGCATCGGCGCGGCGGCCCTCTGCGGCGGCGGCGGCCAGGGCGACGCGCTGATCGTCCGCGTGTCCGGCAAGTAAGCGGCATCCGACCGAGGAGCAGCGCAGATGGTGGACGTCCCCGAACTCGTCGCCCGGGCACGGGAGGGCCGGCCGCGGGCCGTGGCCCGGCTGATCTCCCTGGTGGAGGGGGCGTCCCCGCAGCTGCGCGAGGTGATGGCGGCGCTCGCGCCGCTCACCGGCGGCGCGTACGTGGTGGGCCTGACCGGCTCGCCGGGCGTGGGCAAGTCCACGTCGACGTCCGCGCTGGTCTCCGCGTACCGCCGGGTCGGCAAGCGGGTCGGCGTGCTCGCCGTCGACCCGTCCTCGCCCTTCAGCGGGGGAGCGCTCCTCGGCGACCGGGTCCGGATGTCGGAGCACGCCTCCGACCCGGGCGTCTACATCCGCTCCATGGCGACCCGCGGCCACCTGGGCGGGCTCGCCTGGTCCGCCCCGCAGGCCATTCGCGTCCTGGACGCGGCCGGCTGCGAGGTGATCCTGGTGGAGACCGTGGGCGTCGGCCAGTCGGAGGTGGAGATCGCCTCCCAGGCCGACACCTCGGTGGTCCTGCTCGCGCCGGGCATGGGCGACGGGATCCAGGCCGCGAAGGCGGGCATCCTGGAGATCGGCGACGTGTACGTGGTGAACAAGGCCGACCGGGACGGCGCGGACGCCACCGCCCGCGAGCTCAACCACATGCTGGGGCTCGGCGAGGCGCGGGCGGCGGGCGACTGGCGGCCGCCGATCGTGAAGACGGTCGCGGCGCGCGGCGAGGGCGTCGACGAGGTCGTGGAGGCCCTGGAGAAGCACCGTGCCTGGATGGAGGAGGGCGGGGTCCTGGCGGAGCGCCGCCGGTCCCGTGCCGCCCGCGAGGTGGAGACCATCGCGGTCACGGCCCTGCGCGAGCGGATCGGCGACCTGCGCGGCGACCGGCGCCTGGACGCGCTGGCCGAGCGGATCGTGGCGGGCGGCCTGGACCCGTACGCCGCCGCCGACGAGCTGGTCGCGAGCCTGACCGGAAACTGAGCTCCGAGGCGTACGGAAAGGGCCTCTCCGGTCGTCCGGGGAGGCCCTTCCACATATGTCAGGTCATGTGCCGGGTCACGGCTTGCCGCGGCGGCCGCGGAGCTGCTCGGCGATCGGCTTCAGGGACTCGTGGAGGTCGCCGAGGGCCTCGGCGCTGAGCTGGTCGATGAAGTGCTTGCGCACCGACTCGACGTGGTGCGGGGCGACCTTGCGCATGGTCTCCATGCCGTCGTCGGTCAGGACGGCGTAGAGTCCACGGCGGTCGGACTCGCAGTTCTCGCGCCGTACGAGACCGGCGTTCTCCATGCGGGTGATCTGGTGGGAGAGCCGGCTCTTCGACTGGAGGGTGGCGGCGGCGAGGTCGCTCATGCGCAGCCGCCGTTCCGCCGACTCCGAGAGGTTCACCAGGATCTCGTAGTCGTTCATCGTCAGGCCGAAGGGCTGGAGGTCCCGCTCCAGCTGGTACGTCAGCATTCTCTGGACGTCCAGGAACGTGCGCCAGGCGCACTGCTCGCCGTCGGTGAGCCAGGGGGTGGCCGTCTCGGTCTCCATATATGGATTCTACCTAAGAAGTTGAATACTTGACGAAGTCTGGGAGTGTGACGCCGCGCACCACGCACCGGGCGCCCCTGGCCCGGCGCGGCGCAGACGTTCGAGGACGTCACACTCCGCAGACTACCGGCTACAGGCCGAAGCGACGCTGGAGGTCGCCGAGCTGGCCGGGAAGGCGCGGTACCGAACCCAGCGGCCCCTGGCCGGAACCGGGCGCCCCGTGCCCGCCCGGAACGCCCGCCTGCGCCGGCGGCGCGCCGGTCGCCCGCTCCGGCATCAGCAGCTCCGTCGACTGGAGCAGCACCGTGCCCGCGCCGACGAACTCGAACTGGTGCTCCTCGCCCGAGGTGCCGCCGATGCCCGTCAGCGCGCGGACGCCGCCCATCACGCCCGTCATGTAGCCGTGGTCGTAGTGGTGACAGGGCGAGGGGCAGTCCGCCCAGCCGACGAGCGCCTGCGGGTCCACCCGCATCGGCGGCTCCATGAAGACCACCGGGCCGTTCGACGCGGCCACGAACTTGCCCGTGCCGATCAGCGTCACGAAGCCCGGCACGATCGACTGCTTCAGCGCCAGCGTCGGCTGGTAGGCCAGCAGGTTCCCCGAGCGGATCGTCAGGTTGCCGTCGTCCAGGTCGTACGAGTTCACGTCGAAGGCCCGGTCCGCGAGCAGCATCTTCCCGCTGCCCTCCGCCACCACCCAGTCGCTCGCGTGCAGCGGCGAGTGGAAGGACGTCCGCACCAGCCGGTCGAGACGGCCGTGCCCGATGCCGTTGAACTCGATCCGCCCGTAGTAGGCGATCATCTTGCCCTTCTGCAGGAACCACTGGGAGCCCTTGAGCTCCACGCAGAAGGTGTACGGATTGACGTTGTCGTCCGACGGCAGGGAGTGCGGGTCGTGGATGACAGGGGTGCTCACAGCTTCTCCTCCGAGGCCTGGACGTACACCACGCCGTTGCCGCTCAGCTCCAGCTGGAACGCCTCGCCGGAGCCGCGCCCCACCATGTCGCGCCAGCCCAGCGCCGTGGAGAGCTTGTTCCGCACGTCGCCGCGGTGCGCCACGTACGCCTGCGGGTCGACGTGGACCGGGCGGGCCGGGGAGATCGGCAGCTCGATGACGCCGCCGTGCGCCATGACCGCCACCGAGCCGTGGCCCTTCAGGGTCGTGGTGAAGAGGCCCTGACCGGTCACCTGGCCGCGGACCATGCCCATGACCCCGCCCTGCGAGCCCATGAACATCGTGCCCTGCTCCAGGGTCCCGTCGAAGGCGAGGAGCCGGTCGGCCTCGACGTACAGGGTGTCGCCCGTCAGTGCGATCACCTGGATGTGGTGGCCGCCGTGCCCGAACATCACCGTGCCGCTGCCCTCGACGGTCATCAGCGGGGTCGCCTCGCCGGCCACCCGGCGGCCGATCATCGACATCAGGCCGCCCTGGCCGCCCGCCATGTTCGGCGTGAAAGTGACGTCGCCGCGGTAGGCGAGCATCGCGCCGCGCTGACTGAACATCCGCTGCCCGGGGACGACGGTCGCCTCGACCATCTTCGAGTTGATCTCGCGGAACGGCATCAGACGTCACCCCCGATCGTGTTCCGCTCGCTCGGCTGGACGTACACGAGCCCGTCGCCCTCGAAGCGGATCTGGAACGCCTCGCCGCCGCCCTCGCCCATCAGGGTGCGGAAGGTCACACCGGACTGGAAGTGCTGCTGGAGGTTGCCCTGGTGGGCGATGTACGCGCCGGGGTCCACCTGGAGCGGGTACTGCGGGGTCACCCGCAGCACCACCGCCGGGCCGTCCGACATGATCGCCGCCTGGCCCGTGCCCTCGACGGTCGTGGTGAAGAGGCCGTTGCCGGTGGCGCCGCCGCGCAGGCCCGTGAAGGTGGTGCCGGTGCGCAGCCCCGCGTCGGTGCAGAGCAGATTGCTCGCCTCCACCCACAGCTTGTCGCCGTGCAGGGAGACGAGGTTGATCTCGGACGCCCGGTCGGCGAACCAGCAGGTCCCCTGGCCGCGTACCTCCATCACCTCCATCTGCTCACCGGTGAGCCGGCGGGTCACCATGCCGCGCAGGCCCTCACCGCCACCGCTCATCTTCTTGAACGCCATCTGGCCGTCGTAGGCGACCATCGAGCCGTTCTTCGCCTTGACGGCGTCGCCGGTCATGGAGACGGCGAGCACTTTGCTGCCTTGGAGTCGGAACGTTGCCACCCCAGGAAGGTACTGGGCCCCCGGACAAAGGGACAGCAAAGTCGCCGTGCACAATGGACGGGCCCTTGTGCATCCGTTCACAAGACCGAACGAAGGTGACCCCCTCCGTGGACATCAAGACCGCTTCCTCCCTCCACCGGCTCCGGCTCGTCTCCGCGCCGGAGGCCGTCTCGTTCCTGCTCCTGCTGGTCTGCTCGGTGCTCAAGCGGACGACGGACTTCAACGCGGTGCCGGTCATGGGCGCGATCCACGGCATCCTGTTCGTCCTGTACGTCCTCTTCTGGCTGGACGCCTGGAACCGCACCAAGTGGAGCTTCAAGGTCGCCGCCCTCTACTTCGTCCTCTCGGTGCTGCCCCTGGGCGGCTTCTACGCCGAGCGGAAGCTGAAGCGCGAGGCCGAGGACGCGGTCATCGCCTCCCGCGCGCGTCGCGAAGGCGTGGTCAACGCATGATCGTCGCGTTCTCGGTCACCCCGCTGGGCGTGGGGGAAGAGGTCGGCGAGTACGTCGCCGACGCCGTCCGGGTCGTCCGGGAGTCCGGGCTGCCGAACCGCACCGACGCCATGTTCACCTCGATCGAGGGCGAGAGCTGGGACGAGGTCATGGACGTCGTCAAGCGGGCCGTCGCCGCCGTCGAGGCCCGCGCCCCGCGCGTCTCCGTGGTGATGAAGGTCGACATCCGTCCGGGCGTGACGGACGGCCTGACCGCCAAGGTGGAGACGGTGGAGCGCCACCTCGGCGCCTGACGTCCCCGCAGTCCCGGCACCTGTAGCCCCTGGCCCTTCCCGTAGGGCCGGGGGCTTCTTCGTGCCCTGCGGTTGAGCGAGTGCTCAAAATCGGCTACCTTCCCTCCCGAGGCAGTCTTGAGCAGTCGCTCAAAATGCCGGATGGGCTGGGGGAACAGCCATGGGTCTCTACATCGAGACACACGTGCGCGCCGATCTGGAGACGCTCTGGGAACGCACGCAGGAACCCGACCGCCACCAGCGGTGGGACCTGCGGTTCACGGAGATCTCCTACCTCCCGCGCGCCGAGGGCGAGCCCCAGCACTTCCGCTACGCGACCCGCGTCCTGCCCTTCCTGGCCGTCGCCGGCACCGGTGTCTCCGCGGGGGAGCGCCACCGGGCCGGCGGCGACCGGGTCTCCGCCCTCCGGTTCGCCTCGCCGCACCCGCTCTCGCTCCTCGCCGAGGGCAGCGGGTACTGGCGGTACGTGCCCACCCAGGACGGCATCCGCTTCCTGACCGGCTACGACTACCGGCCCCGCTGGGGCCTCGCCGGGAAGCTCGCCGACCGGTTTCTCTTCCGGCCCCTCATGGGCTGGGCCACCGCCTGGTCCTTCGACCGGCTGCGGCTCTGGTGCGAGGACGGGATCGCCCCGGAACGCTCACGGAACCGCTGGCTCCTCGAACTCGTCGCCCGGATCCTGCTCGTGGCCGTGCCGTGGGCGGCGGCCTCGCTGCCGCCGGGGCCGCTGTGGCTCGCCCCTGTGCCCCTCACCGTCCTCGGGCTCGCTCTCGCCGTCCTCGTCCCGCCCTCGTCGCGCACCCCCGCCGCCCGGCGCTGTCTGCGCACCCCGCCCGCCCGCCACCGGGAGCCCCGGCTCCTCGCCGCCCTGGAGCAGCCATGACCTCGATCTTCCGCACCGCCATGGGGGACGCCGAGTTCGAGCGGCTCCACCCCGAGCTCCAGCGGCGCTTCTCCGTCGGGCTCGCGAGCGGCGAGCTGTGCGTCGGCCGGGGCGTCATGGACCGCGTCTGGCACGGCCGGGCCTTCGTGAAGCCCTTCCTCGCGCTCGGCGGGCTGCGGAACATCCTGCTGCCCCGCACCGGCCGCGACGTCCCCTTCACCATCGAGAACGTGCCCTACGCCGACTCGTACGGACGGGAGACCGTCACCTTCGTCCGCACCTTCGCCCTGCCCGGCGGCCCCCGGCGCTTCGACGCCACCATGGTCCACAGCCCCGAGCGCGACTGCGTCCTCGACTACCTGGGCACCCACCAGCACCTCGCCAGCGACCTGCACCCCACCGCCCAGCCCGACGGCTCGCTCCTCATCACCTCCGGCGAACACCGCTTCCGCGAGGGCCCCGTGGACGTGCGCGTCCCGGAGGTCCTGGCCGGCCGGGCCGAGGTGCGCGAGTCCTTCGACGAGCGCACCGGCCGCTTCCGCATCGACGTCAGGGTCGTCAACCGCCGCTTCGGCCCCCTCTTCGGCTACCACGGGTCCTTCACCGCCGCCTACGCCGACGTACGCTCCACCGGGGTGCGCGCGGGGCTGCGCCCGGTGCGCGAGGAGGTACGGGTGTGAGCGGGCGGACCGCGGCGGGTGCGAAGGCGCAGGACGCCAGGAGTCGGGAGACCCGGGAGAAACTGCTCGACGGCGCCCTGCGCACCCTCGTCGAGCAGGGCATCGCCAAGGCCTCCGCACGGGCGATCGCGACCACCGCCGGGGTCAACCAGGCCCTGGTCTTCTACCACTTCGGCTCCGTCGACGAACTGCTCTCCGCCGCCTGCCGGCACGGCGCCGAGCAGCGGGTGGCCCGCCACCGGGAACGGCTCCGCTCCGTCGGCAGCCTCTCCGAACTGCTCGCCTTCGGACGCGAGATGCACACCGAGGAGCGGGACGCCGGCCATGTCGCCGTCCTCGGACAGCTGCTCGCCGGTGCCCAGACCCACCCCCGGCTCGCCCCCGCCACCGCCGCCGGACTCGACCTGTGGATCGCCGAGATCGAGCAGGTCCTCGTCCGCGTCCTCGCCGGGACCCCCCTCGCCGGGTTCACCGACCCCGCCGGACTCGCCCGCGCGGTCGCCGCCTCCTTCGTCGGGCTCGAACTCTACGAAGGGGTCGATCCGGCGGGCGCGGAGGCCGCGCTCACCGCGCTCGAACAGCTCGGCGCCCTGATGGCCGCGGTCGAGGAGCTCAACCCGGTGGCACGGAAGGCCGTCACGTACACCCTGCGCCGCCGCCTCGACAGGCCCTAGGGGCCCGGGTCCGGCTGCGACAGCGTGATGCCCAGCGGCGTCCGCTCGTACAGCACCTGGTGGCCGTACCGCCGCGAGGTCAGCAGCCCCGCGTCCCGCAGCACCGACAGGTGCGAGGAGACGGAGGAGGGCGCCCGGCCGAGGAGATGGGCGAGCGCCGTCGTCCCCATCGGCTCGGCCAAGGCGCACAGGACGTTCGCCCGCACCGGGCCGAGCAGCCGGGCCAGCGCCTCCGGCGTGCGTCCCGCGGCCTCCGTCCACAGTCCGCCGATCCCGCGCGCCGGATAGACCACCGTCGGCTGCCAGGGCGGGTCGAAGCCGCTCACCACGTCGGGCCAGGTGAACACCGACGGCATCAGGACGAGCCCCCGTCCCTCCAGCGGCCGGTCGTGCTCGCCGGGATAGTCCACCCGCAGCGTGGCCGTCTCCGCCGCCCAGTCGAAGGCCGGGTGCAGCTCGCCGAGGAGCCGTTCGAGCCCGCCCTCCGCGAGCCGCCGCGAGTGGTACGCCACGTCCGCCTCCAGGAGCGCGCGCAGCCGGGGCCAGTCGGGCGCGACCAGCGCCTCCCAGGCGGCCCGGAGCAGCTCGGCCAGCCGCTCCACCGCCCCGGCGGGGTCGGCGAGCATCCGGCGTCCCTCCGCCGTGTCCGCCGCCCCCGGCGTCTCGGCGAGCGCCCGCTCGAAGTCGTCGAGGGCGAGCGCCGGGTCGGTCTCCCGCACGGCCGCGATCTCCTCCTCGAAAGAGGCGGCGGGGCCGAGCGGCGGCGGATAGAGGAAGTCCGGGTTGTGCCCGCGCAACGGCATCAGCAGCTGGAGCGGCGCGAGGTCGACCCCGCGCGCGGCGTCCGCGATCCGCCGCAGCCACGGCAGGTGGTAGCCCTGCTTCCCGGGCCGCGCCAGGACCCGCACGGCGGAGTGCGTCTCCCAGAGCGGCGAGATCGCGAACCGGATCCGCAGCGGGTCGGCCTCGC
Organism: Streptomyces sp. NPDC004266; assembly: GCF_042874095.1. Lineage (NCBI taxonomy): Bacteria > Bacillati > Actinomycetota > Actinomycetes > Kitasatosporales > Streptomycetaceae > Streptomyces > Streptomyces sp. NPDC004266. Next base: position 32,035 of record NZ_JBIAMM010000010.1, read on the forward strand.
CGAAACGCAGGTGGTACGGCACGGGCCCTCCGGAAGCCGTGGCGGAACATTCGCCTGGATCCGAAAGTCTAGGGCGCGGCCCCCGCGCCCGGCAGGCTGCGCCCATGCCCGAGAACGACACCCGGGCGCCCTTCCCGGCGCCCGCGCCCACCCCTGCCCCCGAGCCGCGCGTCCCCGCCGCCACCGCCACAGCCCTTGAGACCGGGGCCGGGACCCAGGCCGGACCCGCGTCCCCCGGCTACCGCGCCGTCTTCGCCGTGCGCGAGTTCCGGTTCGTGTTCGCGGCGCACCTGTCCTCGCTCCTCGGCGTCGTCGTCAGTGAGCTCGCGCTCACCGTGCTCGTGTACGACATGACGCGGTCGCCGCTGCTCTCCTCGCTCACCTTCGCGCTCGGCTTCCTGCCGTACCTCCTCGGCGGCACCCTCCTCGCCGGGCTCACCGACCGGATCCCGCCCCGTCGGCTCCTCGTCGTCTGCGACCTCGTCTGCGCCGGCTGCGTCGCGGTCATGGCCGCGCCCGCCACCCCCGTCGCCCTCCTGCTCGTGCTGCGCTGCGCCATCGCCGTCGTCTCGCCCGTCTTCAACGGCACCCGCATGGCGACCCTCGCCGACATCCTCGGCGAGGGCGACCTCTTCGTCCTCGGGCGCTCGCTGCTGCGGATCGTGTCCCAGAGCGCCCTGCTCACCGGCTTCGCCGCCGGCGGCGCGCTCCTCACCGTCGTCCCGCCCCGCGGCGCCCTCGTCGTCACCGCCGCCACCTTCCTCGCCTCCGCGCTCCTGCTGAGGCTCGGCACCGCCCGCCGGCCGGCCAGGGCGGGCGGCGAGGCGAGCGGGCTCTCCGGGACCTTCGCCGTGCTGCGGAACCGGCGCGTGCGCGCCCTCATGCTGATGTTCTGGGCGCCGCCGCTCTTCGCCGTCGTCCCCGAGGCCCTCGCCGCCCCCTACGCCGACCAGATCGGCGTCTCCACCGCCGCCCTCGGTCTCCTCATGTGCGCCCTGCCCGTCGGCACCATCACGGGCGAGCTCCTCGCCGGATCGTTCCTCTCCGCCGCCGCCCGCTCCCGGATCGTGCTGCCGCTCGCCGTCACCGGCGTCCTGCCGTACCTGCTGTACGCCCCCGAGCCGGGCGTCGCCCTCGCGGCCGTCGCCCTGTTCCTGGCCGGCGCCACCGGGGCGTACACCCTCGGTCTCGACGCCTGGTTCGTCGCCGCCGTCCCCGAGGAGCAGCGGGGGAGGGCCATGACCCTGATGACCGCGGGCATGATGACCGTGCAGGGCGTCGGCATGGCCGGGGCCGGGATCGCGGCCGAGTTCGTCCCCGTGCACGCGGTCGTCGCGGGCACCGGCGTCCTCGGCACGCTCTGCCTCCTCGCCGCCGCTGTCGAGCTGCGGGCGACCGAAGGGCGAGACGGGGCTGACCGCCATATGACCAGTCGGTAAGGTCGACGCGTGCCGAAGCCGCTCAGTCTCCCCTTCGACCCCATCGCCCGAGCCGACGAACTCTGGCAGAAGCGCTGGGGCCCGGTCCCCTCGATGGCCGCGATCACCTCGATCATGCGCGCCCACCAGATCCTCCTCGCGGAGGTCGACGCGGTCGTCAAGCCGTACGGCCTGACCTTCGCGCGGTACGAGGCCCTGGTCCTGCTCACCTTCTCCAAGGCGGGCGAGCTGCCGATGTCCAAGATCGGCGAGCGGCTGATGGTCCACCCGACCTCGGTGACGAACACGGTGGACCGGCTGGTGAAGTCGGGGCTCGTCGCCAAGCGGCCCAACCCCAACGACGGCCGCGGCACCCTCGCCTCCATCACGGAGAAGGGCCGCGAGGTGGTCGAGGCGGCGACCCGCGACCTGATGGAGATGGACTTCGGCCTGGGCGCGTACGACGCCGAGGAGTGCGCGGAGATCTTCGCGATGCTGCGCCCGCTGCGGGTCGCGGCGCACGACTTCGACGAGGGCTGAGCGGACCCCGACCCCCGCGAAGATCGCCCGGAACGTGCCGTTACGCTCGACGGCATGAAATCCAGCGTGCTGACCCGCTACCGCGTCATGGCCTACGTGACCGCCGTGATGCTCCTCATCCTGTGCGCGTGCATGGTCGCCAAGTACGGCTTCGGCGTCGGCGAGGACCTGACCTTCGCGGTCTCCCAGCTCCACGGTGTCCTCTACATCATCTACCTGGTCTTCGCCTTCGACCTGGGCTCCAAGGCCAAGTGGCCGTTCGGCAAGCTCCTCTGGGTCCTGGTGAGCGGCACCATCCCGACCGCCGCGTTCTTCGTCGAGCGCAAGGTCGTCGCCGAGACGCTTCCGCTGGTCAGCGGCGCGCAGGCGCAGCCGGTCAAGGCCTGACCCCCACCCCCGCACACCTGTGCGGGGGCGTGCCGTCGACAGTTACTAGGACGTCCTAGTAACTTCGAAGGATGGACGCTGACGCCATCGAGGAGGGCCGCCGCCGCTGGCAGGCCCGCTACGACGAGGCCCGCAAGCGGCAGGCGGACTTCAGCACGCTCTCCGGCGACGCCGTCGAGCCGGTCTACGGCCCCCGGCCCGGCGACACCTACGAGGGGTTCGAGCGCATCGGCTGGCCCGGCGAGTACCCCTTCACCCGAGGTCTGCACCCGACCGGCTACCGGGGCCGGACCTGGACCATCCGCCAGTTCGCCGGCTTCGGCAACGCCGAGCAGACCAACGAGCGGTACAAGATGATCCTGGCCGCGGGCGGCGGCGGCCTCTCCGTCGCCTTCGACATGCCGACCCTCATGGGCCGCGACTCCGACGACCCCCGCTCCCTCGGCGAGGTCGGCCACTGCGGTGTCGCCGTCGACTCCGCCGCCGACATGGAGGTCCTCTTCAAGGACATCCCGCTCGGGGACGTCACGACGTCCATGACGATCTCCGGGCCCGCCGTCCCGGTCTTCTGCATGTACCTGGTCGCCGCCGAGCGCCAGGGCGTCGACCCGGCCGTCCTCAACGGCACGCTGCAGACCGACATCTTCAAGGAGTACATCGCCCAGAAGGAGTGGCTCTTCGAGCCCGAGCCCCATCTGCGCCTCATCGGCGACCTGATGGAGCACTGCGCGGCGGACATCCCCGCGTACAAGCCGCTCTCGGTCTCCGGCTACCACATCCGCGAGGCCGGGGCGACGGCCGCGCAGGAGCTGGCGTACACCCTCGCCGACGGCTTCGGCTACGTCGAGCTCGGCCTCTCCCGCGGCCTCGACGTCGACGTCTTCGCCCCCGGCCTCTCCTTCTTCTTCGACGCGCACCTCGACTTCTTCGAGGAGATCGCCAAGTTCCGCGCCGCCCGCCGGATCTGGGCCCGCTGGATGAAGGAGGTCTACGGCGCCAGGACCGACAAGGCGCAGTGGCTCCGCTTCCACACCCAGACCGCCGGGGTCTCCCTCACCGCCCAGCAGCCGTACAACAACGTCGTACGGACCGCGGTCGAGGCGCTCTCCGCCGTCCTCGGCGGCACCAACTCCCTCCACACCAACGCCCTCGACGAGACCCTCGCGCTCCCCAGCGAGCAGGCCGCCGAGATCGCGCTGCGCACCCAGCAGGTGCTGATGGAGGAGACCGGCGTCGCCAACGTCGCCGACCCGCTGGGCGGTTCCTGGTACGTCGAGCAGCTCACCGACCGCATCGAGGCCGACGCCGAGAGGATCTTCGAGCAGATCAAGGAGCGCGGTCTGCGCGCCCACCCGGACGGCAGGCACCCGATCGGCCCGATCACCTCCGGCATCCTGCGCGGCATCGAGGACGGCTGGTTCACCGGTGAGATCGCCGACTCCGCCTTCCGGTACCAGCGGGCCCTGGAGAAGGGCGAGAAGCGGGTCGTCGGCGTCAACGTCCACCACGGCTCGGTCACCGGCGACCTGGAGATCCTGAGGGTCAGCCACGAGGTCGAGTGGGAGCAGGTCCGGGTCCTCGGCGAGCGCAAGGGGCGGCGGGACGACGCCCGGGTCCGCACCTCGCTCGACGCGATGCTCGCGGCGGCCCGGGACGGGTCGAACATGATCCCGCCGATGCTGGAGGCCGTCCGCGCCGAGGCCACGCTCGGCGAGATCTGCGACGCCCTGCGCGAGGAGTGGGGGGTCTACACGGAACCCCCGGGCTTCTGATGCCCCGCCGGCTCCCGCCCGTTCAGCCGGTGGCCGCCACCGCGCCCAGGCCGCCCACCAGGAGCGCGGAGAGGCGGGCCACCCAGGGGGCGTCCACCGGTTCGGCGCTGACCAGGGCGCGGTGCACGACCGCGCCCGCGATGACGTCGAAGATCAGGTCGTCGGTGGCGTCCGCGGTCATCGGGTCGCGGCCCGCCGGGAGTTCGCCGCGCTGCTGGGCCCGCTCGCGGCCCGCCAGGACCAGCCGCTTCTGGCGGTCGACGATGGAGGCGCGTATGCGCTCGCGGAGCGGCTCGTCCCGGGTCGACTCGGCCACCACGGCCATCAGGGCCGTCTTCGTCTCGGGCCGTTCGAGGAGGGCGGCGAACTGCAGCACCACGTGCTCGATGTCGGCCTGGAGGGAACCGAGGTCGGGCAGTTCGAGTTCGTCGAAGAGGACGGCGACGGCGTCCACGACGAGCTCGTTCTTGTTGGCCCAGCGGCGGTAGAGGGTCGTCTTCGCGACCCCGGCGCGGCCGGCCACGTCCCCCATCGTGAGCTTGGACCAGCCCAGCTCGACCAGGGCCGCGCGGGTCGCCTCCAGGATGGCCGTGTCGGCCTCGGTGGAGCGGGGGCGCCCGGTGCGGCTGCCGCGGGGGTTGGTGCGCTTACACATGGAAAGCGACCATACCCGCCGGTAGGTACACCGCCAGAGGTCGGTGATGTGAGGCAGTTCACCGCACGGATCCCGTCCCCGCCCTCCCGCCGGATCCCTCCCCGGAGTTACGCTACGACTCGTAGCGAAAGGCATTGAGCGGCCTGAGCGACAACCACAGTGCCGGATGGGGATCCGGTGCGACAGAGGGCGCCGGGTGGGGACCCGGGGCCACCGAAGACGAGGAACCGTGTCGTCCACGCGTCTCGCACACCGGCGGGAGACGTGCGGACGGCACGGTTCAGCCATGGCTTACCGGTTACGCGCGCGGAAGGGGGAGGATGTATCCATGCAGCCCCGAAACATGTCCATGAGCGGCGTCGTCGACCTCGCCGCGGTGAAGGCGGCCGGAGAGGCCAAGGCGAAGGCGGAGCAGGCGCGCGCCGAAGCCGCCCGACAGGGCGGTCCCGCCCCCGTGCCCCCGTCGGCCCTGGTGATCGACGTCGACGAGGCCGGCTTCGAGCGCGATGTGCTCCAGCGCTCGGCCGAGGTTCCGGTCGTCCTCGACTTCTGGGCCGAGTGGTGCGAGCCGTGCAAGCAGCTCGGCCCCCTCCTGGAGCGGCTGGCCGTCGAGTACAACGGCCGCTTCCTGCTCGCGAAGATCGACGTCGACGCCAACCAGATGCTGATGCAGCAGTTCGGCATCCAGGGAATTCCGGCCGTTTTCGCGGTGGTCGCCGGTCAGGCGCTGCCGCTGTTCCAGGGCGCGGTGCCCGAGGCGCAGATCCGGGAGACCCTCGACCAGCTGATCCAGATCGGCGAGGAGCGCTTCGGCCTCACCGGCATCGTCGTGGACGCGGACGCCGACACCCCGGCCCCCGTCGGCCGGCCGGCCGGCCCGTACGACGCGCTCCTCGAGGCGGCCATGTCCGCGCTCGACGCGGGCGACCTGGCGGGTGCCGTCCAGGCGTACAAGAACGTGCTCGCCGACGACCCGGCCCACCCGGAGGCCAAGCTCGGTCTGGCGCAGGCCGAACTGCTCACCCGGGTGCAGGATCTCGACCCGGGCGTCGTCCGCAAGAACGCGGCGGACAACCCGGCCGACGTCACCGCGCAGATCACCGCCGCCGACCTGGACCTGGTGGGCGGCCACGTGCAGGACGCCTTCGGCCGCCTCGTGGAGACCGTGCGCCGCACGGCGGGCGAGGACCGGAACGCGGCGCGCCTGCGCCTCCTGGAGCTGTTCGAGGTGATCGGCGCCGACGACCCGCGTGTGACGGCGGCGCGACAGGCTCTCGCGCGGGTGCTGTTCTAGCTCTCGGCGGGCGCCGGATCGTCTGACGATTTGGCAGCAGGGTGACAAAACGCGGCCGCGCTTTACCAAAACTTGGTAATCGCGGCCGCTGTTACTTGCAGTAAATCGAACCCGACGTTCTGTCCGTATTCATCCGATGATCTCCTGACATTCCCTGTCGCCCGAACGTACCCAGCGTGCCCGTTCGGTCCCGTGCCGCCATGACGTGGTTATCCACCCGTTACTAGCCAGTAACGAACCCCCTTGTGCGGGGGCCCGGAATGGACCACGATCGGCCACGCTCGGTCCGAACCGCACCACCCCGGCAACCAACCGGGTCCGCGGCGAGGGTCCCCACCGAGTGGACCGGTGTTCCGGCACCGGTCGTGGACAGGGGGGTTCCCGCTCTCACCGAACGGGGCCTGTCCAATCAGGTCGCGCTCGAAGGCGTGACCCATGGTTGTCGCTCGGGGGTGATCGCCGGTGATTCGGACGCGCATCGCGCCGCCTGATGCCTCGGCGCTCTCCTTCCCGAGGACGTAGCTCTTCTCCCATCCCAGGGTGGCCCCCCGGGGGTCCCTCCGGAGATGTACGTCCGAGAAGGAGGAATTCTCATGAAGTCCCAGGTTCGTGGCGGGACCAGATGGAAGCGGTTCGCCGTCGTCATGGTCCCGAGCGTGGCCGCGACGGCCGCGATCGGTGTCGGCCTGGCCCAGGGCGCGCTCGCCGCGTCCTTCAGCATCTCCGGCCAGGAATTCAAGGTTAAGGCCAACAGCCTCGTCGGTACGGACTTCGTCCAGTACGGCAGCGTGGACGCGGGCAAGGACCTCGAGGGCAAGGACTTCGCCGCCCCGGTGGCCGTGTCCGGCTTCTCCGAGGCCTGGATCACCAACATGTGCCAGTCGGTCGTCACGCCGAAGGTGCCGTTCATCGGTGACGTCACCCTCCGCCTGGAGGCCGGCACCGAGGCCGCCAAGACCGGCAAGGACGCGGACAAGGTCTACGCGAAGGGCATCTACCTCGATGTCTCCGAGCTCAAGGCCGACGCCGAGTTCAGCAACATCGACATCGGCGTCGCCGCGGGCAAGCTCAACGAGTTCGGCGGCAAGACGGACGCGGGCAAGCCGGGCATCCAGCCCAACACCAAGGCCAACCCGTACGGCTTCGGCCAGCGCGCCGAGCAGGCGACGCTGAACAACGTGCAGCAGAAGGCCTGGGCCACCACGGCCGGCACCTTCAAGCTCCCCGACCTGCACCTGTCGCTGCACCGCGGCACCGACGCCGAGTGCTACTAGGACCGGCCGGTCCGTAAGGACCGATCCGTTCCTGAGGGTGGGGCCGTCGCGTGCGGTCCCACCCGCCAGGTTCCTTCTTCATCTTTCTCAGCAACACCGCTTCCAGGGAGCTGTTCCATGAGCGCCGAGATCCCCGCCTCCCGCGAAGTCCCCAAAAAGGAGAACCCGTTCAAGGTCTGGAGGCAGACCCGGCCCTTCTGGGCGGGACTGCTCACCATGATCGGCGGCGTACCGATCGCCTACCTGCCGTACGGGGACATGCGGCTCGGCAACGTCACGCTCGCCATGCAGACGACCGCCGGAGCCGGTGCGCTGATCATCGGCGTCCTGCTGATCACGCTCGGACTGACGATGTGGTTCCAGCCCGTCGTCCGGGTCTTCGCGGGCATCGCGGCGATCGTCCTGGCACTCGTCTCCATCCCGGTGTCGAACTTCGGCGGCCTCGTCATCGGATTCCTGTTCGCCCTCATCGGAGGCGGCATGTCCGCCGCCTGGGCACCCGCGCCCCCGGTCGAGGAGACCGAGGACACGCAGCACGACGGTCACCCCGAGGCCTCCTACGAGGCCGGTGCGGAGCCCGAGACGCAGGTCGTGCCGGCGGCCGTGCTCCCGGAGCAGCGCGAGGCGGAGCACCTGGCGACCGAAACCACGACCGACGCCAACGGCGGGAGGAACAGTGCGGGGTGACGAGAATCAGTCGGCGCTCGCGAAAGGGGGCCCGCGGCACGCGGCCCCGCGCAAGTCGCTGCTGAACAGGATCCAGGGCCCCGCCGGGAAGGCGATGGCACTGGCCGCCATGCCGACCGCGGTGCTGGTGGGCATGGGCCTCACGCCCAAGCTCGCCCTCGCGGACGACAAGGACATCCCCTTCGCCCCCGGCCCCTGCGTGACCCGCTCGGACGAGCCGACGCCGGAGGCCTCGGAGACGCCGAAGTCGCAGGAGAGCGCCAAGCCCACCGCGACCGCGACGGCCACGCCGACGGACACCCCCTCGGCGACCGCCACGCCGTCCGCCACCGCGACGCCGTCCGGGACCCCGACGCCCACCGCGACGGCGACCGGACAGACGGCCGCACCGCAGACGCAGACCCAGGGGCAGGCTCAGGCGACGACCGCCCCCGCGCCCACGGCCACCCCCTCGCCGACGCAGTCCAGGAACCCGCTGGACCCGCTGGGCCTGGGCGACGCCCTCAAGGACCTCCTCGACGGCCCGGACGAGACGCCGACGGCCACGGCCACACCCACGACGGCGCCGACCACGGCCGCGCCCGAGCAGACCCCGGCCCCCGCCGGCAAGGCGCCGGCCACCGACGCGCCCTCCACGACCGCCACCACGGCCCCGAAGCCGAAGACGGCGACGGGCCCTGCCGCGGAGAGGACGAAGACGGCGATCGAGAAGGCCGCCGACCGGGCGGGCGTGAAGGTCGAGGAGCTCCCGGAGAGCGCCAAGGGTCTCGACGCCAAGAAGGACACGGACATACCCGACGGGGCCAAGCCCCGCTTCCCGTGCCCCGAGTACGACGCGCAGGCGCTCGCCGACGCCGACCTGGAGCCCGGCATCCCGCTGCTGCCGGACGAGCCCTGGCGCCTGGAGAGCACCCTCCTCACCCTGAACGGCCTCAAGTACCACGGCATCGTCGAGGTGAAGACCGGCAGCGGCAAGATCAAGAAGGTGCTGAAGTTCACCGCGTCCTCGGTGGACATCAAGGACCTGCACCAGCTGACGGACCACTCCGAGGGCCGCACCGCCCACGTCCGCTCCGACAAGGGCTCGACCTCGACCATCCGCAACGGCACGGTGACGATGTACACCGAGGAGCTGAAGGGCAACCTCTTCGGCCTCATCCCGATCACCTTCGGCCCCGAGTCCCCGCCCCCGCTGGACGTCCCCTTCGCCTTCTTCACCAACGTGAAGCTGCGCCAAGCGGGCCAGTTCGGCGGCACCCTCAAGGTCCCCGGGCTCCACAACACGATCGAGCCCAGCTGACCCCCGTACCACCGCGGAGCCGCACACGACGAAGCCCCCGTCCGCACCGGACGGGGGCTTCGTCACGCCTCACGCGGGTCAGGCGCGCTGCGCGCCGCCCAGGTGGTGGACGCGGACCATGTTGGTCGTGCCCGGGACGCCGGGGGGCGAGCCGGCGGTGATGACCATGGTGTCGCCCTCGCCGTAGCGCTGGAGCTTGAGGAGCTCGGCGTCCACGAGGTCGACCATGGCGTCCGTGTTGTCCACGAACGGGACGAGGAAGGACTCCACGCCCCAGCTCAGGGTGAGCTGGTTGCGGGTGCCCTCGTCCGTCGTGAAGGCGAGGATCGGCTGCTGCGTGCGGTAGCGCGAGAGGCGGCGGGCGGTGTCGCCGGACTGCGTGAAGGCGATCAGCGCCTCGCCGTCGAGGAAGTCCGCGATCTCGCAGGCCGCGCGGGCGACGGAACCGCCCTGGGTGCGCGGCTTCTTGCCGGGGACCAGGGGCTGGAGGCCCTTGGAGAGGAGCTCCTCCTCGGCCGCGGCGACGATCTTCGACATCGTCTTCACGGTCTCGATCGGGTACGCGCCGACCGAGGACTCGGCCGAGAGCATGACCGCGTCCGCGCCGTCCAGGATCGCGTTGGCGACGTCGCTCGCCTCGGCGCGGGTCGGCCGGGAGTTGGTGATCATCGACTCCATCATCTGGGTGGCGACGATGACCGGCTTGGCGTTGCGGCGGCACATCTCCACGAGGCGCTTCTGCACCATCGGGACCTTCTCCAGCGGGTACTCCACCGCGAGGTCGCCACGGGCCACCATGACGGCGTCGAAGGCGGCGACGACGTCCGCCATGTTCTCGACCGCCTGCGGCTTCTCCACCTTGGCGATGACGGGGACCCGGCGGCCCTCCTCGTCCATCACCTTGTGGACGTCCTTGACGTCGTTGGCGTCGCGGACGAAGGACAGGGCGACCATGTCGCAGCCCATCCGCAGCGCGAAGCGGAGGTCGTCGACGTCCTTCTCCGACAGCGCGGGCACGTTGACCGCCGCGCCCGGCAGGTTGATGCCCTTGTGGTCGGAGATGACGCCGCCCTCGACGACGATGGTCTTGACCCGGGGCCCGTCGACCTCGACGACCCGCAGCTCGACGTTGCCGTCGTTGATCAGGACCTGGTCGCCCTTGGAGACGTCGCCCGGCAGACCCTTGTACGTGGTGCCGCAGATCGACTTGTCGCCCGGGACGTCCTCGGTGGTGATGGTGAACTCGTCACCGCGCACCAGCTCGACCGGTCCCTCGGCGAAGGTCTCCAGACGGATCTTCGGGCCCTGGAGGTCGGCGAGGACGCCGACGGCGCGCCCGATGTCCGCGGAGACCTGCCGGAGGCGGTCGTACCGCTCCTGGTGCTCCGCCTGGGACCCGTGGCTGAAGTTGAATCGGGCCACGTTCATACCGGCCTCGATGAGAGCCTTCAGCTGCTCATACGAGTCGACGGCGGGGCCCAGCGTGCAGACGATTTTGGAACGGCGCATGAGGCGGATCCTATCGGTTTGTTTCACTGCGGAATATTCCGTCTGGCGGAAAGTACAAATGGGCGCGGGCCCGCTCAGGCGTTCACTCGTTCGAGCTCGCCCCTTCCAGAACGAGCGCGTGGCTCTGGCGCGCGATCTCCAGCTCCTCGTCCGTCGGCACCACCGCGACCGCCACCCGCGCGTACACCGGCGAGATGATCCGGGCCTCGTCGGACCGCACGGAGTTCAGGTCCGCGTCCACCGCGAGCCCGAGCTCCTCCAGGCCCGCGATCGCAGCCTCCCGCACCGGCGCCGCGTTCTCGCCGACCCCCGCCGTGAACACCACCGCGTCCACCCGGCCGAGCACCGCGTAGTACGCCCCGATGTACTTCTTCAGACGGTGGACGTAGATGTCGAAGGCGAGCGCCGCCCGCTCGTCGCCCTCCTCGATCCGCCGGCGGATCTCCCGCATGTCGTTGTCGCCGCAGAGCCCCACCAGGCCCGACTTCTTGTTCAGCAGGACGTCGATCTCGTCCGCCGACATCCCCGCCACCCGCTTCAGGTGGAAGGTCACCGCCGGATCGATGTCGCCCGAGCGGGTGCCCATGACCAGGCCCTCCAGCGGCGTCAGACCCATCGAGGTGTCCACGCACCGGCCGCCCCGCACCGCCGACGCCGAGGCGCCGTTCCCCAGGTGCAGCACGATCACGTTCACCTCCTCCGGCTCCTTGCCCAGCAGCCGCGCCGTCTCCCGCGAGACGTACGCGTGCGAGGTGCCGTGGAAGCCGTAGCGGCGGATCCGGTGCGCGTCGGCCGTCTCCACGTCGATCGCGTACCGCGCCGCCGACTCCGGCATCGTCGTGTGGAAGGCGGTGTCGAAGACCGCCACCTGCGGCAGGTCCGGGCGCATCGCCATCGCCGTGCGGATGCCCACCAGGTTCGCCGGATTGTGCAGCGGCGCCACCGGTACGAGCCGCTCGATCTCCGCCAGCACCTCGTCGTCGATCACCGTCGGCTCGGTGAACCGCAGCCCGCCGTGCACCACCCGGTGGCCGATCGCCGCCAGCTCGGGGGAGTCGAGGCCCAGACCGTCCGCCGCCAGCTCCTCGGCGACCGCCTTCAGCGCGGCCGCGTGGTCCGCGATCGGCCCGTTCCTCTCCCGCTTCCCGCCGTCCCGGAGCGGGGTGTGCACGATCCGCGAGGTCTCCTCGCCGATCCGCTCGACCAGGCCCTGCGCGAGCCGGCTGTCGTCCTTCATGTCGAGCAGCTGGTACTTCACCGACGAGGAGCCGGAGTTGAGGACGAGGACACGGGTGGGGGGCGTCATGCCGGGAGCTCCTGGGCCTGGGACTGGATCGCCGTGATGGCGACCGTGTTGACGATGTCGCTGACGAGCGCGCCGCGCGAGAGGTCGTTCACGGGCTTGCGCAGGCCCTGGAGCACCGGGCCGACCGCCACGGCGCCGGCCGAACGCTGCACGGCCTTGTAGGTGTTGTTGCCCGTGTTGAGGTCCGGGAAGATCAGCACGGTCGCCTGACCCGCCACCTCCGAACCCGGCAGCTTCGTCGCCGCCACGGAGGGCTCGACGGCCGCGTCGTACTGGATCGGGCCCTCGATCCGCAGCTCCGGACGCGCCTCGCGGACCAGCTTCGTCGCCTCCCGCACCTTGTCGACGTCCGCGCCGGAGCCCGAGGTGCCGGTGGAGTACGAGAGCATCGCGATCCGCGGCTCCACCCCGAAGCGGGCCGCGGTCGCCGCCGACTGGGCGGCGATGTCCGCGAGCTGCTCGGCGTTCGGGTCCGGGTTGACCGCGCAGTCGCCGTACACGAGGACCTTGTCGGCGAGGCACATGAAGAACACCGAGGAGACGATCGACGCGTCCGGCTTCGTCTTGATGATCTCGAACGCGGGCCGGATCGTCGCCGCCGTGGAGTGCACGGATCCCGACACCATGCCGTCGGCGAGACCCTCCTGCACCATCAGGGTGCCGAAGTAGTTCACGTCCGAGACCACGTCGTACGCCAGCTCGACGGTGACGCCCTTGTGGGCCCGCAGCGCCGCGTACTTCTCGGCGAACGTGTCGCGCAGCTGTGAGGTCTGCGGGTCGATCAGCTGCGTGTCGCCCAGGTTCACGCTCAGGTCGGCGGCCTTCTTGCGGATGACCTCGACGTCGCCGAGCAGCGTCAGGTCGCAGACGTCACGGCGGACCAGCACGTCCGCCGCGCGCAGCACCCGCTCCTCGGTGCCCTCCGGCAGCACCACCCGGCGGCGGTCGGCCCGGGCCTGTTCGAGCAGCTCGTGCTCGAACATCATCGGCGTCACCCGGCCGCTGCGCGCCACCGAGATCCGCTTGAGGAGGTCGGTGGTGTCCACGTGCCGCTCGAAGAGGCCGAGGGCCGTCTCCGCCTTCCTGGGGGTGGCCGCGCTCAGCTTGCCCTCGAGGGAGAAGAGCTCGGCCGCGGTGGGGAAGCTGGTGCCGGGCACGGAGATGACCGGCGTGCCGGGCGCGAGCCGGGCCGCCAGGGTCAGGATCTCCTCGGGGGGCCGCTCGTCCAGGGTCAGCAGCACACCGGCGATCGGCGGGGTGCCCGCCGAGTGCGCGGCGAGCGCGCCGACGACCAGGTCGGCCCGGTCCCCGGGGGTGACGACGAGACAGCCGGGGGTCAGCGCCCTGAGGAAGTTCGGCAGCATCGCGCCGCCGAAGACGAAGTCGAGCGCGTCCCGCGCGAGCCCCGCGTCGTCGCCGAGGACGACGGAGGCGTCCAGCGCGTGGGTGATCTGGGCGATCGTGGGCGCGGCGAGCGCCGGCTCGTCGGGCAGCACGTAGCAGGGCACCGGGAGCCGGGCCGCGAGCCGCTCGGCGATGGGCTCGCGGTCCTCGCCGGACACCCGGTTGACGACCATCGCGAGCACGTCGCAGCCGAGGCCGTCGTACGCCCGGAAGGCGTTGCGCGCCTCGGCCCGTACGGACTCGGCGCTCTGGCCCTTGCCGCCGACCACCGGTATGACGGAGGCGCCGAACTCGTTGGCGAGGCGCGCGTTGAGCGCCAGCTCGTCGGGGAGCTGGGTGGCGGCGAAGTCGGTGCCGAGGACGAGGACGACCTCGTAGTCGCGGGCGACGGCGTGGAAGCGGTCGACGAGCCGGGAGACCAGCTCGTCGGTGCCCCGCTCGGCCTGGAGCGCCGAGGCCTCGTGGTAGTCCAGGCCGTAGACCGTCGAGGGGTCCTGCGAGAGGCGGTAGCGGGCGCGCAGCAGGTCGAAGAGCCGGTCGGGACGGTGGTGCACCAGCGGGCGGAACACCCCCACCCGGTCCACCTGGCGGGTGAGGAGCTCCATGACTCCCAGCTCGACGACCTGGCGGCCGTCACCGCGGTCGATCCCGGTCACGTACACGCTGCGCGTCACGCCGTGGTCTCCTGTCCAGTCCTGCGGAAGGGCCGAGCGGTGCTCTCGCGGCACCGATCCGCGCCCCGTGCGTCAATCGGAAGTGCTCAGAAAGCCCCGATAGGGCGGCATCACCCCCTTGACAATACCCCCGCCGATGGTTAAATCGCCCCCCGGACGAAGGGCCCGGAAGCCCGGGACGAAAGGCCTCCGCGGGACCCTCGGCGGGGACGCGCGGACGGGCGACGAACGCGTCCGTCAGGCGGCGCGTGGGAGAATCGTGGTGGCTCACAACGGACCGCGACCGAGCAGGAGACCAAGCACGATGCGCATCGGAGTTCTCACCGCAGGCGGCGACTGCCCCGGCCTGAACGCAGTGATCCGGTCGGTCGTGCACCGGGCCGTCACCCACTACGGCGACGAGGTCATCGGCTTCGAGGACGGCTACGCGGGCCTCCTCGACGGCCGCTACCGCCCCCTCGACCTCAACGCCGTCAGCGGCATCCTCGCCCGCGGCGGCACCATCCTCGGCTCCTCCCGCCTGGAGCGCGACCGCTTCCGCGCGGCCTGCGACAACGCCAAGGAGCTCATCGAGAAGAGCGGCTTCGACGCGCTCGTCCCGATCGGCGGCGAGGGCACCCTCACCGCGGCCCGGATGCTCCACGAGGCCGGCGTGCCGGTCGTCGGCGTCCCCAAGACCATCGACAACGACATCTCCTCCACCGACCGCACCTTCGGCTTCGACACCGCCGTCGGCGTCGCCACCGAGGCCATGGACCGCCTCAAGACCACCGCCGAGTCCCACCAGCGCGTGATGGTCGTCGAGGTGATGGGCCGCCACGCCGGCTGGATCGCCCTGGAGTCCGGCATGGCCGGCGGCGCCCACGGCATCTGCCTCCCCGAGCGGCCCTTCGACCCCGCCGACCTGGTCAAGATGGTCGAGGAGCGCTTCTCCCGCGGCAAGAAGTTCGCCGTCATCTGCGTCGCCGAGGGCGCGCACCCCGCAGCGGGCACGATGGACTACGACAAGGGCGAGATCGACCAGTTCGGCCACGAACGCTTCCAGGGCATCGGCACGGCCCTCGCCTACGAACTGGAGCGCCGCCTCGGCAAGGAGGCCCGCCCCGTCATCCTCGGCCACGTCCAGCGCGGCGGCACGCCGACCGCGTACGACCGCGTGCTCGCCACCCGCTTCGGCTGGCACGCGGTGGAGGCCGTGCACCGCGGCGACTTCGGCCGTATGACGGCCCTGCGCGGCACGAACGTCGAGATGGTGCCGCTGGCCGAGGCCGTGACCCAGCTCAAGAGGGTCCCCGAGGACCGCATGCGCGAGGCCGAGTCGGTCTTCTGACCGGGTCGGGCCGCCCCGGGGCGCGGGACGGCCCGGACAGGCCCTCCGGGACCCTGGACGACGCGAGCGGTCCCGACCGTCCCCCCGTGGACGGTCGGGACCGTCCCGCCGTGCCCGGCACTCCCCCCGGAAATGCCGGATTCCACTCTTGAGCCCCGGCGCGGGATCAACAAGGCTTGGGGCTGTCCCGGACATGTCCCGACCGTGTCCGGCGGAAGGGGGAACGCGCGGATGACGCCGGGGGAGCACGCTCCCGACCCACGGGAGGTACGGAGCCCCGCCGAGTTCCTCGCGTGCCTCCAGGCCCTCAAGGACTGGTCGGGCCTCACCTACCGCGAGCTGTCGGCACGCGCGGAGACGCACGGCGACGTCCTGCCCCGCTCCACGGTGGCGAACATGCTGGCCCGCCCCACGCTGCCCCGCGAGGAACTGCTCGCCACCTTCGTCCGCGCCTGCGGGGTCGAGGAGGCCGAGGCGGAGCACTGGCGGACGGTACGGAGGGAGCTGGCGGCGCGGGGGGTGTACGGGGCGGATCCCGAGGGGGCCCCCACCCGGCCCGAGGCCGCCGGCGATCCCGGGCCCGGTGCCGACGACGGCCCCGGCGGCCCTGACGTTCCCGATGGCCCCGGTGGCGAGGGCGGTCCCGGTGGCGGCGGCGCTCCCGGCGACGGTGCTCCCGACGGTGGCGGTCCCGGGGGCGGCGGTGCGATCGGTTCCCGGTCCGAGGCCGGGGACCCGCCCGGCCCCTGGGCCCCGCCCGGCCCCGGCTCCCGGATACGCCGGGCCCTCGTCGCGGCCGTCGCGCTCGCCGGCCTCGTGCTGGCCGGGGTCAGCGTCGTCGCCTTCCTGCGGGACGGGCACGCCGGGCATCCGCCCCGTACCCCCACCGCCCCCGCCGCCGGGGACGTCCGGATCCGGGTGGCCGGCACCGACTTCTGCCTCGGCGAGCGGCGCGGCACCCGCACCGGCCAGATCCACCAGCTGCCGTGCGCCGCCGCCGGCCTCCCGCGCTACTCGCTGGCGGAGGCGGGCGACGGCCGGTGGAGGATCGTTTCGGACCACCCCGACTTCGGCCCCGGCTGCTCCGGCCTCCCCTCGGGCGGCCGGACACCCGGCGCCGCGTACGAGGACTCCGAGTGCGGCGACCCGACCCGGGTCGAGTCCTTCGCCCTGGAGGCGTACGGCACCCCCGTCGAGGGCTACCGGATCGTCCCGGTGGGCTCCGCCACCCCCGGCAGCTGCGTCACCGTCGTCGGCGACCGCTCGGCCGCCTGGGCGCGGCTCGCCCAGGCGCCCTGCGCGCCGGACGCGGCCGGGCAGCTCTTCGACTTCGACCGGTGGGACTGAGCGGGCGCCCCGGACGAGGCGCGCACGAAGGGCCTGCCGCCGGGACCGCGCCCGGGGCACGGCCCGCGGCGGGGCCTCAGGCAGCCTCGACCAGGCGGGCCCTGAGCGCCGTCACCACGGCCGGGTCGAGCCCGACGTGGCCGGTGGCGTACTCGTACACCGAGCCGTACCGCTCGCGCAGGTCCGCGAGGAACAGCCGGATGACGTCTGCGGGTGCCCGGCCGTAGCCCGGCCAGCGGGGCTCCCGGCCCGGGTGTGCGGCCCGCCAGTCGGCGATCAGCCGCTCCGTGGCCAGTTCGGTGAGGGCGAAGTCCGCGAGGATCTCCTCGTCCGGGACCTCCAGGAGGCCGAGGACGACGGCCGCGAGCAGACCCGTGCGGTCCTTCCCGGAGGCGCAGTGGAAGACGAGGGGTCCCTCGGCGGCGGCGATCAGCTCCAGGGCCGTACGGAGCTCCTCCGCCCCGTCCTCGGCGACCTCGGCGAAGCGGTCGGCGAGGTAGCGCCAGGGGTCGAGGGCCGGGTCGATCGCCTCCTGGTCGTAGGGGCGGTGCTCGACGGAGAGGTTGTGCCAGGAGACCTCCTCGGTCTCCGGCAGGCGGCCCTTGCCGGCGATCTCCCACGGATAGCGCAGGTCGATCACCGTGCCGACGCCCAGCGCGCGGAAGCGCTCCAGGTCGGCCGGGCCGGCGTCCGCGAGCTTGCCGAGGGAGTCGGAGCGGTAGAGGGTCCCCCACCGCACGGTCCCGCCGTCGGCGGTCCGATAGCCGCCCAGGTCACGGAAGTTGTGGAGTCGGTCGAAGGGTACGTGTCGTCTCACGGCCGCCAATGTACGGTCCCCGGCCCCGGACGATCTACGGACCGACCGCCGCCCAGAAGTGGTCGGTGATCCCGTCCAGGTAGGCGCGCCCCTCGTCGCCGGTCGTCCCCGGGGCGCCCCAGCTGCTGATCGCCGTCATCCGGGCGTGGTAGTCCGAGTGGAGCTGCTGGAGCGCGGACTCCACGATCCGCTTCGGCAGCGGCACCAGCTTCACGGTGGGCTTCACGTACGCCTGCCAGCGGGTGGTCGCCGCGTCGCGCAGCAGCTCGGCGAGGGCTTGGTCGCCGCCGGTCGCGGTGATCAGGGCGCGCGGGCCGAGGCCGAGGGCCTCGGCGAGCGCGACCGTCTGGCGTTCGGTGCCGCGCCAGCGGCCCTCGTCCTCCATCCGCTGGTACGCGTGGGTCGCCACGCCCACCCGCCGGGCGAGCTCCTCGGTGGACAGACCGAGCGCGACCCGGTGCTCGCGCAGGGTGGAGGCGGCGGCGATGAGGTCCGCGGGGGAGCACCACAGGACGCCCGCGAGGGCGGTGAGCTCCTGCTCGTTCGGGACCGCCCGGCCGCGCTCCCAGGCGACGACGGTCTCGGGGTCGACGAAGAGGCCGTACTGGGCCCGCAGGCCGTAGGCGACGTGATCGGGGGCCATGCCGAGGCCCTCGCGGAGGCGGCGCGCGGCCAGGGCGTCGAAAGGCGGGGAGGGTTGGTGCACCCGGCCACGGTAGGTGCGGAGGGTGACGGCTGGCTACGGTGTGTTCTTCCAACATGCGGCGTCGTAGGAACGTGGGAACCGGGCGGTAACAGCGGGTCCGCTCAGTGGCCGCGCGCCGGGCCGCCGAGCCAGCGGTACTGGAGCTCGGGGCGGCCGATCTGCCCGTACTGCGGGGCGCGCACGGCCCGGCCCTCCGTGACCAGGTGTTCGAGGTAGCGGCGGGCGGTGATCCGGGAGATCCCGACGGCCGCGCCCGCCTCGGCGGCGGTGAGCCCCGCCGGGGCGGACCGGAGGGTGCGCGTGACGGCTTCGAGCGTCGGGGCGCTGAGGCCCTTGGGGAGCGCGGCGGGGTGCGGGGCCCGGAGCGCGGCGAGCGCCCGGTCCACCTCGTCCTGGCCGGAGGCTTCCCCGGCGGCCGCCCGGAACTCGGCGTACCGGGCGAGCCGGTCCCGCAGCGTGGCGAAGGCGAACGGCTTCAGGACGTACTGGACGACGCCGAGGGACACGCCCTCGCGGACGACGGCCAGGTCACGGGCGGAGGTCACGGCGATGACGTCCGCGGAGTGCCCGGCGGCCCGCAGGGCCCGCAGCAGCTGGAGGCCGTGGCCGTCGGGCAGGTAGAGGTCGAGCAGGATCAGGTCGACCGGCGTCCGGTCGAGGATCCGCACGGCCTCGGCCCGCGAGTGCGCGACCCCGACGACGGTGAAGCCCTCGACCCGCCCGGCGTAGAGCGCGTGGGCGTCGGCGGCGACGGGGTCGTCCTCGACGACGAGCACACGGAGGGGGTGCGCGCTCACGGGGCCACCTCCGCGTCGACCGCGTCGGTCGCTCCGGAAGCCCGTGAGCTTCCGCCCGGCCCGGACCCCCGCGCCCTTCCGCCCGGCCCGGAGGCCCCGGAACCCCGGGCCGGGTCGGAGCCCCCGGAGGACTCGGCGCCGCCGACGCCGTGGGCGCCGCCGGGGCGCACGGACCGGCCCGGGACGTCGGGCCCGCCCGGGCGGGCGAGGCCACGGGGGTCGCCGGCCGTGCCCGGCGCGGCCGGGGCGGTGTCGGCCCCGGGGACGCCGGGTCCGTCCGTGCCTTCGGCCCGGCCCCGGGGCCGGGCCCCGCCCGGGGCCTCGGAGGGTCCGGAAACGGTCACGCGCGCCCCACCGGCCTCCCCTTCCCCCGCCCCGGCTTCCTGCCGCAGGGGCAGGCGGACGGTGAAACGGGCGCCGCCCTCCTCCGCCTCCGTGAGGTGCAGGGTGCCCGAGGCGCGGGAGACCGCCTGGCCCACCAGGGCCAGGCCGAGGCCGCGGCCGGGGCCACGGGTGGACCAGCCGCGTCCGAGGACCGCCTCCCGGTCGGCGGGGCGGACGCCCGGACCGTTGTCGGCGACCCGGAGCAGCAGCTCGCCGTCGCCCGCGCGGGCCGCGACCGTGACCGTCACGCGCGCGTGCGGGGTCCCGCCGACCGCCTCCACCGCGTTGTCGATGAGGTTGCCCAGGATCGTCACCAGGTCCCGGGAGGGCAGGGCGGCCGGGACCCGGCCGTCGTCGATGCGGCTGTCCTCGGTGAGGACCAGCTCCACGCCCCGCTCGTTGGCCTGCGCGGCCTTGCCGAGCAGCAGCGCCGCGAGGACCGGTTCGCCGACGGCGTCGACGACGCGGTCGGTGAGCGCCTGGGCGAGCTCCAGCTCCGCCGTCGCGAACTCCACCGCCTCCGCCACCCGGCCCAGTTCGATGAGCGACACGACCGCGTGCAGCCGGTTCGCCGCCTCGTGGGCCTGGGAGCGGAGCGCCTCCGTGAAGCCCCGCTCGGAGTCCAGCTCGCCGGAGAGCGCCTGGAGTTCGGTGCGGTCCCGGAGCGTGACGACGGTGCCGCGCCGCTCACCGCCCACCACCGGGCGGGTGTTGACCACCAGCACCCGGTCGGCCGTCAGGTGCGTCTCGTCGACGCGCGGCTCCGAGGAGAGCAGCGCGCCGGTCAGGGACGCGGGCAGGCCGAGCTCCGCGGCCGGCCGCCCCACCACGCCCTCGTCCAGGTTCAGGAGCTCCCGCGCGCCGTCGTTGATGAGGGCGATCCGCCGCCCTCCGTCGAGCATCACGAGCCCCTCCCGCACGGCGTGCAGCGCGGCCTCGTGGTAGTCGTGCATGCGGCTCAGCTCCGTGGCGTTCATGCCGTGCGTATGGCGGCGCAGGCGCGCGTTCACGACGTACGTCCCCGCTCCGCCGAGCGCGAGCGCCGCGCCCGCCATGCCGAGCAGGGCGGTCACCTGCCCCCGTACCTGCTCGCTGATCTTGTCGATCGTGATGCCCGCGCTGACCAGGGCGACGACCCGGCCGTGGGGGTCGAGGACGGGCGCCACCGTCCGTACGGAGGGGCCGAGGACGCCCAGGTGCGTCTCGGAGTAGAGCCGGCCCCGCCGCGCCTGCTCGATGTGCCCGAGATACGTGCGGCCTATCTGCTCCGGCTCGGGATGCGTCCAGCGGGTGCCGTCCGGGGACATGATCACCACGAAGGCGACGCCCGCGTGGCGGCGCAGCGACTCCGCGTACGGCTGGAGGGCGGCCGTCGGGTCGGCGGAGCGGGCGGCGGCGACCACGGACGGGGAGTCGGCGACGGCGGCCGCGGTCGCCGTGGACTGGCGCCGCGCGGTCTCCTCGGCCTGCGCGAGGTCCGTGACGTACGCGAAGACCGCGCACCCCGCCACGACGACGGCCACGAGCACGACCTGCATCGCGAAGAGCTGGCCGGCGAGGCTGCGGGGGCGGGGGAGGGGAAGACGCATGCGGCGCATGCGGGTAAGTGTGCACGTGGGAGCGTGTGCGGCGGCACCGCGTTCCCGAATCGTGCTCTTCCCCTCGTGAACGAAACGCACGCAACCGTGACCCCGGTCACAGGCTGATGGATAGTCGCGGAGGTCCACCGGGACGTGGACACCCATCAGCACGAGGAGGACCCCGTGGCCGCACGCCGGGACCGCACCCACTATCTGTATCTCGCCGTCATCGGCGCCGTACTGCTCGGCATCACGGTCGGGTTCCTGGCGCCGGGCGTCGCCGTCGAGCTCAAGCCGCTGGGCACCGGCTTCGTCAACCTGATCAAGATGATGATCTCGCCGATCATCTTCTGCACGATCGTGCTCGGCGTCGGCTCGGTCCGGAAGGCCGCGAAGGTCGGCGCCGTCGGCGGCCTCGCCCTCGGCTACTTCCTCGTGATGTCGACCGTCGCACTCGCGATCGGCCTGCTCGTCGGCAACCTCCTGGAACCCGGCTCGGGGCTCCACCTCACCAAGGAGCTCGCCGAGGCCGGCGCCAAGCAGGCCGAGGGCGCGCACGAGTCGACCCCGGACTTCCTGCTCGGGATCATCCCGACCACCCTCGTCTCCGCCTTCACCGAGGGCGAGGTCCTGCAGACCCTCCTCGTCGCCCTCCTCACCGGCTTCGCGCTCCAGGCCATGGGCGCCGCCGGGGAGCCCGTCCTGCGCGGCATCGGGCACATCCAGCGGCTCGTCTTCCGCGTCCTCGGCATGATCATGTGGGCCGCGCCGGTCGGCGCGTTCGGCGCGATCGCGGCGGTCGTCGGCGCGACGGGGGCGGCGGCCCTGAAGTCGTTGGCCGTCATCATGATCGGCTTCTACCTGACCTGCGGGCTCTTCGTCTTCGTCGTCCTCGGCGCGCTGCTCCGCCTGGTCGCGGGCATCAACATCTGGTCCCTGCTGAAGTACCTGGGCCGCGAGTTCCTGCTGATCCTCTCCACCTCCTCCTCGGAGTCCGCGCTGCCGCGGCTCATCGCGAAGATGGAGCACCTGGGCGTCAGCAAGCCGGTCGTCGGCATCACCGTGCCGACCGGCTACTCCTTCAACCTCGACGGCACCGCGATCTACCTGACGATGGCCTCGCTCTTCACCGCCGAGGCGATGGGCGACCCGCTGTCGATCGGCGAGCAGATCTCGCTCCTCGTCTTCATGATCATCGCCTCGAAGGGGGCGGCGGGCGTCACCGGCGCGGGGCTCGCCACGCTCGCGGGCGGCCTCCAGTCGCACCGGCCCGAACTGGTCGACGGCGTCGGCCTCATCGTCGGCATCGACCGCTTCATGAGCGAGGCGCGCGCCCTCACCAACTTCGCGGGCAACGCGGTCGCGACGGTGCTCGTCGGCACGTGGACGAAGGAGATCGACAAGGCGCGGGTGGCGGAGGTGCTCGCCGGGCGGGTGCCGTTCGACGAGACCACGCTCGTCGACGACCACGGGGGGACGGCGGTGCCGGACCAGCGCACGGACGAGGGCGAGGAAAGGGCCCGCGCGGGCGTCTGACCCCCGGGGGCCCGCCCCCCCCACCGGGGCGGTGCCGCCGCCGCGCACGCCCGCGCCTGACGTGGCGGTGCCGCCCCGCCACCTCCGTGTGGGCGATCGTCCCGCTGGGCGGGACGGGTGGGCACACGGGACGGCGCCCTTGAGCGGCGCCTCCGCGTTCCGCGCCCGGACCCGCACCACTTTGCGCGGCGCGCATCCGGTGCGGGTCAGGGCGCGGGATCCTCTGGCGCCGGCAGGGGCGCCGTCCCGTTGTGCCCACCCGTTCCGCCCCGGCGGAACGCATGCCCACAACGGGGGCGCATGGGTGGGCACCGCCCCGGCGGACGGGTGCCCACAACGGCGTGGGTGCCGCGCCGGCGGGCGGGTCGTCAGGGCGTGTTCAGGGCCGTGAGGTCCTCGTCCGAGAGGTGCAGGGCCGTCGCCCCCGCCGAGTCCCGTGCCGTCTCCGCGCGGCTCGCGCCCGGGATGGGGAGGACCGTTTCCGAGCGGGTCAGGAGCCAGGCGAGGGCCACCCGCTGGGGGCTGACGCCGTGCGCCCGGGCCACGCGGTGGAAGGCGCCGAACTCCGGGTCCTCCTCCAGGGCGGACGCCCCGTCCAGGGAGCTGCGCGAGATCCCGCCCAGGGGGCTCCACGGCAGGAAGGCGAGGCCGAGTTCGGCGCAGAGCCGCAGCTCCGCCTCGCTGTCCCGCACCGCGGGCGAGTAGCGGTTCTGGACGGAGACCAGCCGGTCGCCCAGGATCTCGCGGGCCAGGAGGATCTGCCCGGAGTCCACGTTCGAGACGCCCGCGAGCCGTACCGTACCCGCGTCCAGCAACTCCCTCACCGCCCCGAGGGATTCGGCGTACGGGACGGCCGGATCCGGCTTGTGCAGCTGGTAGAGGCCGATCGCGTCGCCGCCGAGCCGCCGCGCGGAGCCCTCCGCCGCCCGCCGCAGGTGTTCGGGCCGGCCGTTCACGGTCCAGCCGCCGTCGGCCGTGCGCCCCCGGCCGCCCTTGGTCGCGACGAGCACGTCGTCCGTGCCGCCGCCGTACGAGGCGAGGGCCCGGCGCACGAGGAGTTCGCCCTCGCCCGGCGTGCCGCCCGGCGGGTGGTAGGAGTCGGCGGTGTCGAGGAGGGTCACCCCCGCGTCCAGCGCGGCGTGCACGGTGGCGACGGCCCGTGCCCCGTCCGGGCGGCCCTCGATGGAGAGCGGCATCGTGCCGAGCCCGACGGCTCCGACGCGTACGTCCCCCAGCATCCGGTGTCGCATCAGAGCATCGCCCCGCTCGCCCCGCTCGCGCCGATCGTCTCGGAGACGGCCTTCGCCAGCCACTCGCCGGAGTCGGTGAAGGAGTAACCGAGGGAGCTCGCGCGGGAGTTGGACATGCCGTACGAGCGGGCGAAGGAGAACGGCGAGACCTCGCCGACCTCGACCTCCCGGAAGACGGTCCGGCCGCCCACCAGCTTCTCGATCTCCGCGCAGAGGTCGGCGGTGGTGAGCGGGGAGGCGGAGTGGGCGTTCACCGGTCCGGTGAAGGCCGCCCCGGCCGCCCAGGCGAGGAACGCGGCGATCTCCTCCACGTACACGTAGGTGGCCGGGTGGTTGACCACCGGCACGGCGATGGGCTCGCCCGCCCGGATGCGCCGCGCGTAGTGGTCGAGCCGGCCGGTGAAGTCGTCCGCGCCGCCCAGGACGTGCGCCACCCGCACCGAGGCCCAGGCGAACGGCGTCCCCGCCGCGAAGACCGCCTCGGCCTGCCGCTTCCCCTCCCCGTAGTGCGCTTCGAGGAACTCGGGGTCCTCCCAGGGCAGGTCCGTGTCGACGGCCACCGAGGCCAGGTCGAGGGCGGACTCGGCGACCGGCTCGGCCGAGTCCTCGTACTCGTAGACCTCGACCGTCGACGTCATCACGTAGCGCCGGGTGCGCGTCGCGAACACGCGCCGGGCGATCTCGGCCTGGCGCGGCGTGTAGCAGACCTGGTCCACGACGACGTCGAAGGAACGGCCCGCGAGAACGGATGCGAGCGCGTTCTCGTCGTCGCGGTCGGCGACCAGCTGCTCGATTCCCTCCGGGGCCGGGGAAGAACCCCGGTTGAGCACCGTGATCCGGTGTCCGGATTCCCGCAGAAGCGCGATGAGCCGCTTTCCGAAATAGCGGTTCCCGCCGATGACCAGAACGTCCATGGATCCCGATTCCCCCCACATCCCGACTCCCTTGCTTTCAGGGTCAAGTGTTACGTTGTGCGCTCGTCGATCGAAGGGGGAAACATGGGAGTGCGGGCCGTCCTGCCGAAGGAACCACGGCATTCGCGTGCCGCCGCCGACGAAACCTCGGCGGCCGCTTTCGACCCCATCGACCGGCAGATCCTGGACCTCCTGCAGACCGACGGCCGGATCAAGCTCAGCGAGCTCGGCCGCCGCGTCCGGCTCAGCCCCGCGGCCGTCACCGAGCGGGTCCGCCGCCTGGAGGCGAGCGGGGCGGTCACCGGTTACGGCGCGCACGTCTCGCCGGCCGTGCTCGGGTACGGCATCCAGGCCTTCATCAGGGTGAACCCGCACGGCGGCTACACCCTGAAGCACCCCCGCACCCTGGAGCTGACCGCGCGCCCGGAGGTCCTGGAGGTCCACCACGTGGTCGGCGAGGACTGCTGGATCCTGAAGGTCGCCGTCACCGACACCGTCCATCTGGAAGAGGTCCTGGAGCAGACCTCGGCCCTCGGCCGGACCACGACCTCGATCGTGCTGTCCTCCCCGGTGGTCCGGAAGCCGCTCCTGCCGCAGGCCTCCCGCTGACCCCTTGCCCTGACGTCGGCGTCAAGGCCTACCGTCGGGGACATGCGCATCGGAGAGCTGGCCGAGCGGGCCGGGACGACCACGCGGACTCTGCGGTACTACGAGTCCCGCGGTCTGCTGACCGCGCGGCGCACGGAGCAGGGCCACCGCACGTACGACGAGGACGACCTGCGGCTGCTCCAGCAGATCAGGACCCTGCAGGACTTCGGGTTCGAGCTGGAGGAGACGCGGCCGTTCGTCGACTGTCTGCGCGCGGGGCACCCGGCGGGGGACTCGTGCCCCGCGTCGATCGCCGTCTACCGGCGGAAGGTCGCCGAGCTGGACGGGCTGATCGAACAGCTCCGAGCGGTACGCGCCCAGGTGGGCGCCCAGCTGCTGCGGGCCGAGGCGGAACTGCCGCACGGCCCGGAGCCCCGGTGCGAACTCGGAGCGGTGACGGAGACGGAGGGCTGACGGAGATGGCGACGTACGCGAAGGGCGTGGCGGAGGTCACGGACGAGGACTTCGGCACGGAGGTGCTGGGCGCCGGGCCGCCGGTGCTGGTGAAGTTCACGGCGGAGTGGTGCGGTCCCTGCCGGCAGATGAAGCCGGTGCTCGGCGCGATCGCCGCCGAGGAGGCGGAGCGGCTGCGGATCGTCGAGGTCGACGTGGACCGCAGTCCGGAGACCGCGCTGAGGTACGGGATCCTCGGGACCCCGACCTTCGTGGTGTTCCGCGAGGGCGAGCCCGTGAAGTCGATCGTCGGCGCCCGCCCGAAGCGGCGCCTCCTGGCGGAACTGGAGGACGCGCTGGCCTGAGGCGGGCCGGCGCCGGGGCACACCGAGGCATACAGAAATACCCCGACTAGAATTGACAGTCGGGGTATTGCCTCGCGTATATTGATGGATTCCGTGTCCGATGCGCCGTTCAGGCATGCGGGGATCACGGAGAAGTTCAATAAACGCACTGTATCGCGCCGGGAGTCGAATTGTCAACCGAGGAATTTCGGAATGAACAGAGATTCATCACCGATCTCTACGCACGACTCGACGACCTGAGGGACCAGGCCGAGGCCGCCGTCGAGCAGGCGCTGCGCACCCCCGGGGTCGGCAGCAGCCAGGGGCGGCTCGAACGGGACGTGATGGTCGCCGAGCAGTCCGGGCTGCTCGCCGCGCTCAACGCCGGGGAGAGCGGCCTCTGCTTCGGCCGGCTGGTCTTCAAGGACGGCCGCGACCACCACATCGGCCGGCTCGGCATCCGCGAGGACGACCCGAACCGCACCCCGCTCGTCGTCGACTGGCGCGCAGAGATCGCCCGCCCCTTCTACCTCGCCACCGGGTACGAGCCGATGGGGCTCTCCCGCCGCCGGCACATCACCACCAGGGGCCGCGAGGTCGTCTCCCTCCACGACGAGGTCCTCGACCTCGCCGACGCCACCCGCACCGGCCACGAGAGCCGGGACGCCGACGAGGTGCTGCTCGCCGCCCTCGACGCCGCCCGCACCGGCCGCATGCACGACATCGTGCAGACCATCCAGGCCGAGCAGGACGCCATCATCCGCTCCCCGCACCGCGGGGTCCTCGTCGTCGAGGGCGGCCCCGGCACCGGCAAGACCGCCGTCGCCCTGCACCGCGCCGCGTACCTCCTCTACGCGCACCGCGAGCAGCTCGCCAAGCGGGCCGTCCTCATCGTCGGCCCCAACCCCGCCTTCCTCGGCTACATCGGCAACGTCCTGCCCTCCCTCGGCGAGACCGGCGTCCTCCTCGCCACCCCCGCCGAGCTCTTCCCCGGCGTCCGCGCCACCGGCACCGACACCCCGCGCGCCGCCGCCGTCAAGGGCGCCGCCGCCATGGCCGACGCCCTCGCCGCGGCCGTACGGGACCGCCAGCAGGTCCCCGAGCGCGGCGAACCGCTGATCGTCCCGCACGAGGACGGCGACCTGGTCATCGACTGGGACATGGCCCTCGAAGCCCGCCACAAGGCCCGCGAGACCTTCCTCCCGCACAACCTCGCCCGCCCCTACTTCGTCTTCCGCATCCTCGACGCCCTCGCCGAGCAGCTCGCCGACCGCATCGGAGCCGACCCCTACGGCGGTCCCAACTTCCTCGGCCCCGACGACATCGCCCTGCTCGCCAAGGGCGTCGCCGCCAACCCCGAGGTCCACGCGGCGATCGACACCCTCTGGCCCGCCCTCACCCCGCAGGAGTTCCTCGCCGACTACCTGGAGGACCCCACGCACCTCCCCGAGGAGGACGTCGAGGCCGTCCGGCGCACCGGCGGCACCTGGACCCCCGCCGACGTCCCGCTCCTCGACGAGGCCGCCGAGCTCCTCGGCGAGGACGACTCCGCCCTCCGCGCCGCGGAGGAGGCCGAGCGGCAGAAGCAGATCCAGTACGCGCAGGGCGTCCTCGACGTCTCCTTCGCCTCCCGCACCTACGAGTTCGAGGACAAGGAGGAGATCGACAAGGACGCCTCCGAGGTCCTCTCCGCCCACGACATCATCGACGCCGAACGCTTCGCCGAGCGCCACGAGGAGGCCGACCACCGCACCGCCGCCGAGCGGGCCGCCGCCGACCGCACCTGGGCCTTCGGCCACATCATCGTCGACGAGGCCCAGGAGCTCTCCGCCATGGCCTGGCGGCTCCTCATGCGCCGCAGCCCCAGCCGCTCCATGACCCTCGTCGGCGACCCCGCCCAGACCGGCGACCCGGCCGGCGTCGGCGCCTGGCGTTCCATCCTCGGCCCGTACGTCGAGGACCGCTGGGACCACGTCCGCCTCGGCGTCAACTACCGCACCCCCGCCGAGATCATGGCCGTCGCCGCCGAGACGCGCCGGGCCGCCGACCCCGGCTTCGAACCGCCCCGCTCGGTGCGCTCCACCGGCGTGGAACCCTGGGACCGGACCGTCGACGACCCGGTGAAGGAGGCCGCCGACGCGGTCGCCGCCGAACTCCGCGAGGAGGGCCGGATCGCCGTGATCGCCCCGACGGAGTTCCACCCGGGCCTGATCGCGGCGCTCCCCGACGCCTCGTACGGCCCGAAGCCCGACCTCACCCGCCCGGTCGTCCTCCTCGACCCCCGTCAGGCGAAGGGCCTCGAATTCGACACGGTCCTCGTCGTCGACCCCGACGGGATCCGGGAGGGCGCCACGCACGGCGTCAACGACCTGTACGTGGCGCTCACCCGGGCCACTCAGCGGATGGGCGTGATCAGGCCGTCCGTCACGCGGGCCTGAGCCAGACCGTCGCCAGCGGCGGCAGCGTCATCCGCACGCTCGACGAACGGCCGTGCCACGGCACCGACTCGGTCTTCACCGGGTCGGTGCCCACCACGTCCGAGCCGCCGTACCGCGCCGCGTCCGTGTTCAGCACCTCCGCCCAGGCCGCGAACGTGTCCGGGACCCCGATCCGGTAGTCGTGCCGCACCACCGGCGAGAAGTTGCACACCGCGAGCAGCGGCGAACCGAAGCCGTCGTACCGCAGGAACGCGAAGACGTTGTCGTCGGCCGCGTCCCCCACCACCCACTGGAAGCCCTCCGGAACGGTGTCCCGCTCCCACAGCGAGGGCGTCGCCGCGTACACCGTGTTCAGGTCCCGGACGAGGTCCCGCACCCCCCGGTGGTCCGCCTCCGCCCCGTACGCCGGATCCAGCAGCCACCAGTCCGGCCCGTGGTCCACCGACCACTCGCCGCCCTGCGCGAACTCCTGCCCCATGTACAGCAGCTGCTTGCCCGGGTGCGCCCACATGAAGCCCAGGTAGGCGCGGTGGTTGGCGCGCTGCTGCCACCAGTCGCCCGGCATCTTCGACACCAGGGACCGCTTGCCGTGCACCACCTCGTCGTGCGAGATCGGCAGGATGTAGTTCTCGCTGTACGCGTACACCATCGAGAACGTCATCTCGTGGTGGTGGTACTTGCGGTGCACCGGCTCCTTCTGCATGTACTCCAGCGAGTCGTGCATCCAGCCCATGTTCCACTTCATGCCGAAGCCCAGACCGCCGAAGCCGCCCGGCCCCACCTGGTCCGTCGCCCGCGTCACCCCGTCCCAGGCCGTCGACTCCTCGGCGAAGGTGATCACGCCGGGGCAGCGGCGGTAGACGGTGGCGTTCATCTCCTGGAGGAAGCGGACCGCGTCCAGGTTCTCCCGGCCGCCGAACTCGTTCGGCACCCAGTCGCCGTGCTCCCGCGAGTAGTCGAGGTAGAGCATCGACGCCACCGCGTCCACCCGCAGGCCGTCGATGTGGAACTCCTGGCACCAGTACACGGCGTTCGCCACCAGGAAGTTCCGCACCTCCTTGCGGCCGTAGTCGAACTCCAGGGTGCCCCAGTCGGGGTGGTGCGAGCGGCGCGGGTCCTCGTGCTCGTACAGCGGGCGCCCGTCGAACTCGGCAAGGGCCCAGTCGTCCTTCGGGAAGTGCGCGGGCACCCAGTCCATCAGCACGCCGATCCCGGCCCGGTGCAGCGCGTCGACGAGGAACTTGAAGTCGTCGGGGGTGCCCATGCGGGCCGTCGGCGCGTAGAAGCCGGTGACCTGGTAGCCCCAGGACCCGCCGAAGGGGTGCTCGGTGACCGGCATCAGCTCCACGTGCGTGAAGCCGAGGTCCCGGACGTAGGCGGGAAGCTGCTCGGCCAGCTGGCGGTAGGTGAGCCCCGGCCGCCACGACGCCAGGTGCACCTCGTAGACGGAGATCGGCGCCTCGTGCGGCGGACGCGCCCCGCGCCGCTCCATCCACTCCGCGTCCTCCCACGTGTGGTGCGAGGCGGTGACGATCGACGCGGTGTTCGGCGGGCACTCCGTACGGCGGGCCATCGGGTCCGCGCGGAGGGTGTGCGAACCGTCGGGCCGCGCGATGTCGTACTTGTAGACGGCGCCCTCGCCGATCCCCGGCACGAACAGCTCCCACACGCCCGTCGAACCGAGCGAGCGCATCGGCAGCGCCGTGCCGTCCCAGTGCGTGAAGTCACCCGTCACCCGCACCCCGCGCGCGTTCGGCGCCCACACCGCGAAGCGGGTGCCCGCGACGCCCTCGTGGGTCATCGGGTGGGAGCCGAGCACCGTCCACAGCTCCTCGTGCCGGCCCTCGCCGATCAGATGCAGGTCCAGCTCGCCGAGGGAGGGGAGGAAGCGGTACGGGTCGTGGAGCGGCAGCTCGTCCCCGTCGTAGCGGACCCGCAGCTCGTAGGCGGGCACCTTGCGCAGCAGCGGGACGAACACCGAGAAGAGCCCGTCGCCGTCGTCGTCCATCGTGAGGCGCTTGCCCTTGGTGAGGACGGCGACCTCCTTCGCCCACGGGCGCAGCACCCTGATGACGACCCCGCCCTTGACCGGGTGCGCGCCGAGCAGGCCGTGCGGATCGTGATGCTCCCCGGCGAGCAGCCGGGCCCGGTCGCCGGGGTCGAGCGCCGGCGCCTTCCGTACGGAGCGGGACGTCTTGCCTGCGGAGCGGGCGGTCACGGGGGTGCCTCCTGGGGGCAGGGGAAGGGGGTACGGGTACGGAACGGTGCGGTGGTGACGGGGGACACTCGGCCGAACGGGGGGCGGGTTCTGCTTTCGCAGGCGGGGCCTGGTGCGACGCCCACGACGACTGCTCCGAACGAGTCGCGCCGCCCGTTGTGGGCAGGCGTTCCGCAAGGGGCGGAACGGGTGGGCACAACGGAACGGCGCCCTTGCCGGCGCCAGAGGCTCAAGCGCCTGAACCCGCACGGCAGGTACGGCGCACCCGGGGTGCGGGTCCAGGCGCGGAACGCGGGGGCGCCGCGAAAGGGCGCCGTCCCGTGTGCCCGCCCTCCCCCAAGCTCTCGGCTTCGTTCGAGCAGGGGGGACCCCCTCGCCCAGCGGGACGATCGCCCACACGGCGGGTGGCGGGGCGGGCGCCGCCCCGGTGGGCGCGCGCCCGCGTGGTGGCGGGCGGGGGTGGCGGGCACGGGGCGGGCTCACGAGGTCGCGAGGCGTTCGATCGCGGACATGGGGACCGGGAGCCAGTCCGGCCGGTGACGGGCCTCGTACACGACCTCGTACACCGCCTTGTCCGTCTCGTAGGCGCGCAGGAGCGCCGGATCCGCCCGGGGGTCCACGCCCGCCGCCTCCGCGTAGCCCGTGCAGTACGCCGCCCGGCACCGCGCCGCCCAGTCCGGTTTCCAGGGCCGGTGCGTGCGGGCCGCGTAGTCGAAGGAGCGGAGCATTCCGGCGACGTCGCGGACGGTGGGCTGGGGGCTGCGCCGTTCGTCCAGCGGCTTCGCCGGCTCGCCCTCGAAGTCGATGACCGCCCAGGCCCCGTCGGAGCCGCGCAGGGTCTGGCCGAGGTGCAGGTCGCCGTGGATGCGCTGGACGACCCCGGTGCCGGAGGCCCCGCCGGCCGCCGCGAACACGGCCCGCAGGCCCGGCACGTGCGGCAGCAGCGCCGGTACCGCCTGGGCCGCCGCGTGCAGCCGGCGGTCCATCGCGGCGGCCAGCTGCTCGGCCTCCGGGCGGGCGAGGCGCCGGGTGGGGAGCGCCTCGGCGAGGGCCAGGTGGACCTCGGCCGTCGCGCGGCCGAGGGCCCGCGCCTCGGTGGTGAAGTCCCGTCCGTCGGCGAGCGCGTCGAGGGCGAGCCGCCAGCCGTCCCGGGAGTCCCGCAGGTAGGGCTGGAGGACGCCGAGGGTGGAGGCTCCCGACTCGAACCAGGCGACGGGTGCCGGGACCCGGGCGCAGCCGGCTCCGGCGAGGGCGAGCGGCAGTTCCAGGTCCGGATTGGCCCCGGGACTGACGCGCCGGAAGATCTTCAGGATGAACGAATCGCCGTAGACCAGCGACGAGTTGGACTGTTCCGTGTCCAGCATGCGCGGGGCCAGTGCGGGTGGCAGTGCCGTGGTGGCGTGGAAGCGGAGGGGGCCCGTGCGGCCCGGGGTGCGGAGCCGTTCGTAGAGGAGGCCGCCGAGCCGCGGGTCGCGCAGCCCTTCGTACACGGCCCGTCCGGCGAGCGGTCCCTGCCGGATCCGCCCGATCAGGGCGGGGGCGAGGCGGGGCGGCAGCTGGGACCGTACGCCCAGGAGCACTTGGTAGCAGTCGGCGGGCGTCCCGGCCGGGCGGCCCGGCTGTTCGACCCGTACGAGGAGGTGGAGGAGTCCGGGTCCGGTCCCGTCCAGGGGCAGCAGCTCGGTGGCCGCGTCCAGCGTGAATCCGGTGACCCGGCGGCCCTTGCCCGCGAACCAGCGCTGCCGTGGCAGCCATTCGTGGAGCAGGGGGGCGAGGGACGGAAGGAGGGCGTCCGGGGCCCGGGTGGTGGATGCGGTCTCCGGCATGGCATCGCGTCCTTTCCCCGGGGCGCGCAAGTGGCTTTCGTATGCGTTCAAATGCGCAGAGTGTCCCGGATGGCGGCTGTGACTGTCCGGATGTGCGGGACGTGTCGGAAAGGGAAGATCCGTACGGGTCCGGTGAGTAAACCCGTATGGACCTGAATCGTGTGTCGTTCACAGTGCCCAGGGTGGAGCGGGGGAAACCGCCCCACCCGGGTCGAGCGGGAACTGGCTGCCGCTCAGGCCTTCTTGAGACGGAACCAGTAGAAGCCGTGCCCCGCAAGGGTCAGGAGGTACGGCAGCTGTCCGATGGCCGGGAACTTCACCCCGCCGATCAGCTCCACGGGGTGCGTGCCGGCGAAGCGCCGCAGGTCCAGCTCGGTGGGCTGCGCGAAGCGCGAGAAGTTGTTCACGCACAGCACCAGGTCGTCGCCGTCTTCTCGCAGGAAGGCGAGCACGGCCGGGTTGGACGCCGGGAGTTCCGTGTACGTCCCCGTCCCGAAGGCACGGTTCTGCTTGCGGATCTCGATCATCCGCTTCGTCCAGTGGAGGAGCGAGGACGGCGAGGCCATGCCGGCCTCGACGTTGGTCACCTGGTAGCCGTGGACCGGGTCCATGATGGCCGGAAGGTAGAGCCGCCCCGGGTCGCAGGAGGAGAATCCCGCGTTCCGGTCGGGGGTCCACTGCATCGGGGTCCGCACCCCGTCCCGGTCGCCGAGCCAGATGTTGTCGCCCATGCCGATCTCGTCGCCGTAGTAGAGCACCGGCGAGCCGGGCAGCGAGAAGAGCAGCGCGGTGAAGAGCTCCATCTGGTTGCGGTCGTTGTCGAGGAGCGGGGCGAGCCGCCGCCGGATGCCGATGTTGGCCCGCATGCGCGGGTCCTTGGCGTACTCGGCGTACATGTAGTCGCGCTCTTCGTCCGTGACCATCTCGAGGGTGAGCTCGTCGTGGTTGCGCAGGAAGATGCCCCACTGACAGCCGGAGGGGATCTCCGGGGTCTTCGCCAGGATCTCGGAGACCGGGTAGCGGGACTCGCGCCGCACGGCCATGAAGATCCTCGGCATGACCGGGAAGTGGAAGGCCATGTGGCACTCGTCGCCGCCGGAGCGGAAGTCGCCGAAGTAGTCGACGACGTCCTCCGGCCACTGGTTGGCCTCGGCGAGCAGCACCGTGTCTGGGTAGTGGTCGTCGATCTCCTTGCGGACCCGCTTGAGGAAGGCGTGGGTGGCCGGGAGGTTCTCGCAGTTGGTGCCCTCCTGCTGGTACAGGTACGGCACCGCGTCGAGCCGGAAGCCGTCGATCCCCAGGTCCAGCCAGAACTTCAGCGCGGAGAGGATCTCCTCCTGCACCGCCGGGTTCTCGTAGTTGAGGTCCGGCTGGTGCGAGAAGAAGCGGTGCCAGTAGTACTGCTTGCGGACCGGGTCGAAGGTCCAGTTGGAGGACTCGGTGTCGACGAAGATGATCCGGGCGTCGGCGTACTGCTTGTCGTCGTCCGCCCAGACGTAGTAGTCGCCGTACGGGCCGTCCGGGTCGCGCCGCGACTCCTGGAACCACGGGTGCTGGTCGCTGGTGTGGTTCATGACGAAGTCGATGACCACGCGCATGCCGCGCTGGTGGGCCGCGTCGACGAACTCCACGAAGTCGGCGAGGTCGCCGAACTCGGGGAGCACCGACGTGTAGTCGGCGACGTCGTAGCCCCCGTCCCGCAGCGGGGACTTGAAGAACGGCGGCAGCCAGAGGCAGTCCACGCCCAGCCACTGGAGGTAGTCCAGTTTGGACGTGATGCCCTTCAGGTCGCCGATGCCGTCGCCGTTGCTGTCCTGGAAGGAGCGGACGAGGACCTCGTAGAACACCGCCCGCTTGAACCAGTCGGGATCGCGGTCCTTGGCGGGGGTGTCCTCGAAGGTGTCGGGGACGGGCTCGTTGACAGTCGTCATGAGGTGGGTGACCCTCCGGTCTGCGGGGACGGTCGCAGGACGAGGACGTGCGCGGGTGCGACACCCGGTTCCAGGCGCACGTAGCTGGTCCTGCCCCAGTGATAGGTCTCGCCGGTGAGCTCGTCGCGCACCGGCACGGTCTCGTGCCAGTCGAGGCCGAGTTCCGGCATGTTCAACGAGACGGAAGCCTCCTGGGTGTGGTGCGGGTCGAGGTTGACGACCACCAGAACGATGTTCGAACCCGAGCGCTTCGAGTACGCGATCACCTGCGGGTTGTCGACGTCGTGGAAGGTCAGGTTCCGCAGCCGGCGGAGCGCCGGGTGACGGCGCCTGATCCGGTTCAGGGCGGTGATGAGCGGGGTGATCGTCGCCCCGCTCCGTTCCGCCGACTCCCAGTCCCGCGGCCTCAGTTGGTACTTCTCCGAGTCGAGGTACTCCTCGCTCCCCTCCCGCAGCGGGGTGTTCTCGCACAGCTCGTACCCGGCGTACATGCCCCAGGAGGGCGAGAGCGTCGCCGCGAGCACCGCCCGCACCTCGAACGCGGGCCGGCCGCCCTCCTGGAGGTAGGCGTGCAGGATGTCGGGGGTGTTCACGAAGAGGTTCGGCCGCATCTGCGCGGCCGTCTCCCCGGACAGCTCCGTGAGGTACTCCGTCAGCTCCTCCTTGGTGTTGCGCCAGGTGAAGTACGTGTACGACTGCTGGAAACCGATCGCGCCGAGCGTCCGCATCATCGCCGGGCGGGTGAACGCCTCCGCCAGGAAGATCACGTCCGGGTCCGCCCGGTTGATCTCGCCGATCACCCGCTCCCAGAACACCACCGGCTTGGTGTGCGGGTTGTCCACGCGGAAGATCCGGATGCCGTGGTCCATCCAGAACCGCAGCACCCGCACCGTCTCCGCGACGATCCCGTCCATGTCCTGGTCGAACGCGATCGGGTAGATGTCCTGGTACTTCTTCGGCGGGTTCTCCGCGTACGCGATCGAACCGTCCGGCCGGTGGTGGAACCACTCGGGGTGCTTCTCCACCCACGGGTGGTCCGGGGAGCACTGGAGCGCGAAGTCCAGGGCGATCTCCAGCCGCAGCTCCCGGGCCCGCGCCACGAAGGCGTCGAAGTCCTCGAAGGTCCCCAGGTCCGGGTGGAGCGCGTCGTGCCCGCCCTCCGGCGAGCCGATCGCCCACGGCACGCCGACGTCGTGCGGCGCCGCCGACAGGGAGTTGTTCGGTCCCTTGCGGTGGGTCTCGCCGATCGGGTGCACCGGCGGCAGGTACACCACGTCGAAGCCCATCGCCGCGACCGCCGGGAGCCGCTCGGCCGCCGTGCGGAAGTTCCCCGGGACCGTCCGCCCCTTGACCTTCCGCACGCCCTCCGAGCGCGGGAAGAACTCGTACCAGGAGCCGAACAGGGCCCGCTCCCGCTCCACCTGGAGCGGCAACGCGGGGGAGGCGGAGAGCAGTTCGCGCAGCGGGTGGCGGTCCAGGGCGTCGACCACCCGCGGGGCGAGCGCCGCCGCCAGCCGCACGGCCGCCGGGCGGGACGCGTCGCGCAGCACGTCCGCCGCCGCGAGCACGGCCTCCCGGCCGCCGCCCTTCTTCGGGACGCCCTTCGCGGCCCGCTCGTGCAGCTCGGCCCCCTCGGCGAGGACCAGTTCGGAGTCGATCCCGGCCGGGATCTTGATCCTCGCCGTGTGGCGCCAGGTGGCCACCGGATCGCTCCAGGCCTCCACGGTGTACGTCCACAGGCCCTCGACGTCCGGGGTGACCTCGGCACCCCACCGGTCGGTGCCCGGGGCCAGTTCACGCATCGGGGTCCAGGGGCCGGGCCGGCCCGACGGGCCGCGCAGCACGACATTGGCGGCGACCGCGTCGTGGCCCTCGCGGAAGACGGTCGCCGTCACCTCGAAGGTCTCTCCGGCCACCGCCTTCGCGGGGCGCCGGCCGCAGTCGACCAGTGGGCGGACGTCCAGTACGGGAATGCGTCCCATGAGCGGATTCACAGCATCACCTGACGGGTTACGGGGGTGCGGGTGGTGGTGCGCTCTTTCTAGCTCCGTCGGCGGCCGGCGGGTTGCGGGCATGACGGCTCCTGTCCGCGTTCACTCGAATGGCGGGTCCACAGGGATGAAGCTGGGATGAACGGGAGGCTCGGGGGAGACGGGTCGGGAGGGCGGTACCGCAGGAGCCTTCCCACGGTTCTCGGGTGGGCAATCCGGCGCTTTGTTAACTACTAGGGCGTAGGGACGCGGGCAAGGACGGGACCCGGACAAGAAAAGGGCCCCGCCTTTGTGGGCGGGGCCCGTTCCGCCGTTCCGGAATCAGTGGCGCGGCGACGCGTCCGGCTCCTCCGCGTCCGACGACCACACCTGCCAGGGCTGCCGGGCCACCCACTCCTCCACCGGGGCCGGCTCCACGCCGAGGACCTCCGACGACACCCCGTCGTCGTCCGCCATCAGCAGCGGATCCGCGCCGCTCGCCATGTGGTGGTAGATCCCCGCGACCCCCGCCGCCGTCGCCGGTCCGAGCAGCCGGGCCAGGCCCCGCTCGAACACGGCCGGATCCAGCTCCTCGTACCGCACGGTCCGGCCGAGCCCCCGCCCGAAGGCCGCCGCCAGCTCCCGGCCCGTCAGGGCGCGGTCCCCGCCGACGTCGAAGGTCCGGCCCTCCAGGTCCTCCCGGGCGAGCGCCGCCAGCGCCGCCTCCGCCAGGTCCCGGTGCGACAGCCACGCCGTCCGCGCGGACTCCGGCAGCGGATAGGCGAGGACGCCCTCGTCGACCAGGGCGGGCCCGTTCCACGGGGAGAACAGGTTGTCCAGGTACACCGGGGGCCGGAGCACCACCAGCGGCACGCCGCTGTCCCGCAGCACCCGCTCCGCGAGCCGCCGGGTCTCGAAGGCGGCGACGTCCGTCGGACCCGGCGGAAGCCGGGTGTTGGCGTTGAACACCAGGCGTTCCGTGCCCGCCGCGAGCGCGGCCTCCGCGACGTTCCGCGCGTACGCCTCCACCCGCTCCCCGTCGTACACCAGCGGCATCGTGACGAACGCGTGCGTGGCCCCCGCGAAGAGCCGCCGCACATCGCCCGGCACCCCAAGATCGCCGGTGAGGAGGGAGGCACCGGGGAGCGGCGGCCGGTCCGGCTCCGGACGCCGGGTCAGGCCCCGCACCCGGTGGTGGCGCTCGGCGAGGAGGCGGGCCACCGCGCCGCCCTGGAAGCCGGTCGCGCCCACGACCGCCACCCGCATCGGAATCTCACTGGACATGTGTGTCTGAGGCCCTTCGATAGGCTGTCACCGCTGCCGTGCCGGCGTCCCTCCAGGCTCGTCGCGACGGCTTCGTCCGTTCAATTAACAAACCGGGGCGGAAGTTGAAGGATCGTCCATGGAAACCGTGGGAACCGACCGTCACGACCACTGCGACCCCCTCGATCCTCCCCGCGAGGGCGAGCACGAGGACCTGCTGAGCGAGCTCCTCAAACCCCTCCGTCTCACCGGCGTCTTCGACAGCCGCTGGCACGTCCGCGCCCCCTGGTCCATCGAGGGGGACGCCGAACACGGCTGCGCCGTCCTCCACTACGTCGTCGAGGGCGACTGCTGGGTCACCGCCGACGACGAGACCCCCGTCGAACTCCACGCCGGCGACCTCGTGGTCTTCCCCACCGGCGCCCCACACCGCCTCTCCGACCGGCCCGACCGCCAGGGCGTCCCGCTCAGGGCCGTCCTGCCCGAGCGGCGGCCCGGCACCTCCGGCGAGATCGTCATCGGCGGCGACGGCCCCGAGGGCCGCCTCCTGTGCGCCGGGCTCCACTACGACGCCGGCGTCGCCGACGGCCTCTACACCTCCCTGCCCTGGGCCCTCGTCCTCGACCGCCACCAGGTCGACCGCGAACCGCTGCTCCGCGACACCCTCCGGCTGCTCGCCGCCCCCGACCGGCCCGTCGGCCCCGGCGACCGGCTCATCACGCTGCGCGCCTTCGAGATGGCGCTCGTCCTCGCGCTCCGACCGCTGCTCCGCGAGCTCGCCGGCAACCCGGCCTCGCTGCCGCTGCTCCGCCACCCCGGGATCAGCAGGGCCGTCGTCATGATGGCGACCCGGTTCGCCGAGCCGTGGACCATCGACTCCCTCGCCCGCGAGGTCGGCATGTCCCGCTCCGCGTTCACCGCCGCCTTCCGCGAGCTCGTCGGAGAGTCCCCCGCCCGGTACCTCTCCGCCCGCCGCATGCAGGAGGCCGGCCGGCTCCTCACCGAGACCTCCCTCCCGCAGTCCGCCGTGCCCGAGCGGGTCGGCTACCGGAGCGCCGTCGGCTTCCACCTCGCCTTCCGCAAATGGTTCGGGATGACCCCCGGCGAGTACCGGTCGGGAGAGGCCAGGGCCGCCTGATCCGCCCCGGTCGGGACCGGCCGGCACCTCCCGGGCCGCCCGACCTGACATCTTCGGGACCCCCTGGACGGTTCTTAAGGACCCCTGGACGGACGTTCATTGTCCGGCCGGGGCCGCCCGGAGAGGCTCGGGACCGGCACAGGCGCGACCCCCGAGGAGAGGCGAGACACCGGTGACGAGGTCCGGGCAGGAGCATCCGGAGGGACCGCGCGACGGGCGCGAGGTCCGGCTCGACGTCGAGCGGGTCGAGGACGTCACGGCCCGCCCCGCCTTCCGTGCCGCCGCGGCCTCCTCCGCCGGCCTCTTCGACCTCGCCGACGCCCCCGTGCACCGCCCCGCCCTCTTCCGGGGCGGGGTGCGCCGGGCCGGGGCCGTCCCCCGCTCG
The DNA here is from genome assembly GCF_042874095.1 of Streptomyces sp. NPDC004266. Taxonomy (NCBI): domain Bacteria; kingdom Bacillati; phylum Actinomycetota; class Actinomycetes; order Kitasatosporales; family Streptomycetaceae; genus Streptomyces; species Streptomyces sp. NPDC004266. The sequence continues at coordinate 71,470 of NZ_JBIAMM010000010.1, forward strand.
TACGAGGACCTCGTCGCCCGCCGCCGCGCCTTCCGCGCGACCGCCGAGGCGAGCCGGGGCTTCCTCGGCCGCACCCCCGACTGCACGGCCGCCGGATTCGCCGCCTCGCCCGCCGCCTTCACCGGGGAGACCTTCGACGACACCGAGCACGCCGTCACCTTCTCCGTACGGCTCCACGCCCCCGGGGTCGCGGAGGACCGGGTGCCCGACCCGTACTGACCCCGCCCCACGACGCGATGCCCACCCCACGACCACCCGGCCGGTGAGCCGTGCCCCCCGGCGCACCGAGCCCCGAAGAATAGAGGCCCCCTTGCTCGGCGACCCGCGTCACACGACCGAGGACATACGCGCCGCCGATCCGCTGGGCGCCGACGCCCTGCTCGCCGCGGTGCCCGCGATGAACGCGCGGGCCGACGCCGCCGCCCTGACCGTCGCCCTGCGCGCCCTGGTCCCCGACCCCGACCGGGCCGCGCAGTGGAGCGTCGGCGGCGCGCTCGCCGCCATGCGGGACCTCGGCATCCTGCTCGGCTCCCTGAAACGGCACGGCGTGCAGCCGCTGCACGCGGTCCCCGAGGCCCTGCCCGTCCTGGAACTCCTGGGCCGCCGCACCGACATGGTGCCCCGCGACACCGTCCACCACTACACGACCTGGAACCCCCGGGGCCCCCGCCGCCGCACCTACACCGGCCACCCCACCGAGGCCCTCCTCCAGGACGCCGTGCGGACGGTGTTCCCCGGACTCGTCGCGGCCCTCGACGACTGCGCCCGGCTCGCCCGCCTCGAACCGTACGACCCCGGTTTCGCCACCGCCCTCCACCGGATCGCCGGGCACGTGCGGGCGATGGTCGACTCCATCGACCTCACGGTCGCGCAGGTCCCGGCCGAGTACTTCGCGCTCACCCTCCGCCCCTACTTCGAGGAGGTCGAGATCGCGGGCCGCGACTACCTGGGGCCGGCCGCCGCCCAGGTCCCGCTCTGGCTGGTCGACCTGACGCTGTGGCAGTGCGACCGCTCCGACCCCGCCTACGACGCCTTCCTCGCCGAGTCCCTGCCCTACGCCCTGCCGTCCTGGCGCGCCTTCCACGCCCGGCACCGCGGCGGGATCTCCGCCGTCGGCAAGCTGTCGGCGGCCGTCAGCTGGGAGGGCGCCGACCGGCTGCCGCCCGCGCTCACCGCCTCGGCCGAGGCGCTCGGCCGCGTCCTGCGGATCCTGAAGACCTTCCGGGCCCGCCACCTCGGCATCGCCCGCAAGGCGTACAGCGACGACGTCCGCCTGTACGAGGAGGGCAGCGGCGGCGCCCCGGTCGCGCTGCTGCGCTCGATCCTGGACCTGACCAGGGAGAACGAGACCCTGGTGCGCCGCATGACCGGGCGCCGCCGCCCCGCCGCCGCGCCCGTCGCCCCCACGGCCGCCTGACCGCGCGAAGGAGCAGTCGTCATGTCCCCCCACATCGACACCCACCCCGGCCACACCCCCCACGTCGTCATCGCCGGCGGCGGCATCGCCGGTCTCACCGCCGCCCTCGCGCTGCACGCCGCCGGATTCGAGCGCGTCACCGTCGTCGAGGCCGCCGCGGCCCTCCGCCCCGTCGGCGCCGGGCTCGACCTGATGCCGAACGCCGTCCGCGAACTCGACGCGCTCGGCCTCCTCGACGCCCTGGAGGCCGGCGCCCTGCGCACCCGCGAGCTGCGCTACTACCACCGCTCGGGCGGCCTGATATCCCGGGAACCGCGCGGCCTCGACGCCGGCTACCGCTGGCCCCAGCTGTCCGTCCACCGCGGCCACCTCCAGCAGGTCCTGGCCGGCGCCGTCCGTGCCCGGCTCGGCAGCGCGGCCCTGGTCACGGGCGTCAAGGTGACCGGCGTCGAACCGCTCCCGGGCGGGCGGCCCCGGCTGCGCCTGGAGCACCGCGACGGACCCGTCCGGGGCCGGGCCTCCCTCGAACCGGACGTCCTCGTCGGCGCCGACGGCATCCGCTCCGCCGTCCGCGCGGCCCTCAACCCGGCCGAGGGCGGCCCCCCGTGGAACGGGATGCTCGTGTGGCGGGGCGTGTCCCGGATGCCCGCGCGGGCCGTGGGCTCCTTCATGCTCATCGCGGGCGACGACCGGCAGAAGGCCGTCGTCTACCCCATGGGCCGGCCCACCGGGCCCGGCCGCGAGGTCCTCGTGAACTGGGCGCTCGCCCGCCCCGCCGACACCCCGGCCGCCGCCGGCGAGGAGCGGCTGCGGGGCGACTGGAACCGCGCCGTCCCCGTCGAGGCCTTCCTCCCGCACTACGAGGGCTGGGAGTTCGACGGCGTCAGCGTCCCCGCCGTCCTGCGCGCCGCCGACACCGCGCACGAGTGCCCGATGGTCGACCGCGCCCCCCTCGACCGGTGGACCCACGGCCGCACCACCCTCATCGGCGACGCCGCCCACGCCGTGTACCCCGCCGGCTCCAACGGCGCGACCCAGTCGATCGTCGACGCCCGCGCCCTCGCCCACGCCCTCGCCCGGCACCCCGACGACCCCGCCGAGGGCCTCGCCGCGTACGAGCGCGAGCGCCGCCCCGCCGTGACCGCCCTCCAGCACGCCAACCGGAGGCTCGGCCCCGAGGCCGTCATCGACCTCGTCCACGCCCGCGCCCCGCACGGCTTCACCGACATCCACCAGGTCGTCCCCGCCGAGGAACTCGCCGCCATCGCCGGCCGGTACGCCGCCACCGGCGCCTTCGACCCGGCCACCGTCAACCGGGGCTCCCCCTACGGGACCGCCGTCCCCGCCTCCTGACGCCCCGTGGCCCGCCGGGCGAACAGGCCCTACCGTCTTGGTGGCACACAGCGTGGTGCGCCCGCTCCGCTCCGTACTCGCCTGCGAAGGTGGACAACGTGAAGGCAATCCGTCGATTCACCGTGCGTCCCGTCCTCCCCGACACCCTTCGACCCCTCGCCGACCTCGCGCACAACCTGCGCTGGTCCTGGCACGAGCCCACCCGCGCCCTCTTCGAATCCCTCGAATCCCCCTCCGCGGCGCCCCCGACCGGCGTCGACCCCGTCCGGATCCTCGGCGCCCTCGAAGCGCCCCGGCTCGCCGCGCTCGCCGCCGACCAGGACTTCCTGGCCCGGCTCCGCGCCGCCGCGGAGGACCTCGACCACTATCTGCACGCCCCCCGCTGGTACCAGGGACGGCCCGGCGACGCCCCGGCCGCCGTCGCCTACTTCTCGCCCGAGTTCGGCGTCGCCGCCGCCCTGCCCCAGTACTCCGGCGGCCTCGGCATCCTCGCCGGCGACCACCTCAAGTCCGCGAGCGACCTCGGCGTCCCGCTGATCGGCGTCGGACTGCTCTACCGGCACGGCTACTTCCGGCAGTCCCTCGGCCGGGACGGCTGGCAGCAGGAGCAGTACCCCGTCCTCGACCCCGGCGAACTGCCGGTCACCCTGCTCCGTGAGGCCGACGGCACCCCCGCCCGGATCACCCTCGCCCTGCCCGGCGGCCGCAGCCTCCACGCCCACCTGTGGATCGCCCGGGTCGGCCGGGTCCCGCTCCTCATGCTCGACTCCGACGTCGAGGAGAACGCCCCCGGCGAACGGTCCGTCACCGACCGGCTGTACGGCGGCGGCAGCGAGCACCGGCTCCTCCAGGAGATGCTCCTCGGCATCGGCGGCGTCCGCGCCGTCCGCACCTACACCCGCCTCACCGGCCACCCCGCCCCCGAGGTCTTCCACACCAACGAGGGCCACGCCGGCTTCCTCGGCCTCGAACGCGTCCGTGAACTCCAGGGCGAGGGACTCGACTTCGACAGCGCCCTGGAGACCGTCCGGGCCGGGACCGTCTTCACCACCCACACTCCCGTCCCGGCCGGCATCGACCGCTTCGACCGCGCCCTCGTCGCCCGCCACCTCGGTGACGACGGCGCCCTCCCCGGCGTCGACCTCGGCCGGATCCTGGCCCTCGGCGACGAGACCCCGCTCGGCGGCCAACCCGACCTCTTCAACATGGCCGCCATGGGCCTGCGCCTCGCCCAGCGCGCCAACGGCGTCTCCACCCTCCACGGCGCCGTCAGCCGCTCCATGTTCGCCGGCCTCTGGCCGGGCTTCGACGCCGACGAGGTGCCGATCACCTCGGTCACCAACGGCGTCCACGCCCCCACCTGGGTCGCCCCCGAAGTGGCCCGGCTCGACCCGGACGCGAGCGACCACGAGCTGTGGGAGCTGCGCCGCACCCTCCGCGAGCGGCTCGTGGCCGACGTACGGGAACGGCTGCGGGCCTCCTGGCGGCAGCGCGGCGCCGCCGCCGCCGAACTCGGCTGGACCGAGTCCGTCCTGGACCCCGACGTCCTCACCATCGGCTTCGCCCGCCGCGTCCCCTCGTACAAGCGGCTCACCCTGATGCTGCGGGACAAGGACCGGCTGCGGGCCCTCCTCCTCCACCCCGAGCGGCCCGTGCAGCTCGTCGTCGCCGGCAAGGCCCACCCCGCCGACGACGGCGGGAAGCGGCTCGTGCAGGAGCTCGTCCGGTTCGCCGACGACCCCCGCGTCCGGCACAGGATCGTCTTCCTGCCCGACTACGGCATGGAGATGGCCCGCGGCCTCTACCCCGGCTGCGACGTCTGGCTCAACAACCCGCTGCGCCCCCTGGAGGCCTGCGGCACCAGCGGCATGAAGGCCGCCCTCAACGGCTGCCTCAACCTCTCCGTCCTCGACGGCTGGTGGGACGAGTGGTTCCGGCCCGAGTTCGGCTGGGCCATCCCCACCGCCGACGGCGCGGCCGCCGCCGACGAGGACCGCCGCGACGACCTGGAGGCCGCCGCCCTCTACGAGCTGATCGAGCGCCGGGTCGCCCCCCGCTTCTACGACCGGGGCCCCGACGGGGTGCCGGCCGCCTGGACGGCCATGGTCCGGCGCACCCTCGCCGACCTCGGCCCGAAGGTCCTCGCCGACCGGATGGTCCGCGAGTACGTCGAGGAGCTGTACGTGCCCGCCGCCGGCGCCCACCGGGCCCTCACCCCGGCCCGGGCGCGGGACCTCGCCGCCTGGAAGGCCCGGGTCCGGGAGGCCTGGCCCAAGGTGGCCGTCGACCACGTCGAGGTCGGCGACGGGCTCGCGGACGACCTCGCCGACGCGGAGCTGGGCGCCACGCCCGTCGTCCGGGTCAGGGTGGCGCTCGGCGCGCTCGGCCCCGACGACGTCGAGGTCCAGGCCGTCACCGGCCGCGTCGACGCCGACGACACCCTCGCCGCCACCCGGACCGTCACCCTCAAGCCGGCGGGCGGCCCCGACCTGGAGGGACGGCTGCCCTACGCGGGCACCCTGGAGCTCGACCGGACGGGCTCCTTCGGCTGCACGGTCCGCGTCCTGCCCGCCCATCCGCTGCTCGCCCGGCCGGCCGAACTCGGCCTCGCGGCGCTGCCGTCGGAGACGACGGGGGAGGGGGCGGGGGTGCTCCTGAGGTAGCCGGAGCCCCTACGGGACCTTCGCCTTGTCGGCGAGGTGCCCGTCGACGAAGCAGAGCCGGTACACCGGGATCGCGGCCAGCAGCGTGGACCGGTAGTACCGGCACTCGTCCATGCCGGGCGGCTCCGCCGGGGCGCGCTGCGGCCGGCCGTCCAGCGGGCGGTCGGGCAGCCCGTCGGAGAGCTCGGCGATCTCCGCGAGCGACTGCCCGACCCGCATCCGGGCGTAGTCCTCCGGCTCCAGGTACGACCGGGCCTGCGTCCACAGGGCGACGCCCACCATCAGCAGGCCGAGACCGGCGAGGAGCGCGAGCGGGATCCAGATCGCCCGCGCGAGGCCCTTGCGGACCTCGCGGCGCGCCCGGTCCAGCTCCCGCGCGGACCGCGGCGCGGCCGGCAGCGGCGCCGGGGCGCTCCGGGGCAGGACGGCCTCCAGGACGAAACCGCCGTCCCCGGTGACCCGGTGCGCCAGCGACCCGCCCGCGAGCCGCACCCGCTCGTCGAGCCCCACGAGCCCGGTCCCGCCGGAGGGCAGCGTCACCCCCGCCGATCCGGGTCCGCTCACCACCCGGGCCCGCACGCTCGTCCCCTCCTCCGCGACCGTGACCGAGACCGCCGCGCCCGGCGCGTGCTTCGCCGCGTTCGTCAGGCCCTCCTGGACCACCCGGTGCAGGGCGAGGCCCGACATCCCCGGCAGCGTCGGCACCGGGGTCGTGGCGAGCGTGACGGCCAGCCCCGACGCCCGGGCGCGGGCCGTCAGCTCCTCGACCGTCTCCCCGGGCGGGGTCGTCGGCGCCCCGGCGTCGTCCTCGCGCAGGACGCCGATGATGTCCCGCAGCCGGGCCGTCGCGTCCGCCGCCGCGCGCCGCAGCTCGCCTGCCGCGTGCTGCTGGGCGGGGCCGAGCGCCGGATCGACCTCCAGGGCGCCCGCGCGGACCGCGATCAGGGCCAGGTCGTGGCCGAGGGAGTCGTGCATGTCGCCCGCGATCCGGGAGCGCTCCCGCAGCCGCTCCCGGTCGGCGACGGCGGCCTGCTCCCGCTCCATCCGGTCGGCCAGCTCCCAGCCGCTGCGCACCAGCCGGTCGTACTGGCGCATGTAGCGGCCGATCAGCCAGGGCGCCACGATCGCGAGGGCCAGCGAGAGCAGCAGCGTGAACCACTGGCCGAGGGAGGCGTGCGCGACGACCGTCAGGACGAGCCCCGCCGCCGCGATCGCGCCGAACAGCCACAGCGCCGCCCGGGTCTGCTCCTGCCGCCGCCCCGCCAGATAGCCGAAGGCGACGAGCGCCAGGCTGTACGAGGGGGTGAACAGCTCCGGGCTGACGGGCAGGCTCGCCGCGACCACGACAGCGATCGGCACCGGCGGCCACCGCCGGCTGACCGCGACGCAGCCGCCGAGGGCCGCCACGCCGACGGCGACCTGGGTCCAGCTCCCGCCGTCGTTCGGGTCCGACCTCAGCAGGACGGGCACGCAGAGGAGCAGCCACAGCCCCAGGTCGAAGAGGCGCTCACGCATCGGGGACCAGGCCCGCCTCGTACGCCAGGACCGCGAGCTGGACCCGGTTGCGCAGGCCGAGCCTGCCGAGGACGGCGCTCACGTGCGCTTTCACGGTGCCCTCGACGACGTGCATGCGGTCGGCGATCTCCTGGTTGGAGAGCCCGGCGCCGAGGAGGGCGACGACCTCCCGCTCCCGGCCCGTGAGGGGCTCCAGCCGGGTCCGGGCCTCGGCCGTGCGGGTGAGCCGCTCGCCGCCGAGGGTGTCGAGGACCCGGCGGGCGACCGTGGGGGAGAGGGCGGCGCCGCCCCCGGACACGGCCCGGACCCCGGCGATCAGTTCGCGCGGGTCCCCGGACTTGAGGAGGAAGCCGCTGACGCCGCTGCCGAGCGCCCGCGCGATGTAGGCGTCCTCGGAGAAGGTGGTGAGCATGACGACGGCCGCGCCCGGCACCGCCCTGCGCAGTTCCTCGGCCGCGCCGAGCCCGTCGAGCCGGGGCATCCGGATGTCGAGCAGGACGACGTCGGGCCGGTGCTCGCGGGCGAGCTCGACGGCCTCGTGTCCGTCGCCGGCCTCGGCGACCACCTCGATCCCGGGGTCGGTGGCGAGGATGGCCCGCACCCCGGCCCGGATCATCGTCTCGTCGTCGGCGAGCAGCACCCTGATCATGCGGCCCAGGGTATGCACGGCACGCGGACGCGCGGGCGCCCGGAGGGAAAGGATCCCTCCGGGCGCCCGTTCCCGTGTGGTGCGGCTTACGGGAAGGTCAGCTTGAAGCTGTTGATGTAGCCGGTGTCGATCGACGCCTTGTCCTGGACGCGGAGCTTCCAGACGCCGTTGGCGACCTCGGTGGAGGCGTTCACGGTGTAGGTCTGGTTGATGTTGTCGGCGCTGCCGCCGGCCCGGTTGTGCAGGTTGTAGACCGAGCCGTCGGGGGCGATGAGGTCGACGACCAGGTCACCGATGTAGGTGTGGACGATGTCCACGCCGACCTTGAGGGTCGAGGGCGCGTTGCCCGCGACGCCGCTGACGGTGACGGAGGAGGTCACCGCGACGCCGTTGTCCGGGATGGAGACGTCGGCGTCGTTGGTGAACACCGTGCCGCCGCCGGGGCCGCCGGGGCGGGAGCCGACGTTGATGGCGGCCCAGGCGTTCTCGACGGCCGTGACCTCGGCGCTGCCGGCGCCGTACAGCTCGGTCGCCGCCGCGACGGTGCCCGTGCGGGCGCCGGCGTAGTTGGTGTTCGAGCTGAACTTGGTGGTGAGCGCCTTGAACCAGATCAGGCGGGCCTTGTCGATGCCGATGCCGGTGACCGGCAGGCCGTCGGAGGTCGGCGAGTCGTAGTTCACCCCGTTGACGGTCTTGGCGCCGCTGCCCTCGGAGAGCAGGTAGAAGAAGTGGTTCGCCGGGCCCGAGGAGTAGTGGACGTCGATGGAGCCGATGCCCGAGTACCACGCGTCCTTGGACGCGCCGTCCTTGCTCGGCTTGTCCATGTAACGGAGCGGCGTGCCGTTGCCGTTGATGTCGATCTTCTCGCCGACGAGGTAGTCGCCCTTGTCGTTGGCGTTGTTGGCGTAGAACTCGACGGCCGCCGCGAAGATGTCCGAGGTGGCCTCGTTGAGGCCGCCGGACTCGCCGCTGTAGACCAGGCCGGCGGTGTTGGAGGTGACGCCGTGCGTCATCTCGTGCGCGGCCACGTCGATGGAGGTGAGCGGCTTGCTGTTGCCCGAGCCGTCGCCGTACGTCATGCAGAAGCAGGAGTCGGACCAGAACGCGTTCACGTAGGCGTTGCCGTAGTGGACGCGGGAGTACGCGCCGACGCCATCACCGCGGATGCCGGAGCGGCCGTGCACGTTCTTGTAGTAGTCCCACGTGAGGGCGGCGCCGTAGTGCGCGTCCGCGCCCGCGGTCTCCTTGTTGGAGGGGAGGCCGTTGCCCCACGTGTCCGTGGTGTTGGTGAACAGCGTCCCGGTGCCCGACGTGCCGCCGTTGAGGTTGTACGTCTTGTGGTTGCCGCGGGCGGTGTCGGTCAGCGTGTACGAGGGCGCGGTGCCGAGGGTCACCTGGCCGCTGTACTGCGTGTTGCCGATGCCGGTCTCGATGGCCTGCCACTCGTAGAGCTTCGCGCCGGTCTTGGCGTCCGTCACGACGTGCAGCTCGTTCGGGGTGCCGTCGTGCTGGAGGCCGCCGACGACGGTCTCGTACGCGAGGACGGGCGCGCCCTGGGCCATCCACACGACCTTGCGCGGGGCGCGGTCGGCGGTGGCCTTCTTGGAGCCCTCCGCGGCGGCGCGGCCGATGGCCTGCTTCTCGGCGGCGGCCGGGGCGACGTCGGCGGCGAGGTCGACGTTCTTGAGCTGGGCGCGGCTGGACTTGATGACCCCGGTCGTGGCGCCGGCCTTGGTCTCGGCGACGATCAGGTCACCGCCGAGGACGGGCAGTCCGGCGTAGGTGCGCTCGTAGCGCGTGTGGGTCGTGCCGTCGCGGTCCTGGACGACGTCGCGGACGACCAGCTTCTCCTGGGCGCCGAGGCCGAGGGCCTTGGCCGTGGCGGCCTTGTCGGCGTCCGCCGCCTTGATGAGCGCGGCGCGCTGGGCGGGGGAGAGGTCGGCCGGCAGCTTGCCGGGGTTGACCTTGCCGGCGGACTGCGCCGCGGGGCCCGCGGCGAAGGTGTCGGCCGAGGCGGTGCCGGACTGGACGCCGAGGGTGAGCATGGCGGCGGCGGCGATCAGGGCGCCGGTCGCGGTGGCACGGCGGCTGGGCGTGGATCTCACGCAGACTCCTTAAGCGAGGGGGGTACCGGCGGACTTGGGTGGGCCCGTCCGGGCGGAGCAAGGAGAGCTGTGGAGCGGGTACTTGTGACGCGGAACCCGGCGGATCGGGGCCCAGGGGGTCCGAACCCGTTCGGGTGACGCGGTGAACGGTGGTGCGAAGAACCGGGGAGAGAGTTGCAGGAATGACGGGGACCTGTCAGGACCGCGACGAGAAGTTGGCCGGAAATCGTCCGCTGTCCGAATGTCCGTGTTCGTTAACCGGACGTTTCGTCGATCATGGCCGCGACGCCGTCCAACGTTCTGCGGAGGCCGAATTCGAAGAGGCTTCCCAGGGTGAGCTCGAAGCCCCCGTCATGGGTGACGGCGTCGAGGAGGGGGTACGCGCCACCCGACTGCATCGCGTCGAACCGTGGCTCATTCTGTTCCATCCACTCGCCGTCCGACAGGCCCGTGTCGAGCCGCGCCTGCTCCTCCAGGTCGTCCGCCATGGCCAGGCCCTGGACGAACGCGAACAGCGTCAGATGCACGTGCAGCTTCTCCGACGACGTCAACGGCGTCTCCCGCAGCGCCGCGAGCACCCACTCCGTGTACGCCATCGCGTTCGGCGAGGCCACCGGCCGCGTGAAGGAGGCCATCGCCTGCGCCATCCACCGGTGCCGCGCGTACACCTCGCGCAGCCAGCGCGCCGCATGCTCCAGCCCCGGCCGCCAGCGCGCCGGCACCGGCCCCAGCGGCACCTCCCCGCACGCCTCGTCCGTCATCAGCCGCACCAGCTCGCCCTTGCCCGGCACGTGCCGGTAGAGCGCCATCGCCGAGCTCTCCAGCACGGTCGCGAGCCGGCGCATCGTCAGGGCGTTCAGGCCCTCGGCGTCGGCGAGTTCGAGCGCCGTGCGGACGATCCGGCTCCGGGTGAGGGCCGGAGCCGTGCTCTGCCGCGCCTGCCTCCGGTCCACCACCACCGTGCCGACGCCCGGCTCGACGCGGACCAGACCCTCCTGGCGCAGCGCCCCCAGTGCCTTCGTCGCCGTCGCCATCGCCACGCCCCACTCGCGCGTGATCGCCCGCGTCGACGGCACCCGGTCACCCGGCGCCAACTCCCCGCTGTGGACCCGCCGTCGGATCTCGGCGGCGATGGCCAGGTAGGGCGGCTGAGTCGTCATGGCCGGGCAGTGTACTAGTGCACCGTGTCGGTGTACGCGGCGGTGAACCGGGAACTCCCGGGGCGCGGTGCGGGTGCACTAGGGCGAGTGTGGCCCCCGTACGCGGGGAGTTGCTTCGCTGCCCGCATGTCACTCACCGCACCTCCTCGGACCGCTCCGGCCGCACGCGCCGGCCGGCGTGAATGGACCGCCCTCGGCGTCCTCATGCTCCCCCTCCTCCTCGTCTCCATGGACGTCTCCGTCCTCTACTTCGCGATCCCCTCCATCGCCGCCGACCTCCGGCCCGGCGCGACCCAGCAGCTGTGGATCCTCGACGTGTACGGCTTCGTGCTCGCCGGGCTCCTCGTCACCATGGGCGCCCTCGGCGACCGCGTCGGACGCCTCAAGCTCCTCCTCTTCGGCGCCGCCCTCTTCGGCGCCGCGTCCGTCGCCGCCGCCTACGCCCACGGCGCCGGCGCCCTCATCGGAGCCCGCGCGCTCCTCGGCGTCGCCGGGGCCTGCCTCATGCCGTCCACGCTCGCCCTGATCCGCACCCTCTTCCGGGACCCCGCCCAGCGCGCCAAGGCCGTCACCCTGTGGACCACCGTCATGGCCGGCGGCATCTCCCTCGGACCCGTCGTCAGCGGCGCGCTCCTCGAACACTTCTGGTGGGGGTCCGTGTTCCTGATCAACCTGCCCGCCATGGCGCTGCTGCTGGTGCTCGCGCCGGTGCTCCTCGCGGAGTCCAGAGGGGAGACCGGGGGCGGGCGGTTCGACGTCCTCAGCGCCCTGCTCTCCCTCGGCGCCCTGCTGCCCGTGATCCACGGGATCAAGGAGCTCGCCAAGGGCGGGTGGGACCCCGTGCCCGCGGCGGGGATCGTCGTCGGGGTCCTTCTCGGGGGCGTCTTCGTGCGCCGGCAGGCACGGCTCGATCATCCGGTGGTCGACCTGCGGCTCTTCCGCACCCCGGCGTACGGCGGCTCCCTGCTCGCCAATCTGCTCGCCATGGCCGCGACCGTCGGCTTCGCCGTCTTCCTCACGCAGTACCTCCAGTCCGTTCTCGGACAGAGCCCCTTCGAAGCCGCCCTGTGGAGCCTCGTCCCCGCCGCCGGCGTCATGGTCGCCGCACCCCTCGCCGCGGCACTCGCCCGGCGGGTGGACCGGGCGCACGTCATGGGAGGCGGGTTCCTCGTCTCCGCCGGGGGCTTCGGATGGCTGGTCACCGTCGACCGCGCCACGCCCTTCTGGGTGGTCCTCGCCGGCAGCGCCGTCTACGCCGCCGGACTCGTCTCCGCGATGACCCTCGCCAACGAACTCGCCCTCGGTGCCGCGCCGCCCGAGCGCGCGGGGGCCGCCGCCGCGGTGCTCGAATCCGGGTCGGAGCTGGGCGGGGCGCTCGGGATGGCCGTCCTCGGGTCCGTCGGCGCGGCCGTCTACACGGCGGCGATGCCCCCGTCCGCGCCGGCCGCCGCCCGGGAGACGCTCGGGGGCGCGCTGGAGGCCGCGCCGTCCGTCGTCGACGCCGCTCGGAGCGCCTTCGTGGAGGCGATGTCCGGTGCGGCCCTGGGGGCCGCCGTGCTGATGCTCCTGGCCGCCGCGCTGTCGTGGGCGCTGTTGCGGCGGCGGGCCTGAGCGGCGCCCACCGCGGGCGGCCGGCCCTCAGCCCGCCAGGCTCTCCCGCCACGCCTGGTGCAGGCCCGCGTAGTGCCCCTCGCCCTTCACCAGGGTCGACGGGGGACCGTCCTCGACGATCCGGCCCGACTCCATCACCAGGACGCGGTCCGCCACCTCGACCGTCGACAGGCGGTGGGCGATGACCACCGCCGTACGGCCCGCCAGGACCGTGTCCATCGCCCGCTGCACCGCCCGCTCGCCCGGCACGTCCAGGGAACTGGTCGCCTCGTCCAGGATCAGGACCGCCGGATCCGCCAGGAGGGCGCGGGCGAAGGCCACCAGTTGGCGCTGGCCGGCGGAGATCCGGCCACCGCGCTTGCGGACGTCCGTGTCGTAGCCGTCCGGGAGGCCCGTGATGAAATCGTGCGCCCCGATGGCCTTCGCCGCCTGCTCGATCTCGTCGCGGGTCGCGTCCGGACGGCCGATCGCGATGTTCTCCGCGACCGTGCCGGAGAAGAGGAACGCCTCCTGGGTGACCATCACGATCCCGCGGCGCAGGTCGGGGGTCGTGAGGTCGCGGAGGTCCACGCCGTCGAGCCTGACGTGGCCCTCCGTCGGGTCGTAGAAGCGGGCCAGCAGTTTCGCCAGCGTCGACTTGCCCGCGCCCGTCGCGCCGACCACCGCGACCGTCTGGCCCGCCGGGATCGTCAGGTCGAAGCGGGGGAGGACCTCGCCGCCCGTCCGGTAGGCGAACCTCACGCCCTCGAACGTGATGTCCCTGCCGGGCGCCCCGGAGCGGTGGGGGAGCTCCCGCGGCTCGGTCGTCTCCGGGACTCCCGGTTCCTGGGCCAGGAGGCCGGCGATCTTGCCGAGGGACGCCGCCGCCGACTCGTACGAGTTGAGGAACATGCCCAGGCGGTCGATCGGGTCGTACAGCCGGCGCATGTAGAGGACCGCCGCGGCCAGGACGCCCAGTTCGAGCGTTCCGTCCGCCACCCGGTACGCGCCCCAGAGACACATTCCGGCCACCGCCGTGTTCGCCACCAGGCGCGAGCCGACCACGTAGCGGGCCATTTCGAGGAGGGCGTCGCCGTTGCTCCGCTCGTGGCGGTGGTTGAGCGCCGCGAACTCGGTGTCGTTGGCCCGTTCGCGACGGAACGCCCTGACCGGCCGGATGCCGTTCATCGTCTCCGCGAACTTCACGATCACGCCCGCGATGGCCGTGGAACGCTCCGCGTACACCTCGCCCGCCCGTCGCCGGTAGACCCGGACGAGGAGGAGGAGGGGGAGGAAGGAGGCGACCGCCACCGCCCCGATGCCCCAGTCCAGCCAGAGGAGGACGAGGGAGATCGAGACGAAGGAGAGGATCACGCCGATCAGTTCCTGCAGGCCCTCCGAGAGCAGTTCGCGGAGGGACTCGACGTCCGTGGTCGAGCGGGAGATCAGCCGGCCCGAGGTGTACCGCTCGTGGAAGTCGACGCTCAGCACCTGCGCGTGCCGGAAGATCCGGCCGCGCAGGTCGAGCAGCGCGTCCTGGTTGACGCGGGCGGCTCCGCGGACGAAGGCGTACTGGAGGACGCCCGACAGGGCGGCGCACAGGAGGTAGCCGACGGCCACGGCGACGACGGGGCCGTGGTCCCCCGCCCGGAAGGCCGGGACGCCGCGGTCGATGGCGTACGCGACGAGCAGCGGGCCCGCCTGCAGCGCCGCCTCCCTGACCAGGAGGATCAGGGCCGCCACCACCACCCGCGCGCGATGGGGGGCCAGGAGGGAGCGGAGCAGGGCTCCGGTCGCCCCCGGGGGCGCGGGCAGGTCGTCGCGGTCGAAGGGGTCGGACGGTTCGGCCGGGGCCTGCGCCGTCTTCTCCTGCAGCGTGGTGTCCGTCATCGGTCCTCGTCCCCCTCGCCGGACATCAGCCAGGCGTACTCGGCGCTGCTGCGCAGCAGTTCCTGATGGGTGCCCACGGCCGCGATCCGGCCGCGCGAGAGCAGCGCGACCCGGTCGGCGAGCATCACCGTCGACGGGCGGTGCGCCACGACCAGGGCCGTCGTCTCCTTGAGGACCTCCCGCAGGGCCGCCTCGACCCGGGCCTCCGTGTGGACGTCGAGCGCCGACAGCGGGTCGTCCAGGACCAGGAAGCGGGGCTTGCCGACCACCGCGCGGGCCAGGGCGAGCCGCTGCCGCTGGCCGCCGGAGAGGCTGAGGCCCTGCTCGCCGACCTGGGTCGAGGTCCCCTCGGGCAGCCGGTCGACGAAGCCGTCCGCCTGGGCGACGCCCAGGGCGCGGCGCAGCTCCGGGTCGCCGGCTCCCTCCGCGCCCATCAGGACGTTCTCGCCGACGCTCGCGGAGAACAGCGTCGGCTCCTCGAACGCCACGGAGACGAGGGAGCGGAGTTTCTCCCGTTCCATGAGGGCGATGTCCTCGCCGTCGAGGAGGATGCGGCCGGCCGTCGCCTCGTGCAGACGCGGCACGAGGGCCGTGAGGGTCGTCTTGCCGGAGCCGGTGCCGCCGACCAGGGCCAGGGTCTCGCCGGGGCGGATGTGGAGGTCGATGCCGTCCAGGACGGGTGGCGTCCCCTCGGGGGCGTCCGGGTAGCGGAAGGCGACGCCCTCGAAGCGGACCCCGTCCGGGACGCCGCCGTCGCCGGTGGGGTCGGCCGTGTCCGGTTCCTCCTCGGCGTCCATCACCTCGAAGTAGCGTTCCGTCGCGGTCGCCGCCTCCTGGCTCATCGCGAGGAGGAAGCCGATCGACTCCACCGGCCAGCGCAGCGCCAGGGCCGTCGACAGGAACGCGACCAGGGTGCCCGCCGACAGCTCCCCGTCGGCGACCTGGACCGTGCCGAGCACGAGCGCGGCCCCGATGGCCAGCTCCGGTACGGCGGTGATGACGGCCCAGATCATGGCGAGCAGCCGAGCCTTGGTCAGTTCCGTGCCGCGGAGGTGCCCGGAGAGCTCGCGGAACGCCCTCGCCTGGCTGCGGTGGCGGCCGAAGCCCTTCACGATCCGGATGCCGAGGACGCTCTCCTCGACGACCGTCGTCAGGTCGCCGACCTGGTCCTGGGCCTTGCGGGCCACCACCCCGTACCGGCGCTCGAAGAGGTTGGAGACGAGCACGAGCGGGAGCACGGGCGTGAGGAGCACGAGGCCGAGGGTCCAGTCCTGGGCCAGCAGGAGGACGTAACCGGCGAGGATCGTCACGCCGTTGACCAGGAGGAACGTCAGCGGGAAGGCCAGGAACATCCGGACCAGCATCAGGTCCGTCGTGCCGCGCGAGAGCAGCTGTCCGGAGGCCCACCGGTCGTGGAAGGCGATCGGGAGCCGCTGGAGCCTGCCGTACAGGTCGGCCCGCATCCTGGCCTCCACGGCGGACAGCGGGCGCGCCACCAGCCAGCGGCGGAAGCCGAACAGGACGGCCTCGGCGATCCCGAGGAGCAGCAGGTACAGCGCGCCGAGCCAGACGCCCCCGGGGTCCCGGTCCGCGACGGGCCCGTCGACCAGCCACTTCAGGACGATCGGGATGACGAGCGACAGACAGGAGGCGACGATCGCGATGATCGCGGCCGTGCCCAGCCGGCCCCGCACGGGCCGCACGTACGGCCAGAGACGGAGCAGGACACGGACCGTCGAGCGGTCGGGGCGCGGGGGGATCGGTTTCTCGGGCATCAGGTCCGACCATACGGTTCACCACTGACACGCCTCACCCGATTTTCCGGTCCGGGCCTCGTCCTCACCACGTACGACACGGACACCGACACCGTCCCGCTGGGGTCACTCGCGGACCCGTAGCAGCACCACCGACCTGGCCCCCACCGTGAGCGTCTCGCCGCCCGGGTGGTGGGTGCCCGGGGGCGTCGACTGGTCGTCCCGGCCCGTGTCGACGAGCAGCTCGTACGACTCCGCCCACGGCGGGCCCGGCAGCCGGAAGTCCAGGGGGCGGTGGCCGGCGTGGAGGACGGCGAGGAAGCTGTCGTCGGTGATCTGCTCGCCCCGCGCGTCCCGCCCCGGGATGTCGCGGCCCGAAAGGTAGAGGCCGAGCGTGGCCGTCGGCGCGTACCAGTCCCGTTCCGTCATCTCGGTGCCCTCGGCGGTGAACCAGGCCAGGTCCCGCAGCCCGTCCGCGCCCTGCGGCCGGCCGGAGAAGAAGGCCCGGCGGCGGAGGACCGGGTGGCGGTGGCGCAGGGCCAGGAGCCGGCGGGTGAGGGCGAGGAGGTCTTCCCGGCCCGGGTCCTCCGGGAGCGACCAGTCCAGCCAGCCCAGCTCGTTGTCCTGGCAGTAGGCGTTGTTGTTGCCGCCCTGGGTGCGGCCCATCTCGTCGCCGGCGACGAGCATCGGGACGCCGGTGGAGAGGAGGAGGGTGGTGAGGAGGTTGCGCTGCTGGCGGAGGCGGAGGGTGTTGATCGCCGGGTCGTCGGTCTCGCCCTCCGTCCCGCAGTTCCAGGAGCGGTTGTCGTGGGTGCCGTCCCGGTTGCCCTCGCCGTTCGCCTCGTTGTGCTTGCGTTCGTACGTGACGAGGTCCCGCAGGGTGAAGCCGTCGTGGGCGGTGACGAAGTTGACGGAGGCGTACGGGCGGCGCCCGCCCCAGGCGTACAGGTCGCTGGAGCCGGACAGCCGGTAGCCGAGGTCCCGCACGTCGGGCAGCGCCCCGCGCCAGAAGTCCCGGACGGCGTCGCGGTAGCGGTCGTTCCATTCCGTCCAGAGGGGCGGGAAGGCCCCCACCTGGTAGCCGCCGTTGCCCACGTCCCACGGTTCGGCGATGAGTTTGACCCGGCGCAGGACCGGGTCCTGGGCGATGACGGCCAGGAAGGGGGAGAGCATGTCGACGTCGTGCATCGAGCGGGCGAGGGCCGCCGCGAGGTCGAAGCGGAAGCCGTCGACGCCCATCTCGGTCACCCAGTAGCGCAGGGAGTCGGTGATGAGGCGGAGGACCTGCGGCTGCACGACGTGCAGGGTGTTTCCGCAGCCCGTGTAGTCGGCGTACCGGCGGGCGTCGGACTGGAGCCGGTAGTAGCCGCGGTTGTCGATGCCCTTCAGGGAGAGGGTGGGGCCGAGCTCGCCGGCCTCCGCCGTGTGGTTGTAGACGACGTCGAGGACGACCTCGATCCCGGCCGCGTGCAGGGCCCGCACCATCCGTTTGAACTCGCCGACCTGCTGCCCGGTCGTCCCGGAGGAGGAGTAGCCGGCGTGCGGGGCGAAGTAGCCGATCGAGTTGTAGCCCCAGTAGTTGCGCAGCCCGCGCCGCAGGAGGTGGTCCTCGTGGGCGAACTGGTGGACCGGGAGGAGTTCGACCGCCGTCACCCCGAGGCGTACGAGGTGGTCGATCGCGGCGGGGTGCGCGAGGCCCGCGTACGTGCCCCGCAGGTGCTCCGGGATGTCGGGGTGCAGTTTCGTGAAGCCCTTGACGTGCAGCTCGTAGATGACCGAGTCCTGCCAGGGCGTCTTGGGCCTGCGGTCGTCGGACCAGTCGTCGTCGTCATGGACGACGACCCCCTTGGGGACGTACGGGGCGGAGTCCCGCTCGTCGCGGACGGTGTCGGCCACGTGCTGCTGCGGCCAGTCCCGGACGTGCCCGTACGCCTCCGGGGGCAGCGCCGCGAAGTCGCCGTCGACGGCCCGGGCGTACGGGTCGAGGAGCAGTTTCGCCGGGTTCCAGCGGGCGCCCGTCCACGGGTCCCAGCGGCCGTGCACCCGGTAGCCGTACCGCTGTCCCGGTCCGACGCCCGGCACGAAGCCGTGCCAGATCTCGTGCGTCAGTTCGGTCAGCCGGAGCCGTCTCTCCGTGCCGTCGGCGTCGAAGAGGCACAGCTCCACGGCCTCCGCCCCGCCCGCCCACAGGGCGAAGTTGGTGCCCGTCACCCCGCCGGGGCCGACCCGGCAGCGGGCCCCCAAGGGGGTCGGTGCCCCCGGCCACACCGGCGGCACGGCCCGCTCCAGGGCATGCTCGGACACCGCCTCCTGCTCGGCTGCACTCGCCACCGTCCCGGCCTCCCGCGGCTCGTCGGGCCCGCACCCGGGGGAGCGGCGACGTCCCGGCCGTCGTTCCCCCGCGTGGTTCTCCCCCTGTTCTGCCCGCACGGCCGTGCTCCCAACATGCCCCGCACGCACGTTTCCCCTGGAGGGTGGCCGTCGTTGGGCCGAGCGTGACACTTGTATGGGAGCGGGCGAGGCGGGCCCTCGTGGTGACGGGACTGGTGGCGGGGCTTGCGACGGGCCTCGCGGGCTGCACCGGGGCGGACGGCGAGGGGGGCGTCGGCGTCAGCCTGCCGGGCAAGGCGCGGGCCCCGGGCGACGTCATCCGGGTGAGTCCGGAGGACGGCAGCCGGGCGGTGCCGGCCGGCGGGCCCGTCGAGGTGAGGGTGGACAGCGGACGGCTGGAGCGGGTGACGGTCGTGCAGGTCGAGGACGGCCTGCGGACCGAGGTCCCCGGGGAGGTCTCGGCGGACGGGCTGCGCTGGCGGCCCCGGCCGGGCACCCGGCTCGCGCTGGCCGCCAAGTACAGCGTGGACGCGGTCGCGCTCGACGGGCACGGGCGCCGCTCGGCCCGGCACACCACCTTCACCACCGTCGTCCCCGGCTCCCGGTTCATCGGGTACTTCAAGCCGGAGAACCGTTCCACGGTCGGCACCGGCATGATCGTCTCCTTCGGCTTCAACCGGCCGATCGAGAACCGGGCCGAGGTCGAGCGGGCCATCCGCGTCACCTCGGAGCCGCCGGTGGAGGTCGTCGGCCACTGGTTCGGCAAGGAGCGGCTCGACTTCCGGCCCGCCGCGTACTGGCGGCCCGGCACGAAGGTGACCGTCGAGCTCGCGCTGCGGGACGTCGAGGGGGCGCCCGGGGTGTACGGCATCCAGCGCAAGAAGGTCGGCTTCACCGTCGGCCGCTCCCAGGTCTCCCTGGTCGACGCCGCCGCGCACACGATGGAGGTCCGCAGGGACGGCGAGCTCCTCGCCACGGTGCCGATCACCGCGGGCGCGCCGAAGACGACCACGTACAACGGGAAGATGGTCGCGACCGAGCTGTACGACGTGACCCGCATGAACGGGGCCACGGTCGGCTTCGGCGGCGAGTACGACATCAAGGACGTGCCGCACGCGATCCGTCTGACCGATTCGGGGACCTTCCTGCACGGCAACTACTGGGCCGATGCCTCCACCTTCGGCTCGGCGAACGTCAGTCACGGCTGTGTGGGCCTCCGGGACGAGAAGGGCGGCAGCACGGACTCGCCCGCGGGCTGGTTCTTCGACCGGACGCTGATCGGCGACGTGGTGGAGGTGGTCAACTCGCAGGACAAGGAGGTCGCCCCCGACAACGGTCTCGGCGGCTGGAACCTGGACTGGGACCGGTGGAGGGCGGGCTCCGCGCTGCGGTGAGCCCGGGCGGTCTCCCGTATCACGCCGACTGGTGCCGAACGGTGACAATCACGAGGAACTTTCGTGTCCTGCGGTGTGATTATCTAGCGCTGTGTGCGCGAGTGGATGCGCACGGGGGTGGGGCCGCGGCGTTGCCGGGCCGTGCGAGGGGAGAAGACCACAGTGAACGGGCAGCCGATATCGGGGGCATCGGTAGGGGCGGCGGGGCGGCGCGGCCGGCGCGGGGGCGTCAGGCTGCAGGCCCTGGCGGCGGGGGCGATGCTCCTGGTCCTGACCGCGTGCGGCGGCGGCGAGACCGCCACCGGCGGCGGTGCGGGGGGACAGGGCCCGGCGGCCCAGGGCGGCGGCAAGCAGGAGAACGCGGCCTCCCAGGCGGTCGTGACGATCCTTCCGAAGGACGGCGCCGACTCGGTCGCCACCAGCGGAGCCCTCAAGATCACCGCGGCGCAGGGCAAGCTGACCACGGTCGAGGTCGCCGACTCCAAGGGCGACAAGGTCCAGGGCGAGATCGCCGCGGACGGCGCCAGCTGGTCGCCGACCGCGCACCTGGCCGCGGCCACCCAGTACAAGGTCCACGCGATCGCGAAGGACTCCGAGGGCCGTGAGTCGGCGAAGGACACCACCTTCACCACGCTGGTCCCGAAGAACACCTTCATCGGCCAGTACACGCCCGAGGACGGTTCGACCGTCGGCGTGGGCATGCCGGTCTCCATCAACTTCAGCCGGGGCATCACCGACCCCGAGGCCGTCGAGAAGGCCATCAAGGTGACGGCCGTCCCGGCCGTGCAGATCGAGGGCCACTGGTTCGGCAACGACCGCCTCGACTTCCGCCCGAAGGACTACTGGGCCGCCGGCACCAAGGTGACGGTCGAGCTGAACCTGGACGGCGTCGAGGGCCGTCCCGGCGTCTACGGCAAGCAGAAGAAGTCGATCTCCTTCACCATCGGCCGCCGTCAGGTCTCCACCGTCGACGCGAGCGCCAAGACGATGAAGGTCGAGCGGGACGGCGCGATCATCAAGACGCTGCCGATCACCGCGGGCGCGCCGTCCACGACCACGTACAACGGTCAGATGGTCATCAGCGAGAAGTACAAGGTGACCCGCATGAACGGGGCCACGGTCGGCTTCGGCGGCGAGTACGACATCAAGGACGTGCCGCACGCGATGCGCCTGTCCAACTCGGGCACCTTCGTCCACGGCAACTACTGGGCGCCGTCCTCCACCTTCGGCTCCAGCAACGTCAGCCACGGCTGCGTCGGCCTGGAGGACGCGCGGGGCGCGGGCGACAGCTCGACGCCGGCCGCCTGGTTCTACGACCGCTCGATCATCGGCGACGTCGTGATCGTGAAGAACTCCAAGGACAAGCAGATCACCCCGGAGAACGGCCTCAACGGCTGGAACATGAACTGGTCGGACTGGATCGCCTAGATCTCCCGCGGATCTCCCGTGAGCGGGCCCGGCGCTGTGAGCAACAGCACCGGGCCCCTTCTCGTTAACGGCCACTAACCTTTCCCCATGACTGTGAACCTCGAAGTCGCCGACGGCGTCGGCACGATCCGCCTCGACCGCCCCCCGATGAACGCCCTGGACATCGCCACCCAGGACCGGCTGCGCGAGCTGGCCCAGGAGGCGACCGACCGCGACGACGTGCGGGCCGTGGTGCTCTACGGCGGCGAGAAGGTGTTTGCGGCCGGCGCGGACATCAAGGAGATGCAGGTCATGGACCACGTGGCCATGGTCAAGCGCTCGCGCGCCCTTCAGGACTCCTTCACCGCGGTCGCCCGCATCCCGAAGCCGGTCGTCGCCGCGATCACCGGCTACGCGCTCGGCGGCGGCTGCGAGCTCGCGCTCTGCGCCGACTACCGGATCGCCGCCGACAACGCCAAGCTGGGCCAGCCGGAGATCCTCCTCGGCCTGATCCCCGGCGCGGGCGGCACCCAGCGCCTGTCCCGGCTCGTCGGCCCCTCCAAGGCCAAGGACCTCATCTTCACCGGCCGGATGGTGAAGGCCGACGAGGCCCTGACCCTCGGCCTGGTCGACCGGGTCGTCCCGGCCGCCGAGGTGTACGAGCAGGCGCACGCCTGGGCCGCCAGGCTGGCACAGGGCCCGTCCGTCGCCCTGCGGGCCGCGAAGGAGGCGATCGACCAGGGCCTGGAGGCCGACATCGACACCGGTCTCGCCATCGAGCGCACCTGGTTCTCCGCCCTGTTCGCGACCGAGGACCGCGAGACCGGGATGCGCAGCTTCGTCGAGGAGGGCCCGGGCAAGGCGAAGTTCGCCTGACGTTCCTTCACGGGTGGGGGCCGATTCCACCGGAACGGCCCCCGCGGACGGCTCCGGGCGGCCATGATGGGGGCATGGCGGGCCTGGAGGGTAGGGAACAACCGGGGCAGCGCGTGAGCGCCGCCGCACCGCGGTGGTCACCGGCCGCGGACGACGAACAGGCCGCCGAAGCAGTGGAGTTGTACGGCAACCCGGCCGAGGAGGACGTCCGGCTGCCGTCCCGTCCCGAGTCCGCGTGGGTGGCCCGCAGGCTCACCCAGCACGTCCTGCTGCGGCAGTGGGCGCTCGGCCCGCAGCTCGCCGAGCACGCGGTGCTGCTCGTCTCGGAGCTCGTCGGGAACGCCGTCCGGCACACCGGCGCCCGCGTCTTCGCGCTGCGGTTACAGCGGCGCCGCGGCTGGATCCGGATCGAGGTGCGCGACCCCTCGCGGGGGCTGCCCTGTCTGATGCCGGTGCACGAGCTCGACATCAGCGGCCGCGGGATCTTCCTCGTCGACAAGCTGGCCGACCGCTGGGGCGTGGACCTGGCGCCGCGCGGCAAGACGACCTGGTTCGAGATGCGGGTCTCGGACCGCTGACGCGCCCCGGACGCACGGAAGCCCCCGTGCGCCGTGGTGAGGCGTGTGGGGGCTTTCGTGTGGTGGGCCGTGGACGGGGGGGGGTGTATCCACGGCCGCTATGTCGACCTGGCCCGGGTCAATGGGGGTCGTGTCTCCGACTATGGCAGACGGGGGGCCTTGTCGCCAAAAGTCCCTAGTGGGTCAAGCTGGGGCAAAAGCGGACAGTTCAATTATGAATCGTTGGTGACGTGTAGCACTCACCTTGTAAACAGTGAATGGCTATGCGGTTCGCCGGGTGTTTCCTGGGCTCGTCCGCATGCTGGACGTCCGGCATGGAGGAGCAAACGTCCTGAATTGGCGTAATCGGCCCCCATCGGGCGTCATCCCTCTTGAATGGTCGCGTGAAGCCGACCGACCGCCGAGGAGCCCTCCGCGCGGGCGCGGCCGCCGCCCTCGCGGGAGCCCTCTCCACCGCCTGCGGCACGGAACCCCGCCCCGCCCCCGCCGCCGGGCACCGCCCCGCCACCGGGCGTCCCCCCGCCGGGCACCGCCCCGTCGCCGCGCCCGTCGCCGCCCCGGCCGCCCGCCGCTTCCCCGGACAGCCGGACGAGATCGCCCACGGCCCCCGCGACCGGCCCCGGGTCGCCCTCACCTTCCACGGCCAGGGCGACCCCGCCCTCGCCCGGCGCCTCCTCGCCCAGGCGGAGGAGGCCGGCGCCCGCGTCACCGTCCTCGCCGTCGGCAGCTGGCTCGACCAGCACCCCGACATGGCCCGCCGCGTCCTCGACGGCGGCCACGACCTCGGCAACCACACCCAGCACCACATCGACGTCAACGCCATGACCGAGGCCCGCGCCCTCGCCGAGATCGAGGCCTGCGCCGCCCGGCTGCGCCGGCTCACCGGCTCCGCCGGCACCTGGTTCCGCCCCTCCCGCACCCGGAACGCCGCCCCCGCCGTCCTGCGCGCCGCCCGCCGCGCCGGATACCCGCACGTCCTCTCGTACGACGTCGACTCCCTCGACTTCACCTCGCCCGGCGCCGCGGCCGTCGTCCGCAACGTCACCGGGCCGGTCCGCGCCGGATCCGTCGTCAGCCTGCACTTCGGCTACCCGGACACCGCCGCCGCGCTGCCCCTCCTCCTCGCCGATCTCGACCGCCGCGGCCTGAGCGCGGTCACCACCACGGAGCTGCTGAGCTGATGGCAAACCTCAAGAAGAGATCCAGGACCCTCCTCGCCGCCGCCCTCCTCGTCGCCCTCGCGGGCTGCGGCACCGGGAACCACTCCGAGGGCGCCGCCCCCGTGAAGAAGGCCGCCCCCGCCGTACCCGAGAAGGCCACCGTCCCCGCCGGACTCCCCGGCATGCCGCCCCTGCTCGACCCGCACGACGTCTACGCCGCCGACCGGCCGAACCGGCTCTCCCCGGTGGTGAAGGACTTCCCCTCCCGGGTCTACGTCCCCAACACCAACTCCAACACCGTCTCCGTCATCGACCCCACGACCTACCAGGTCGTCGAGACCATCCCGGTCGGCCTCCAGCCCCAGCACGTCGTCCCCTCCTGGGACATGAAGACCCTCTGGGTCAACAACGACCGGGGCCACACCCTCACCCCCATCGACCCGGCCACCGGCGTCGCCGGCAAGCCCGTCGAGGTCCACGACCCGTACAACCTCTACTTCACGCCCAACGGCAAGTACGCCGTCGTCATGGCCTCGCTCGACCGCGAACTCGTCTTCCGCGACCCGCACACCATGGAACGGAAGAAGTCCGTCCCCGTCACCTGCTACGGCGTCAACCACGCCGACTTCTCCGCCGACGGGCGGTACTTCATCGTCTCCTGCGAGTTCTCCGGCGAACTCCTCAAGGTCGACACCGAGAAGATGGAGGTGGTCGGCCAGCAGAAGCTGCCCCTCCAGGGCGCCATGCCGCAGGACGTGAAGATCTCCCCGGACGGCAAGACCTTCTACGTCGCCGACATGATGGCCCACGGCATGTGGGTCCTGGACGGCGAGAAGTTCACCACCCCCACCCTGCTCCCCACCGGCAAGGGCTGCCACGGCCTCTACATCAGCCGCGACTCGCGCGAGATGTACGTCTCCAACCGCGGCGAGGGCACCGTCTCCGTCTTCGACTTCCGGCAGGACAAGCTCACCAAGAAGTGGAAGCTCCCGAACGGCGGCTCCCCCGACATGGGCGGCGTCTCCGCCGACGGAAAGGTCCTGTGGCTCTCCGGACGCTACGACTCCGAGGTGTACGCGATCGACACCACCACCGGCGAGCAGCTCGCCCGCATCCCCGTCGGCAGCGGCCCCCACGGCCTCGCCGTCTACCCCCAGCCGGGCCGCTACTCCCTCGGTCACACCGGCATCTTCCGGTAGTCGCTCAGCCGGCGACCAGGAGCGCCTCCGAGGCCACCGGGCGGTAGCCCGCCGCCTGGAAGACGCGGACGCTGCGGGCGTTGCCCGGGGCCTGCTGGGCCCACACCACCTCGCCCGGCGTGAGGTGGCGGGCAGCCGTCGCCAGGGCCCGCCCCAGGCCCCGGTGGCGCACCTCCTCGTCCACCTCGATCGCCGCCTCCCAGCGGCCCGCGACGCCCCGGCCCAGGACCAGCACCCCGCCGTCGGCCGCCCACACCCGGACGTCGTCGCGGAACTTCAGCGCCCGCGCCACCCGGGGATGCCCCGGGTCGTCGATCTCGCGGAGCTCCAGCGGGGGAGGACCCGGCAGGGCGTCCGCCACCGTGAGCAGGTCGATGGTGTTCATGTGCCGGCCGGTGCGGGCCATCAGGGCGAGCAGGAAGCCCGGGTTCATGCTCGCCGCGAGCGGGTCGCTCGACGTGGCCGCCAGCGCGGCCCGCACCCACTCCGGGTCGGCGTCCGTGAAGACCACCGAATGGGCGGTGAAGGCCAGCACCCCCGCGTCCCGGGGGCCCGGCTGCGGCACCACCGTCGTCGAACCGTCCGGGGGCGGGAACGCCCCGCGTGCCGCCGCCGCCAGGACCCGGGCCACCTCGTCGCTCATGCCCCCATCATCCGACAGCGCGCGGCCAGCTAATCTGACCCCCGTCAGACAAGCACCAAGAAGGGGCGGACGCAGTGGCGGACATCGACTCGGCACGTACGGCATTCAACAAGTTCGACGTGGACGGCGACGGCTTCATCACCGCCGCGGAGTACAAGCACGTCATGGCGCAGCTGGGCGACTTCCATGTCACCGAGTCGGTCGCCGAGGCGCTGATCAAGCAGCGCGACGACAACGGGGACGGCGTGCTGTCCTGGGACGAGTTCTGGGGCCACCTGAACAAGGCCTGAGCCTGACCCCGCCCGTCGCGGGCAGGCGTTCCGCCCTGCGGGACGCCTGTCCGCGCGGGGGCGCCCCAGACCCGGCGCATTGGCCTAGACCTATTGTGCGGCCCTTTCCGTGACGGTACGTTCGTCCCCGGCTGCGCAGCCGGACGTACCGCAACGCACCACATCGCATCGTCACGCACTCCGCCGGGACGCCCCGGCGTTTCCAGGAGGACATGCCATGTTGCCCACGGCCCGCCGCACAGCAGCCGCACTCGCCACCGCCGTCACCGCCGGGGCGCTCGCGCTCGGCACCGCCGGAGCCGCCCAGGCCGCCCCCGGCCCCGGCTGGTACCCGCGCAGCCACCACGCCTCGTACGCCGACTGCCAGGCCGCGGGGCGGGCCGGCTACCAGATCTGGGGCCCGATCTTCTTCTGCGAGCCCCTCGGCTCCTCCCGCCCGGACGTGATCGTCCTCTGGGTCAGGGCCTGACGGGGAACGGCCGCCCCGGGGGCTCCCCGGGGCGGCCGTTCCGCCGTTCCGCGTGAACGATTCAGCACTCGATGATGTTCACCGCGAGACCGCCGCGCGCGGTCTCCTTGTACTTGACGCTCATGTCCGCGCCCGTCTCCTTCATGGTCTTGATGACCTTGTCGAGGGAGACCAGGTGGCTGCCGTCGCCGCGCATCGACATCTTCGCCGCCGTGACGGCCTTGACCGCCGCCATGCCGTTCCGCTCGATGCAGGGGATCTGGACCAGGCCGCCGACCGGGTCGCAGGTCAGGCCCAGGTTGTGCTCCATGCCGATCTCGGCCGCGTTCTCCACCTGCTCCGGGGAGCCGCCGAGGACCTCGGCGAGCGCGCCGGCCGCCATCGAGCAGGCCGAGCCGACCTCGCCCTGGCAGCCGACCTCGGCGCCGGAGATCGAGGCGTTCTCCTTGAAGAGCATGCCGACCGCGCCGGCCGCGAGGAGGAAGCGGACGATGCCGTCCTCGTCGGCGCCGGGAACGAAGTTCATGTAGTAGTGCAGCACCGCCGGGATGATGCCGGCCGCGCCGTTCGTCGGGGCGGTGACCACCCGCCCGCCCGCCGCGTTCTCCTCGTTCACGGCCATCGCGTAGAGGGTGATCCACTCCATCGCGTGCGCCGTCGGGTCGCCCTCGGAGCGCAGCTTGCGGGCGGAGGTCGCGGCGCGGCGGCGGACCTTCAGCCCGCCGGGCAGGATGCCCTCGCGGGACATGCCGCGCGAGACGCAGGCCTGCATGACCCGCCAGATCTCCAGGAGACCGGCGCGGATCTCCTCCTCGGTGCGCCAGGCCTTCTCGTTCTCCAGCATCAGGGAGGAGATCGACAGGCCGGTCTCCTTGGTGAGGCGGAGCAGCTCGTCGCCGGTGCGGAAGGGGTACTTCAGGACGGTGTCGTCCGGGATGATCGGATTCTCGCCGGCCACCGCGTCCTCGTCGACGACGAAGCCGCCGCCGACCGAGTAGTAGGTCTTCTCCAGGACGAGCCCGCCCTCGGCGTCGTACGCGAAGACCGTCATGCCGTTGGCGTGGTAGGGGAGCGCCTTGCGGCGGTGCAGGATCAGGTCGTCGTCGAACGAGAACGGGATCTCGTGCGCGCCGAGCAGGTTGATCCGGCCGCTCGCCTTGATCCGCTCGAACTCGTCGTCGGCGCTCTCCACGTCGACCGTGCGCGGCGAGTTGCCCTCCAGGCCGAGGAGGACCGCCTTCGGGGTGCCGTGGCCGTGGCCGGTCGCGCCGAGCGAGCCGTACAGCTCCGCGCGTATCGAGGCCGTGTGGGCGAGCAGGCCCTCGTTCTTCAGCCGGCGGGCGAACATCCGGGCAGCCCTCATGGGGCCCACCGTGTGGGAGCTCGACGGGCCGATGCCGATCGAGAACAGGTCGAAGACCGAGATGGCCACGGGAGGACTCCTTGTGGGGGCTAGACGCCGTTGTCTGCCGGGGTGGAGCAGAAAGGCTGAGCACGGGGCGGGGCACCGCGCCCACTGTCCAGTGTGCGCGGTGCCCCGGAGCTTTCGTACGAATGAAACCGGAACTAAAGCGTACGAAATTACTTCAGGCCGGGGTACAGCGGGTGCTTGTCCGCGAGGGCGGTCACCCGGGCCTTGAGGGCGGCGGCCTTGTCGGCGTCGAAGCCCGGCTTCAGGGTCTCGGCGATGACGTCGGCGACCTCGGCGAAGTCCTCG
Organism: Streptomyces sp. NPDC004266; assembly: GCF_042874095.1. NCBI lineage: Bacteria > Bacillati > Actinomycetota > Actinomycetes > Kitasatosporales > Streptomycetaceae > Streptomyces > Streptomyces sp. NPDC004266. The sequence goes on from NZ_JBIAMM010000010.1 coordinate 99,630, forward strand.
GCCTGGAAGCCGCGGGTCGCCAGCGCCGGCGTGCCGATGCGCAGACCCGAGGTGACCATCGGCGGGCGCGGGTCGTTCGGAACGGCGTTCCGGTTGACCGTGATGCCGACCTCGTGGAGGCGGTCCTCGGCCTGCTGGCCGTCGAGCTCGGAGTCGCGCAGGTCCACCAGGACCAGGTGCACGTCCGTGCCGCCGGACAGGACGGAGACGCCGTGGGCGGCGACGTCGTCCTGGACCAGGCGCTCGGCCAGCGCGCGGGCGCCGTCCAGGGTGCGCTGCTGGCGCTCCTTGAACTCCTCCGAGGCCGCGACCTTGAAGGAGACGGCCTTGGCCGCGATCACGTGCTCCAGCGGGCCGCCCTGGAAGCCGGGGAAGACCGAGGAGTTCAGCTTCTTCGCGAACTCCTTCTTCGCCAGGATGATGCCGCCGCGCGGGCCGCCGAGCGTCTTGTGCGTGGTGGAGGTCACCACGTCCGCGTACTCGACCGGGTTCGGGTGCAGGCCCGCGGCCACGAGGCCCGCGAAGTGGGCCATGTCGACCCACAGGTAGGCCTCGACCTCGTCGGCGATCCGGCGGAACTCGGCGAAGTCCAGCTGGCGCGGGTACGCCGACCAGCCGGCGATGATCACCTTGGGGCGGTGCTCCTTGGCGAGGCGCTCGACCTCGGCCATGTCGACCAGACCGGCCTCGTCCACGTGGTACGCGACCACGTTGAACTGCTTGCCGGAGAAGTTCAGGCGCATGCCGTGGGTGAGGTGGCCGCCGTGCGCCAGGTCCAGACCCAGGATCGTGTCGCCGGGCTGGGCGATCGCGAAGAGGGCGGCCTGGTTCGCGGAGGCGCCGGAGTGCGGCTGGACGTTGGCGTACTCGGCGCCGAACAGGTCCTTGATCCGGTCGATCGCGATCTGCTCGGCCACGTCGACGTGCTCGCAGCCGCCGTAGTAGCGGCGGCCCGGGTAGCCCTCGGCGTACTTGTTGGTGAGGACGGAGCCCTGGGCCTCCATGACCGCGACCGGAGCGAAGTTCTCCGAGGCGATCATCTCGAGGGTGGACTGCTGACGGCGGAGCTCGGCGTCGACGGCGGCGGCGACGTCGGGGTCCAGCTCGTGGAGGGGAGTGTTCAGAAGCGACATGAATCGATCCCTAGGGGTCTCGGGCCCGGTCTCAGTTCCCGGCGAACGCGGTGTACTCGTCGGCGGAGAGCAGCTCGTCCGGCTCACCCGTGACGCGCACCTTGAACAGCCAGCCACCCTCGAACGGAGCCGTGTTCACCAGGGACGGGTCGTCCACCACGTCCTGGTTGGCCTCGACGACCTCGCCCGTGACGGGGGAGTAGAGGTCGCTGACCGACTTCGTCGACTCCAGCTCGCCGCAGGTCTCGCCCGCGGTGACGGTGTCGCCGACGGCGGGGAGCTGGGCGTAGACGACGTCACCGAGCGCGTTGGCCGCGAACTCCGTGATGCCGACCGTCGCGACGCCGTCCTCGGCGGCCGACAGCCACTCGTGCTCCTTGGTGTAGCGCAGCTGCTGGGGGTTGCTCATGACCTGATTCTCCTGGATCGGGGGAGTGCTGATGAACGTGGGTCTTACGGGGTGAGACGAGGAACGAGACGAACGCGTCACTTCTGGCGCTTGTAGAAGGGCAGCGCCACGACCTCGTACGGCTCGTGGGTGCCGCGGATGTCCACACCTACACCCTGGGTGCCGGGCTCGGCGTGCGCCGCGTCCACGTACGCCATCGCGATCGGCTTTCCGAGGGTCGGGGACGGGGCGCCGGAGGTGACCTCGCCGACGACCTCGCCGTCCTTGACGACCTGGAAGCCCGCGCGCGGGACGCGGCGGCCCTCGGCGATCAGACCGACCAGCTTGCGCGGCGGGGCGGACTCGGCGCGCTCGGCGGCCTTCTCCAGCGCCTCGCGGCCGACGAAACGGCCCTCGTTGGTCGTCTTCTCGAACTTCACGACCCGGCCCAGGCCCGCGTCGAAGGGGGTGAGGGCGGTGGTCAGCTCGTGGCCGTACAGCGGCATGCCCGCCTCCAGGCGGAGCGTGTCGCGGCAGGACAGGCCGCAGGGGATCAGGCCGACGCCCTCGCCCGCCTCGGTCAGCGCCTTCCAGACGCCCTCGGCGTGGTCGGGCTTCAGGAACAGCTCGAAGCCGTCCTCGCCGGTGTAGCCGGTGCGGGCGATCAGGGCGGGCACGCCCGCGACGGTGCCGGGCAGGCCGGCGTAGTACTTCAGGCCGTCCAGGTCGGCGTCGGTGAGCGACTTCAGGATGCCGGGGGACTCCGGGCCCTGGACCGCGATCAGGGCGTACGCGTCACGGTCGTCGCGGACCTCGGCGTCGAAGCCCTCCGAGCGGGCGACGAGCGCGTCCAGCACGACCTGGGCGTTGGAGGCGTTCGCGACGACCATGTACTCCGTCTCGCCGAGGCGGTAGACGATCAGGTCGTCGAGGATGCCGCCGTCCTCCTGGCAGATCATCGTGTAGCGGGCGCGGCCGTTGCCCACGGTGGAGATGTTGCCGACCAGCGCGAAGTCCAGCAGCTCCACGGCCTGCGGGCCGGTGACGGTGATCTCGCCCATGTGGGAGAGGTCGAAGAGGCCGGCCTTGGTGCGGACGGCGTTGTGCTCGTCGCGCTCGCTGCCGTACCGCAGCGGCATGTCCCAGCCGGCGAAGTCGGTCATGGTCGCGCCCAGCGAACGATGCAGGGCATCGAGGGCGGTCAGACGGGGGGCAGTGCTCATGGGGTGGCTCCCGGGTCCCAAGGGCGTGATCGGTGACGAAAACACATGACGGGCGAGGACGTCCTCCCCATCTGTCATGGAACCTGAGAGGTTCACCGAGAGCATCTCGTCACCGAGAGATCGGCTTGCACCTTGGGTGGGGACACGGCGAGGCGTCCCGCTTTTCAGATCTGCCTCATCCACGCGGTACGGGGCCTGAGAGATTCAAGGGAGGGTCTTGCTCCTTCGGCGCCCGGACGCGCTCGGCGGTCCGGAACTCTCCCGCGCGGATTCGAGCGGCCGGTATGCGGTTGTGCGGCGACTGTGCGCGCCTGGCGCGCACATCATCGCACGCGGTGTCGGCGGGGCAAATCGCTTGCGCCCCATTACCATTTCTTTACACTTCATGGGCAAGGGTCTCCTCAGGTCTCCTGAGACCCGACAGGGGGAGAACGATGAGGATCCAGCACACCGGCGCGTACGCGGCGAGCACCGGCATACCGTCCCAGCGGGCCCGCGCCCGGAGCCGCGGACGCCTCCTGCGGGACCTGCGCGAGCGCGGGGGCCGCGGCCCCCGCTCCCTCGCCTTCGCCGCCGGCGACCTCGTCGTCGTCTCCGGGCTGCCCGGCAGCGGCAAGTCCACCCTGATGAAGCGCGCCGCCCGGGGCGGCGCCATCGACTCCCAGGACGTCCGCGAGCGCTGGGAGGCCCGCATGCCCCGCCTCCTGCCCTACGCCGTCTACCGCCCCCTGGTCCGGATCGCGCACTACGCCGCGCTGCGCCGCGTCCTGCGTTCCGGCGCGAGCGTGATCGTCCACGACTGCGGCACCCAGTCCTGGGTGCGGGCCTGGCTCGCCCGCGAGGCGAGACGGCGCGGCCGCGCCCTGCACCTGCTCCTCCTCGACGTCACCCCGGACACCGCCAGGGCCGGCCAGCACGCCCGGGGCCGCGGCGTCTCCGCGTACGCCTTCGGGCGCCACCGGCGGGCCGTCGGCCGGCTCCTGCGGGCCGCCGAGTCGGGCACCCTCCCGCACGGCTGCGCCTCGGTGACCCTCCTCGACCGGGCCGCCGCGGACTCCCTGCGCAGCATCGGCTTCCGGCAGGCCGCCTAGGGCCTGTCCCGGCCGTCCCGGGACGCCCCTACCCTTCCCTTCTGGCCACGGCGGCGCCGGGGCGGCGTTAGGGTGCTGCCGGGCGGCCGGTGCGGAAGGCCGCGCGAGAAGGGGAAACGCGACCGTGGACGTGACGTGGCCGGGCAACGAGCTCGAAGAGGTCCTTGCCGCCTCACTGGGCAATCCCGAGGCGGGAGCCCGCCTCGTCGAGGTGCTGGGCCGCAGTCCGGTGTGGGTGCCCCTGCCCAACGGCGGAGGCCCCGACAGCCAGGGCCTCGACCTCGCCACCATGGAGCTCGACGGCGCGGCCTACGTGCCCGTCTTCAGCTCCGAGCAGCAGTTCCGCGCCTGCGTCGGCGACCACGTGTCCTTCACCGTCGCCCCCGCCCGTGACTTCGCCCGCGGCCTGCCCCCGCAGCTCGGCATCGCGGTGAACCCCGGCGGCACCGTCGGCGTCCCGCTGCCCCCGCCCGCCGTCGCCGAGCTCTGCCGCGTCGGCCGCACCCCGCTCGACGGGCCCGCCACCGGCGGCCGCGTCCGGCTCTTCGAGCCCGACTGGCAGGACGACCCGGTCGACTTCCTCGCCGCCGCCTCCGCCGAGTTCGAGGCCACCGGCGTCGTCGCCACCGCCCGCCGCGCCCTCGCCAGCGTCGAGGGCACCGAACCCGCCCTCTTCGTCGGCGTCCAGCTGGGCGGCTGGGACGGCGTCGACCGGAACGCCCCCCTGGACGCCCTCGGCCGCGCCCTCGGCCGGGTCGAGGTCGCCTGGCCGGTCAACCTCATCCTGCTCGACATGGCGCAGGACCCGGTCGGCGACTGGATGCTGGAGCGGGTGCGCCCCTTCTACCAGCGTGGCGGCGCCTGAGCGGCCCCCTGTTTAAGCTGAACTGACTCGATCGCTGGACAGACGTACGTGGTGGACGGAAGAGGGGCGGGACCCAGGGTGAGCGCGTCAGGCACCGCTGCGACCGGAGGACGGGTCGAGCACATGCTGCGCCAGGTGGCACCCGGACGCTACGACGCGTACGAGCAGCTGCTGCACGCCCTCGCCGACGGCGAGCTGTGGATGCTGCTCTGGCAGGGCGCCCCCGGCTCGCCCGACGCCCAGTACGGGAACATGGAGGTCGACGGCTACGGCTACGCGCCGTGCGTCACCTCCGCCCAGGAGCTCGCCGCCTCCGGCTGGAACCGCGCCCACGAGCTCGTCACCGGTCGGGACATCGCCCGCGCCCTCTACCCGGACCGCTGGGGCGTCTGGCTCAATCCGCACGCCCCCGGCGGCGGCGTCGGCATCCCCTGGGCCGACCTGCGCCGGATCGCCACCGGTCTCGACCGGATGCCCGCCGGGCCGCTGCGGGTCACCGAGCCCGCCCTGGAGATGCCGCAGTTCTACGCCCTGCTCACGCAGAACGCCCACCGCACCCCGGCCGTCCGGGCGCTGCGCCGCGGCTGGGTGCAGCCGGCGCTCGGCTCCCCGTACCTCGTCATCGGTCTCGACCTGTACGACACGTCATCGGCGGCCGTCGACGAGGTCCGCTCGATGATGCGCCAGTCGATCGGCACCGTCCCCGACGGACTGCCCGTCTCGACGGTCGCGCTCTCCGACGCGTACGACCCGGTGGCCCTGTGGCTGCGGGCGAACGCGCGCCCCTTCTACGACCGCGAGGCGCACGCCGGGCGCGGCTCCGCCGCCGTGCCGGGGTACGGGTACCCCCCGCCGACGCCGTCCGGATACTGAGACGTCCCTCGTGTCCCACTTGTCGGCAAAGGCCTCCGGAGTCCGCTCCGGAGGCCTTCGTTCACCCCAATTCGACAGCTCGCGCCACCAGTTGCGCGACATGTCCGATTGCGGGCAAGAGGGACCCGGTTGGTCCGCTCACGTGATCGGGACGTCCGGATAACGGAAGTCGCAGCACCGCATCACGTTTGAGCAAACATTCCCCGTCAGGGCTGGCGGGTGATCGCGAGCACATTGAAGACTCCCCGGAACACAGGGCGTTCGGTTCCTTTCGAGCCGGTGTCCAGCAGGTTGTTCCACCGAGCCGCTACCCGCGGCGGGCAAGGGCCGGCTACCGGCGGCCGAGAGGGGTCCTCACCACGATGACGGCACCACTGCACGAGAAGAGTGCGGGCGAGGCGACCGCCACCGTCGACGGCGCGCCCGACGCTCCCGGCACTCCGGACAACCCCGGCGCCACGGGCAAGGCGATCGAGGGGCGTTCCCCCTGGAAGATCGCCTGGACCCGCCTCAAGCGCGACAAGCTGGCCCTCGCGGGTGCCTTCGTCGTCGTCTTCCTGATCCTCGTCGCGATCTTCGCGCCGGTCATCGTGGGCCTCCTGGGCCACCCGCCGGACGAGTTCCACGAGGACCAGATCGACCCGCTGTTCGGCACGCCGATCGGCTCCTGGGGCGGTGTCAGCGGCGACTTCCTCTTCGGCGTCGAGCCCGTCAACGGCCGCGACGTCTTCAGCCGGATCGTCTACGGTGCCCGGATCTCGCTGCTCGTCGCCTTCCTGGCGGCGGTCTTCGCGGTCTTCCTCGGCACGATCCTCGGCGTCATCGCGGGCTACTTCGGCGGCTGGATCGACGCCGCCCTCAGCCGGGTCATGGACGTCATGCTCGCCTTCCCGCAGCTGCTGTTCACGATCGCCCTGGTCTCGGTGCTGCCCAACCAGTTCCTCGGCCTGGACGGATCGGGCGTGCGCATCGCCGCCCTCATCCTGGTGATCGGCTTCTTCGGCTGGCCGTACGTCGGCCGCATCGTCCGCGGCCAGACCCTCTCGCTGCGCAACCGCGAGTACGTCGAGGCCGCCCAGAGCCTGGGCGCCGGCCGCTTCTACATCCTGCGCCGCGAGCTGCTGCCCAACCTGATCGCCCCGATCATGGTCTACGCGACCCTCATGATCCCCACCAACATCCTCACCGAAGCGGCGCTCAGCTTCCTCGGCGCGGGTGTGAAGCCTCCCACCGCTTCCTGGGGCCAGATGCTGTCGACGGCCATCACCACCTACGAGTCGGACCCGCTGTTCATGGTGATCCCCGGCCTCGCGATCTTCATCACCGTTCTGGCGTTCAACCTCTTCGGCGACGGCGTGCGTGACGCGCTCGACCCGAAGGGCTCCCGCTGACCGTTCGCCGACGACACGCAAGACCCGCCCCTGCCGCTGGCGACAGGAGGCCCACCCCAATCGGCGGACCGCCGTAACGGCCGCCACTATCCCGGAGGTTGCTGGACCCATGCTGAAGAGCTCTCAGCGCAGAATCGCCGCGGGCGCGCTGCTTGCGGCGGCCACGATGGTCGTCACCACCGCCTGTGGCGGCGGCAACGGCGACGGTGGCGGCAAGGGCAGCGCGGGCGCGGCCGGCTTCAACGCCGCCGTCAACAAGGTCGCCAACGCGTCCGACAAGAAGGGCGGCGAGCTGAAGTTCATCGGCTCGCAGGAGGCCGACTCGTGGGACCCGCAGCGCGGCTACTACGGCTTCGTGTGGGACTTCGCCCGCTACTACACCCGCCAGCTCGTCACCTTCAAGGCCGAGCCGGGCGCCGCCTCCACCGAGCTGGTCCCCGACCTCGCCACCGACGCCGGCAAGGTCTCGGCCGACGGCCTCACCTACACCTTCACCCTGAAGGACGGGGTCACCTGGGAGGACGGCAAGCCGATCACCTCCAAGGACATCAAGTACGGCATCGAGCGCATCTGGGCCCAGGACGTCATCTCCGGCGGCCCGATCTACCTCCAGCAGGTCCTCGACCCCAAGGGCGAGTACAAGGGTCCGTACAAGGACACCTCCGCGGACAAGCTCGGCCTGAAGGCGATCGAGACCCCGGACGACAAGACCATCATCTTCAAGCTGCCGGTCGCCAACGGCGACTTCCTGCAGATGCTGGCCATGCCGGCCGCCTCCCCGGTCCGCCAGGACAAGGACACCAAGGCCAAGTACGGCCTGAAGCCCTTCTCCTCCGGCCCGTACAAGTGGCAGTCGTACACGCCGAACAAGTCGATCAAGCTCGTCCGCAACGACAAGTGGGACGCGAAGACCGACACCGTCCGCAAGGCGCTCCCGGACAGCATCAGCGTCACGTTCACCACGAACGCCGACGACATGGACAACCGTCTGGTCGAGGGCGAGTACGACCTCGACATCAACGCGACCGGTGTCGGCGCCGCCGCCCGCCAGAAGGTGCTCCAGCAGCACAAGGGCAACGTCGACAACCCGCAGACGGGCTTCATCCGCTACGCGGTCTTCCCGCAGACGGTGATCTCCAACGTCGAGTGCCGCAAGGCGATCATCTACGCCGCCGACTCGAAGTCCCTCCAGACCGCCCGTGGTGGCCCGCAGGCCGGTGGCGACATCGCCACCAACATGCTCCCGCCGGCGATCAAGGGTGCCGACCCGAAGGCCGACCCGTACGGCAAGCTCTCCGGCGCCCCGGACCTGGCCAAGGCCAAGGAGGCGCTGAAGAAGTGCGGTAAGCCGAACGGCTTCAAGACCACGATCGCGGTCCGCAACAACAAGAAGATCGAGATCGCGACCGCCGAGTCCCTCCAGCAGTCGCTGAAGGCCGTCGGCATCGACGCCCAGATCGACCAGTTCGACGGCGCCCAGACCTCCGGCATCATCGGTTCGCCGAAGGTGGTCAAGGAGAAGGGCTACGGCATCATCATCATGGGCTGGGGCGCCGACTTCCCGACCGGTCAGGGCTTCCTCCAGCCGCTGGTCGACGGCCGCTTCATCCTGCAGAGCGGCAACAACAACTTCTCCGAGCTGAACGACAAGGCCATCAACGGCCTGTTCGACCAGGCGCTGAAGGAGACCGACCCGGCCAAGGCCGGCGAGCTCTACAAGCAGATCAACACGAAGGTGTCGGAGGCCGCGGTCTACCTGCCCTTCACCCACGAGAAGAACATCATCTGGCGCAGCTCCCGGCTGACCAACGTCTACACGGCGGACGCCTACAACGGCCGCTACGACTACGCGTCGCTCGGCGTCGTCAAGTAATCCGACCCGCTTCACCGGCGCACCACCCGCCGCCAGGTCCGAAGGGCAGGTGATGGCCGACGGCGGCGGCCGGGGAACCCGATCGGGATCCCCGGCCGCCGCCCGGCCGACCGCATGCTTGCATACATAGTCCGGCGACTCTTCTCAGTCGTCGTGATGCTGCTCGTCGTCACGCTCGTGACGCTCAGCATCTTCTTCCTCATCCCCAAGATGACCGGCAGTGATCCTGCCGCGATGTTCGTCGGCAAGCAGGCGGATCCGGCTTCCATCGAGGCCATCCGGCAGAAGCTGGGCCTGGGCGATCCGATCCTGGTGCAGTTCTGGCACTTCGTGTCCGGCATCTTCGTCGGCCGGGACTACACCGGCGGCGGCGACACCATCCACTGCGCCGCGCCCTGCTTCGGCTACTCGTTCCGCACCGAGCAGGACGTCTGGACCATGCTGGTCGACGCCTTCCCGGTCACCCTTTCCATGGTCCTCGGCGCCGCCGTGCTGTGGCTGGTGCTCGGCGTCTCCACGGGTGTGGTCTCCGCGCTCAAGCGAGGCACGATCGTGGACCGCGCGGCGATGATCACCGCGCTGGCCGGCGTCTCGCTCCCCATCTTCTTCACCGCCATGCTCTCCATGCTCGTCTTCCGCACGCAGCTGGGCTGGCTCAAGTCCTCGTACACCCCGATCACCGAGTCCTTCGGCGGCTGGTTCGGCGGTCTGCTCCTTCCCTGGGTCACGCTCGCCTTCCTGTACGCGGCGATGTACGCGCGGCTCACCCGCGCCACCATGCTGGAGGTCCTCGGCGAGGACTACATCCGCACCGCGCGGGCCAAGGGCCTGCCGGAGTCGGTCGTGCTCGGCAAGCACGCCATGCGCTCCACCATGACCCCCATCCTGACCATCTTCGGCATGGACCTCGGCGCCCTCGTCGGCGGCGCGATCCTGACCGAGACCGCGTTCAGCCTGCCGGGCCTCGGCCAGGCGGCCTTCCGGGCCGTCAGCGAGCGGGACCTGCCGCTGATCCTGGCGGTCACGCTCATCACGGCTGCCGCCGTGGTCATCGCCAACCTCGTGGTGGACCTTCTGTACGCGGTGATCGACCCCCGAGTGAGGCTCGCATGACGGACAAGCTGACGAAGACGGGCGCGGCCGTGGGCGAGCCCGTCGACACCGGGAAGTCCGCCCCCTCCGAGGCCTTCCTCGACGTACGCGACCTGAAGATCCACTTCCCGACCGACGACGGTCTGGTCAAGTCGGTCGACGGCCTCAGCTTCCAGCTGGAGAAGGGCAAGACCCTCGGCATCGTGGGCGAGTCCGGCTCCGGCAAGTCGGTGACCTCGCTCGGCATCATGGGCCTGCACACCGTCGGTCAGTACGGCCGGCAGAAGGCCCGCATCTCCGGCGAGATCTGGCTGAACGGGCGCGAACTCCTCTCCGGAGACCCGGAAGAGGTCCGCAGGATGCGCGGACGCGAGATGGCGATGATCTTCCAAGACCCGCTGTCCGCGATGCACCCGTACTACACGGTCGGCCACCAGATCGTGGAGGCGTACCGCGTCCACAACAACGTGGACAAGAAGACGGCGAAGAAGCGGGCCGTCGAACTCCTCGACCGGGTCGGCATCCCCGAGCCCGCCAAGCGGTTCGACAACTACCCGCACGAGTTCTCCGGCGGCATGCGGCAGCGCGCGATGATCGCCATGGCGCTCGTCAACAACCCCGAGCTCCTCATCGCCGACGAGCCCACCACGGCCCTCGACGTGACCGTGCAGGCGCAGATCCTCGACCTGATGCGGGACCTGCAGAAGGAGTTCGGCTCCGCGGTCGTCATCATCACCCACGACCTCGGCGTCGTCGCCGAGCTCGCCGACGACATCCTCGTCATGTACGGCGGGCGGTGCGTCGAGCGCGGACCGGCCGAGTCCGTCTTCTACGAGCCGCAGCACCCCTACACCTGGGGCCTGCTCGGCTCGATGCCCCGCATCGACCGCGAGCAGACCGACCGGCTCATCCCGGTCAAGGGCAATCCGCCCAGCCTCATCAACGTCCCCAGCGGCTGTGCCTTCAACCCGCGCTGCCCGTACGCGGACGTCCCCAAGGGCGGCGTCACGCGCACCCAGCGCCCGGAGCTGGCCCTCGTCGGAGAGCGCCACTACTCCGCCTGCCACATGCCGCAGGAGGAGCGCACCCGCATCTGGACCGAAGAGATTGCGCCGAAGCTGTGAGCGAGACTATGGAACCCCTCCTCAAGGTCACCGGCCTGCAGAAGCACTTCCCCATCCGGAAGGGCCTGCTCCAGCGCCAGACCGGGGCGGTCAAGGCGGTCGACGGGCTGGACTTCGAGGTCTACCCCGGTGAGACCCTCGGCGTCGTCGGCGAGTCCGGCTGCGGCAAGTCCACGATGGGCCGGCTGATCACGCGTCTGCTCGAACCCACCGGCGGGAAGATCGAGTTCCAGGGCACGGACATCTCGCACCTCGGCGTGTCGGGCATGCGCCCGCTGCGCCGGGACGTCCAGATGATCTTCCAGGACCCGTACGGCTCGCTGAACCCGCGCCACACGGTCGGCTCGATCGTCTCGGCCCCCTTCAAGCTCCAGGGCGTCGAGCCCGAGGGCGGCGTGAAGAAGGAGGTCCAGCGCCTCCTCGGCCTGGTCGGCCTGAACCCGGAGCACTACAACCGCTACCCGCACGAGTTCTCCGGCGGTCAGCGCCAGCGCATCGGCATCGCCCGCGCGCTGGCCCTGAAGCCGAAGCTGGTGGTCGCGGACGAGCCCGTGTCGGCCCTGGACGTCTCCATCCAGGCACAGGTGGTCAACCTCCTGGACGACCTCCAGGAGGAGCTGGGCCTCACCTACGTGTTCATCGCGCACGACCTCTCGGTCGTCCGGCACGTCTCGGACCGCATCGCGGTGATGTACCTCGGCAAGATCGTCGAGCTCGCGGACCGCAAGTCCCTGTACGAGAACCCGATGCACCCGTACACCCGGGCCCTGATGTCCGCGGTCCCGATCCCGGACCCGCGCCGCCGGGGCGTCAAGAGCGAGCGCATCCTGCTCAAGGGCGACGTCCCGTCCCCGATCGCCCCGCCGGCGGGCTGCCGCTTCCACACGCGCTGCTGGAAGGCGACGGAGCTCTGCAAGACCCAGGAGCCGCCGCTCCTGGAGCTCCGCCCGGGCCAGCGCGTGGCCTGCCACCACCCGGAGAACGCGGAGGGCGTGACGATCCCGGAGGCCCGCGCGTCGGTGGAGGTCACGATCACGAAGGCCCCGGAGACGGCGAAGGTTCCGAAGCCAACGGAGACCGAGGAGTCGACGGAGACCGTGGAGTCGACGGAGACCGTGGAGCCGGCGAAGGCCGCCGAGTCGACGGAGACCGCCGAGCCGGAGACCGAGGCCGCCGCCGAGGAGAACACCTCCGGCGAGTGACCGGCCACGGGTGACCGGACACGAAGGCCCCTGCCGCCACACGGCGGCAGGGGCCTTCGTCATGGGCCTCCGTTCCGTCCCCACCAGGACAACCGGGACAATGGGCCCGTGCTCCACGTCCATGATCTGTTCACCCCCTCCGTCCAACACGCCCTCGACCTCGTCGGCATCTTCGTCTTCGCCATCTCCGGCGCCCTCCTCGCCGTCCGCAAGAACTTCGACGTCTTCGGCATCGCCGTCCTCGCCGAGGTCACCGCCCTCGGGGGCGGTCTCTTCCGCGACCTGGTCATCGGCGCGGTGCCTCCCGCCGCCTTCACCGACCTCGGCTACTTCCTGATGCCGCTGGTCGCCACGGTCCTCGTCTTCTTCCTGCACCCGGAGGTCGAGCGCACCCAGGCCGCCGTCAACGTGTTCGACGCGGCGGGCCTGGGGCTGTTCTGCGTGACGGGGACGACGAAGGCGTACGACTACGGCCTCGGTCTGACCTCCTCCGCCGCGCTGGGGCTCGCGACCGCCGTCGGCGGCGGTGTGCTGCGGGACGTGCTGGCGAACGAGGTGCCGTCGCTGCTGCGCTGGGACCGGGACCTGTACGCCGTCCCGGCGATCGTGGGAGCGACGATGGTCGTGCTCTGCATCCGTTTCGACGTGCTCAACGGGTTCACGAGCGGTGCCGCCGTGATCACCGCCTTCGCGCTGCGCCTCTTCGCGATGCGCTACCACTGGCGCGCGCCCCGCGCCTGGAACCGCCGCTCCTCCGCGCGCGAGGAGGACGTTCAAAAAGCTACCGCTCAGTAGCTAGCTGCGGTACCGTCGGAAACATGAGCACGAGCACCGAGCCGACCGCCGTCGGGACGTACGAGTTCGACCGCGACACGGCCGTCACCCTCAGGGAACCCGGCGTCTACGACGCCGACCTCTCCGCCGGCTGGACGATCATCCACGCCGTCAACGGCGGCTACCTCCTCGCCCTGCTCGGCCGCGCCCTCGGAGACCACCTGCCGCACCCGGACCCGTTCACGATCTCGGCGCACTACCTGACGCCGTCCGTGCCGGGCCCGGCGGTGATCCGGACGGAGACCGTCCGCACGGGCCGGACCCTCTCCACGGGCACGGCGTCCCTCTTCCAGTACGCGGAGGACGGCACCGAGGTGGAGCGCATCCGCGTCCTCGCCTCGTACGGAGACCTCGACGCGCTCCCGGACGACGTCCGCACCACGGCGACGCCCCCGGCGATGGCCCCGATCGAGAACTGCTTCAGCGCCGCCGACAACCCGGCCCCGAGGATCCCCGGCTCCTCCGCGATCGCCGACCGCCTCGACCTCCGCCTCGACCCGGCGTGCGTGGGCTGGGCGGTCGGCGCGCCGTCGGGCAAGGGCGAGATGCGCGCCTGGTTCGGCCTGGCCGACGGCCGGGAGCCCGACGCCCTGTCCCTGCTCCTCGCGGTCGACGCGCTGCCGCCGACCTCCTTCGAGCTGGGCCTCAAGGGCTGGACGCCGACCGTGGAGCTCACCACCCACGTCCGCTGCCGCCCGGCCCCCGGGCCGCTGCGGATCTCGATCACCACCCGGAACCTCGCCGGCGGCTTCCTGGAGGAGGACGCCGAGGTCTGGGACAGCGCGGACCGCCTGGTGGCCCAGTCCCGCCAACTGGCCCGCGCACCCCGCGACTGAACCCGGGCCCGGGCCGCCGCCCGCCGGGGGCGCGCCCGGCCCACCCTGCGCCCGCGGGACCGGCGCCCCGGCCACCGCCGTGTGGGCGCGCCCGCTGGGGTGGTGCCCCGGCCCACCGCCGTGTGGGCAATCGTCCCGCTGGGCGGGACGGGTGGGCACACGGGACGGCGCCCTTTCGCGGCGCCTCCGCGTTCCGCGCCTGGACCCGCACCACGAGCGGGGGTGCACATGGGGTGCGGGTCAGGGCGCGGGAGCCTGGGCGCGGCCAGGGGTGCCGTTCCGTTGTGCCCACCCTCCCCCAAGCTCTCGGCTTCGCTCGAGCAGGGGGACCCCCCTCGCCCCAGCGGAACGATTGCCCACAACGGGGAGGGCACCGCCCCGGAGGGCGCAGCCCGCAACGGACGGTGGGGGCGCGGAACGGCTGCCCGCAGCGAGGGGCGAGGGCGCAGCCGGCCGCAGGCTCCACGGCTGAGAACCGCCCCCAGGCCCCGGCGCAAACGGGCCACGCGCCAGGAGCCGACGCACGGGCTCGTAGAATCGACCCACCATGGCTTACCTCGACCACGCCGCGACCACGCCCATGCTCCCCGAGGCGATCGAGGCGATGACCGCCCACCTCGCCGTCACGGGCAACGCCTCCTCCCTGCACGCCGCCGGACGGCGCGCCCGGCGGACCGTCGAGGAAGGGCGCGAGACGCTCGCCGCCGCGCTCGGCGCGCGGCCGAGCGAGGTCGTCCTCACCTCCGGCGGCACGGAGGCGGACAACCTCGCCGTGAAGGGCCTGTACTGGGCCCGGCGCGACGCCGACCCCCGCCGCACCCGCGTCCTGGCCAGTCCGGTCGAGCACCACGCCGTCCTGGACGCCGTCGACTGGCTGGCCGCCCACGAGGGCGCCGCCGTCGAGTACCTCCCGGTCGACGCCCACGGCCGCGTCCACCCCGACGCCCTGCGCGAGGCGATCGCCCGCGACCCCGAGTCCGTCGCGCTGGCCACCGTCATGTGGGCCAACAACGAGATCGGCACGATCATGCCGGTCCGCGAACTCGCGGACGTCGCCGCCGAGTTCGACGTCCCCCTGCACGCGGACGCCGTCCAGGCCGTGGGCCAGGTCCCGGTCGACTTCGCGGCCTCCGGCCTCGCCGCGATGACGGTCTCCGGCCACAAGATCGGCGGCCCGTACGGCATCGGCGCCCTGCTCCTGGGCCGCGAGCACACCCCCGTGCCCGTCCTGCACGGCGGCGGCCAGGAGCGGCACGTCCGCTCGGGCACCCTGGACGTGCCCGCCGTCGCGGCCTTCGCCGTCGCCGCCCGGCTCGCCGCCGAGCGGCAGGAGGAGTTCGCCCGCGAGGTCGGCGCCCTGCGCGACGAACTCGTCGCCGCCGTCCGTACGGTCGTGCCCGACGCGATCCTCGGCGGCGACCCCGTCGACCGGCTCCCCGCCAACGCCCACTTCACCTTCCCCGGCTGCGAGGGCGACTCCCTGCTCCTGCTGCTCGACGCGGCCGGCATCGCCTGCTCCACCGGCTCCGCGTGCACCGCCGGCATCGCCCAGCCCAGCCACGTCCTGCTCGCCACCGGAACGGACCCGGACCTGGCCCGGGGCACCCTGCGCTTCTCGCTCGGCCACACCTCCACGAAGGAGGACGTGACGGCGGTCGCGGAGGCGATCGGCCCGGCGGTGGAGCGCGCGAGGACCGCCGGCCTCAGCTGAGCCGAGCGAGCCGAGCGCTCCCCGGCCCCGGCTGACCCGCCCGAGCCGGCCCCCGCGCTCCCCGGCCTCAGCCGAGCCCCGTCCGCTCCCTCCGTACGAGCGCCAGATACCGGTCCCAGTCCCAGTGCGGACCGGGATCGGTGTGGTCGGTGCCCTCGACCTCGACGTGCCCGATGATGTGCTCCCGGTCCACGGGCATCCCGTACCGGGCGCATATGTCGGCCGTGAGCCGGGCCGAGCCCCGGTACATCGCCGGCGTGAAGTCCTGCGGCCGGTCGACGAAGCCCTCGTGCTCGATGCCGATGCTCCGCTCGTTCATGTCGCGGTTCCCGGCGTGGAAGGCCACGTCGAGCTCGCGGATCATCTGCGCCACATGCCCGTCCTTGCGGACCACGTAGTGCGCGGCGGCCCCGTGCCCCGGGTCCTTGAAGACCTTCAGGGCGCTCGCGTAACTGCCCTGGACGACATGGATCACGACCCGGTCGATCGTGTAGTCGTCGGGCCGGTCGGCCCGACGCCAGTTCGCCCGCGCCGCCGGCGTCCACTCGGAGCCCTTGTGGTCCAGCTCCCCCTCGACCCGCTTCTTCTCCATCCCCGGCAGGCGCCACCACAGGCGCCCCAGTTCGTCCCCGGCCAGCGCGACCGTGCCCACCGCCGCGACCGCGCCGCCGATCAGCACGGCCCGTCGGCCCACCCGCCGTCCGCCCGCCCCGGTCCCCGTGCCCTTCGACTCGCTCCCCATGCCACGGAGAACGCTCATCACCGCGACCGCGGTTCCCGGCGCCCCGTACCCTGGTAGGGCTATGACTCAGACTCCGCCCCAGCGCCCCCACGCCCGCCCCCTCCGGGTACTTGCCGCCATGTCCGGCGGAGTGGACTCCGCCGTCGCCGCCGCCCGCGCGGCCGAAGCCGGTCACGACGTCACCGGCGTGCACCTGGCCCTCTCCGCGAACCCGCAGTCCTTCCGTACCGGAGCACGCGGCTGCTGCACGATCGAGGACTCGCGCGACGCGCGTCGGGCGGCCGACGTCATCGGCATCCCCTTCTACGTGTGGGACCTCGCCGAGCGGTTCCGCGAGGACGTCGTCGACGACTTCGTCGCGGAGTACGAGGCGGGCCGCACCCCCAACCCGTGCCTGCGCTGCAACGAGAAGATCAAGTTCGCGGCGCTGCTCGACAAGGCGCTCGCCCTCGGCTTCGACGCGGTCTGCACCGGGCACTACGCCACCGTCGTCCTGAACGAGGACGGCACCCGCGAGCTGCACCGGGCCTCCGACATGGCGAAGGACCAGTCCTACGTCCTCGGCGTGCTCGACGAGAAGCAGCTCGCGCACGCGATGTTCCCCCTCGGCGACACCCTCACCACCAAGGACGAGATCCGGGCGGAGGCCGAGCGGCGCGGGCTAGCGGTCGCGAAGAAGCCCGACAGCCACGACATCTGCTTCATCGCCGACGGCGACACCCAGGGCTTCCTCGCCGCCCGCCTGGGCAAGGCGGAGGGCGACATCGTCGACGAGTCCGGCACGAAGGTCGGCAGCCACGAGGGCGCGTACGGCTTCACCATCGGCCAGCGCAAGGGCCTGCGGATCGGCCACCCGGCCGCGGACGGCAAGCCCCGCTACGTCCTCGACATCTCGCCCGTGAACAACACCGTCACCGTCGGCCCCGCCGAGGCCCTCGACGTCACCGCCCTCACCGCGATCAAGCCCCGCTGGTGCGGCACCGCCCCCGAGGGCCCCGGCCGCTACACCGCCCAGCTCCGCGCCCACGGCGGCGAGACGCCGGTGAGCGCGGCGCTGGAGGACGGCGAGCTGAAGGTCGTCTTCGACGAGCCGGTCCGCGGCGTCGCCCCCGGCCAGGCGATCGTCCTGTACGACGGCACGCGCGTGGTCGGCTCGGCGACGATCGCGACGACGACCCGCCGCACGGCCGCTCCCGCCACCGCCTAGACCGGCTCGTCGAGGAACTCCTCCAGGACCGGGGCCAGGACGTGCGGGGCCGGCTCGTGCGTCTGGCCCGTCAGGGTGCGGTGCCGGGCCCGGGGGAGCGCCGCCGTCAGGGCGCGGGCCGCGTGCCGGGTCGCCGCAGGGCTCGCGCCCCCGTCGACGACGAGCACGCGCGCGTGGACCGCCTGGAGGAGTCCGTCCGCGAGCGGCCCCGGCTCGTACACCGACACCGCGCCCACCGGGAGCCCGGCCGCCGCCCCCGCGAGCGCGAGGACGCCGCCCGTCTCCGTGCCGTGCACGGCCGCCCCCGGCCCCGCCGCCGCCAGGACGGCCGCCAGGTCCTCGATCTCCCGCTCCACCGCGCCGGCGCCGCGCCGCTCGTACGTCACGACGGAGAAGCGCCGGGCGAGCAGCCCGGCGAGCACCCGCCCGCCGCCGCCGTCCGCGCCGCCGACCAACACGAGGGGACGGCCGTCCCCGTACCGCTCGTACGCGATCTCCGTGCCGTCCCGCGACACGACCCGGCCCCGGACCCCGCTCAGCATGGTGCTCACCTCGTCCATGGCAGGGCAGACCGGTGCCGTCACCGGAACTCATCGCCGCCCGCCGGACTTCTTCCACGACCGCCTACGGTGGAGCCCATGAACATCTGCGTCTTCCTCTCGGCCGCCGACCTCGACGAGCGGTACACGGCCCCGGCCCGCGACTTCGCCGCGCTCCTCGGCAAGTCCGGCCACACCCTCGTCTGGGGCGGCTCCGACACCGGCCTGATGAAGGTCGTCGCGGACGGCGTCCAGGAGGCGGGCGGCCGGCTCGTCGGCGTCTCCGTCGACTTCCTCGCCCACAAGGCCCGCCCGAACGCCGACCAGATGGTCGTCGCCGGGGACCTGGCCGAGCGCAAGGCCCTGCTCCTCGCCAAGTCCGACGCGATCGTGGTCATGGTCGGCGGCACGGGCACCCTCGACGAGGCCACCGAGATCCTGGAACTGAAGAAGCACGGCAAGCACTCCAAGCCGGTCGTCGTCCTCAACACGGCGGGCTTCTACGACGGCCTGAAGGCCCAGTTCCGCCGCATGGAGGACGAGGGCTTCCTCCCCCTCCCGCTCACCGACCTCGCCTTCTTCGCGGACGACGGCCCGACGGCCCTCGCGTACCTGGAGTCGAGCCTGAAGTGAGCGAGGCGCCCTACCGATTGCCTGAGCGAAGTACGCACGAGTGCTCTTGCGATCCGTGCGGGCGCTCTGCTACGTGATGGCGCGATCCTTGTGTCCGAATCTCCTTCGCGATTGCGCACGCGACCGCCTCCCGTACTAGCGTCAGGGAGCGCAGGGACGGACCGCGGATCAGATGGGGGAACCGGTGTCGTTATCGGAGCGCTGGCAGGAGCTGTTCGGCCCGGCCGACGGCGGAGCAGCCGTCATGAGCCTCGCCTCGACGGCCCCGGAAGCGGGGACCGGCGGAGGAGCGAACGGCCGGCTCAAGTACAGCGGAGGCCCCTGGACCAGCGCCTCCGGCACCGCGGGTGACCTCCGCACCAGCACCGAGACGAGCCGGTCGGCCCTCGGCCCCGGCCACGAGGGCGTCGAGGCCGGAGCCGTCGGCCTCACCTCCGTGGCGGCGCTCAAGAGCGTACGGACGTCCTGGGAGGAACGCCTCCGGGCGTTACGGGACGAATGTGAGCAGCTCAAGGGGACACTGCTCACGGTCGCCAAGGAGATGGGCGAGACCGAGACCGCGATCGAGACGTCCTTCAAGGGCGTCGACGGCGGCGCCGAGGCCGGTGGGCGGCGATGACCGGAACCCTCACCTGGCAGCTGTTACGCGACCTCAGGACCTCCGAACTGACGGAGGCGGGAGACACCTGGCACGAGGTGTCGAGCCGCTCGGACTCCGATCGCGTGCGGGTCGACCGGGCGATGTCCGCGAAGCTCCGCGAGACCCAGGAGAGCGAGTCGGCGGAGGCCGCCCTCGGCCGGCTCCAGCGTCTCAGCCGCAACTTCCAGTACCTGCACAGCGAGTGCGGCCTCGTCCGTACGACGCTCAACGGTCTCGCCGCCGACCTCGCCGAACCGCAGAACCAACTGAAGCAGGCCCTCGCGGACGCCGCCGCCCTGAACTTCACCGTTCACGAGGACGGGTCCGTCAGCTACCCGGCCGCCCAGCTCGAGGACCTCACCGGCGCGACGAAGGAGGCGCCGGGCAGCAGCGTCCGGGGCAGCTCCCGCCTCCCCCTGGAGCCGCCCGGTTTCGGCGTCGGCCCGCAGTCGCCGCTCTACCCGGGCTACCAGGGCTTCACGCCGCTCAACCCGAACGCGGCCAAGGCCCAGGACATCGCCGACCGTGTCGCCCGCGCCGTACGGTCGGCGGCTGAGATCGACGCCCGGTACGCCAGGACCCTGAGCGGCCTCAAGGCGGAGAGGGGGCTCGACGTCACCGAGGCCACCCTGAAGGACGTCGCCCGGGACACCGCCGACGTCCGCGGCAGGACCGGCATGTACCTCGGCGAGGACGTTCCCGAGGACAAGAGCCCCGCCGAGCGGAAGAAGTGGTGGGACGGCCTCACCGAGGAGCAGCGCCGGGAGTACCTGGAGGTCGCACCCGACCTGGTGGGTGGCCTGGACGGCATCCCGGCCGTCGCCCGTGACGAGGCGAACCGCACCTACCTGCCGGTCCTCATCGACGAGCTGGGGCACCGGGGCGGCGACGACGCGCAGACCAAGCTGAACGCCCTCCGCATGATCCAGGACAAGCTGAACAAGCCGAGCGACCCGCCGATGTTCCTGCTCGGCATCGGCGACGAGGGCAACGGGCGGGCGATCGTCGCGTACGGCAACCCGGACATGTCGAAGAACATCTCGGCGTACGTGCCGGGCCTGGGGACCAAGCTCGACGACGAGTTCGTCAAGGACACGATGAAGCGGGCCCAGGACACCGCCGTCGGAGCCCGGGACGTGGACCCGTCCAGCGCGGCGATCGTCTGGCTCGGCTACGACGCCCCGCAGAACGTGGACGTCATGACAAAAGGAGACGCCGAGCGGGGTGCCCCGGCGTACAGCCAGTTCATGGCGGGCCTTTCGGCGACGAACGAGAACGGGGACCCCCATGTGACGGCGATCGGGCACTCCTACGGCTCCCTCACAGTCGGCACCGCTGCCAAGCAGTCCGGCGGAATCCCGGGTGTCGACGACGTCATCCTCCTCGGCAGCCCCGGTGTGGACGCACAGAAGGCCGAGGAGCTCGGTGTCGGCAGGGACCACGTCTTCGTCGGCGCCGCGGACAACGACCCCGTGACCCACCTGCCGACCAAGGACGAGGCGGCGCTGGGCTGGGCACTGGGCGGTCCGTTGGGCGTCCTGCCCGCCCGCGACCTCTTCGACATCGGCAACGACGACGTGTACTTCGGCAAGGATCCGGCGAGCGAGGCCTTCGGTGCCCGCCGCTTCAAGGTCGACGACGGACCGAGGATGATCATGGATGGTGGTGGCTTCGATGCCCACTCCCAGTACTTCACGCCGGAACTGGATCCGGAGTCCGCGGACAACATCGCCAGAGTGGTCGCCGGACAGTCCGCCAGGATCACCACGGAGGAATACCGATGAAGCGACGGCGACGCGTGGCCAGGATCGCCGCTCCTGTACTTCTGGCGGGCGCGGTTCTCACGGGGTGCGGGGAGCAAGGTGACGGAGGGGCGAAGTCGGGCATGAACATGCAGGAAGCCGCGGACCGCGCGGACGCGATGCTGGACGCGACGCTGAACGCCGTCGTACCGGAGGTCCAGTGGGCTCACCACACCTGGACGAGCGGCAGCTGCACAGTGACGCGGCGCCGGAAGGTGACGACGATCCTCTCCGGGCAACGGCGTGGAGCCTTTCTCGGCGTGATCGAACGGTTCTGGAAGAAGAGCGGCTATGAGATCACCGGCGTGAACCAGGACCGGGAGATGCCGGCCGTCTTCGCCAAGACGTCCGACGGATTCCAGCTCGCCCTGAGCATCGGGTACAAGGGGCAGGCTGTGTTCAAGATCGACACGCCCTGCGTCGAGGAGGCCGACGTCGCCGAGCCCACCTCCCAGCCCAACGGCCCCGCCTACCCCCTCGGCCAGATCCCCACCCCCAACGTCCACTCCGACTTCTGGTCCGCCACGACTCCCGCCCCCACCCCCTCCGCCTGACCGCAGGTGGGAGCATGGCTCCCATGGCTACACATGTGATCACCGGAGCGGGTTCCGGCATCGGCGCGGCCGTCGCGCGGCGGCTTCACGCGCGTGGGGACGAGCTCGTGCTCCACGCGCGCGACGCGGGGCGGGCCAAGGAGCTCGCCGCGCAGTTCCCCGGGGCCCGGACGCTCGTCGGGGACCTGGCCGACCCGGACCGGCTGTCCTGGGCCTTCTCGCACCAGAGCCTGCCCGACCGGGTGGACGGCCTGCTGCACGTCGCGGGCGTCGTCGACCTCGGGCCGGTCGGGGAGCTCACCCCGAAGACCTGGCACCACCAGCTGAACGTCAACCTGGTCGCCCCGGCCGAGCTGACCCGCCACTTCCTGCCGCAGCTGCGGGTCTCCCAGGGGCACGTCGTCTTCGTCAACTCGGGCGCCGGGCTCAACGCGCACGCCGAGTGGGGCGCGTACGCCGCGTCCAAGCACGGCCTCAAGGCCCTCGCGGACTCCCTGCGCCACGAGGAGCACGCCAACGGGGTGCGGGTGACCTCGGTCTACCCCGGCCGGACCGCCAGCCCCATGCAGGCGAAGGTCCACCAGCAGGAGGGCAAGGAGTACGACCCGTCCCGCTGGATCGACCCCGAGTCCGTCGCGACGGCGATCATCACCGCGATCGACCTGCCGCGCGACGCGGAGATCAACGACCTCACCGTGCGCCCGGGGCGGTAGGCATGGACGAGACGAAGCTCTGGGGGCCGGCCACCGGTGTCGGCTCCCTGCCCGGCGGCGACGCGCGCGAGGCCGCCAAGACCGCCACCGGTTCCTTCGAGGACTTCCCGTTCCTTCCGGAGCTGCCCGCGCGCGGCCCCGGCGCCGACATGATCGGCCGGACGATCGGGATGCTCGTCGACCTGTACGCGCACGTGGAGCCGAGCGGCTGGCGGATCAGCGACCGGCCGGGCCGCGACACCAAGCGGGCCCGTTCCTGGCTCGGCGAGGACCTGGACGCCCTGGAGGAGTTCACCCAGGGGTACGAGGGTCCGCTCAAGGTCCAGGCCGTGGGCCCGTGGACGCTCGCCGCGGCCCTGGAGCTGCGCGGCGGCGAGGCCGCCCTCGGGGACGCCGGCGCCTGTCGTGACCTGGCCTCGTCGCTCGCCGAGGGGCTGCGCGAGCACCTCGCGGAGGTCGCCAAGCGCGTCCCGGGGGCGCGGATCGTGCTCCAGCTCGACGAGCCCTCGCTCATCGCCGTGCTGCGCGGGCAGGTCCGTACCGCCAGCGGCTACCGCACCCACCGGGCCGTCGACCGGCAGGTCGTGGAGAGCGCCCTGCGGGACGTGACGGCCGTCCACGACGGTCCGGTGGTCGTCCACTCCTGCGCGCCCGACGTGCCGTTCGCGCTGCTGCGCCGGGCCGGGGCGGCGGGCATCTCGTTCGATTTCTCGCTCCTCACCGAACGTGACGAGGAGGCGATCGGCGAGGCCGTGGAGGGCGGGACGAAGCTCTTCGCCGGTGTGGTGCCGTCCACCGACACGGCATTGTCGGACCCGGGCGGTAGCGTCATGGGTGTCAGGACGCTGTGGCGCAGGCTGGGGCTGAATCCGGGGACTCTCGCGGAGTCCGTCGTGGTCACGCCCTCGTGCGGTCTCGCGGGCGCGTCGCCCGCCTATGCCCGGGCGGCGCTCGCCCACTGCGCCAGAGCGGCACGGTCGCTCGCGGACAACCCTGAGTAACGGAAGGACGAAACGGTGGCAGTCGAACAGGGGGCCCTGCCCGCCGAGGCACGGGAGAAGCATGCCGAGCTGGCCGAGCAGGTCGAGGAGCACCGCTTCCGGTACTACGTGAAGGACCAGCCGGTCATCAGCGACGGCGAGTTCGACCGGCTGCTGCGCGCGCTGGAGGCGCTGGAGGAGGAGTACCCGGCGCTGCGGACGCCGGACTCGCCGACGCAGAAGGTCGCCGGGCAGTACGAGACCGAGTTCACCGCCGTCCAGCACCGGGAGCGGATGCTCTCCCTGGACAACGCCTTCGACGACGAGGAGCTGGCCACCTGGGCGGAGCGGGTCGCGCGGGACGTCGGCACCCCCGACTTCCACTACCTGTGCGAGCTGAAGGTCGACGGCCTGGCGGTCAACCTCACCTACGAGCACGGACGGTTGACCCGCGCCGCCACCCGCGGCGACGGCCGCACCGGCGAGGACATCACGCCCAACGTCCGGACGATCGCCGACATCCCGGAGCGCCTCCGGGGCGACCGCGTCCCGGACCTGGTGGAGATCCGCGGCGAGGTCTACTTCCCGATGGAGGCCTTCGAGGGGCTCAACGCCCGTCTGGTGGAGGCCGGTGACAAGCCCTTCGCCAACCCGCGCAACGCGGCCGCCGGTTCGCTCCGGCAGAAGGACCCCAAGGTCACCGCCTCCCGCCCGCTCCACATGGTGGTGCACGGCATCGGCGCCCGCGAGGGCTTCGAGATCTCCCGGCTCTCGGAGGCGTACGAGCTGCTCCGCGAGTGGGGCCTGCCCACGGCCCGGCACAACAAGGTGGTCGACTCGCTCGCCGACGTGCGGGAGTTCATCGCGTACTTCGGGGAGAACCGCCACTCCGTCGAGCACGAGATCGACGGGGTCGTCGTCAAGCTCGACGAGATCCCGCTCCAGGGCCGCCTGGGCTCCACCGCGCGCGCCCCGCGCTGGGCGATCGCCTGGAAGTACGCGCCGGAGGAGGTCAACACCAAGCTGGTCGACATCAAGGTCGGCGTCGGCCGCACCGGACGCGTCACCCCGTACGCCCAGGTCGAGCCGGTGACCGTGGCCGGCTCCGAGGTCGAGTTCGCCACCCTCCACAACCAGGAGGTCGTGAAGGCCAAGGGCGTGCTGATCGGCGACACGGTCGTGCTGCGCAAGGCCGGCGACGTCATCCCCGAGATCCTCGGGCCGGTCGCCGACCTGCGGGACGGCACCGAGCGGGAGTTCGTGATGCCCGCCGAGTGCCCGGAGTGCGGGACGGCGCTGAAGCCGATGAAGGAGGGCGACATCGACCTCCGCTGCCCGAACGCCCGGACGTGCCCGGCCCAGCTGCGCGAGCGGGTCTTCTTCCTGGCCGGGCGGCAGTGCCTGGACATCGAGAGCTTCGGCATGGTGGCCGCGGCGGCGCTGACCCGCCCGCTGGAGCCGGTCGAGCCGCCGCTCGTGGACGAGGGCGACCTCTTCGACCTGACCATCGAGCAGCTGCTGCCGATCAGGGCGTACGTCCTCGACCCGAGCAGCGGGCTGCCGAAGCGGGACCCGAAGACCGGCGAGGAGAAGATCGTCACGGTCTTCGCCAACCAGAAGGGCGAGCCGAAGAAGAACGCGCTCGCGATGCTGGAGAACATCGCGGCGGCGAAGACCCGCCCGCTCGCCCGCTTCATCAACGGGCTCTCCATCCGGCACGTGGGGCCGGTCGCGGCCGAGGCGCTGGCCCGCGAGTTCCGCTCCCTGGAGCGGATCGAGCAGGCGAGCGAGGAGGAGCTGGCGGCCGTCGACGGCGTCGGCGGGATCATCGCGGCCGCCGTGAAGCAGTGGTTCTCGGAGGAGTGGCACCGCGAGATCGTGCGCAAGTGGCGCGCCGCCGGGGTCACCCTGGAGGACGAGGGGGCCGGGGAGGACGAGGGGCCGCGTCCGCTGGAGGGTCTGACGGTCGTGGTCACCGGCACCCTGGAGAAGTTCACCAGGGATGGCGCAAAAGAGTCGCTCCAGCGGCTCGGAGCGAAGGTGACCGGTTCCGTTTCGAAGAAGACCGGCTTCGTGGTCGTCGGTGAAAACCCTGGTTCGAAGTACGACAAGGCGATGCAGCTGAAGGTTCCGGTTCTGGACGAGGAAGGCTTCTCCGTCCTGCTCGAACAGGGGCCCGAGGCGGCTCGGGAGGTCGCGGTGCCCGTCGCCGAGTGACCTCCCGGAGGCCGCGGAGGCTCACCCGTTCGGCGCATACCAGATCGTTAGGGGTGGCCTGGTCGCATTCGGGCAAGAGAGGGAGAGCGCTGCCCGTCGAAGCCCTCGGCGGCCTAGTGTGGTGACCGTGCGTCCAGTCCTGCACGCCCGCGCGAGGGCTCTGTCGGGCATGGCGTCAGGACATCGGCCCCGTGGTGCCAGGAGCGGCCGCCCGACAGCGGCCGGACGACGGACGGGGCCGGACGACGGACGGCCGCCTCACCGCGGCCCATCGCACACCGACGGCACCGCCTGTGAGAGGGACGGGAATGGAACCGACCGAGAGCGCCGCCCCGGTCCCACGGCCGCACGGCCGTGTGGTCCCGCTGGGCTTCCCCTCCCGGCTGCCCGCAGCCGTGGTGGGCATCGCCGCCGTCGTGCTCGTCGCCGGGCTCCAGCGAGCCCTGAGCGGCGGCCAAGGCCTCTTCCCCGGCGGAGTCGCCGGATGGTCCCTCGCCGTCCTCACCGGCCTCATCGTCGGCCACCTGGTCGCCCTCGGCCGGGACCGCTGGTGGGGCGGCACCGGCTCCGGGGCCGCCCTCACCCTCGCCGTCCTCCTGCTCTACGGCTGGGTGCCCGCCGGACTCGTCTCGCTGACCGTCGTCACCCTGGTCGGCGCCGCCCGCCGCCACCGCTGGCGCCAGGGCCTGCTCCACGGCGCCGCCGACGTCCTCGGCGTCGGCGCCGCCGCCCTCGTCCTCGCCCTCTTCGGGGACGTACCGACCGTCGAGCGGCCCTGGCAGCCCCTCGACTGGACGATCGCGGACCTCCCGGAAGCCGTCCTCGCCGCCGGCGCCTACCTCGTGGTGACCCGCCTCCTCCTGTGGTACACGCTCGCCCCCCAGGCCGGCGGGCTGCCCACCATCGCCCGCTCCGCCCTCCTCCGGCAGGGCCTCGTCGCCGTCGCCCTGCTCGGCATCGCCCCCCTCATCTGCGTCGTCGCCGCCACCCGGCCGGTCCTCCTGCCGCTCTTCGCCGTCCCCCTCATCGCCCTCGACTCCACCCTCTGGATCGCCCGCGCCCGCGCCGAGGAGCAGCTCCGCGACCCCCTCACCGGGCTCCCCAACCGCCAGTGGCTCCTGGAGCGGGCCTGGACCGCCCTGGAGGAGGCCGAGGGCGAAGGGGTCCGCGCCGCCCTCGTCCTGATCGACCTCGACCGCTTCCGCTCGGTCAACGACACCCTCGGCCACCTCGCCGGCGACCGGCTGCTCCTCCAGATCGCCGAACGGCTCCGCCTCGCCCTGCCCCGCGGCGCCGAGGCCGCCCGCCTCGGCGGCGACGAGTTCGCCGTCCTGCTGCCCACCGCCGACTCCACCACCAGCGCCCAGCGCGTCGCCCGCCACCTCGTCGCCGAGCTCTCCTCCCCGCTCGACCTCGACGGGCTCACCCTCGTCCTGGAGGCCAGCGCGGGCGTCGCCGTCTTCCCCGACCACGCCCTCGACGCCGAGGGACTGCTGCGCCGCGCCGACGTCGCCATGTACCAGGCCAAGCGCGACCGCACCGGCGTCGAGGTCTACGAGTCCAAGCGCGACTCCAACACCCCCGACCGGCTCGGCCTCCTCGGCGACCTCCGCCGCGCCCTCGACGCCGGCGAGGTCGAACTCCACTACCAGCCCAAGGTCCGCTTCGACGGCCAGGTCGCCGGCCTGGAGGCGCTCGTCCGCTGGGTCCACCCCGAGCGCGGAAAGGTCCCGCCGGACGAGTTCATCGCCATCGCCGAGTCCTCCGGCCTGATGCCGCACCTCACCGAGTACGTCCTGGAGACCGCGCTCGCCCAGGTCGCCCAATGGCGCGCCCAGGGCCTCAACGTCCCGGTCGCCGTCAACGTCTCGCCGCGCGACGTCCACACCCCCGGCTTCGCCGGCGCCGTCGCCGCCCGCCTCGCCCGCCACGGCGTCCCGGCCGGCGCCCTCCAGCTGGAGATAACGGAGCACGTGCTCCTGGAGGACCCCCAGCGGGCCGCCGACACGCTGAACGGCCTCACGGGCCACGGCGTGAAGATGTCCCTGGACGACTTCGGCACCGGCTACTCCTCCCTCGTCCACCTCAGACGGCTGCCCGTCAGCGAACTGAAGATCGACCGCTCCTTCGTGGCCCGGCTCGCCGTCGACACCGAGGACGCCGAGATCGTCCGCTGCACCGTCGACCTCGCCCACTCGCTCGGCCTCCTCGTCGTCGCCGAGGGCGTCGAGGACGACGAGACCTGGGAGCGCCTGCGCGACCTGGGCTGCGACGCCGTCCAGGGCTGGCTGGTCGCCGCCGCCATGCCGCCCGGAGAGGCCACCGCCTGGCTCCTGGCCCGCGGCGAGCACGGCTGGCGCCGCCCCGCCGACATCGCCGCCCAGGTCGACCTGGACCACCCGTCGGGCCAGGTCGTGCAGTGAGCCCGCCCCCTCCGGGGGCAAACCGTTTCACGGGCAGCGGCACCGGCCCCATAGGATTGGGCCAACACCATCAAACTCACCCCGTGAGGATCCGCATGCCTGGCATCACGCGCGAGGAGGTCGCCCACCTCGCACGGCTGGCGCGTCTGGAGCTGAAGGGCGAAGAACTCGATCACTTCGCCGGTCAGCTCGACGACATCATCGGCGCGGTCGCCCGCGTCTCCGAGGTCGCCGACCAAGACGTACCGCCGACCTCCCACCCGCTGCCGCTGACCAATGTCATGCGCGCGGACGAGGTCCGTCCGTCGCTCACCCCCGCGCAGGCGCTCTCCGGCGCCCCGGCCCAGGAGCAGCAGCGTTTCAAGGTGCCGCAGATCCTGGGGGAGGACTAAGAAGTCATGACGGACAACACCATCATCAAGCTCACCGCGGCCGAGATCGCCGGGAAGATCGCCGCCGGCGAGCTGACCGCCGTCGAGGTCACCGAGGCCCACCTCGCCCGCATCGAGGCCGTCGACGAGAAGGTCCACGCCTTCCTGCA
Organism: Streptomyces sp. NPDC004266; assembly: GCF_042874095.1. Classification (NCBI taxonomy): domain Bacteria; kingdom Bacillati; phylum Actinomycetota; class Actinomycetes; order Kitasatosporales; family Streptomycetaceae; genus Streptomyces; species Streptomyces sp. NPDC004266. Next base: position 128,257 of record NZ_JBIAMM010000010.1, read on the forward strand.
CGTCGACCGCGAGGGCGCCCTCGCCCAGGCCCGTGCCGTCGACGAGAAGCGAGCCCGGGGCGAGAAGCTCGGCCCGCTGGCCGGTGTGCCGCTCGCGCTCAAGGACATCTTCACCACCGTCGGCATGCCGACCACCGTGGGCTCGAAGATCCTGGAGGGCTGGATCCCGCCGTACGACGCGACCCTGGTCAAGAACCTGAAGGCCGCCGACGTCGTCATCCTCGGCAAGACCAACATGGACGAGTTCGCGATGGGCTCCTCCACCGAGAACAGCGCCTACGGTCCGACCGGCAACCCCTGGGACCTGACCCGGATCCCCGGCGGCTCCGGCGGCGGCTCCTCGGCCGCCCTCGCCGCGTACGAGGCCCCGCTCGCCATCGGCACGGACACCGGCGGCTCCATCCGCCAGCCCGCCGCCGTCACCGGCACCGTCGGCGTCAAGCCGACCTACGGCGGCGTCTCCCGCTACGGCATGGTGGCCTTCTCGTCCTCCCTGGACCAGGGCGGCCCCTGTGCCCGCACGGTCCTGGACGCGGCCCTCCTGCACGAGGCGATCGCCGGGCACGACCCGCTCGACTCGACCTCCATCGACGCCCCGGTCCCGCCGGTCGTCGAGGCCGCGCGCAACGGCTCGGTGGCCGGCATGCGCGTCGGCGTCGTCAAGCAGTTCCGCGGCGAGGGCTACCAGGCCGGCGTCGTGCAGCGCTTCGACGAGTCCGTCGAGCTGCTCAAGTCGCTGGGCGCCGAGATCGTCGAGCTGGACTGCCCGACCTTCGACCTCGCCCTTTCGGCGTACTACCTGATCGCGCCGTCCGAGTGCTCCTCGAACCTGGCGCGCTTCGACGCCATGCGCTACGGCCTGCGGGTCGGCGACGACGGCACGCGGTCCGCCGAGGACGTCACCGCCCTCACCCGTGAGGCCGGCTTCGGCGACGAGGTCAAGCGCCGCATCATCCTCGGTACGTACGCGCTGAGCTCCGGCTACTACGACGCGTACTACGGCTCGGCGCAGAAGGTCCGCACCCTCATCACCCGCGAGTTCGAGAAGGCCTTCGAGGAGGTGGACGTCATCGTCTCCCCGACGACCCCCACCACCGCCTTCGCGATCGGCGAGCGCGCCGACGACCCGATGGCGATGTACCTCGCGGACCTGTGCACCATCCCGACCAACCTGGCCGGCAACGCCGCCATGTCGCTGCCCTGCGGCCTCGCTCCCGAGGACGGTCTGCCGGTCGGCCTGCAGATCATCGCCCCCGCCATGAAGGACGACCGGCTCTACAAGGTCGGAGCCGCCGTCGAGGCCGCCTTCGTGGAAAAGTGGGGTCACCCGCTGCTCGAGGAGGCTCCGTCGCTGTGAGTGCCATGGCAAAGAAGGCCAAGAACTTCAAGAAGTCCAAGACCGGCCTCTACGTCTCGCTGGCGACGACCGCGTTCGGCGCGGTCAGCGTCGCGAAGCAGGCCAAGCTGGCCCGCAATGACCACGACATGCTGCGGCTGATCGACTCCGCCGTGTCCGCCGCCGCCATCGTTACCGGCCTGGCGATCCTCTACCGGGAGCTGAAGCGCCTGGGCGACGACGACGTCCTGCTGGGCTGAGAGGGAAAGTCTCACCGTGACCGTCACTGAACTGCTGTCGTACGAAGCGGCGCTCGCCGAGTACGACCCCGTCATGGGCCTGGAGGTCCATGTCGAGCTCGGCACCAAGACGAAGATGTTCTGCGGCTGCTCGACCGAGCTGGGCGCGGAGCCCAACTCGCAGACCTGCCCGACCTGCCTCGGCCTGCCCGGCTCCCTGCCGGTGGTCAACGCGATCGGCGTCGAGTCCGCGATCAAGATCGGTCTCGCGCTGAACTGCGAGATCGCCGAGTGGTGCCGCTTCGCCCGGAAGAACTACTTCTATCCGGACATGCCGAAGAACTTCCAGACCTCCCAGTACGACGAGCCGATCGCCTTCAACGGCTACCTGGACGTCCAGCTGGAGGACGGCGAGGTCTTCCGCGTGGAGATCGAGCGCGCCCACATGGAGGAGGACACCGGCAAGTCCACCCACATCGGTGGCGCGACCGGCCGCATCCACGGCGCCTCCCACTCGCTGCTCGACTACAACCGGGCCGGCATCCCGCTCATCGAGATCGTCACCAAGCCGATCGAGGGCGCGGGCGACCGGGCCCCCGAGGTCGCCAAGGCGTACGTCGCCGAGCTGCGCGAGCTGATCCGCGCCCTGGGCGTCTCCGAGGCGCGCATGGACAAGGGCCAGATGCGCTGCGACGTCAACCTGTCGCTGCGCCGCAACGGCACCAAGGCCTTCGGCACCCGCTCGGAGACGAAGAACGTCAACTCGCTCCGTTCGGTGGAGCGCGCGGCGCGCTTTGAGATCCAGCGGCACGCGGCCGTCCTCGCCTCCGGCGGGACGATCGTGCAGGAGACCCGCCACTTCCACGAGGACGACGGCACCACCACCTCCGGCCGCATCAAGGACAACGCCGAGGACTACCGGTACTTCCCGGAGCCCGACCTCGTCCCCGTCGCCCCGGCCCGTGAGTGGGTCGAGGAGCTGCGCGCCGGGCTGCCCGAGCTGCCGCGCGTGCGCCGCAACCGGCTCCGCGAGGAGTGGGGCGTCTCCGAGGTGGAGATGCAGGCCATCCTCAACGCCGGCGCGGTCGACGCGATCGTCGCCACGACCGAGGCGGGCGCGGACGCGGCCTCGGCCCGCAAGTGGTGGATGGGCGAGCTCGCCCGCAACGCCAACGAGAAGGGCGTCTCCCTGGAGGAGCTGCCCATCACCCCGTCCGACGTGGCCCGGGTCTCCGCCCTGGTCGCGGCCGGCGACCTCAACGACAAGCTGGCCCGTCAGGTCATCGAGGGCGTCCTCGCGGGCGAGGGCACCCCGGACGAGGTCGTCGAGAAGCGCGGTCTGAAGGTCGTCTCCGACGACGGCGCGCTCGGCACGGCCGTCGACGAGGCCATCGCGGGCAACGCGGCCATCGCCGACAAGATCCGCGGCGGCAAGGTCGCCGCGGTCGGCGCCCTGGTCGGCGCGGTCATGAAGGCCACCCGCGGCCAGGCCGACGCGGCGAAGGTCAAGGACCTGATCCTGGAGAAGCTGGGCGTCAGCGAGGGCTGATCCCGTTCTTCCCGTACGGGTACGAGGGCGGCGCCCCGGGTTTCACGACCCGGGGCGCCGCCCTTCGCCGTACGGTCGGCGGCCCGGCATCCGCAGGCAGCCGTCCCTGGTCTGCCGCAGGAGCCCGAGGAGCTTCTCGTACGCGGGCGGGTTCGCGGCGGCGGATCGTTCCGCCAGGGCGATCGCCTCGGTGACCGACACGAGCGCCTCCTCCCGCCGCCCGTCGAGCGCGAGGAAGCGACCGAGGTTGTTGAGGACCCGGGCCAGCTCGAAGGTGTACGCGGCGGGGTTCCCGGCGTGCGCCGCGCGGTACAGCTCCACGGCCCGCCGGGTCGCGGCGAGCCCCTCGGCGCGCCGGCCGGCCGGCGCCAGGCACATGCCCAGGTTCGAGAGCGCCTGGGCCAGATCCGCCCGGTGCGGGTCCGGGTGCTCGGCGTACAGGCGCTCGCGGAGGGAGACGGCCTCCTCGGCGGCGGTCAGGGCCTCGGCCGGGCGGCCCGCGTCGAACAGGAAGGAGGCCAGGCTCGAGAGGGCCTGCGCGAGTCCATGGGCGTGGGCGGTCAGGTTGCGCGAGGCGAGGCGGCGGCGGATCGCGACGGCCTCGGCCGTCGCGTCCACGGCCTCGGACACCCGGCCGGCCTCCCAGAGGTCGACGCCCAGACCGGCCAGGGCGAGGGCGAGGTCCGGTTCGTGGGCGGCGGCGTTGGCCCGGCCGAGGGTCCGCAGGACGGTCACCGCCTGCCAGGACAGTTCCAGGGCCTCGGCCCGCCGGCCCTGGGCGGCCAGGTGATGGGCGTGGTTGACGAGGGATTTGGCGAGGTCGGGCCGGTGGGCGGACGGGTCCCGTTCGGCCAGTCGCAGCCGGATCCGCATCGCCTCGGCGTCGGCGTCGGACGCCTCGGCCCAACGGCCGAGGGAGGAGAGGCAGTTGCCGAGGACGTGGAGGGCTTTGGCCAGGTTTTCCTCGCCTGTGGGGTCGGTGGCGAGGATCCGCCGCCAGCTCGCGACCGACCGCTCGCCCACGGCCAGGGCCTCCTGGTGCCGGCCGAGCTCGGACAGCCAGGTGGCCAGGTTGATGAGGAGCCCCGCGTGCATCCCTTCCCATCGGGCCGCCGGCCCGGTCTCCGCGAGCCGCCCGAACAGGGCGGCGGCCTCCTCGGTCACCGCCACCGCTTCTTCGGGCTGCCCGGCCGGACCCAGGCAGTACCCGAGCTGGGCCAGAGCGGTGCCGATGGCGGGCACGTCCTCGGGGAGTTCCTCCTGTGCCGCGAGGCGCAGCCGCGCGGCCTCCAGGGCCTCGTCGACCCGGCCGGCGTTCGAGAGCCGGTCGCTGAGCCGGCGGTAGCCCGCCACGCGCGCGGCGGGACCGTCGTGGAGGGCGAGCAGTTCGGTCACGATCCGGTGCGTGACGGCGGCGATGCCCGCGTCGAGGTCCACATGGCGGCGGACGGGAAAGCGTTCCTCGACGGCGGAGAGCAGCCGGACCGGTATGTCGTCGAGCGCGGCGAGCGTGCTCAGGGCGGCGCCGCCGGCGGCGAGCGCGAGACCGGGGTCGGCCGTGAGGAGCGGGTAGAGGTGCCGGGGCCCGAGGTGCGGCCAGCGCTGGGCGGCGGCGGCCAGGAAGGTGACCGCGCGCTCGGCGTGCGGCCCGAGCAGACGGGCGGTGACCTCCGGGGCCCACTCCATGGCGGGGTAGTCGGCGTCGTGCCCGGGGAGCGTGAGGGCGAGGAAGTCCTCGGCGAGCCGGTCGGGGTAGAGCGGTTCCAGGACCGTGCCGCGCTGCGGCTCGGCGGCCGGGTAGCAGAAGGCGTGGTCGTCGAGGACGCGACCGGGGGAGGGGGCGGTCCCGAGCCCGGGGGAGGGCCCGCCGTCACGGTCGCCCCCGAGCCCCGCCACCACGGCCGACCCCCTGGACCGGTCGACCGACCCCGTGAGCGCGGCGGCGAACACGGCCCGGTTCATGGCCCCCGGCGGGGTGGCGTAGGGTCCGTCGCCCCGGGCGAAGAGCGTGCCCCAGTGCAGGTGTTCCCGGTCGAGGAGGTAGACGGTCAGACCGGCGAGGTCGGCGGGCGGACGGCGCCCGTGCGCCTGCGCGTCGACGGAGACGAGCGCGGCCATGTGGAGGGCGAGGGTCAGCCCGTACGGGGGAGGGGGCCCGGGCGCGGCCGGGACTCCGTACCGTACGGCGAAGGCGTCGCGGGCGGCCCGGTACATCCCGGCACCGTCGGGGAGGTCCTCCAGGGGCATGCTGCTCGTACCGGCCTGGAGGTTGGCGAGCGAGGCGCGGACGGCGGGCCACGCGTCGGCGGTCCGGGCGAGCAGCAGCACGCGCGCGCGTACCCCGGGCCGGTGGAGCAGGGCGTTGCCGAAGAGCCAGGTGAGGTGGGTGAGCGGCCAGCGGTCCGCGTAGTCGACGACCAGGAGGACGCCGTCGCGCCCTTCGGTCGTCAAGTCCTGGCTGCCGGGCGGTGGTTGCACGGAGCCGGGGCCGTTCGTCGCGGCGGCCACCCGCCAGCCCTCGTCCTGGGTCGCGTCGGCGAACCGGGCGGCGAGGCGCGTCTTGCCCTGCCCGCCGGGGGCGTGCATCCAGCGGACGGCGAGTCGGGGGCCCTGGTCGCGCCACGCGCGCAGCTCGGCCAGCTCGGCGTCCCGGCCCGTGAACGGCACGACCTCGAAACGGGAGTTGAGCATCCGGCTCGGCAGCTCCCGCAGCCACTCCGGGTCGGCGGTGGGCGCGCGGCGCCAGTTCTGGAGCAGGTAGACGGGCGAGCCGTCGCCGAAGACGTGGATGTCGGCGCCGATGACGCCGTACGCGTACCCGGAGTGCGCGGTGACGTGCTGCTCGGCACTCACGGGTCACGCGTCCGGGCGGGACTCGGGGCTCTGGTGGAAGACGATGTTCCCGTGCTGGACGCCGAAGACGCGGCCGTTGCCGTGGGCGGTGTTGTGCTGCACGGAGTGGTGCCCGCCCGGGGCGTCCCGTATCAGGGCGCGCAGTTCCTCGGCGCACTCCGGGTGCTCGGCGAGGAGGGCGCGCAGCCGCAGCGCCCAGGCGGGCACGAGCGCCTGCCGCGCCCCGTCGGGGTCCTCGGCCCCGGCGACGAGCGCGGCGTCCTCTTCGAGCCGCGCCTCGACCTCCGCCCGTCCCCGGAACAGCCGGACGACCCCGTCCCGGGTGACCTGCCAGGCGTCCGTGGCCATGGCGGCGACGACGGCCCCGCCGCCGGCGGCGGCCAGGGCGGTCAGGGATTCCTCCAACACGTGGCCTCCGTGACGAACGTGCTCCAGGGGGTGGGGGAGACGGTGAGGACGGGACCGTCCTCACCGAGCTCGGAGTCCCGGACGTGGACGGCGGCGGGGTGGGCGGCCACCTCGACGCGGTCACCGCCCTCATTGCCGCTGCGGCCGGACTTGAACCATGAAAGTGCTTCCGTCTTCGCCGACGCGGCGGACGGGTTCCGGAGGGGGCCCTCCGGTCACGCCGGGCCCGTCGTGCCAGGGGCGGGAGTCGGGGTCGCCGTCCGGGGCGCGTCAGGGGGGTTTCGGGGTGATCACCGATCGTCGACGCCCGGCGGAAACGGCAGAGTCGAGGTCGTTCGGAGCACACGCAGACCTCACGGCGACCACCTCTGGAGCACTCCCATGCGACACCGCACGACCTCACTGCGCCGCCTCGTCGTGGCCGGCACGACCACGGTCGCCCTCACGCTCGGTGCCGGTGTCCCGGCCGCCACCGCCGTCTCGCCCGCCACCGCAGCCTCGCCCTCCGTGGCCGCGGCGACCTCCCGCGCCCGCTCCGCCGGCTTCGACGCCGAACCGCTGCGGAAGCTGCTCACCCCCCTGCCCGGGTACCAGGCGGGAGCGCTGGTCAGGGTCGACGGGCCGGGGCGCGGGCCCCTGTGGACCGGCGTCGCCGGACCGGTGCCGGCCGACGCCCACTTCCGCATCGGCAGCGTGACCAAGGCCTTCACCCACACGGTCGCGCTGCAGCTGGTCGCCGAGCACAGAATGGGGATCGACGACCCGGTGCGGTCCCACCTGCCGGAGCTGATCCCCGCCGAGTACGGCGAGGTGACGGTGCGTCAGGTACTTGATCACACCAGCGGCTTTCCGGCGCCCGCTCCGACCCCGACCCCGAAGAGCGGGCCGGGGTGGTGGCTCAAGGGCGTCACACCGGTCGACGGGGTGCGGGACGCCTTCGCGCTCGCCGCCGCCGACGAGGCCTGGCGGAAGCACCGCCCCGCGCCGGGCGCCGTCCAGCAGTACAACGGGCTCAACACGCTGGTCGTCGGACTGCTGGTCGAGAAGGTCACCGGCAACTCCTTCCGGCAGGAGCTCGACCGGAGGATCCTGCGCCCCCTCCGGCTGCGGCACACCAGCCTCCCGGCCGCCGAGGACGTCACCATCCCCGGCCCGCACGCGCGGGTGTACGTCGGGACGGACGAGGTCACCGAGCAGAGCCCCTACCCGTGGGCCGAGGGCGGGATGATCTCCACCGCCGCCGACCTCGACCGCTTCCTGACCGCCCTCCTCGGAGGCCGGCTCCTGCCGCCCGCCGTGCAGAGAACGGCCTTCTCCGTCCCCGAGGTCCCCAACGCGCCCCAGAACAAGCACTGCGGCACCGGTGGCGAGGCCTGCTTCGCCCCCGTCGGTCTGATGCGCCTCACCCTCGACAACGGCGTGACCGTCTGGGGCAAGACGGGCTCCCGTCCCGGGTGGGAGAACGGGTTCTTCGCCACACCCGACCTCAAGCGCCGTGTGGTGTACTCCCTCAACCCCGACGGGACGGGGACGAGCAAGGAGTACACCGACTACGTGAGGGCCCTCGCCCGTGCCGCCTTCACGGGGGTCCCGCCGACCGCACAGGCGCCCACCGCAGAGGCGCCCACCGCACAGGCACCCACCGCTCCGGCAGCCCCGGGGCGCCGCGAGCTCCAGGAGGCGTCCTAGCCGCCGAGCGGCGCGATCGTCCGGCGGAAGGCACCGGGCGGCGCGTCGTCGCCCGGGCGGTGTCAGGAGGCTCGCGAACCCGGCCGGCAGCAAGGAGAAAACCGCGATGACGACCGGCGCGTCGATGTGAAAGGCTCCGCTCCGCTCCGTCGGCCCTGACGGGGCGGGGGAGGGAACGGGACATGTCGGTGGAACCCAGGGACTACGTCGCTCGGCTGCGCGCGCAGGCGGACGATCCGGGCCGTGAGGAGGCGCTGCGGCGCGACAGGAGGGTGCGGCGCCTCAAGATCGCGCTCGCGGCCGGTGCCGGTGTGCTGCTCCTCGGCGGCTTCGGGTTCTGGCTGGCCGACTCGACGGGGGAGCGGCCGCCCTACGAGCCGTACGGCGCGAAGGTGCTCCACGAGGAGGTCTGGCCCCTGGAGTGGCCGTACACGGTCGACATGCCGTTCCGGAACTCGCCCGCGTCCGGCTGGGCGGAGGGGGCCGACGGGATCTACGTCGCCCCGCCCATGCCGTCCGGCGGGCTCTCCGAGAAGGACATGACCGCCGTGCTGGAGGACGTGAGGACCCTGCTCGTCGAGACCAACGTCTCGGAGGACACCCTGGCCGGCGCCGAGCCCACGGCGGCGCTCGCCCTGCTCGACCCGCGCGGCGCCGACGAGGCCGTACGGAAGGACATGGTCACCCGCTTCGACCCGAAGGAGGTGTACCTGGACGGGAGCGGCATCCGGACGCGGGGCGCGATGACCTACCGGGTCTCGGCCGCGGGGGAGATGGTGGTGCACGTCGACTACGTCTTCGTCTACCCGCTGGTGCGGGCGGAGGAGGGCCATGAGGTGGTCCCCGGCGCCCCCGAGGTCGCGAGGATCGCCGTACGGCGCCAGTTCACGGTCACGTCGAGGGGCGGGAAGCTCGTCCTGGGCGCCTACGCGAGCGAGGTCGCCAACCACGACTGCGCCGCGCCGAAGGACGGCCGCCTCCACCCGCTCTTCGCCGAGGGGCGGTGGAAGGCGGGACAGGCGGCCGAGGGGGCCCGGGTCACCCTGGCCGATCTGTACGACGAGAAGCGGGTCCTCCCGAGCGGGCCCGGCCACTGCGTCACTCCGACCGGGACCTGACGCCCGAGGGCCCCGGCGCGAGGTCGGGGGCATGATCCCCGGCCCGCTCCCCCTCCTGTGAGGATCGCCACGAAAGGGGCAAACGATCACGTTTGGCTGCAACAGTGGGGGCGCGCGTACAGATCCAGTCAGGAGCACGTCCTTGGCCGCAATCGCACGGTGGTGCCTCCGGTACCGTCTCGTCGTCGTTCTCCTCTGGCTCCTCGCCCTCGGCGGGACCGCCGCCGGCGCGACCCTCGCCGGCAGCGCGTACTCCAACGACTACGAGGTCCCCGGCACCGAGTCCGGCCGGGCCACCGCCCTCCTCGACCGGGGCTTCCACGGCCTCGGCGGCGACAGCGACACCATCGTCTGGCACAGCGACCGGGGCAGCGTCCGCGCCGACGCCGTCGAGCAGCGCGTGACCGGCATGCTCGACAAGGTCGCCGAGCTGCCCGGCATCGCCGCCGTCACCTCCCCCTACGGGAAGGGGGCCGGGCCCGGCCAGATCAGCGAGGACGGGCACACCGCCTACGCGACCGTCACCTTCGACGCGCAGGCCGACGACATCCCCGAGGCCCAGGCCCGGGCCCTCGTGGAGACCGCCGGAGCGGCCGCGACCGACGACCTCCAGGTCGAGCTCGGCGGCAGCGCCGTCGCCCTCACCGAGGCCCCCGGCGGCCACGTCGCCGAGATCGTCGGCGTCGCCGTCGCGGCCGTCGTCCTCTTCCTCGCCTTCGGCTCGCTCGCCGCCTCCGTGCTCCCGATAGCGACCGCGCTCGTCAGCGTCGGCATCGCGTACTCCGGGATCGTGCTCCTCGGCCATCTGATGACCGTCGCCGACTTCGCCCCCATGCTCGGCATGCTCGTCGGCCTGGGCGTCGGCATCGACTACGCCCTCTTCATCGTCACCCGGCACCGCAGAGGCCTCAAACGCGGTCTCTCCGTGGCCGGGGCCGCCGAGACCGCCGTGGCGACCACCGGCCGCGCCGTCGTCTTCGCCGGCGCCACCGTCTGCATCGCCCTGCTCGGCATGCTCATCCTGCGGCTCGGCTTCCTCAACGGCGTCGCCATCGCCGCCTCCCTCACCGTGCTCCTCACGGTCGCCGCCTCCGTCACCCTGCTGCCCGCGCTGCTCTCGTTCATCGGCATGCGGGCGCTGTCCCGGCGCGAACGCCGGACGCTCGCCGAGCGCGGCCCGCAGCCCGAGCTGCCCACCGGCTTCGCCGCCCGCTGGTCCGCCTTCGTCGAGCGGCACCCCAAGATCCTCGGCGCGGTCGCCGTCCTCGTCATGGGCGTCCTGGCGCTGCCGACCCTCTCGCTCCACCTCGGCACCTCCGACCAGGGCAACGGCCCGGCCACCGCGACCACGCGCAAGGCGTACGACCTGCTCGCCGACGGCTTCGGGCCGGGCGTCAACGGCCCCCTCACCCTCGTCGCCGGGCTCGACGGCGCCGACGACCGGGTCGCCCTCGACCAGCTGCCGGCCGCGCTCACCGCCACCAAGGGCGTCGCGTCCGTCTCCCCGGTCACGTACAACAGCACGGGCGACACCGCCGTCCTCACCGTCGTGCCCGACTCCTCGCCGCAGTCCAAGGCGACCAGCGAGCTCGTCGACCGGCTCCGCGACGACGTCCTCCCGACCGCCGAGGCGGGCACCTCCCTCGACGTGCACGTGGGCGGCGTCACCGCCTCGTACGACGACTTCGCCGAGATCATCGTCGGCAAGCTGCCGCTCTTCGTCGGCGTGGTCATCGCGCTCGGCTGTCTGCTGCTCCTGCTCGCCTTCCGGTCGATCGGCATCCCGCTCAAGGCCGCCGCCATGAACGTCGCCGCCGTCGCCGGCGCCTTCGGCATCGTCGTCGCGATCTTCCAATGGGGCTGGGGGAGCGAGCCGCTCGGCCTCGGCAGCGCCGGACCGATCGAACCCTTCCTCCCCGTGATCATGGTCTCCGTGCTCTTCGGGCTCTCCATGGACTACCAGGTCTTCCTGGTCAGCCGGATGTACGAGGAGTGGCTGGAGACCGGCGACAACCGCCGGGCGGTCCGTGTCGGCCTCGCCGAGACCAGCCGTGTGATCAACTCCGCCGCGGTCATCATGATCTCCGTCTTCCTGGCCTTCGTCCTCTCCGGCGACCGGGTCATCGCGATGTTCGGCATCGCGCTCGCGGCGGCCGTCGCCCTCGACGCCTTCGTCCTGCGCACCCTCCTCGTCCCCGCGCTCATGCACCTGCTCGGCGGCGCGAACTGGTGGCTGCCGAAGCGGCTCGACCGGATCCTGCCGCGGATCAGCATCGAACCCCCCGAGTGCCGCGAGGCCGCCGACACGCGTGCGAAGATCCCCGTGCAGCGTGTGACGGCTCCGGCCGCGGAGGAGAGGAACGACGATGTTCGCGATATCGCTGGGTGACGACGGCGCCGAGCTCAGGCCCCTGGAGCCCTGGCAGGCCGAGGAACTCCTCACCCACATGGACCGGGGCCGGGAGTTCGTCGGGCAGCACATCGGCCTCCCCGACGTCGTCACGGACCTGGACTCCGCCCGCGCCTACCTCACCTCGTACGCCGAGAAGGCCGCGAGCGACACCGGCCGCCTCTACGGCATCTGGACCGACGGCACCCTCGTCGGCGGCGTCCTCTTCCGGACCTTCGACGCCGCGAACGGCACCGCCGAGGCGGGCTGCTGGCTGGAGCCCTCCGCCGCCGGAAAGGGCCTGATCACCCGGGCCTGCCGGGTCATCATCGACTGGGCGATCGAGGAGCGCGGCATCCACCGCGTCGAGTGGTACGCCTCCACGAAGAACCTCCCGAGCATCGCCGTCGCCCGCCGCCTCGGCATGACGAAGGAGGGCGTGCTGCGGGAGAACTACCTGTACCGCGGCGCCCGCGCGGACACGGAGATCTGGGCCGTCCTCGCCCCCGAGTGGCGCGCGGCGAAGGCGTCCTGAGCCCCTCCCCGAGGCCCGCGGGACCCTCCCCTGAGGCCCTGGGGACCCTCCCGGAGGTCCTGGGGCCCTCCCTGAGGTCCGTAGGGCATCGCCTAAGGACCCCCTGGGGCCCTCCTAAGGGCCCCCGCGCCCCGAACATGCGGCACTCGCCCGATGTGACGGCACCCCCTGGGAAACGAAAGTAGAGGCATCGCAAGAGAGCGATACCGAAACCCAGAGACCCGGGGAGCACACGATGTTCGACTACGAACTCCACACCATGCACCACGCCGAGCTCATCGCCGAGGCCGCCGCCCACCGCCTCGCCCACGAGGCCGCGGCGACCCACAAGGGCCTGCGCCTCTTCGGCCACCGGTTCGGGGGCCACGCCACGGAGGAGCAGCCGGCCGACGGCGGCCGCGGTCGCTTCGTCCGGGCCGCGTGAACCCCGTATGAGCGACGGCACGGAAGTCTGTGCGATGCTCGGCGCCGTGGAGACCAGGTCAGTCAGCCCCGTCTTCGTCGGTCGCGCCGGCGAACTCACCGCCCTCACCGAGGCGCTCTCCCGCGGAGACGCGGGAGAGCCCCAGGCCCTGCTCATCGGCGGCGAGGCCGGCGTCGGCAAGACCCGGCTCATCGAGGAGTTCCTCGACACGGCCCGCGACCGGGGCGCCGTCACCGCCCTGGGCGGCTGCGTCGAACTCGGCGCCGACGGCCTGCCCTTCGCACCCTTCGCCGCCGCTCTGCGCGCGCTCCACCGCCGCCTCCCCGAGGCGTTCACCGCCGCCGCCGACGGCCACGAGGGCGAACTCGCCCGCCTGCTGCCCGAACTGGGCGACCCCGGCAGCCACGAGCCCTCCGACGAGGACTCCACCGCCCGGCTCTTCGAACTGACCGTGCGCCTCCTGGAACGGCTCGCCGCCGACCGCACGATCGTGCTCGTCCTGGAGGACCTGCACTGGGCCGACGCCTCCACCCGGCACCTGCTCACCTACCTCCTGCGCACCCTGCGCCGCGGCCGGATCGTGATCGTCGCCAGCTACCGCGCCGACGACATCCACCGCCGCCACCCGCTGCGCCCCCTCCTCGCCGAACTCGACCGGCTCCGCACCATCCGCCGCATCGAACTCTCCCGCTTCACCCGCACCGAGGTGCACCGCCAGCTCACCGGCATCCTCGCCGCCGAACCCGACCCCGGACTCGTCGAAGAGGTCTTCGAACGCTCCGACGGCAACGCCTTCTTCGTCGAGGAGCTCGTCGTCTCCCACGAGGCCGGCTGCGCCGTCGGCCAGCTCAGCGACTCCCTGCGCGACCTCCTGCTCGTCCGGGTCGAGACGCTCCCCGAAGCCGCCCAGCGCGTCGCCAGGATCGTCGCCGAGGGCGGCTCCACCGTCGAGTACGGACTGCTCGCCGCCGTCGCCCGGCTCCCCGAGGACGAACTCATCGAGGCCCTCCGGGCCGCCGTCGGCGCCAACATCCTCCTCGCCGTCCCCGACGGCGACGGCTACCGCTTCCGCCACTCCCTCGTCCGCGAGGCCGTCAGCGACGACCTGCTGCCCGGCGAACGCTCCCGCCTCAACCGGCGCTACGCCGAGGCCCTGGAAGCCGACCCCGGACTCGTCCGCCCCCACGAGCGGACCACCCGGCTCGCCACGTACTGGTACCACGCGCACGCCCCGGAGAAGGCCCTGCCCGCCGTCCTCCAGGCCTCCGTCGAGACCCGCAAGCGCCACGCCTACGCCGAGCAGCTCAGCCTCCTCGAACGGGCCATGGAGCTGTGGGACAAGGTGCCCGCGGAGACGCGCGAGTCCCTGCGCCCCATCGACTACGCCGACGCGTACCCCGCCTGCGGCTGCGACCCCGACACCACCTCGCTGCGCTACCTCGACCTGCTCGCCGAGGCCGCCGTCGCCGCCCGGCTCAGCGGAGAGCGGGAGCGGGCCGTGAAGATCTGCAAGACGGCCCTCCGGATCCTCGACGACGCCGAGAACGACCCCCTGCGCGCCGCCTGGTTCTGGACGGAGATGGCCCGCCTCCAGTCCAACCTCGGCCGGGGCGACGGCTGGCCGGAGATCGCCCGCGCCCAGGAACTGGTCAGGGGCCTCCCGCCGTCCGCCGTCCACGCCACCGTCCTGGTCGGCGCGGCCGGCTGGGGCATGCTGCGCAACCCCGGCCCCGAGGCGCTCGCCGCCGCCGAGCGCGCCGTCGAGTACGCGCGGTTCGTCAAGGCCGAGCCCATCGAGCTGAACGCCCGCATCACCCTCGGCACCATCCTCGTGTCGGCCGGAGACGCGGAGGGCGGCCTCGCCGCGATGCGCGAGGCACGCGAACGGACCGTCGCCCTCGGCCAGTTCCACGAGGCCACCCGCGCCCACATCAACCTCTCCTCCTCCATGGAGGCGCTCGGCCGCTCCGCCGAGGCCGTGGAGATCGCCGTGACCGGCATCGAACTGGCCCGCTCCCGCGGGCTCGTCGACAGCGCGGGCTGGATCCGCGCCAACCTCGCCGAGTCCCTCCTCTCGCTCGGCGAGTGGGACCGGAGCAAGGAGGAGGCCGAGCTGCTGCTCCGCTCCGGGGCGAGCAGCACCAAGCCGGGCGGGACGGCCCTGCTCCAGCTCGCCCACCTCGCCACCTTCCGCGGCGAGCCGGCCAGGGCCGCCGAGCACCTCGCCGAGGCCCGCACGCGCTACGGCACCCGCGACCCGATCCCGCAGTACACCCTGCCCATGGCGCAGGTCGCGATCGCCGTCGCAGCCGCCGAGGGACGCCTCGCGGACGTACGGGACCAGCTCGCCGCCACCGCGGAGACCGGCTTCCCGCCCGGCACCCACCGCTACGGCTGGCCGCTCGTCCTCACCGCCGTCACCGCCGAGGCCGACAACCGGGGACTGCCCGCCGCCGAGGAGGGCCGCGCCGAGGCGCTCGCCCTGGTCCGCCGCTGCGTCCGCGCGCTCGCCGCCCCGGTCCCGATCTGGCAGGCCTACTCCCGGCAGGTCTCCGAGGAGCTCGCCCGCGCCGAGGGCCGCGAGACCGCCGCCCGCTGGGCCGAGGTCGTCGCCGCCTACGCGCCCCTCGAACGCCCCTACGAGCTGGCCCGCGCCCGCCGGCGCCTCGCGGACGCCCTGCTCGTCGAGGGCGGCCGGCGCGAGGAGGCCGCGGCCCTGCTCCGCGAGGCCCACGCCACCGCCGTCCGCCTCGGCGCCCGGCCGCTCCGCGAGGACGTGGAACTCCTCGCCGCCCGCGCCCGCCTCTCCCTCGCCCCCGAGAAGCAGGCCCCGGCCCCGGCGGAGCCCGGGGAGGACGGCTTCGGCCTGACGCCCCGGGAGCAGGACGTGCTGCGGCTGGTCGCGGCCGGCCGCACCAACCGCCAGATCGCGGAGGAGCTGTTCATCTCACCGAAGACGGCCAGCGTCCACGTCTCCAACATCCTCGCCAAGCTCGGCGTCGCCGGCCGCGGCGAGGCCGCCGCCCTCGCCCACCGCCTGCACCTCCTCGACACGCCCCTCTGACCCGGCGCCGGAAGCCGCGTCCCCCGCCGCGCCGGAGAGCTCCGGCGGGCGGGGGAGGCGTATCGTCACCCGCCCCGAGGCCAGGTCCACCGGGCCGCGCGCGGGATCCGCGTCCCCGGGGTCCTCCCTGGTCAGGGCCTCCCTGCGCCGCTCCTCCTCGATGTGCCTGCGCGAGGGCGCGAAGAACTCGTCCAGTCCGCCGAACACGGCCACCGCCTCCTCACCTCACCTCCAGCCGGAGGATCCGGTCGTCCCCGGGCCCGGGCGTCCCCCGGGTGTCCGTCTCGCTGGTCACCAGCCAGAGCCGGTCGCCGCCCGCCGCGAGGACCGTCCGCAGGCGCCCGTACCCACCCTTCAGGAACGCCTCGGGCTCCCCGGATCGTTCCGCCCCGGAGAGCGGGACGCGCCACAGCCGCTCGCCCCTGAGGGCGGCCATCCAGATCGCGCCACGGGCGTACGCGATCCCGCTCGGGGACGCCTCCGAGGTCGGCCACTGGGCCACCGGGTCCGTGAACCCGGCCCGCCCGGCCCGCCCCTCGACCTCCGGCCAGCCGTAGTTCCGCCCCGGCTCCACCAGATTCAGCTCGTCCCAGGTGTTCTGCCCGAACTCGGCCGCCCACAGCCGGCCCTCCGGATCCCAGGCGAGCCCCTGCACATTGCGGTGGCCGTACGAGTAGACCACCGAGCCGGGGAAGGGATTGCCCGGCGCGGGACGGCCCTCCGGCGTCATCCGCAGGATCTTCCCGCCCAGCGACGACCGGTCCTGGGCCAGCCCGGTCCGGCCCGTCTCGCCCGTCCCCGCGTACAGCATCCCGTCCGGCCCGAACGCGATCCGTCCGCCGTTGTGGACGAAGCCCTTGGGGATGCCGGTGAGCACCGGCTCCGGCGGCCCGAGCCGGTCGCCCGCCCCGCCGCCGTACCGCATGCGCACGATGCGGTTGTCCGAGGCGGCCGTCAGATACGCGTACACCCGGCCGTCCCGGACCGCGAGCCCCAGCAGCCCGCCCTCACCGCCCGGCACCACCCCGGGCACCTCCCCGAGCGGGGTCTTCGCGCCGGTCCGCCCGTCGACCCGGGTGATCGTCCGCTCGTCCCGCGAGGAGACGAGCAGATCCCCGCCGGGCAGCCGGGCGAGCCCCCAGGGCGACTTCAGCCCCTCGGCGAGCGTGCCCGCCACGGACACCCGGCCGGCGGCGGACGGGGACGAGGGGGACGGGGGCGGGGAGCCGGACGGCGGCGCGGACGTGGACGGGCGCGCGGACGCGGACGGCGGGGCCGGTCGCTCCCCGGTGCTCCCCGAGGAGCAGCCGGTCACCAGCACGAGCGCGGCGGCGCCCCACAGGGCCTTCTGCACGACAGGACGGCGCATGGCCGGCCCCCCTTCGACGAGTCGAGCGGTGTCCCCCCTCCTTGATACCCCGCCCGTCCCGTGCGGCGCTCGGTCCCAGCACCCGCGGGCCCCCGCGCGCCCTTCAGTCCCAGGAACCGCGCGGCGCCGGAAGCGCCGCGATCTCCGCCAGGTCCTCCGCCGTCAGCCGCAGCGCGGCCGCCCGGGCGTTCTCCACCACCCACCGCTCCCGCTTCGCCCCCGGCACCGGCACGACGTGCCGGCCGAGGCCCAGCACCCACGCGAGCGCCACCTGCGCGGGCGTGACCTCCGCGCCGTGCCGCGCGGCGACCCGGCGCAGCCCCGCCACGATGGGCTGATTCGCCGCCATCATCTCGGCCGTGAAGCGGGGGTGCCGCGCCCGCGGGTCGTCCCGCTCGAAGCCGCCGCCCGGGGTCAGCGTCCCGGTCAGGTAGCCGTTCCCCAGCGGCATCGCGGCCAGGAAGCCGACCCCGCGCGCCGCGCACCAGGGCAGGAGCCGCGCCAGCGCCTCCTGCGACCACACCGACAGCTCCGCCTCCACGGCCGCGACCGGGAAGACCTGCTGGATCCGCTCCAGTTGACGGATCGTTCCCCCGTACCCGTCACGGCCGGCGCCCGTCGCGCCCCGGCGGGCCGACCGGGCGCCGACGGCGCAGAGGCCGAGCGCCCGCACCTTGCCCGCCGACACCAGTTCGGCCATGGCGCCCCAGGTCTCCTCGACCGGCACCTCGGGGTCCGCCCGGTGCAGCTGGTAGAGGTCGATCACATCGGTCTGGAGCCGCCGCAGCGAGGCGTCGCAGGCCCGGCGCACGTACCCCGGCCTGCCGTTGGCGACCACGTGCTGGTCGCCGACGAGCAGCCCGCACTTCGTCGAGACGAAGGCCTCGGAGCGCCGCTCCTTCAACACCCGCCCCACGAGCAGCTCGTTGGTGAACGGGCCGTACATGTCGGCGGTGTCGAGCAGGCTCACCCCGGCGTCGAGCGCCGCGTGCACGGTCCTCAGCGAGCGGTCCCCCCGTTGTTCCGAACGGCTGTACGCCCAGCTCATCGGCATGCACCCCAGGCCGATCGCACCCACGTCGAGCGCCGTCGTCCCGATAGTCCTGCGCTCCACCTGCCGGTACCCCTCCCTGTGCCGTCCCCCAAAGTAACCAATGACGCGCCGGATTCTTCGCATAGCCTCCCGGTCATGAGATTCGAAGACACGACCGCTGACGTGTGGCTTCCCGTTCCGGCGGACGAGATCGAGGGGCTTCCCGCACCGGGCGGGTCGGGCCTGAACTACCGCTTCTGGGACGGCGGTCCCGAGTTCCCCGCCGATCCGGCCCGCTGCGTGTTCTACGTCGTCCCGTACATGAAGGGCACGGAGATCGCCGTGCGGCCGCTGGCCGGGATGACCTCCCTCCGGGTCGTGCAGACCCTGTCCGCCGGCATCGACCACGTCACGCCGGGCATCGGCTCGCTGCGGCCCGGCGTCGCCCTCTGCAACGCCAAGGGCGTCCACGAGGCCAGCACCGCCGAGCTGACGCTCGCCCTGATCCTCGCCTCGCTGCGGGGCGTCCCGGGATTCGTGCGCGGGCAGGACGCCGAGGAGTGGCGCGCCGGCTTCTACCCGGCGCTCGCCGACAAGTCCGTCCTGATCGTCGGGTACGGCTCGATCGGCGCCGCCATCGAGGACCGGCTCGCGCCCTTCGAGTGCGCGCGGGTGGCACGCGTCGCACGCTCCGCGCGCACCACAGAGCGCGGCCCGGTGCACGCCCTGACGGACCTGCCGGCGCTGCTGCCGGAGGCGGACGTGGTCGTGCTCTCCACTCCGCTCACCCCCGCGACCACGCATCTCGCCGACGCCGGGTTCCTGGGGCGGATGAAGGACGGGGCGCTCCTCGTGAACGTCGCCCGGGGCCCGGTCGTCGACACGAACGCGCTGCTCAAGGAGGTCGAGAACGGCAGGATCACGGCGGCGCTCGACGTCACCGACCCCGAACCGCTGCCGGCCGGGCACCCTCTGTGGCACGCTCCCGGCGTCCTGATCAGTCCCCATGTGGGAGGTTCCACTTCGGCCTTCATGCCGAGGGCGAAGCGGTTGATCGCGGGACAGTTGCGGCGGTTCGCGGCGGGCGAGGAACTGTCCAACGTCCTCCTCACCACCGGCTGACCGGAGGGCGCGTTCGGCCGGCCGGGTGACGTGCGCCCCGACACGCACCGTGCGCCGCCCCCGTGATCGTCACGGAGAGTACTGCGCCCCTGTCCCTGAGTGACGGTCCTGGTGTATCGTCCCGTGGCGGGGGACTGCGTCGAGAACGGGCTGACGCTGGAGAGCGAAGTGACGGGACATCAGATTCCGAGGGGGACGGCGGGTGAAGCACGGCCGGAGGACCGACGATCCGACGCGGCGCCGCCGCTGGCAAGCCTTCCACGCCTCGCCGGAGGCCTCGCGTCCTCGGTGCCGGACCAGGTGGCGCCCCGCCGGGCGTCACGCCCCGCCGCGCCACGGGACGCCGGACGGGACACGCACGACCGCGCCGCCCGCGACCGCGACGCCCAGGACCGTGACGGGCACGCCCCCGGGGGCGCCTGCGAACCGGCGGCGCGGTCGCACGACGCGGCCGGGTGCGGCGGCCCGGCACCGGAGGATCCCGTGAGCGCGCCCGGGGCGGTCATCACGCGCCGCCCCGTCGGGGGCGGCTCCGGCCACCCGGACCCCGAGCGCCCCCGCCTCGGCGGGGCCGTCGCCCAGATCGCCCTCGGACTCGTCTGCGCGGGCTACACCACCGGCGCCTCCCTCGGCTGGGGATCCCCCCGACTGGCGCTCTTCATGGGCGACTTCGGGCTCAGCGCCGCCGCCTTCACCGCCGCCGTCTCCTGCTTCCTCTACGGGCGCGCGCGCCACGACGGCGCCCGCCCGGCCTGGCTGCTCTTCGCGTTCTCCTCCTTCATGGCGGCCGCGGGAAACGCCGTATGGGGGTGGTACGAGGTCGTGCTCCGCACCGACGTGCCGGACTCCTCCGTCGCCGACCTCTGCTTCTTACTCTTCGCGCCGCCCGCCATCGTGGGCCTCCTCGTCCTCGCCAAGAAGCCCGTCACCCGGGCCGGCTGGGTGTGCCTGGGGCTCGACGCCTGGCTCATCGGCGGCTCCCTGCTCACGCTCTCCTGGAGCCTCGCCCTCGCCCGCACGGCGCACTTCGAGGGCGAGTCCGTCTCCCAGGCCGCGCTGTCGCTCGCGTACCCGCTGCTCGACATCGTGCTCGTCAGCATGGTCCTCGTCCTGCACTTCCGGCGCTCGCAGGCGAACCGCTCCGCGACGAACACCGCGATCGCCGCGCTCGCCCTGACCGTGCTGTGCGACGCCCTGTTCACCTCGCCGCTGCTCCGCGAGAGCTACGCCTCCGGCCAGCTCCTCGACGCCGGTTGGTTCGCCGGCTCGCTGCTGCTCGCCTACGCCCCCTGGGGGGTGCGCCGCCCGCCGGACGCCGCGGCCGCCGCGCGCGGCCCGCGGCTCCACAGCCGCCCGGTCGCCGGCTCGCTCGCCGCCCTCACCCCGTACCTCGCCGCGGCGGTCTGCACCCTCGGCATCCTCTACAACGTCGTCGAGGGGCGCCGGGTCGACCGCGTCGTCGTCCTCACCGGCTGCACGGTCGTCCTCGCCCTCGTCGTGCGGCAGGGCATCATGCTCCTCGACAACATCGCCCTCACCCACGAACTGGCCCAGAAGGAGAACCACTTCAGGTCGCTCGTGCAGGGCTCCAGCGACGTCATCATGATCGCCGCGCCCACCGGGACGCTCCGCTACGTCAGCCCGGCCGCCTCCGGTGTGTACGGACGCGACGCCGACGAGCTCATCGGATCCGAGCTCTCCTCCCTCATCCACCCCGAGGACCTCGGCGGCGTCGTCCACGAGGTGCGGCGCTTCCTGGCCGTCTCGCCGGCCGAGGAGCCCACCACCCGGATCGAGTGCCGCTTCCGCTCGGGCCGCGGCGACTGGCTCAACGTCGAGTCGACCGTCAACAGGCACCAGGGCGGCCTGATCTTCAACAGCCGGGACGTCACCGAACGCGTCCGCCTCCAGGCCCAGTTGCAGCACAACGCCGAGCACGACCCGCTCACCGACCTGCCCAACCGGGCGCTGTTCACCCGCCGGGTCCGCCAGGCGCTCAGCGGCCGCCGCTCCTCCGACCCCGGCACCGCCGTGCTCTTCATCGACCTCGACGGCTTCAAGGGGGTCAACGACCGCCTCGGCCACCAGGCCGGGGACGACCTCCTCGTCCAGGCCGCCCGCCGCCTCCACGACTCCGTACGGGCCGGGGACACCGCCGCCCGGCTCGGCGGCGACGAGTTCGCCGCCCTCATCCTCGGCGACGGCGGCCGCGACCGGGCGGCCCGCCAGAGCCAGGTCCAGGAGATCGCCGACCGGCTCCGGCTCACCCTCTCCCAGCCCTACCGCGTCGACGGGGGCAACGAGGTCCGGGTCGCCGCCTCCATCGGCGTCGCCTTCGCCGAGCCCGGCATCGAGGCCGGCGACCTGCTGCGCAACGCCGACCTGGCCATGTACCGCGCCAAGGCCGCCGGCAAGGACCGCGTCGAGCTCTACGTGCCGCAGATGCAGGCCGAGGTGGTCCGGCGGACCGAGCTGGCCGCCCGGCTGCGCACCGCCCTCCACGACGGCGAGTTCGCCCTGCTCCACCAGCCGGTCGTCGACCTCGCCACCGGCCGGATCTCCGCCGTCAGCGCCCAGGCGCGCTGGCGCTCCAGCCAGGGCATCCTCTTCACCCCGGCCGAGTACCTCCGCGTCACCGACGACGGCGAGCGCACCGCCGAGATCGGCCGCTGGCTCCTGGAGGAGGCCGTGGAGCAGGCCGCCGAGCGGGCGGGAACCGGCCACCGTACGCCCGTCTCCATCCGGATCTCCGCCCGGCGCCTCCTGGACCGCTCGCTGCCGCTCGGCTCGATCGAGTCGCTGCTCACCCGGCACGGGCTGCCCTCCGGCTCGCTGATCGTCGAGCTCGCCGACAGCGACCCCCGGACCTCGCTCGACGAGCTGGAACAGCGCCTGATCACACTGCGCCGGCTCGGGGTGCGGATCGCGCTCGACGGGTTCGGCAGCGGACACATGGCGATCAACGCCCTGCGGAGGCTCCCCGTGGACATACTGAAACTGGACCGGGGCCTCGTCGAAGGCGTGGTCGAGTCGGCCCGGCTCCGCAAGATCACGCGCGGGGTGCTGCGCATCGCCGACGAGCTCGGCCTGCAGACCGTCGCCGAGGGCGTCGACGTCCCGGAGCAGGTCGTCGCCCTGCGCGCGATGGGCTGCAGCCACGCCCAGGGCATGGCCTTCTCGGGCCCGCTCGACGAGTACCGCCTGCGCAGGGCCCTCGTGCGGGACGAGTACCCGCTGCCCGGGGCGGTCCCCGTCCGTGTCGGAAACCGTCCCCCGATCCGCCCAAATAATGAGACGCCTGTCCCACCCACTTGACAGTGGCGAGGGCGGAGAGGGAGGGTCAGTGCCATGCGCACCCGAATTCTCGTACTTGGAAAGCGCGTCGGCTGAGGCAGGCCCCAGAGAAGGCCCGCCTGAAACGCACCCGACGCGCTCCCCTCGCTTGCCTCACGGCACGAGGGGTTTTTTGTTGCACCGGCTCACCCCAAAAACGCAGCAAAACCCCGCAAAACACCTCGCAAAAACCCTCTGCCTCGAGAAGAGATGCTGATGACCGAGCAGGCCACCGGGCACCATCCGCAGCCGCGGCCCCGTAACGGCGCGCAGCCCGCCACCACCGTCGAGCACGTCACGGGTGCGCAGTCCCTCATCCGTTCTCTCGAGGAGGTGGGCGCCGACACCGTCTTCGGCATCCCCGGCGGCGCGATCCTTCCCGCCTACGACCCGATGATGGACTCGCAGCGGGTGCGCCACGTCCTCGTCCGGCACGAGCAGGGGGCCGGGCACGCGGCGACGGGTTACGCCCAGGCCACCGGCAAGGTCGGCGTCTGCATGGCGACCTCCGGCCCCGGCGCGACCAACCTGGTCACCCCGATCGCCGACGCGCACATGGACTCGGTCCCGCTCGTCGCGATCACCGGCCAGGTCGCCTCCAAGGCGATCGGCACGGACGCCTTCCAGGAGGCGGACATCTGCGGCATCACGATGCCGATCACCAAGCACAACTTCCTCGTCACCAGGGCCGAGGACATCCCGCGGACGATCGCGGAGGCCTTCCACATCGCCTCCACCGGCCGCCCGGGCCCGGTCCTGGTCGACATCGCCAAGGACGCCCTGCAGGCGAAGACCACGTTCAGCTGGCCGCCGCAGACGGACCTGCCCGGCTACCGCCCGGTGACCAAGCCGCATGCCAAGCAGATCCGCGAGGCCGCCAAGCTGATCAGCGCCGCCAAGCGGCCGGTCCTGTACGTCGGCGGCGGCGTCATCAAGTCCGGCGCCACCGCCGAGCTGAGGATCCTCGCCGAGCTCACCGGCGCCCCGGTCACCACCACCCTGATGGCGCTGGGTGCGTTCCCCGACAGCCACCCGCTGCACGTCGGCATGCCCGGCATGCACGGTGCGGTCACCGCGGTGACCGCGCTGCAGAAGGCCGACCTGATCGTCGCCCTCGGCGCCCGCTTCGACGACCGCGTCACCGGCAAGCTCGACAGCTTCGCCCCGTACGCCAAGATCGTCCACGCGGACATCGACCCGGCCGAGATCGGCAAGAACCGCGCGGCCGACGTCCCGATCGTCGGTGACGCCCGCGAGGTCATCGCCGATCTGGTCCAGGCCGTCCAGGCCGAGCACAGCGAGGGCAACAAGGGCGACTACACCACCTGGTGGTCGGATCTGAGCCGCTGGCGCGAGACCTACCCGCTGGGCTACGACCTGCCGGAGGACGGTTCGCTGTCGCCGCAGCAGGTCATCCAGCGCGTCGGCCAGCTCGCCCCCGAGGGCACGATCTTCGCGGCGGGCGTCGGCCAGCACCAGATGTGGGCCGCCCACTTCATCGACTACGAGCAGCCGGCGACCTGGCTGAACTCCGGCGGCGCCGGGACGATGGGCTACGCGGTGCCGGCCGCGATGGGTGCCAAGGCCGGCATGCCGGACCGCACGGTCTGGGCGATCGACGGCGACGGCTGCTTCCAGATGACCAACCAGGAACTGGTCACCTGCGCGCTGAACAACATTCCGATCAAGGTCGCCATCATCAACAACGGTGCGCTGGGCATGGTCCGGCAGTGGCAGACGCTGTTCTACAACCAGCGCTACTCCAACACGGTGCTGCACTCCGGTCCGGACGAGGTCCGGGCGAACAGGGGTACCCGGGTGCCGGACTTCGTCAAGCTCTCCGAGGCGATGGGCTGTGTGGCGCTGCGCTGTGAGGATCCGGCCGACCTGGACAAGGTCATCGCCGAGGCCAACGCGATCAACGACCGCCCGGTGGTGATCGACTTCATCGTCCACGAGGACGCGCAGGTCTGGCCGATGGTGGCCGCCGGCACCTCCAACGACGAGGTCATGGCCGCGCGGGGCGTCCGCCCCGACTTCGGCGACGGCGAAGACGACTGAGCGCGCAGAGCGAAAAGGAAGAGACCCAGACATGTCCACCAAGCACACGCTCTCCGTTCTCGTCGAGAACACGCCCGGCATCCTCGCCCGGATCGCCGCCCTGTTCTCCCGCCGCGGCTTCAACATCGACTCGCTCGCCGTGGGCGTCACCGAGCACCCCGACATCTCCCGCATCACCATCGTGGTCAATGTCGAGGACCTGCCCCTGGAGCAGGTGACCAAGCAGCTCAACAAGCTGGTCAACGTCCTGAAGATCGTCGAACTCGAGCCCAGCGCTGCGATCCAGCGCGAGCTCGTCCTGGTGAAGGTCCGCGCCGACAACGAGACCCGCTCCCAGATCGTCGAGATCGTGCAGCTGTTCCGCGCCAAGACCGTGGACGTCTCCCCCGAGGCGGTCACCATCGAGGCCACCGGTTCGAGTGACAAGCTCGACGCCATGCTCAAGATGCTGGAGCAGTTCGGCGTCAAGGAGCTCGTGCAGTCCGGCACGATCGCCATAGGGCGTGGCTCCCGGTCCATCACGGACCGGTCCCTGCGGGCCCTCGACCGCAGCGCCTGAGACTCGTCGACGGTCAACCGCCGGTCCGCCCGGCGGTCCGACTGACGAGACCCGAAAACTTTCCTCCCGCTCCCCGCCGTACGGTGGGACGCAACACCAGCACATCAAGGAGAATCCCAGTGGCCGAGCTGTTCTACGACGCAGACGCCGACCTGTCCATCATCCAGGGCCGCAAGGTCGCGGTGATCGGCTACGGCAGCCAGGGCCACGCCCACGCGCTGTCGCTCCGTGACTCCGGTGTCGACGTCCGCGTCGGTCTGCAGGAGGGCTCGAAGTCCAAGGCCAAGGCCGAGGAGCAGGGTCTGCGCGTCGTCTCCGTCGCCCAGGCGGCGGAAGAGGCCGACCTGATCATGATCCTCACCCCGGACCCGATCCAGGCCCAGGTCTACGAGGAGTCCATCAAGGACCACCTGAAGGAGGGCGACGCGCTCTTCTTCGGCCACGGCCTGAACGTCCGCTACGGCTTCATCAAGGTGCCCGAGGGCATCGACGTCGCCCTGGTCGCCCCGAAGGGCCCGGGCCACCTGGTCCGCCGTCAGTACGAGGAGGGCCGCGGCGTCCCGTGCATCGCGGCCGTCGAGCAGGACGCCACCGGCAACGCCTTCGCGCTGGCGCTCTCGTACGCCAAGGGCATCGGCGGCACCCGCGCCGGCGTCATCAAGACGACCTTCACCGAGGAGACCGAGACCGACCTGTTCGGCGAGCAGGCCGTCCTCTGCGGTGGCACCGCGGCCCTGGTCAAGGCGGGCTTCGAGACCCTGACCGAGGCCGGCTACCAGCCGGAGATCGCCTACTTCGAGTGCCTGCACGAGCTGAAGCTCATCGTCGACCTCATGTACGAGGGCGGCCTGGAGAAGATGCGCTGGTCGGTCTCCGAGACCGCCGAGTGGGGCGACTACGTCACCGGCCCGCGGATCATCACCGACGCCACCAAGGCCGAGATGAAGAAGGTCCTCGCGGAGATCCAGGACGGCACCTTCGCCAAGGAGTGGATGGCCGAGTACCACGGCGGTCTGAAGAAGTACAACGAGTACAAGTCCCAGGACAGCAACCACCTCCTGGAGACCACCGGCAAGGAGCTGCGCAAGCTCATGAGCTGGGTGAACGACGAGGAGGCGTAAGCCTTCACGGCAGGGGCCGGACACCGTGTCCGGCCCCTCGCCACATGGTTGGACACCCCGTCCAACCACGGACGGGTGATCCTTCCAACGAGGCGCATGAGCGGCGCCCACGCACCACTACACTGCTCAACAACATACGCGTCAGGCCCACAGCGTCGTGCGCTTTCACGCGGCAAGCCCCCTCCACCGCCTGCGGCCGTCGGGACGGCCGTCCGCACTGGACCTGTGAGGACTCACGTGAGCTCGAAACCTGTCGTACTCATCGCTGAAGAGCTGTCGCCCGCCACCGTCGACGCCCTGGGCCCGGACTTCGAGATCCGGCACTGCAACGGCGCCGACCGGGCCGAGCTGATCCCCGCCATCGCCGATGTGGACGCGATCCTGGTCCGCTCCGCGACCAAGGTCGACGCCGAGGCCATCGCCGCCGCCGAGAAGCTGCGGGTCGTCGCCCGCGCCGGTGTCGGACTGGACAACGTCGACGTCTCCGCCGCCACCAAGGCCGGCGTGATGGTCGTGAACGCGCCCACGTCGAACATCGTGACGGCGGCCGAGCTCGCCTGCGGCCTGCTCGTCGCCACCGCGCGCAACATCCCGCAGGCCAACACCGCGCTCAAGAACGGCGAGTGGAAGCGCTCGAAGTACACGGGCGTCGAGCTCAGCGAGAAGACCCTCGGTGTCGTCGGCCTCGGCCGCATCGGCGTCCTGGTCGCCCAGCGCATGTCCGCCTTCGGCATGAAGATCGTCGCGTACGACCCCTACGTGCAGCCGGCCCGCGCCGCCCAGATGGGGGTGAAGCTGCTGGCCCTGGACGAGCTCCTGGAGGTCGCCGACTTCATCACCGTCCACCTGCCGAAGACCCCGGAGACCATCGGTCTCATCGGCGACGAGGCGCTGCACAAGGTCAAGCCCTCCGTCCGCATCGTCAACGCCGCGCGCGGCGGGATCGTGGACGAGGCCGCGCTGTACTCGGCGATCAAGGAGGGCCGGGTCGCCGGCGCGGGCCTCGACGTGTACGCGAAGGAGCCCTGCACGGACTCCCCGCTCTTCGAGCTCGACCAGGTCGTCTGCACCCCGCACCTCGGCGCCTCCACGGACGAGGCCCAGGAGAAGGCCGGCATCGCGGTCGCCAGGTCGGTGCGCCTGGCGCTCGCCGGTGAGCTGGTCCCGGACGCGGTCAACGTCCAGGGCGGTGTCATCGCGGAGGACGTGAAGCCGGGTCTGCCGCTCGCCGAGAAGCTCGGCCGGATCTTCACCGCGCTCGCGGGCGAGGTCGCGGCCCGCCTCGACGTCGAGGTCTACGGCGAGATCACCCAGCACGACGTGAAGGTGCTCGAACTCTCCGCGCTCAAGGGCGTGTTCGAGGACGTGGTCGACGAGACCGTGTCGTACGTCAACGCCCCGCTGTTCGCGCAGGAGCGCGGTGTCGAGGTGCGTCTGACCACCAGCTCCGAGTCGCCCGACCACCGGAACATGGTCACCGTGCGCGGCACGCTCTCCGACGGCCAGGAGGTCTCGGTCTCCGGCACGCTGGCGGGCCCGAAGCACCTGCAGAAGATCGTCGCGGTCGGCGACTACGACGTGGACCTCGCGCTCGCGGACCACATGGTCGTGCTGCGCTACGAGGACCGCCCGGGTGTCGTCGGCACGGTCGGCCGGATCCTCGGCGAGGCCGGTCTGAACATCGCCGGCATGCAGGTCTCCCGCGCGGAGGAGGGCGGCGAGGCGCTCGTCGTGCTCACCGTCGACGACACGCTGCCGGCCCCGGTGCTCGCGGAGATCGCGGAGGAGATCGGCGCCGCCTCGGCCCGCTCGGTCAACCTGGTCTGACCCTTCCGGCGCACTCCGTACCCGGTCGATAGACGCTCGTCTTACACGGACGTCTATCGGCCGGGTACAGTGCTGTCATGGGACACAAGGAAGACCTCCTCGAAGGCGCCAAGCGCTGCCTCCTGGAGAAGGGGTACGGGCGCACCACGGCGCGCGACATCGTCGCCGCCTCGGGCACCAACCTCGCCTCGATCGGCTACCACTACGGCTCCAAGGACGCCCTGCTCCAGCAGGCCTTCCTGGCCCTCACCGAGGAGTGGGGGGAGCAGGCGGGCGCGGCGGGCGCGGAGGGCGCCGAGGCGCTGCCGGCCGACCCGTACGAGCGCTTCCACGCCGTCTGGGAGCAGGTCATCGCCGCGGCCGGGGCGAGCCGCCCGGTCTGGAAGCTCCAGACCGAGGTCGTCACCCGCATCGACGACGACGAGAAACTCCGCGAGGCCATCAAGGAACCCCAGCGCGAGGGCCGCCTCGGCATGGCCCAGGGCTTCCTCGGCATCGACCCGGAGGCCGACCCGGAGAAGGCCCGGGTCGCCGGACTGCTCTGCCAGGCCCTGGCGACCGGCGTGATGATCCAGTGGATGGTCGACCCGGAGACGGCGCCGAGCGCGGACGACCTCACCGCCGGGCTCAGGGTCCTGATGGAGGAAGGCAGCTGAGGACCACCTTGGCGCGGGCGTGACCCTCCTCGACGTACCGCAGGGCCCGGTCCGCCTCGGCCAGCGGGTAGGTCCGCCCGATCACCGGGGCGATCACGCCGCTCTCGGCGAGCTCCCGCAGCGCCGCCAGGTTCTCCCGCCGCGGCTCCGCCGTCAGGACGTGGAGCCGCCGGTCGGAGACCTTGGCGAGCAGCCGCCCCTTCAGGAGCAGCCCCATCGGTCCGAAGACGCTGCCGCCCTCGAAGACGCCCCCGCCGGACAGGACGAGCGCGCCGGTGGGGGAGAGGACCCGGCGGAGCTCGCCCAGCGAGCGGTTGCCCACCAGGTCGAACACGAGGTCGTAGCGATCCGGTGAGGCGGTGAAGTCCTCCCGGGTGTAGTCGACGACCCGGTCCGCGCCGAGACCCAGGACCAGCTGCCCGTTCCTGGGGCCGCACACCCCCGTCACCTCGGCGCCGAGTGCCTTCGCGAGCTGCACGGCGAAGGTGCCGACGCCTCCCGAGGCCCCGTTGACGAGCACCTTCGCGCCCGGCCGGGCCCTGCCCAGGTCCCGTACCCCGATCAGGGCGGTGTTCCCCGCCAGCGGTATCGCCGCCGCCTCCGTGAAGCCCAGCCCGGCCGGCTTGAGCTCCGTCGACGCCACCGGGGCGCACACGTACTCGGCGAAGGTGCCGGGGGTCTCCCCGAAGACCTCGTCGCCGGGGCGCAGTTCGGTCACCCCGCCGCCCACGGCCTCGACCACGCCCGCGAAGTCCCGGCCCCGGATCCGCTCCTTCGGTCTCCTCAGCCCCAGGGCGAACCGTGCCACGTACGGGTCGCCGCGCATCAGGTGCCAGTCCGCCGCGTTCACCGCGGCGGCATGGACGCGCACGAGCACCTCGCGCTCGCCCGGTACGGGCCGCTCGACCTCCGCGAACTCCAGCACGTCCGTCGATCCGTACCGCTCCTGCGTCCAGGCCCTCATGACGCCCCCTCGCTCCGTCCGGTCCCCTGGGAACGACCGTAGGGCGCCCGGACGGTCAGGACCATCGGGGACGACCCGCACCGGTCCCTGACTTTCCCCGGCCCGGCTGTCAGCCCGAAGGCCTACAGCCGGGCGGACTTCAGGGACATGTGGAGCAGGAGGCGGTCCTCGCCGTCGTCCAGGTCGAGGCCCGTGAGCTGCTCGACCCGGGACAGCCGGTAGTACAGCGTCTGCCGGTGGATGCCGAGGGCCGCCGCCGTGCGGCCCGCCTGGCCCGCGTTGTCGAGGAACACCTCGGCGGTGCGGGCCAGCTCGGCGTGGGCGGGGGCGATCAGCGGGGCGACGACGGGGTCGACCTCGGGGTGGTAGAGCGCCGCGAGCAGCCGGTACGGGCCGATCCCGGTCCACTCCGCGACCGGGCCGAGCGTCGGCTGGGCCGTGGCCGCGCGGGCCGCAGTGTTGGCCTCGCGCCAGGCCGCCGGGAGCTCCGCGAGGCCCCGCCGGGGGTTCGCGATGCCGGCCGGGGCGGTGGCGCGCAGCCGGTCGGCGGCCGTGTGGGCGGGGGAGAGGTCCTCGGCCGTGCGCAGCCGTACGAGGACGGCGAGGGACTCGGCCTCGGGGAGCGCGGCGACCGCCGCCGCACCGGGGACCGCCCGGATCGAGGGGGCCTCTCCGTGCCAGGGGGTCACGCAGACGACGGTGTGCAGACCGTCCGCGCTGGGGCCCAGGGCCGCCCGGAGCGCGGCGACGGCCATGTCGCTCTGCCAGCCGCGTCCGGCGGTCAGGACGGCGGCGAACTCGCGCGAGAGGTCGGCGTCGGCGCGCTCCTCGTCGGCGAGGAGGCCGCCGATCCGGGTGGCGACCTCCATCGCGGCCGTGAGCTGCGCGGGCGTGGGGCCGGGCTCGGCGTCGAGCAGCCACACGTACCCGAGGACGACGCCCCGGTGGCGTACGGGCAGGCAGATGCGGTCGCGGAAGACACCGGCCTCGGGGGCGGCCGGGATGCGGACCGGGCCGGTCGCCCGGGTGATGCCGAAGCCCTCGAACCAGGCGCGGACGGCCGGGGTCGACTTCCGGGTCAGGATCGACCGCGTCCGGACGGGGTCCATCGCGGTGTCGTCGTCGCTGTCGTGGGCGCCGAAGGCGATCAGCCCGAAATCACGGTTCTCCAGCGTCGCCGGAGCGCCGAGCAGTGCGGAGATCTCGTCCACCAGTTCTTGGTAATCGCCCTTCACAGCGCCATTCTCGCACCCTCTCAGACATATGTATGAGATGCCGGGCACGGATGCGTGACAGCTGTAGATGGCGGACGATCGGAGCGATCCATAGGTTTCACGGTGGTTCTTCGTGCTGTTCCCGGTTTCTTACGAAAGATCGGGTAGGGCACCTTTCGTCACCTGTCCTTCTGGAGGTCCCCGTGCTGGGTCCCGTGATCCTCGCCGCGTCGCGCAGCGACAAGATGCGCCGTCTCGTTTCGGCCGCCCCCGGGACCAAGCAGGTCGTCGCCCGCTTCATCGCCGGCGAGACGGTCGACGACGTCGTCCCGATCGTCTCCGAGCTGAGCGGCCGCGGCCTGGAGGTCACCCTCGACGTCGTCGGTGAGGACATCACCACCGTCGAGCAGTCGTACGCCGCCCGGGACGCCTACCTGGAGCTCATCGGCCGTCTCAAGGAGCTGGGCCTCGGCGCCCGCGCCGAGATGTCCGTGAAGCTGTCGATGTTCGGCCAGTCCCTGGAGAACGGCCACGAGCTGGCCCTCTCCAACGTGCGCCCGGTCGTCGCCGCCGCCGCCGAGATCGGCACCACCGTCACCCTGGACGCCGAGGACCACACCACCCTCGACTCGATGTTCGCCATCCACGAGGAGCTGCGGAAGGACTTCCCGCAGACCGGATGCGTCATCCAGGCCTACCTCTTCCGCACCGAGGACGACGCCCGCCGCCTCGCCGCGAACGGCTCCCGCGTCCGGATCGTGAAGGGCGCCTACAAGGAGCCCGCCTCCGTCGCCATCCAGGACAAGCCCGAGATCGACAAGGCGTACGTCCGGATCATGAAGATCCTGATGGACGGCGAGGGCTACCCGATGATCGGCTCGCACGACCCGCGCCTGATCTCCATCGGCCAGGAGCTGGCCCGCCGCGCCGGGCGCAAGCTGGACGAGTACGAGTTCCAGATGCTGTACGGGATCCGCAGCGAGGAGCAGAACCGGCTCGCCGCCGAGGGTCACCGCATGCGCGTCTACACCGCGTACGGCACCGACTGGTACGGCTACTTCATGCGCCGCCTCGCGGAGAAGCCGGCCAACCTCCTCTTCTTCGTCCGCTCCATCCTCACCAAGGGCTGAGCCCACCTCTCACAAGGAGTATCGAGACTCATGGACGCTGTCACCCAGGTCCCCGCTCCGGTCAACGAGCCGGTGCACAGCTACGCCCCCGGTTCCCCCGAGCGCCTCCGCCTGGAGACCAAGCTCAAGGAGCTGGCCGAGAACCCGCGCGAGCTGCCGATGACCATCGGCGGCGTGAAGCGCCTCGGTGGCGGCGAGGAGTTCAAGGTCGTCCAGCCGCACAACCACAAGGCCGTCATCGGCACCTTCCGCGGCGCCACCGAGCAGGACGCCCAGGACGCCATCGACGCCGCCCTGGCCGCCGCTCCGGCCTGGCGCGCGATGTCCTTCGACGACCGTGCCGCGATCATCCTGCGCGCCGCCGAGCTGCTCGCCGGCCCGTGGCGCGAGACGCTGGCCGCCTCCACCATGCTCGGCCAGTCCAAGACCGCCCAGCAGGCCGAGATCGACACCCCGTGCGAGCTCGTCGACTTCTGGCGCTTCAACGTGGCGTACGCCCGCCAGATCCTCGCCGAGCAGCCGCCGGCGAACTCCCCGGGTGTGTGGAACCGTCTGGACCACCGCCCGCTGGAGGGCTTCGTCTACGCGATCACCCCCTTCAACTTCACCGCCATCGCGGGCAACCTGCCCACCGCCCCCGCCCTCATGGGCAACGTGGTGGTCTGGAAGCCGTCCCCGACGCAGACCCACTCCGCCGTGCTCCTCATGGAGCTCCTGGAGGAGGCCGGCCTGCCGAAGGGCGTCATCAACCTGGTGACCGGCGACGGCATCGCCGTCTCCGAGGTGGCCCTGAACCACCGCGACCTGGCCGGCATCCACTTCACCGGCTCGACCAAGACCTTCCAGCACCTGTGGAAGACGGTCGGCAACAACATCGAGAAGTACCGCTCGTACCCGCGGATCGTCGGCGAGACCGGCGGCAAGGACTTCGTCGTCGCCCACCCCAGCGCCGACCGTGCCGTCCTGAAGACCGCGCTGACCCGTGGCTCCTTCGAGTTCCAGGGCCAGAAGTGCTCCGCCTCCTCCCGCGCCTACATCCCGGCGTCGATCTGGAACGACGGTTTCAAGGAGGAGTTCGCCGCCGAGGTCGACGGCATCACCATGGGTGACGTCACCGACCTGTCGAACTTCATCGGCGCCGTCATCGACGAGCGCTCGTTCGCCAAGAACAAGGCCGCGATCGACCGTGCGTCCGCCGACCCGAGCTGCACGATCATCGCCGGCGGCACCTACGACGACTCGGTGGGCTACTTCGTCCGCCCGACCGTCATCGTCTGCGACGACCCGGAGAACGAGGTCTTCAAGGCCGAGTACTTCGGCCCGATCCTCGCGATCCACGTCTACGAGGACGACGAGTACGACGAGATGCTGACCCAGATGGAGTCGGTCTCGGACTACGCCCTCACCGGCTCGGTCATCTCCGGCGACCGCGCGGCCGCCGCGTACACGATGGAGAAGCTCCGCTTCGCCGCGGGCAACTTCTACATCAACGACAAGTCGACCGGCGCCGTCGTCGGCCAGCAGCCCTTCGGCGGCGGCCGCGCCTCCGGCACCAACGACAAGGCCGGCGCCCCGCAGAACCTGATGCGCTGGACGCTGACCCGCGCCATCAAGGAGACGCTGGTCCCGCCGACCGAGTACGGCTACCCGCACATGGGCTGACGCCCGCCCGCCGCGTGAGCGGCCCCTGATCACCGCCCCCCTCCCCGGTCCCCCAACCGAGGACGGGGGCGGTTCTCATGCGGGGGGCTTACGCTGCTGGGAGGGGGCTCGGCGAGGAGGCACGACATGCCCGGTTCGACGACCATCGGCCCCGGTCACGGGGTCGACGCGATCGAGCACATCGACGCGCTGCGGATGCTGTCCCTGATGAGGGAGCTGCACCGGCTGCTGACCGTGCGGGGATCCGACCGGCTCACGGACGCACAGGTCGCCGCCCTGCTGGAGAGCGACGGCCGCCATCGGGAGGGCTTCACCGACTGGGTGGAGCGCATGACCCGCGACCTGGAGAAGGCTACGGCCTGAGGGCGCGCCGCCCGAGGAAGTCGTCGATCAGGGCGGCGATCGTCGGAGCGTGGGTCTCCAGGGCGAAGTGGCCCGTGGGCAGCAGGTGGATCTCGGCGTCCGGGAGGTCGCGGCGGAAGGCCTCGGCGCCGGCGGGGACGAAGACCTGGTCGCCCTCGCCCCAGACGGCGAGGAGGGGGACCCGGGAGGTGCGGAAGTACTCCTGGAAGGCCGGGTAGAGGGCGAAGTTGGAGCCGTAGTCGGCGATCAGGCCCAGCTGGATCGCGTCCTGGCCCTCGCGGGCCATCAGGGCGGCGTCGTGGTGCCAGGCGTCCGGGCTGAGCAGGTCGCGGTACTCGGCGGGGACGCCCGTCTCGTACTGCCACCGGATGCCGTCCAGGGAGCGGATGGCGCGGACCGGCTCCTCGGTCTCGGGGGTGCGCTCCTCGATCAGGGCGAGGACGGGGGCCCAGGCCCCGGCGCCGAGGCCCTCCTCGTAGGCGTTGCCGTTCTGGGTGACGACGGCGGTGATCCGCTCCGGGTGGGCGAGGGCGAGGCGCAGGCCGATGGGGGCGCCGTAGTCCTGGATGTAGAGCGCGAACCGGTCCAGGCCGAGGGCCTCGGTGAACTCGGCGGTGAGCGCGGCCAGCTCGGCGAAGGTGTAGTCGAAGTCGGCGGCGGAGGGCGCGGCGCTGCGGCCGAAGCCCAGGTGGTCGGGGGCGATGAGCCGGTGGTCGCGGGCGAGCAGGGGGATCAGGTCGCGGAACATGTGCGAGCTGGTGGGGAAGCCGTGCAGCAGGAGCAGTACGGGGGCGTCGGCCGGTCCGGCCTCGCGGTAGGCGATCTCGTGGCCCCGGACGGTGACGGTGCGGTGGTGGGTCGGCAGCACGGACATCGTTCTAACCCCTCAGTTGTCACTCACTGGTTATGGGATGACTCAATCAGGCGTGGGTGTAACCCGTCAATAGGCATTCAAGGGTTAGATGGGTGTGGGAGGGTGAGGCATGACCGTGAGGATCGCGCCCACCCATGAACTCGGCGCCGCCCGGCTCCGCTCCGTACGGGGGATGCTCGACACCGCCTTCGCGGGCGACTTCTCCGACGAGGACTGGGACCACACCCTCGGCGGCGTCCACGCCTGGATCGAGGACGAGCGGGGCGTCGCCGCCCACGGCGCCGTCGTGCAGCGCCGGGCGCTCCACCGCGACCGCTCGCACCGCGTCGGATACGTGGAAGGGGTCGCCGTCCGGCAGGACCTCC
Organism: Streptomyces sp. NPDC004266; assembly: GCF_042874095.1. Lineage (NCBI taxonomy): Bacteria > Bacillati > Actinomycetota > Actinomycetes > Kitasatosporales > Streptomycetaceae > Streptomyces > Streptomyces sp. NPDC004266. The sequence continues at coordinate 163,514 of NZ_JBIAMM010000010.1, forward strand.
GGCGGCGGGGGCTCGGCGGCGCGGTGATGGCCGCACTGGAGCGGGTGATCGACGGGGCGTACGCCTTCGGGGCGCTCGGCGCCTCCGACGAGGGGGCCGCGCTCTACCGGGCGCGCGGCTGGCGGGTCTGGGAGGGGCGCCTCGAAGCGCTCGGGCCCGGGGGGATCGTCCACCTCGCCGAGGAGGAGGGCTTCGTCTTCCTGCGCCCCGCCGGCGACCGGGCCCTGCCGGACCCCGCCGCCCCGCTGGTCTTCGACTGGCGGGACGGCGACGTGATGTGAGGTCGCGTCAGCCCCGGCCGGCGGTCTTCTGCCGGGCGCGGCCCGTCGCGGTCTCCAGGCGCGAGGTGTACACGGCGGAGAGCGCCGAAGTGAGGGCGATCGTGACCGCGAGCCCGGAGGCCCCGATCCCTCCGACGAGGAACAGCGTCAGCGCGCTTCCGACCAGGACGCACCAGACCGTGAGCACCGCCTTGCCCCAGGGGCTCAGGAACAGCCACCGGCGCGGGGCGGCCGGGGGCGCCTCCACGGCGCCCTCCGGTCCCGCGGTCGCCGCGCGCGGCCGCTTGAAGTAGCCGTACACCAGCCACTCGCCGCACAGCTCCCAGCCCTCCGGCGTGAGCTCGTCGAGGACGCGGGTCCGCCTGCGGCCGGCGATCACCTCGCGGCGGTACTCCCAGGCGAGCGCGACCCCGGGCGCCCGGCGGCAGACGAAGCGGCCGAGGGAGTCCAGGCCCTCCACCTCCCAGCCCTGGGCGCCGTGGACGTCCAGCATCCGGCGGTCGTTGAAGAGGTCGGCGGTCCACGTCCAGTGCTCCGCCGCCCCGTCCGGCTCCCCGGGGGCCGGGGCGAGTCCGCCCAGGCGGGCCGCGAAGCCCGCGGCCGGTCCGAACTCCTCCTCCGGAGCGGTCCCCGTCTCCGCGAGGTGCCCGCGCAGCTCGTCGGCGGTCCGTGCGATCTGCTCCTCGGGTACCCCCGCGGCGCGCAGCGCGTCGGTCAGCTCGGCGAAGTAGGCGTCGGTGGTCATGGTGCGGTTCCCCCTGTGTGCAGTTGCGTCCGTACGGCCCGGTGGAACTCCGACCAGGCCTCGCTCTCGGCCGCGAGGTGTGCCCGGCCCGGGTCGGTGAGCCGGTAGTAGCGGCGCCCGGGCCCGCGCTCGGCGGCGCGGAACTCGGCCTCCACCAGGCCGGCCTGCTCCAGGCGGTTCAGCACGGGATAGAGCGTCCCGCCCTTGATCTCGCCCAGGCCCGCCCCGTCGAGCGCCTTCGCGATCTCGTACCCGTAACTCTCTCCGTCGGTCAGGCAGGAGAGGACGAGCAGGTCGAGGACTCCCTTGAGCCAGCTGGATCTGCGGTCTGCGGCCATGCACCCATCTGATCACTACCTAGGTAGGAATGCAATCTAGATGCGATGGCTAGCGAGTCGCGAGCGTCTTTCCGAGGTTCTCGCCGCCGAGCGGGCTCGGATGGGCCGCGAGCGGGACGTCGGGGCCGAAGTCGGGGACCGGGCGGACCTCGTCCCGGGCGACCGGGGCGTGGGTGCGCCAGCCCTTGCGGTACAGGACGAGGTCGCCGGGGCGCAGCGACGGGGCCCGGGGGTCGAGCACCCGGCCGAGGGTGCGGCCCTCCATGGGGGAGTTCGGGGTCCACGGCGCGTCGTCGTCCATCGCCTCGCGGTGGTGCGGGGCGACGGACCACTGGAGGTTCTCGACGAGGGCGGTGCCCGGCTCGGGGAGGGGACCGGGGGCTCGACGAAGGCGAAGTGGCCGGCGGCGGGGAAGCCGTGGGGGCGGGAGGTCTGCTGGACGGTGATCATGCCCCGGTGGAGGTCGCCGATCTCGGAGCGGCCCGCCCGACCGGGTCCGTCGGCTGTGTCACCACCCCTGAGCCGGCGAGATCCCCCGCCGTGCGGTCGCTGATCCGCGAGCTGCGCGGCACGGAGGGTTGATCGCCGTCTCAGATAGTAGGAAGTCCGAGTAATTGTGGAGACAGATGAGGGGGCCTGCCCTAGCTTTGTAGAAGCCGAACGTCTCGCTTCATCAAGCGAATGGCGGCCGAGAGCGCGACGCCCTGTGCAGGCAACCCCTGCGGCGGCGCTCCCCGCCCCTTCCGGCGCCTTCGATCACAAGCTGATCTCCGCACATCCGGATCACCAATGATCTCAAGGAGTCGATCCCTCATGGCCGCTCAGACCGCCCGCCGCGTCCGCCACTCCGCCAACCGTCCCAGCGACGAGGCCCGCCAGAACGCCGCCGCCGCCCTCCAGCGCGCCCTCGACCGCCGCGACAACGGCGGCTCCACCGGTCACTGAAGCGCTCCGGCGCACCCCCGTCCGGCTGTCCGTTCGTCCACATGGCGGACGGAACGTGTCAGACGATGGGACGAAGAGTAGGGTGCCGACATGTCTCACAGCATCAATCTCGCAGTCATTCCCGGCGACGGCATCGGCCAGGAGGTCGTGGCCCAGGGCCTCAAGATCCTCGCGGCCGTCCTTCCCCAGGACGTGAAGCTGGAGACCGAGGAGTACGACTTCGGCGCCAAGCGCTACCACGCCACCGGTGAGACCCTCACCGACGCCGATCTCGCCTCCCTCAAGAAGCACGACGCCATCCTGCTCGGCGCCATCGGCGACCCGTCGGTGCCGTCCGGCGTCCTGGAGCGCGGTTTCCTGCTGAAGCTCCGCTTCGCCTTCGACCACCACGTGAACCTGCGTCCCTCGAAGCTGCTCCCCGGCGTGGCCACCCCGCTCGCCGGGCAGCCCGAGATCGACTTCGTCGTGGTCCGCGAGGGCACCGAGGGCCCGTACACGGGCAACGGCGGCACCATCCGCAAGGGCACCCCGCACGAGGTCGCCACCGAGGTCTCGGTCAACACCGCCTTCGGCGTCGAGCGCGTGGTCCGGGACGCCTTCGCCCGCGCCCAGGCCCGCCCGCGCAAGAAGCTGACGCTGGTCCACAAGAACAACGTGCTGACCTTCGCCGGCCACCTCTGGACGGACACCTTCGCCAAGGTGGCCCGGGAGTACCCCGAGGTCACCACCGACTACCTGCACGTCGACGCCGCGACGATCTTCCTCGTCACCGACCCGGCCCGCTTCGACGTGATCGTCACCGACAACCTCTTCGGCGACATCATCACCGACCTCGCCGCGGCCGTCTCCGGCGGCATCGGCGTCGCCGCCTCGGGCAACATCAACCCGAGCGGCGAGTTCCCGTCCATGTTCGAGCCGGTCCACGGCTCCGCGCCGGACATCGCGGGCCAGGGCAAGGCCGACCCCACGGCCACCGTCCTCTCCGTCGCCCTCCTGCTCCGCCACCTCGGCTACGAGGCCGAGGCCGCCCGGGTCGAGGAGGCCGTCGCGGCCGACCTCACCGAGCGCGGCGACTCCGTCCGCACGACGGACGAGATCGGCGACGCGCTCGCCGCGCGAGTAGCGAGCTGACCCGCGCCGACTGACACCACACAGCAGCCGCCGGGTCGCACCAGCGCCCGGCGGCTGTCCCATGCGCGGCCGCGGGGCGCTCCCCCCGATCCCCGGACCGCGCGCACCCGTTTTCCGCACAGGTCCCCGCGAGCGATAATCGAACGTGGGGCCGCGGCATACGGGCATGCCCGGACGCCCGCTCGTCGGGGACGACAGTCCCCGTCGACGGCGTGCGCGCGGTCCTCCCCATCACAACCGGTGAAGGACACGCACTCATGACGACGCCCACGATCGAGCTCAAGCCCTCCTCCAGCCCGCTGTCCGCCGCGGAGCGCGAGGCGATCCTGGCCAAGCCGGGATTCGGCCGCCACTTCACCGACCACATGGTCACCATCCGGTGGACCGAGGGCCGCGGCTGGCACGACGCCCAGCTCGTGCCGTACGGTCCGCTGTCCCTGGACCCGGCCACGAACGTCCTGCACTACGCGCAGGAGATCTTCGAGGGCCTGAAGGCCTACCGCCGCCCCGACGGCTCGGTCGCCACCTTCCGTCCCGACGCCAACGCCCGCCGCTTCCAGGCCTCCGCCCGCCGGCTCGGCATGCCCGAGCTGCCGGTCGAGACCTTCGTCGAGGCGTGTGACGTGCTCGTCCGGCAGGACGAGGCCTGGGTTCCGGCGCACGGCGGCGAGGACTCGCTCTACCTGCGTCCGTTCATGATCGCCACCGAGGTCGGCCTCGGTGTCCGCCCGGCCAACGAGTACCTGTTCGTCGTCATCGCCTCGCCGGCCGGCCCGTACTTCGCGGGCGGCGTGAAGCCCGTCTCCATCTGGGCCTCGGAGGACCGCGTCCGCGCCGTCCCCGGCGGCGTCGGCGACGCCAAGACCGGCGGCAACTACGCGGCCTCCCTGCTCGCGCAGGCCGAGGCGGCGGCCAAGGGCTGCGACCAGGTCTGCTACCTCGACGCGGTCGAGCACAAGTGGGTCGAGGAACTCGGCGGCATGAACCTGTACTTCGTGTACGGCGACAAGATCGTCACCCCCACCCTCACCGGTTCGCTGCTCGCGGGCATCACCCGCGACTCGCTCCTCAAGGTCGCCCAGGACCTGGGCTACGAGTCCGAGGAGGCCCGCGTCTCCATCGACCAGTGGCAGGCCGACACCGAGAACGGCACCCTCACCGAGGTCTTCGCCTGCGGCACCGCCGCCGTCATCACCCCGGTCGGCCTGGTCAAGTCCGCCCGGGGCGAGTGGCAGCAGTCGGGCGGCGAGCCCGGTGAGGTCACGATGAAGCTGCGCGAGGCGCTGCTCGCCATCCAGACCGGCAAGGCCGAGGACGTCCACGGCTGGATGCACGAGCTCGGCAAGTAACTACTCGGTCGCCGCCAGGGCTTCCGGGGCCGTCGTCACGGTCCCGGGAGCCCTGTTCGGCGTCAGTACGGCGTACAGCGCGCCGCCCACGATCCCCGAGAGGACGAAGCTGCAGTCGATCCCGCCCGTGAGGGCGAGCAGCGGCCCCTCGTAGAGCGGCGTCGACACCGCGGCCAGGCCGACCGCCGCGCCGACCGCCCAGGAGAAGGTGGCGCGCGGGTGCCAGCCCGCCGAGAACCAGTAGATCCCGCCGCGCGAGCGCTGGTTGAAGACCTGGAGCGCCTCCGGGTCGTACGTACCGCCGCAGCGGGCGTGCCCGATCAGGGTGATCACCGCCCACGGGGTCCCGATCGCCGTGAGCAGCAGCACGAACGAGGTCATCGCCGTCTGGGCGTCCGAGGCGAAGTGGCCGACGAAGACGAAGGCCGTCGCCACCGCCGCGACGACGAGGGTGGCACGCGCGCGCGTGGCCCTGGGCAGGATCGCGTCGAGGTCGAGGCCCATCGAGTACAGCATCAGACCGGCGTTGCCGACGGAGCCGGCGGTGGCGGCGATCAGCAGCGGCACGAGGTACCAGACGGGGGACGCGTCGACGAGCGGCCCCGCGTAGTCCAGGCCGCCGCGCGCCGCGAGGGCGGTGAACGTGCCGAAGAGCTGCGGGACGAGCAGGCCGACGGTCAGGCCCAGGCAGGTGGCCCGCCACACCGTCTTCGCGCCGTACCGCTCGGGGGAGACGTACCGGGTGTAGTCGCCGAGCAGGGTGATGAAGGCGACCGGTCCGCTGAGTCCGGCCGCCACGGCCGAGAGCAGCCAGGTCGGCCAGAAGGAGCCGAGCAGGTACGGGGTGTCCGGGACCGCGGCCGTGGTGAAGTTCCCGGCGTAGGCGGCGATGCCGATGGCGAGGAGCGCCGTCATGCCGATCGCGAGCGCCTTGCTCAGCTTGAGCAGCAGCCGGTAGCCGTACACCGCGCCGACCACCGTGCAGGCGGCGAGGAACGCGTAGACGAGGGCGTGGACGGCACCGCCGGTCGGCAGGCCGACGAGACGGGAGAGCGTGCCCACCATCACGTCGCCGCCGATCCAGAGGGTCAGCGCGGTGTAGCCCAGCGAGAGCAGCAGGCCGACCACGGAGCCGACGAGCCGGCCCCGGACGCCGAAGAAGGCGCCGGAGGAGGTGGAGAGGTTCGTCGCGGTGCGGAGGGACACGAGCGCGAGGGGGGCGGTGACCGCGACGCCGACGAGGGTGCCGGTGACGACGGAGGTCACCGAGGCCCAGAAGCCGAGTCCGAAGGAGACCGGCAGCCAGCCGAAGACGATCACCCCCAGACAGAGGTTGGATCCGAGCAGGATCGAGACGAGGTCGCGGGGGCCGCTGGTGCGTTCGGCCTCGGGGATGGTGTCGACTCCGCGCTGTTCTATCGGCATGAGGACTCCCTGCGTGGGCGGGCGGGACAGTTTTAGAGCGGCGCTCAATGTGACCTACGCCCGTCGGTGACGTCAATGCTTGGAAGCTGGCTTCCCAACATTTAGAGTGTCGCTCAAACGTGTCGCAATTGCAGGAGGTGTTTGGGGCGTGAGACTGACCCCCACGGAACGCGACCGGCTGCTTCTCTTCGGTGCCGCCGAGCTCGCCCGCGCCCGCCGGGCCCGGGGACTGCGGCTCAACGTGCCCGAGGCGACCGCGCTCATCGCGGACACCGTCTGCGAGGCGGCCCGCGACGGCAAGCGACTCGCCGAGGCGATCGAGGCGGCCCGCTCCGTCCTCGGCCCCGACGACGTCCTGCCCGGTGTCGCCGACGTGGTCACCGAGGTCCACGTCGAGGCCGTCTTCGACGACGGCTCCCGGCTCGCGGTCGTCTCCGACCCGATCGGCGGGGGCGGTCTGGGCCCCGGGGCCCCGGGCGCGCTGCTGCCCGGCCCCGGGCACCCGGAGTCCGAACCGGCGCTCACCCTCTCCGTACGGAACACGGCGACGGTCCCCGTGAGCGTGACCTCCCACTTCCACTTCTTCGAGGTCAACCCGCGCCTCGACTTCGACCGGGCCGCCGCCTACGGCATGCGCCTCGCCATCCCGGCCGGGGCCTCCTTCCGCTTCGACCCGGGCGGCGAGGCCGAGGTCGGGCTCGTCCCGATCGGCGGCGCCCGCGTCGCCATCGGCTTCGCGGGCCTGGTCGACGGCCCGCTGGACGCGCCCGGCGCGCGCGAAGAGGCACTCCGCCGGGCGGCGGCCTGCGGCTACCTGGGCGTTCTGTCCGACGAGGAGAACGACTGATGGACCCGTACGAGTACGCATCCGTGCACGGCCCGCGCGCCGGGGACCGTGTCGTCCTGGGCGACTCCGGCCTCGTCGTCCGCGTCGAGTCCGACTCGCAGAAGCCCGGGGACGAGTTCCTCGCCGGCTTCGGCAAGACCGCCCGCGACGGCCTGCACCTGAAGGCCGCGGCGGTCCGCGAGACCTGCGACGTGGTCATCAGCAACGTCCTGGTCATCGACGCCGTGCAGGGCATCCGCAAGGTGTCCGTCGGCATCCGCGAGGGCCGGATCCACGCCATCGGACGGGCCGGCAACCCCGACACCCTCGACGGCGTCGACGTCGTCGTCGGCACCGGCACCTCGATCGTCTCCGGCGAGGGCCTCATCGCCACCGCCGGTGCCGTCGACACCCACGTCCACCTCCTCTCCCCGCGGATCATGGAGGCCTCGCTCGCCAGCGGCGTCACCACGATCATCGGCCAGGAGTTCGGCCCCGTCTGGGGCGTCGGCGTCAACTCGCCCTGGGCCCTGAAGCACGCCTTCAACGCCTTCGACGCCTGGCCCGTGAACATCGGCTTCCTGGCCCGGGGCTCCTCCTCGGACACGGCGCCGCTGGTGGAGGCCCTCGCCGAGGGCGGCGCCTCGGGCTTCAAGGTCCACGAGGACATGGGCGCCCACACCCGCGCCCTGGACACCGCGCTGCGGGTCGCCGAGGAGCACGACGTCCAGGTGGCGCTGCACTCCGACGGCCTGAACGAGTGCCTGTCCGTCGAGGACACCCTCCGCGTCCTGGAGGGGCGCACGATCCACGCCTTCCACATCGAGGGCTGCGGCGGCGGACACGTCCCCAACGTCCTGAAGATGGCGGGCGTGCCGAACGTCATCGGCTCCTCCACCAACCCCACCCTGCCCTTCGGGCGGGACGCGGTCGCCGAGCACTACGGGATGATCGTCTCCGTCCACGACCTGAAGACCGACCTGCCCGGCGACGCCGCGATGGCGCGCGACCGGATCCGGGCCGGGACGATGGGCGCGGAGGACGTCCTGCACGACCTCGGCGCGATCGGGATCACCTCCTCCGACGCGCAGGGGATGGGAAGGGCCGGCGAGACCGTACGCCGGACCTTCGCCATGGCCGGGAAGATGAAGGCCGAGCTCGGCCCCATGGAGGGCGACGGCGCGCACGACGACAACGCGCGCGTGCTGCGCTACATGGCCAAGCTGACCATCAACCCGGCGATCGCCCACGGCCTCGCCCACGAGATCGGCTCGATCGAGGTCGGGAAGATGGCCGACATCGTGCTGTGGCGCCCGGAGTTCTTCGGCGCCAAGCCGCAGATGGTCATCAAGAACGGCTTCCCCGCGTGGGGGGTCGTGGGCGATCCGAACGCCGCCACCGACACCTGTCAGCCACTGGTCCTCGGACCGCTGTTCGGCGCGCACGGCGCCACGCCCGCCGACATCTCGGTCGCGTTCGTCGCACAGGCCGCCGTCGACCTCGGCTCCGACGCGATGCCGACCCGCCGCCGCCGGGTCGCCGTGCGCGGCACCCGCGGCATCGGCCCGGCCGACCTGCGGTTCAACTCCCGCGTCGGCGACGTGCAGGTCGACGACCGGACCGGCCTCGTCTCGCTCGACGGCTCCCCGATCCGCTCCGAGGCGGCCGAGTCCGTCTCCCTCAACCGCCTCTACTTCCTCTAGGACCTGACTCATGACCTTCCGCATGCCCGCCGAGTGGATGCCGCACGAGCGCACCTGGATGGCCTGGCCCAGCCCCAACCCCACCTTCACCAACGACGAGGAGCTCGCCGAGGCCCGTACCGCCTGGGCGTCGGTGGCCCGCGCCGTCCGCCGCTTCGAGCCGGTGACGGTGGTCGTCGCCCCCGGCGACGCGGAGTCCGCCGCGGCGCTCCTCGGCCCGGACGTCGACCTCGTCGAGCGCGAGCTCGACGACGCCTGGATGCGGGACATCGGCCCGACCTTCGTCACGAACGGCACCGAACTCGCCGCCGTCGACTGGGTCTTCAACGGCTGGGGCGCCCAGGACTGGGCGCGCTGGGAGCACGACTCCAAGATCGCCCGCCATGTCGCGGACGTCGCGGGAGTCCCCGTGCTCTCCTCCCCCCTCGTCAACGAGGGCGGCGCGATCCACGTCGACGGCGAGGGCACCGTCCTCCTCACCGACACCGTGCAGCTCGGCTCCGGCCGCAACCCCGAGTGGACGCGCGAGCAGGTCGAGCAGGAGATCCACGCCAAGCTCGGCACGACGAAGGCGATCTGGCTCCCCCACGGCCTCGCCGGCGACTACGGCCTCTACGGCACCCAGGGCCACGTCGACATCGTCGCCGCCTTCGCCCGCCCCGGCACGGTCCTCGTCCACAGCCAGCAGGACCCGGCCCACCCCGACTACGAGCGCTCCCGGATGTACGTGAACATCCTGCGCGGCCAGACCGACGCCCAGGGCCGCGCCCTGGAGGTCATCGAGGTCCCGGCCCCGACCGTCCTCAAGGACGAGGAGGGCGACTGGGTCGACTACTCGTACATCAACCACTACCTGTGCAACGACGGCGTCGTCCTCTGCGCCTTCGACGACCCGCACGACGAGCTCGCCGCGGAGATCTTCCGCCGCCTCTTCCCGGAGCGCGAGGTCGTCCTGGTCGACGCCCGCACGATCTTCGCGGGCGGCGGTGGCATCCACTGCATCACGCAGCAGCAGCCGGCGGTGTAGGAAACCGGCTCGCCGTGGCCGCACGCCGTGTGACAGCGTGCGGCCATGAGCACGCACCCCTCCGGCCGGTACGCCCTCACCTTCCTGTGCTCCGTCCCCGACGACGCCTGGTACGTGGAGCTGGACGAGGTGTCCGGGCAGCGGCAGCTGGCGGTGGGGGTCGTGCCGGACGAGGACCCGGCGCGCGAGCCGACGGTCTGGTTCGACCCGCGCGGCGAGCGGGAGATCCCGTACGACGTCATGCGGTGGTTCATGGACGCCGTGGCCGAGGAGATCCGCACCTCCCGCGCCTGGATGGCGCTCCGCCCCGACCTGGTCGAGGTGGTCCACGGGCTCCGGCAGGAGCACCTGGGCGTGATCGCCGACGAGGACCTGCCGCCCGTCCTCGCCGGGCTGCGCGCCGCCGTGCCCGAGGCCGACCTCGCCGACGTCATGCTGCACGCCTTCGGGCGCGGGCCCGACGGCCGCATCCTGTAGAACGTACGAGTGAGTCAGAGCAGCAACCCCGCCCCTTCCCCCTCCCACCCCCGCCGCCGCAACCAGGCCGCCCCGCCCCGGGAGGACGTGCTCGCCGCGGCCATGGACACCATCGCCGAGCGGGGGCTCGACGGGCTCACCATGGCCGGGCTCGGGCGGCAGGTGGGGATGAGCAGCGGGCACCTCCTCTACTACTTCCGCACCAAGGACGAGCTGCTGCTGCAGACCCTGGAGTGGAGCGAGGGGCGGCTCGGGGCCGAGCGCAGCGCGCTGCTGTCCCGGCCGGGGACGGCGCGCGACCGGCTCGACGGGTACGTCGAGGTGTACGTGCCCGACGGGCCCCGCGACCCGCACTGGACCCTCTGGCTGGAGGTCTGGAACCGGTCGCAGAACGCCGACGACGACGCCCGCGCCCGGCAGGCCGCCATCGAGGGGGCCTGGCACCGGGACCTGGTCGCGATCCTCGCCGAAGGCGTCTCGCGGGAGGAGTTCCGCGCGGTCGACCCGGACCGCTTCGCCACCCGGATGCGGGCCCTGCTCGACGGCTTCAGCGTGCACGTCGCGGTCGGCATCCCGGGCACGGGGCGGGAGCAGGTCCTCGCGCACGTGCGGGAGTTCATCGAGCAGGACCTGGTCGCGCGACCGCAACGCACGTAAGTACACCCGATCGTTGTGCGCTACGGCCTTGTTGACCCGGCGTGATCTCCGGCACGGTTCCTGCCCATGGGACGAGAGCACTGGAAGAAGATCTGGGTCGGTTCCGCGGGCAACATGGTCGAGTGGTTCGACTGGTTCGTGTACGCGAGCTTCGCCACCTACTTCGCGGGGGCGTTCTTCCCCGAGGGCAACGACACCGCCAAGCTCATGAACACCGCCGGCATCTTCGCCGTCGGCTTCTTCATGCGCCCCGTCGGCGGCTGGCTCCTCGGCCGGGTCGGCGACCGCAGGGGCCGCAAGGCGGCGCTCACCCTCACCGTGACGCTGATGTCCGCCTCCGCCGTGCTGATCGCGATCGCGCCCACCTACTCGGTCGCCGGGTACGGCGGCGCCGCCGTCCTCCTCGTCGCCCGCCTCCTCCAGGGACTCTCCGTCGGCGGCGAGTACGCGGCCAGCGCCACCTACCTCACCGAGGCCTCCGCGCCGCAGCACCGCGGCTTCGCCTCCAGCTTCCAGTACGTGTCGATGACCGCCGGCCAGATCCTCGGCCTCGGCCTGCTGCTCGTCCTCCAGCACACCCTGTCCGCCGACGCCCTGCACGCCTGGGGCTGGCGCATCCCGTTCGTCGTCGGCGCCCTCGGCGCGGCCGTCGTCTTCTACCTGCGCCGCACCATGCTGGAGACGGAGGTGTACGAGGAGACCGCCGACTCCGGCGTCGCCCGGGGGCAGCAGGGCACCCTCAAGGCCCTGTGGGCGCACAAGCGCGAGGCCTTCCTCGTCATCGCGCTCACCATGGGCGGGACCGTGGCCTACTACACGTACACGACCTACCTCACCAAGTACCTCTCCAACTCCGCAGGGCTGCCCAAGCAGACCGCCACCCTGGTCTCCTTCTGCGCCCTGATCGTCTTCGCCTGCCTGCAGCCGCTCGCCGGCCGGCTCTCCGACCGGATCGGACGCCGCCCGCTCCTCATCACCTTCGCGCTCGGGTCCACCCTCCTCACCGTCCCGATCATGACGATGCTCAAGCACGCCGGCTCCTTCTGGCCCGCGCTCGGCCTCTCCCTCCTGGCGCTCGTCGTCGTCACCGGCTACACCTCCATCAACGCCTGCGTGAAGGCCGAGCTCTTCCCGACCGGCATCCGCGCCCTCGGCGTCGCCCTGCCGTACGCCGTCGCCAACGCCCTCTTCGGCGGCACCGCCGAGTACGTGGCGCTGTGGTTCAAGGACGCCGGCGTCGAGTCGGGCTTCTCCTGGTACGTCGCGGGCTGCGCGGCCGTCTCCCTGGTCGTCTACCTCACGATGAGGGAGACCCGGGACATCGACCTGGGCCGGGTCGGCGCCGCCCGCTCCGAGCGGCAGCGAGATCGAATGCCCGTATCGTGAGACCCTCGTCCCGCCGATCCCGGACCTGTGTCAGACTTCCGGCGTGCTTGCTACCACGATGATTATCGGCAGCAGCGCGCCGGTCCGCAGTGACCACTGAACCGCGGCACGATCCCCGCGGCAGTGGACACCGTGCCCCAGACCCGCGCGCAGACCTCTCGCACCCGCGAGGGGTTTTTTCGTTTTCCGGCCCCACCCACGCCGGAAGCGGACGACGCGTGAGAATGGGGGCAAGTGGATCCATACCTTCCGGAGCCACATCCGACAGGAGCCATCACAGCCATGACCACGGAGAACGCCGAGGGATCGCGCCTCGACGACAGTTTCCATGTCTTCGACACGACACTGCGCGACGGGGCGCAGCGTGAAGGCATCAACCTCACCGTCGCGGACAAGCTGACCATCGCCCGGCACCTCGACGAGTTCGGCGTGGGCTTCATCGAGGGCGGCTGGCCCGGTGCCAACCCGCGCGACACGGAGTTCTTCGCCCGCGCCCGGCAGGAGATCGCGTTCAAGAACGCGCAGCTCGTCGCCTTCGGCGCCACCCGCAGGGCCGGCCTCAGTGCCGCCGAGGACCCGCAGGTCAAGGCGCTCCTCGACTCCGGCGCCCCGGTCATCACCCTCGTCGCCAAGTCGCACGACCGGCACGTCGAGCTCGCCCTGCGCACCACCCTCGACGAGAACCTGGAGATGGTCCGCGACACCGTCGCCCACCTGACCGCCCAGGGCCGCCGGGTCTTCGTGGACTGCGAGCACTTCTTCGACGGCTACAAGGCGAATCCGGACTACGCCAAGGCCGTCGTCCGCGCCGCGCACGAGGCCGGCGCCGACGTCGTCGTCCTCTGCGACACCAACGGCGGCATGCTCCCCGCCCAGGTCCAGGCCGTCGTCGCCACCGTCATCGCCGACACCGGCGCCCGCCTCGGCATCCACGCCCAGGACGACACCGGCTGCGCCGTCGCCAACACCCTCGCCGCCGTCGACGCGGGCGCCACCCACGTCCAGTGCACCGCCAACGGCTACGGCGAGCGGGTCGGCAACGCCAACCTCTTCCCCGTCGTCGCGGCCCTGGAGCTCAAGTACGACAAGCGGGTCCTCCCCGAGGGCGCGCTCGCCGAGATGACCCGGATCTCGCACGCCATCGCCGAGGTCGTCAACCTCACGCCCTCCACCCACCAGCCGTACGTCGGCGTCTCCGCCTTCGCCCACAAGGCCGGACTGCACGCCTCCGCGATCAAGGTGGACCCCGACCTCTACCAGCACATCGACCCCGAGCTGGTCGGCAACACCATGCGGATGCTCGTCTCCGACATGGCCGGCCGCGCCTCCATCGAGCTCAAGGGCAAGGAACTCGGCGTCGACCTGGGCGGCGACCGCGAGCTCGTCGCCCGCGTCGTCGAGCGCGTCAAGGAGCGCGAGCTCAAGGGCTACACGTACGAGGCCGCCGACGCCTCCTTCGAGCTGCTGCTCCGGGAGGAGGCCGAGGGCCGGGCCCGCCGCTACTTCCGCACGGAGTCCTGGCGCGCGATCGTCGAGGACCGCCCCGACGGCACCCACGCCAACGAGGCGACCGTGAAGCTCTGGGCCAAGGGCGAGCGGATCGTCGCCACCGCCGAGGGCAACGGCCCGGTCAACGCCCTCGACCGGGCGATGCGGGTGGCCCTGGACCGGATCTACCCGCCGCTCGCCAAGTTCGAGCTGGTCGACTACAAGGTCCGCATCCTGGAGGGCCGCCACGGCACCGAGTCCACGACCCGGGTCCTCGTCACCACCAGCGACGGCAACGGCGAGTGGTCCACGGTCGGCGTCGGCGAGAACGTCATCGCCGCGTCCTGGCAGGCCCTGGAGGACGCCTTCACGTACGGGCTGCTGCGCGCCGGGATCGACCCCGCCGAATAGTCCCCGTATATCCCCTCAGGTCCGGTTCGGGTAGCGTCGAACCATGAGGACCAGGGCGATGTCCACGGGGTCGGCCCTCGGCGGCCTGCTCCTGATCCTGCTCCTGGTCCTGGCGCCCGCCGCGGGTGCCAGGGCCACGGGCGTGTCCGACGCGGCCGCCGCCCTGAGACAGGGCCCGGTCTACGTCGATCCGGGCGCCGCCGGCCAGCTCTCCGCGGCCGACGCGAAGGCCCTCGCGCAGAAGATCAGGGACGCGGACAAGCCGCTCTTCGTGGCGGTCCTCCCCGCGAACGCGCAGTTCCCGCCGGAGGGGCTGCTGCGGAACCTGCGGACGCAGACCGGGATCGCCGGCCTCTACGCCGTCCGCCTCGGCGACCGCTTCGACGCCGGTGCCGACCGCTCGGTGATGTCCGGGCAGGCCGTGCGGAACCTCGTCACCGCCGTGCGGCAGCCCGGCGTGGACGCCGCCACCGAGCTGAACGACTTCGTCGACCAGGCCCTGCCCGTGATGCGCGGCTCCGCCCCGGCCTCCTGGGGCTCCGTCGGCAAGGACTCCGGGGTGCCCGTCGCCGGGCTCGTCGTCCTCGGCGCGGTCGTCGTCGCGGGCGGCGCGGGCGCCTACGCCGTCGTCCGCCGCAAGCGGCTGCGCAAGGAGGCCGAGGAGCGCGCCGCCCTCGACCGGCTCCGGGTCGTCGTCGACGAGGACATCACCGCCTTCGGCGAGGAACTCGAACGCCTCGACTTCCACCCCGCCGAGCGGGGCGCCGACGACGCCATGCGCGGCGACTACGAGCGCGCCCTCGACTCGTACGACAGGGCCAAGTCCCTCATGGCCGCGGTCACCCGGCCGCACGAGGTCCGCGACGTCACCCAGGCGCTGGAGGACGGCCGCTTCTCCCTCGCCGTCCTGGCCGCCCGCCGCGAGTCCCGCCCGCTCCCCGAGCGCCGCCCCCCGTGCTTCTTCGACCCCCGCCACGGCCCCGCCGCCGAGGACCGGACCTGGAGCCCGGCCGGCGGCACGCCCCGCCAGGTCCCCGTCTGCGCGGCCGACGCGGCCCGCCTCGACGACGGCCTCGACCCCGTGGCCCGCACCGTCGACACCGACAGCGGCCGCCGCCCCTACTGGGAGGCGGGCCCCGCCTACGGCCCCTGGGCCGGCGGCTACTTCGGCGGCGGCATGCTCCCCGGCCTCCTCGTCGGCACCGTGCTCGGCTCCATGCTGGCCACCCCCGCCTACGCCGCCGAGTACGGCGGCACCGACTTCCAGGACTTCCAGGGCGGCGACTTCACCGGCGCCGACTTCGACTCCTCCGGCTTCGGCGGCGACTTCGGCGGCGGCGACGGGGGCGGTTTCGGCGGCGGCGACTTCGGCGGAGGCGGCGGCTTCGACGGGGGCGGCGGCTTCTAGCGGCTCCGCCGGGCGGCTCAGACCAGCGGCTTCACCGACATCAGCAGATGGCGGTGGGTCGCCTCCGGGCCGTCGCCGAGCAGGGCGCGCTGGCCCGGGCCCAGCAGGTGGAAGTGGACCTCGGGAGCGTCCAGGGAGCCCAGGGCGTCCAGGAGGTAGACCGGGTTGAAGGCGACCGTCAGGGACTCCGCGCCCGTGAGGGTGGCGGGGAGGCGCTGGGAGGCCACGTCGTCCTCGTAACCCGCCTGGAGGTGGAGGGCGGTGGGGGAGAAGGCCAGCTGGACCGGGCTGTCGCCCTCCGCGACGACCGCGACCCGCTTGACGGCCTCGGTCAGCGGGGCTCGCTCGGTGACCGCGAGGGCGTGCTCGCCGAGGGCGAAGAGCTTGTCGTGGCGGGGGAGCCGGCCGTCGAGCAGGCGGGTGGTGGCGCGGGTGCCGCCGCTCTCGAAGCCGAGGGAGCCGGAGTCGAGGGCGAGGCGGGCCGGGCCCGCGCCCGCGAGGGAGCGGGCGATCTCGGTGAGGCGGCGGGCCGGGACGACGACGTCCGCGCCCTCCGCGTCGGCGCCGGCCTCCGGCCGCCACTCCAGGGTGCGGACCGCGTACCGGTAGCGGTCGGTGGCGGCCAGGGTCATCGTGGTGCCGTCCAGGGCCAGCCGTATCCCGGTGAGGACGGGCAGCGAGTCGTTCCGGCCCGCGGCCACGGCGACCTGGCCGACCGCCGCGGCGAAGGCGTCCCCGTCGACCACTCCCCGCACCTCGGGCAGGGCGGGCGCGGCGGGGTAGTCGTCGAGCGGCAGCAGGGAGAGGCCGAAGCGGGCGTCGCCCGAGGTCACCGAGAGGCGGGCGCCCTCCACGGCCAGCTCGGTGCCGCCCCGGGGGAGCACCTTGCAGATGTCGAGCAGACGCCGGCCGAGGACCAGGGCCCGGCCCTCGGCGACCGTGTCGGCCTCGACCTCGACGCGGGCCGAGGCCTCGTGGTCCAGGCCCGAGACGCGCAGCCGGCCGTCCGCCGCCTCCAGGAG
This sequence comes from Streptomyces sp. NPDC004266, assembly GCF_042874095.1. NCBI lineage: Bacteria > Bacillati > Actinomycetota > Actinomycetes > Kitasatosporales > Streptomycetaceae > Streptomyces > Streptomyces sp. NPDC004266. Next base: position 180,133 of record NZ_JBIAMM010000010.1, read on the forward strand.
CAGTCCGCCGAGGACGGGCAGGGGGGAGCGGGCCGGCAGGACGCGCGCGGCCCAGGCCACGGCGTCGGTCAACACGGCGCTGTCGATGCGGAATTCCATGCCGCCGACGCTAACGGCCGCCACTGACAACGGCGCCGGCCCGCGGGACCGGACGCCCTTCGTCCCCCCCCCGTCACCTCCGGGGCGGTGGAGAACGCCGAGCGCCCGCCTTCCACTGCTGCGGAGGGCGGGCGCGCTCGTGTTTCCGGGGGCGGGCGGAAGGATCGGGCCTTCCGGGGCCGGCGGAAGGGTCAGGCGGCGTTCTTGATCGCGGAGATGTCGAAGTTCAGCTTGACCTTGTCGCTGACCATGACGCCGCCGGTCTCCAGGGCCGCGTTCCAGGTCAGGCCCCACTCGGAGCGCAGGATCTCGGCCGAGCCCTCGAAGCCGACGCGCTCGTTGCCGTAGACGTCCGTCGCGGTGCCGTTGAACTCCAGGTCGATGGAGAGCGGCTTGGTGACGTCCTTGATGGTCAGGTCGCCGGTGATCCGGTACTTGTCGCCGCCGAGCTGCGCCGCCTCCGTGGAGCGGAAGGACATCAGGGGGAACTGCTCGGCGTCGAAGAAGTCGCCGCTGCGCAGGTGGCCGTCGCGGTCGCCGATGCCGGTGTCGATCGAGGCGATCTTGACGTCGATCGAAGCGGTGGAGGCGGCCGGGTTCGAGCCGTCGAGCTTCAGCGCGCCCTCGTGCTCGGCGAAGGTGCCTCGGACGTTGGTGACCATCGCGTGACGCACGGTGAAGCCGATGCTGCTGTGCGCCGGGTCGATGGTGTAGTCGCCGCTCAGGGCGGCGAGGGCGGGGTCCACGGGGAGGGTGGCGGTGGCGGTGGCGGACTCGTTGTTCTTGCGGCCGAAGAGACCCATGACGTGCTCCTTGTCGGTGTTTGTTGAACCTTCAACGAGGACGACTGTAACCCTATTCCGTTCAACATTCAACATCTATGGAAGTCGTTCACCCGGACGGCGCCACACCGACACCGACGCCCTCTGGCGGACGCGCGTAGAACTGCGGCACCATCTCCCTGCGCGACGAGCACCACCTGCACAGCCGTCCCCAGTCGTCACGGTCACCCGCAGGAGGAACCCCTGTGAAGCTCCGCTCCGTCCTGACCGCAGTCGCCCTCGTCCTGGGCGCCCTCTTCGCCCCCGGCTTCGGCGCCCTCACCACCTCCACCGACGCCCACGCCGTCACCAAGATCAGCCATGCCACCGCGACCTCGATGTTCCGGTCCTCCGGGATCACCTGGTCCTCGTCCGGCGGCTGCTCCGACCGCAACAACCCCACCTGCACGTCCTTCGAGCAGCTCAACCTCGCCACCGCCCAGGGCGCCCAGACCCTCAAGAGCGCCAGCGGCTGCGCCCTCAACATCACCGGCGGCACCGAGACCGGCCACGCGAGCGGCACCTACTCGCACTGGAACGGCTACAAGCTGGACTTCAGCAAGTACACCTGCGTCGGGAACTACATCAAGAACACGTTCACCTACATCGGGCTGCGCGGCGACGGAGCCCCGCAGTGGAAGTCCGGCGCCGGCAACGTCTACGCCGACGAGGGCAGCCACTGGGACGTGACCTTCTACAACTGCGGCGGCTGCTGACCCCCACCGCGGCCGAAGAGCCCCCCTCCGGTGGTCACTTGGACTAACCGGAGGGGGTTCTTGGACTGGAGGGGCCCGCGCGGCGCGATCTCGTTGACGGTGCTGCCGGGGCGGGGCCAACTAGTGCGCATGCCCCTCCCTCACTCGCGAAGCCCGCGAAGGATCCGTGCGGTCTGCGCGCTCGCCGCCGCGTCGGCCACCGTGTTCGCCCTGTCCGGACCCGCCCTCGCCGAAGAAGAGACCACCACCGCCGCCGGCGCCGTCATCGGCTCCGAACGGCTCTCCGTCGCCGTCGCCGAGGACTTCCCCCGCGTCCTGTCGTACACCGACCGGGCGAGCGGAGCCCGTCTCCTCGGGAGCACGGCCCCGGTGACGCAGATCGTGCTCAACGGCACCGCCCACGCCGTCCGGGCCGAGGGCGCACCCGTCCTGACCGCCAGGTCCGCCGCGTACACCCTCGTCTTCCCCGACCTGCCCGGCGTCGAGATCGACGCCCGTCTCGGCGTCGACGACCGGACCACCACCTTCGAGGTGACCGCCGTCCGCGACACCGAGACCTTCCGCGTCGGCACGATCGACATCCCCGGCCACGACCTCGTCTCCGTCGGCTCCTCGGACACCGGCGCCGCGACCGCCTTCACCCGCCTCGACCCGGACTCCACCCGTACCGCCGACGTCTTCGCCCGGGTCACCGACACCACCGCGGCCGAGGCGAACCCGGTCGGCGCGAGCTACGCGATCGTCAACACCGGACAGCTGGCCGCCGCCGTCGAGTCCAACTCCAGCTACGACAAGCCCTCCGGCGCCTCCGCCCGCGACGGCGCCCGCTTCTGGCACCAGGCCCGCAGGAGCGGCACGGAGACCCGCGTCGGCGTCTGGTCCGGCCAGTGGACCTACCGGGGCGAAGGAGCCCCGCAGCCCGAGAGCGGCGACGACCTGCCCTGGGCGAAGGTCGTCGTCACCCCCGACGCCAACGGTGACGGCACCACCGACTGGCAGGACGGAGCCGTCGCCTTCCGCGCGATCGGCATCAAGGCCCCCGGCGGCGACCGGACGCCGGACCGGGTCGTCGCCCACATCCCCTTCAACTTCGCCTCCCAGGCCACCCACCCCTTCCTGCGCACCCTCGACGACGTCAAGCGGATCTCGCTCTCCACCGACGGCCTCGGCCAGTTCGCGCTGCTCAAGGGGTACGGCTCCGAGGGCCACGACTCCGCCCACCCCGACTACGGCGGCAACTACAACAAGCGGGCCGGCGGCCTCGCCGACCTCAACACCCTCCTGCGCGAGGGCGGGAAGTGGGGCGCCGGCTTCGGCGTCCACGTCAACGCCACCGAGTCGTACCCCGAGGCGAAGAACTTCAGCGAGACCCTCGTCGACAAGACCAAGCCCGGCTGGAACTGGCTCAACCAGAGCTACTACATCGACCAGCGCCGGGACGTGAACAGCGGCGACCTCGCCCGCCGCTTCCAGCAGCTCCGCGACGAGACCGACCCCAACCTGTCGATGCTCTACATCGACGTCTACTACACACACGGCTGGATCGCCGACAAGACCATGCAGGCCGTCCGGGCACAGGGCTGGAACGTCGCCACCGAGTGGTCCGAGAAGTTCGAGCGGGCCTCCCTCTGGTCCCACTGGGCCAACGACCTCGACTACGGCGGCGCCACCAACAAGGGCCTCAACTCGCAGATCATCCGCTTCGTCCGGAACGGCGAGAAGGACGTCTGGAACAACCACCCGGTCCTCGGCCAGACCGCCCTCGTCGACTTCGAGGGCTGGACCGGCGAGACCGACTGGAACGCCTTCTCCGCCAACATCTGGCAGCGGAACCTGCCCGCCAAGTACCTCCAGCACCAGGAGATCACCCGCTGGAACGGCGACGACATCACCTTCACCGGAGGCGTCCGCGGCACCGTGGAGAACGGCCGCCGCACCTTCTACGAGAACGGCCGCAAGGTCCTCGACGGCGAGAGCTACCTGCTCCCCTGGGACGGCGGCAAGAAGCTCTACCACTACAACAGGGCCGGGGGGACCACCAGCTGGGCCGTCCCCGGCGGCACGCGCGCGTACACCGTGTACAGGCTCACCGACAACGGGCGCGTGAAGACCGCCACCGTGCGCCCCTCCGGAGGACGCATCACCCTCGACGCCGTCGCCGGACAGCCCTACGTCCTCTACCCCGACAGCGCGCCCGCGCAGACCGCCCCCCACTGGGGCCAGGGCACCCCGGTGAAGGACCCCGGCTTCAACGACGCCAAGCTCGGCGCCTGGACCAAGGCCGGCACCGTCGCCCGTGACACCGACGAGCAGGGCCGCAACAGCGCGAAGCTCGGCGGCACCGCCACCGCCTCGGTCCGACAGCAGATCACCGGCCTCACCCCCGGCAAGCGGTACACCGCCTCCGTCCTCATCGAGGTCGAGCCCGGGAAGACCCGCCCCACCACCCTGTCCGTCGGCGGCCGGGCGGTCACCGTCGAGCGCTCCGCCCTGGAGGACCGGGTCGCCGCCTCCGACTGGAACGGCACCCGCTTCCAGCGCGCCAAGGTCACCTTCACCGCCCCCGCCGACGGCTCCACCCCGCTGCGCGTCCAGGCCGCGAGCGGCAGCGCGGCGACCGTCCGGATCGACGACGTCCGGATCGTCGCCGACGCCCCGGCGGAGAAGGCCGGCACGGTCGCGTACGAGGACTTCGAGGCCGTCGACCAGGGCTGGGGCCCCTTCCTCAAGGGCGACGCCGGCGGCACGACCGACCCCCGCACCCACATAGCCCAGCTGCACGCCCCGTACACCCAGGCCGGCTGGAACGGAAAGGCGATCGACGACGTCGTCGGCGGCGCCGAGAGCCTCAAGTCCCACGACGAGAACAGCGGACTCGTCTACCGGACCGCGCCCTGGACCGTCCCCATGAAGGACGGACACAGCTACCGCGTGGAGTACGACTACCAGTCCAGCCACGCGGGCGCGTACGAGTGGGTCACCGGCTACGACCGCACGCACGGCGCCGGACCGGCCGTCGAGACCCGGCGCACCCCGATCGGGCAGCAGAGGACCACGGGGCACTTCGCCGAGACGGTCACCGCCGGCTGCGGCGACACCTGGACCGGGCTGCGCAAGCGCGGGGACGCCCCGGACGGCGCCGACTTCGTCCTCGACGGCTTCACCGTCACCGACCTCGGCCCGGCAGCCGAGCGCGCCGCCTGCGGCACGCTCACCGTCGCCGCCCCGGAGACCCTGGAGCCCGGCCGCCCGAACCAGGTCACGGCCACCTTCGGCAACGACGAGGCCGGCGACGTCACCGGCGCCCGGGCCGTCCTCGACCTCCCCGAGGGCTGGACCGCCGAACCCGCCGCGCCCGTCGCCCTCGGCACGGTCGCCCCGGGCGCCAGGGCCACCGCCACCTGGCAGGTGACACCGCCGGTGGACGCGGCCTACCGGCCGTACCCGCTGGGCGCCTCCGTCGCGTACGACCTGGGCGGCGACGCCAGGAAGCTCACCGCCGCCACCACCGTCCGCACCCTGCCCCCGCCGCCCACCGCCGACAGCTGGGCGAGCGACCTCGACTGGACCTCGGCCGCCAACGGCTGGGGGCCCGTCGAGCGGGACCTCTCCAACGGCGAGACCGGCGCCGGCGACGGCTCCCCGCTGCGGATCGGCGGTGTGGCGTACGCCAAGGGCCTGGGCACCCACGCCCCGGCGAAGGTCCGCTACTACCTCGGCGGCCGGTGCGCCTCGCTGACCGCGGAGGTCGGGGTGGACGACGTCCAGACCAGCCGGGGCAGCGTCCAGTTCAGCGTCCTCGCGGACGGAGCGGAGAAGGCGAAGTCCCCGGTGCTCAAGGCCTCGGATCCCGCCTGGTCGCTCACCGCCGACCTCACCGGCGCCACCTACGTCGACCTGGTGGTCGGCGACGGGGGCGACGGGAACGGCAACGACCACGCGGACTGGGGGAGCGCCCGCTTCCACTGCGGGGGCTGACGGAGCCCGAGATGTAGCAAGCGCTTGCCGTGCTCATTGATTGCGTCGGAAACAGGGTGTTACACCGGGCGCCGACCGGTCTCCACCACTTCCCCCGGGAGGCTCCCGTGTCCCTGCCCCTCTGGTCCCGCCGCACCTTCCTGAGCACGACGGCCGCCGCGGCCGCCCTCGCACTCGCCCCCACCGCCCACGCGGCGGACCCGGCCGACGAGTTCGAGGCGCTGCGGCTCCGCTGGCTCGACCTCCAGCTCGGCTCCGGCTTCGACGCCGGGGCCGAGCCCTACGCCGGCAGGCTCGCCGAGACGGGCACGCTCGCGCGCGCCTTCCGCGCGGGCATGACCGCCACCCCCACCTCGCTCTGGCCCGACGCCCCCTTCGACCCGCCGGCCGGCATCACCCAGAGCTACAGCCGCCTGTGGACCATGACCCAGGCGTACGCGCAGCCCGGCACCGGCCTCACCGGTGACGAGGGCCTGCTCGCCGACGTGCTGCGCGGCCTCGACCACCTCTCCGCCACGGTCTACCGGGCGGGCGCCCCGCGCTACGGCAACTGGTGGGAGTGGCAGATAGGGTCGCCCCGCCTCCTCATGGACATCGTCGCCGCGCTCCACCCCCGGCTCGGCGCCGAGCGCGTCGCCGCCGCCTGCGCCGCCGTGGACCACTTCGTGCCCGACTCGGTCCTCCTGAACTACTCCGGCACCTCCACCGGAGCCAACCGCGTCGACCTCTGCCGCTCGGTCGCCCTGCGCGGGGTCCTCGGCGCGAACCCCGCCAAGATCGCCCTCGCCCGGGACGCCCTCTCGCCCGTCTTCCCGTACGTCACCCAGGGCGACGGCCTCTACGCCGACGGCTCCTTCGTCCAGCACACCTGGGTCGCCTACTCCGGCACCTACGGGCAGGTCATGCTCGACGGCCTCGGCCGGCTCTTCGCCCTCCTCGCCGGCTCCGCCTGGGCCGTCACCGACCCGAACCGGCAGATCGTCCTCGACAGCGTCGAGAAGGCCTACGCGCCCTTCATCTACGACGGCCTGATGATGGACGGCGTCAACGGCCGCGCGATCAGCCGCGGCTACCTCAAGGGCGACGACCGGCGGATCATGCGCTCCGACCACTTCCACGGCCAGGGCGTCATCGCCGCCATCGCCCTCCTCGCGGGCGGCGCGTCCGCCGCCGAGCGGGACCGGTGGCACGCGCGCGTGAAGGGGTGGATCGAGCGCGACGCCGTCTCCCCGATCCTCGCCGCCCGCCAGTTCGGCGTCGCCGACCTGGCCCGGCTGCACGCCGTGGCCGCGTCCCCCGTCGCCGCCGCCCCCGAACCCACCGGCCACCGGCTCTTCGCCGCCATGGACCGGGCCGTCCACCGCCGCCCCGGCTGGGCCGCCGGCATCTCCATGGCCTCGAACCGGATCACGTACTACGAGTGCGGGAACGGCGAGAACCCGCGCGGCTGGCACACCGGCGCCGGAATGCTCTCCTGGTGGACCCCGGACCTCGGCGACCAGTACACCGACTGGTTCTGGCCCACCGTCGACCCGTACCGCCTCCCCGGCACCACCGTCTCCACCAAGCGCCTCGCCGACCGGGCGGGCGGCGAGTGGGGCGCGCCCCGGCCGGCCGTCCGCTGGGTCGGCGGGGCCACCGACGGCGAGTACGCGGCCGTCGGCCAGCACCTCAAGGGCCTCGGCTCCACCCTGGAGGCCCGCAAGTCCTGGTTCTGCGCGGCGGACGCGGTCGTCTGCCTGGGCGCCGGGATCACCGCGACCGACGGCGTGCCCGTCGAGACGGTCGTCGACAACCGCCTCCTCGGGGAGGGAGGCGCCCAGGTCTTCACCACCGGCGACGGCTGGGCCCACCTGGAGGGCCACGGCGGCTGGGTGTTCCCCGACGGGACCGGGGACCTCCGCACCCTGCGCGAGGACCGCACCGGCGCCTGGAGCGACATCAACACCACCAGCTCCACCGAGCGCCGCACCCGCCGCTACCAGACCCTCTGGCTGGACCACGGCGCCGATCCGGTGGCCGCCTCGTACGTGTACCTCCTGATGCCGGGCGCCTCCCCGCGGACGCTCGCCGCCCGCGCCGCCGACCCCCACTGGCTGCACGTTCTCGACAACACCGCCGAGCGGCAGGCGATCGCCGTCCCGTCCCTCGGACTGACCGCCGCGAACCTCTGGGAGGCCGGTACGGTGGGGCCGCTGACGGTCACCGCGCCCGCGAGCGTCCTCGTCCGGCGCCGCCGCTCCGTCCTCGACCTGAGGGTCTCCGAGCCCCTGCGCACCGGCCGGTCGCTGGAACTGGTGTGGAACCGTCCGGTCCGCCGGGTGGTCCGCCACGACCCCTCGGTGGAGGTCCTCGCCACCGGGGCCTCGCTGCGGCTGCGGATCACCCCGGGGACCGGGGGAGCGACCCACGGTTGCGAGGTTCTGCTCTAGGTCTATGTCGAACCCCTACAAACACGGGGGGTACCTGGCTGTTGACTCGGGCTGGACGCCCCTGGGTTCTGTCCAGCCCCACCAGGATTCGACACGCGAGACTGTACGGAGTCGACGGCGGGGTTTTCTTGTGTGACTTCGTAGGGTCGGTACATGACCGTTGTGGACCAGATCCCGAGCGAGCCCGCTGACGCCCGTGGCCGAGTGGCCGAGCTGCACGTCCTGCGCGAGCAGGCGCTGCGTGGCCCGAGTGAGCGCGCCACCGAGGCCCAGCACGCGAAGGGCAAGCTGACGGCGCGTGAGCGCATCGAGCTGCTGCTCGATCCTGGTTCCTTCAGCGAGGTCGAGCAGCTGCGCCGGCACCGCGCGCAGGGCTTCGGCCTGGAGGCGAAGAAGCCGTACACCGACGGTGTGATCACGGGCTGGGGCACGGTCGAGGGCCGCACGGTCTTCGTCTACGCCCACGACTTCCGGATCTTCGGCGGCGCGCTGGGCGAGGCCCACGCCACCAAGATCCACAAGATCATGGACATGGCCATCGCGGCCGGTGCGCCGCTGGTCTCCCTGAACGACGGCGCCGGCGCCCGGATCCAGGAGGGCGTCTCCGCCCTCGCCGGCTACGGCGGCATCTTCCAGCGCAACACCAAGGCCTCGGGCGTCATCCCGCAGATCTCGGTGATGCTCGGCCCGTGTGCCGGCGGTGCCGCCTACAGCCCGGCGCTGACCGACTTCGTCTTCATGGTCCGCGAGACCTCGCAGATGTTCATCACCGGCCCGGACGTCGTCAAGGCGGTCACCGGCGAGGAGATCACCCAGAACGGCCTCGGCGGAGCCGACGTCCACGCCGAGACCTCCGGCGTCGCGCACTTCGCGTACGACGACGAGGAGACCTGCATCGCCGAGGTCCGCTACCTCCTGTCGATGCTCCCGCAGAACAACCGCGAGAACCCGCCGACCGTCGCCTCCGAGGACCCGGCCGACCGCCGCTCGGACGTGCTGCTCGACCTGGTGCCCGCCGACGGCAACCGCCCGTACGACATGCACAAGGTCATCGAGGAGCTCGTCGACGACGGCGACTACCTGGAGATCCACGAGCGCTGGGCCCGCAACATCATCTGCGCGCTCGCCCGCCTGGACGGCCAGGTCGTCGGCATCGTCGCCAACCAGCCCCAGTCGCTGGCCGGCGTCCTCGACATCGAGGCCTCCGAGAAGGCCGCGCGCTTCGTCCAGATGTGCGACGCCTTCAACATCCCGATCATCACCCTTCTGGACGTACCCGGCTTCCTGCCCGGCGTCGACCAGGAGCACGGTGGAATCATCAGGCACGGCGCGAAGCTGCTGTACGCGTACTGCAACGCGACCGTGCCCCGGATCTCCCTGATCCTGCGCAAGGCCTACGGCGGCGCCTACATCGTGATGGACTCCCAGTCCATCGGCGCCGACCTGACGTACGCCTGGCCCACCAACGAAATCGCGGTCATGGGCGCCGAAGGCGCCGCCAACGTCATCTTCCGCAAGCAGATCGCCGAGGCCGAGGACCCCGACGCCATGCGGGCCCGCATGGTCAAGGAGTACAAGGCCGAACTGATGCACCCCTACTACGCGGCCGAGCGCGGCCTGGTCGACGACGTCATCGACCCCGCCGACACCCGCCAGGTACTCATCAGGTCCCTGGCGATGCTCCGCACCAAGCACGCCGACCTGCCGTCCCGCAAGCACGGCAACCCGCCTCAGTAAGAGGAGTCATCCACGTGACCAGCCCCGCCAACCTTCTCCGCGTCGAGAAGGGCACCGCCGACCCCGAGGAGCTCGCCGCCATCACGGCCGTGCTGCTCGCCCGCGCCGCCTCCCAGCCCGCCGAGGAGACCCACCGCGGCCGCACCCAGGCCGGCTGGCGCCGCCTGGAGCGCGAGCACGGCTTCCGCGCGCCGCACAGCTGGCGCTGACGCCACCGCCGTACGGAAGGGCCCCGCACCGACACGGTGCGGGGCCCTTCGCCGTGCCCCCCGTCGTGGGCGGTCGTTCCGCAGGGGCAAGGAGGTCCCCCTGCTCGAGCGAAGCCGAGAGCTCGGGGGAGGGTGGGCACGCCGGAACGGCGCTCTCGCGGGCGCGTCCGCCCCGAGGGCCCAGCACGAAGGCCCCGCACCGTTTCCGGTGCGGGGCCTTCGTGTACGTACCCGTCAGGGACTACCGCAGACGGGCCATGAGCGCGTGCTCCACCAGGGTGATGAGGGCGCTCTTGGCGTCGGCGCGGTGGCGGGCGTCGGTGGTGATGATGGGGGTGTCGGGCCCGATCTGGAGGGCCTCGCGGACCTCTTCGGGCTGGTAGGGCTGGTTGCCGTCGAAGCCGTTGAGGGCGATGACGAAGGGGAGGCCCGAGTTCTCGAAGTAGTCGACGGCGGGGAAGCAGTCGGCGAGGCGGCGGGTGTCGACCAGGACGACGGCGCCGATGGCGCCGCGGACGAGGTCGTCCCACATGAACCAGAAGCGGTCCTGTCCGGGGGTGCCGAAGAGGTACAGGATCAGGTCCTGGTCGAGGGTGATGCGGCCGAAGTCCATGGCGACGGTCGTCGTCGTCTTGTCGCCGGTGTGGGTGAGGTCGTCGATGCCCGCGGAAGCGGAGGTCATGACGGCTTCGGTACGCAGCGGGTTGATCTCCGAGACGGCGCCGACGAACGTGGTCTTGCCCACGCCGAAGCCGCCCGCCACCACGATCTTCGCGCTGGTGGTTGAACGGGCCGCGCCGCCGCTAGAGCTTGCGAAGTCCACTGAGCACCCTTTCGAGCAGTGTCACGTCTGGCTGACCGCCGGCGGCCTCGTCGCCGCCGGGCTGGTGGATGGCGACGAGGCCGGCCTCGGCCAGGTCGGCCACGAGGATTCGGGCGACGCCGAGGGGAATGGAGAGGAGGGCCGAGATCTCCGCGACCGACTTGATCTCGAAGCAGAGCCGGCAGATCCGCTGGTGCTCGGGCAACTGCCCCTGCAGCCGGGCCGGGTCGGCCGTGGTGCTGACCAGCGCCTCGATGGCGAGCTGGTAGCGCGGCCGGGTCCGGCCGCCGGTCATCGCGTACGGACGCACCAGCGGGTTGTGGCCGCCGGAACCGCCCGCGGCGCCGCGCGAGGCGGACGGAGAGCCCGCGGCCGACGGGACCTGAGGCTGCGCGTAGGGCTGAGACACGCCCTGTCTGCTCGGGGCGGAGGGAAAGTTGAACCGGTTGTTCTGCGCGGTGTCGCCCAGGGGCGCCTGATGCGCGTCATAACCGTTGTAGGGGCTCGCGCCCGGCGGTGTACCCACGTCTCCTCCTCCGACTGCCTCGCGGTCCATGTCCCTTGAACCGCGCCACCGCACCTTACGGTGCGGTGACGTGAAACGCACTGTCTGTCTGTTAGTTGAGCAGACTTCCCTGAAGTTCCGCCCGGAGGTCGGGGGTCAGAACCGTGCCCGCGCGGTCCACGAGCAGAGCCATCTCGTAACCCACGAGACCGATGTCGGCCTCCGGGTGGGCGAGCACGGCCAGCGAGGAGCCGTCCGAGATCGACATGATGAAGAGGAAGCCGCGCTCCATCTCCACCACGGTCTGGTTGACCGCACCGCCCTCGAAGATCCGGGACGCGCCCGCGGTCAGCGAGGTCAGTCCGGACGCGACCGCCGCCAGCTGGTCGGCGCGGTCACGGGGGAACCCGTCGGACATCGCCAGCAGGAGACCGTCGGCGGAGACCACCACCGTGTGGGACACCCCGGGGGTGTTGTCCACGAAGTTGGTGATCAACCAGTTCAGATTCTGCGCCGCCTGGCTCATCGCGCTCACACTAACGCTCCTGGTTGTAGGTGTTGCCCGGGCCGAGGCCCGATCCGTTCGTGTCCGTTCCCGCGCTGCGCCCCTGCTGGACGCCCCGGCGCAGGTTGCTCAACCTGCCCCGTACGTCCTCGGGTGCGCGGGAGACCTGGGGGCCGCCCTGCGGGGTCTGCTCAGCCGTCCCCTCGACCAGGTTGGCCTTCGGGACCCGCCGGGGGAGACCGGACGAGGTGACCCCGCCCGCCTTGGGGTCCTTGAGCTTTCCGGCCCGCTGCCAGCGCTCGTCGTTCGTCGAGCGCCATTCGTCGGAGCCGTCGGCTTCGTCCTGCTGCCGCACCGGCTGCGCGGGCTTCGCCTGCTGCGGCGCCTGCTGCGTCTGCGGGGCGACGCTGCCGCGGCGCGGCAGACCGGCGTCGGTCAGCGCGTGTCCGGCGTCCGGGGCGGGACTCGCGGTCGGGCCCGGACGGTCGAAGCCTACGCGCTCGGGGGCCTGTTCGGGAGCGCTCGGAGCAGATTCCGGTTCCGCTCCGAAATCCTGTCCGTAGCCGCCCTGGTAAGCGTTCTGATTCGGCCACTCTGCCTGGTGGGGCTGGTGATCGAACGCATTGCCGTACTGCTGGTGTTCGGTTCCCGGGGCTTCGTACGAGGCTTCCGCATAGCCCTGCTGCGGGTACGCCTCGTAACCCTGCTGCGGGTAGGCGTAGCCCTCCTGCGAGGAGTAGGCGTCCTGCTGCTGGAAGCCGTCCTGCTGCGGGTAGTCGGCCGCGTACCCCTGGCCGTACTCCTGCGCCGGGTACTGCTCCGCCGGGTACTCCTGGGCCTGCTGCTGCCCGTACTCCTGGCCCTGGCCGTACTGCTCCGCCTGCTCCGTCTCGTCCTGGAAGAGCGGACGGTCACCGCCCTGCGCCTGGGCCTCCAGGGCGGCACGCCGCCCCTCGCGCTGGAGCGAGCGGTTGACCGGGTCGAGCTGGCGCTCCTCCTCGGCCGGCTGCTCGTAGCGCGAGTCGTCGAAGCCGAGGTCGGCCGCGGTGAGCATCTGCTGCGGCGGAGCGGCCTCGAAGGCGTTCTGCTGCTGCTGGGGAATGATCTGCGAGACGGTGAAGTCGTCCTGGAGCGGCTGCTCGCCGCCACCGCCGTGCGTGATCGCGTCCGGCAGCATGATCAGCGAGGTCGTTCCGGCCTGCTCGCCCGAGGGGCGGAGCTGGACCCGGATGCCGTGCCGGTCGGCGAGCCGGCCGACCACGAAGAGGCCCATGCGCTGCGAGACGGCGGCGTCCACGGTCGGCGGGTTGGCCAGCTTGTGGTTGATGTCCGCGAAGTCCTCGGCGGTGAGGCCGATGCCCTTGTCGTGGATCTCGACCATCACGCGGCCGTCGGGCAGACGGGTGGCGGTGACGCGGACCTTGGTCTGGGGGGAGGAGAACGTGGTGGCGTTCTCCAGGAGCTCGGCGAGCAGGTGCACGAGGTCGGTCACGGCCTGGCCGTGGATCTCGGCCTCCGGGACGCCGGCCAGCTCGATGCGCTCGTACTGCTCCACCTCGGAGGAGGCGGCGCGCATGACGTCGACCAGCGGGACCGGCTGGTCCCAGCGGCGGCCCGGCTCCTCGCCGGCGAGGACGAGGAGGTTCTCGCCGTTGCGGCGCATGCGGGTGGCCAGGTGGTCCAGCTTGAAGAGGTTCTCCAGCTGGTCCGGGTCGGCCTCGTTGTTCTCCAGGTCGGTGATGAGGGTCAGCTGGCCCTCGATCAGCGACTGGTTGCGGCGCGAGAGGTTCGTGAAGATCGCGTTGACGTTGCCGCGGAGCATGGCCTGCTCGGCGGCGAGCCGGACGGCCTCGCGGTGGACCTGGTCGAAGGCGCGGGCGACCTCGCCGATCTCGTCCTGCGAGTCGATCGGGATGGGCTGGACGCGGGTGTCGACGCGGCCCGGCTCCGTGCGGGAGAGCTGGTCGACCAGCATCGGCAGGCGCTGCTCGGCGATGCCGAAGGCGGCGTTCCGCAGCTCGCGCATCGAGCGGCTCATCTGGCGGGCCATCATCCCGGCCAGGATGAAGGCGGCGAGCAGGGCGACGACGACGATGCCGCCGTTGACCCAGGCGTCCGTCTTGGCCTCGTCGGAGATGGCGGCGGCCTCGGTCACGGCCTTGTCGACGAGGATCTTCTCGACCTCGCTGTAGCCGTCGAACTTGGCGGTGGCGACGGCCATCCAGGTCTCGGGCGTGATGCCCTTGGCCTTCAGGTCCTTGATGCCGTCGGAGCCCTTGGCGGTGCCGATCTGGGAGGCGACGCCGGAGTAGACGGAGCCGTCCTTGCCCTTGGGGAGCTCGAGGCCGGCCGCGGCCATCCGCTTCTCGCCCTCGGAGGCCTTGCCGGCCATGACCTTCTTGAGGAGGTCGACGTCCTCGGGCAGACCGCCGGAGTTGAACTCGCCGAGGGCGATCTGCTCCAGGTAGTTGTACGAGTTGAACGCCACCGACTGCTGGGCGAAGACGGCCTCGTCGTGGCTGGGCCGGACCAGGAGCTGGGTGCCGATGGAGCGCTGGAGGGACTCCGCGCCCTTCGAGAGCTGGATCGCGTAGACGGTCCGGCCGTAGCTGGTGATGTTGCCGGTGCCCAGACCGAGCTCGTTGGAGAACTCCATCAGGTAGTGCTGCACGCTCGTGTAGCCGAGCTGGGTGTTCACCGGGTCGAGGGAGCGGGTGTACGCGGCCTTGCGCAGCGTCTCCAGCTTCGGCTCCTCGTCCTGGAAGAGCCGCAGACGGCGCTCCAGGCCCTGGCCCGACGGCATGTTCTTGACGGCCTCGTCGAACTTGGACTTGGCGGAGTCGGTCGCGGCGTACGCCCGGGTGACGTCGTCGACCTTGCGGTCCTCGGGGGTCTTCGCGACCAGCAGGGGGCCGGCGGTGAGGTCACGCTCGTTGAGCAGGGCCGTGCTGTACTCCGAGGCGGCGCGCACGATGAGCGCCGTCTTCTCGGCGTCCTGCGCCTCCTGCCAGGTGTCGATGGCCGACTTGACCTGGAAGCTGCCCATGACGAGGCCGGTGAGCACGGGTATGCAGAGGATCGCGTTCAGCCGGGTGGGCACCCGCCAGTTGCGGGGCGAGAGCTTGCTGGAGCTGCCCCGGGGAGCCTCCACGGGGGGCGGCGTCACGGGCACGTCCGCGGGCGACACCGCTGTGCGCGACGGCGGCGTGAAGTTGCCCCGCGTCTCCTGCTCCGCGGAGCTTTCCTTGCTTCGCCTCACTCGACCAACAACCTCTCGGCGTCGGCACCTACGTTGTGCCGGTGTTTCGTTCAGGGCCGTACTACTCGGGAGTTCATGAATTGCAGCACGTGAAGGGGGTCCCTTCCAAACAGTGGGAGGCGGCCTCTTTCAGTGGTCCAGGCCTCGTATAAAACGGGCATAAAGAGCGAGCCCCGCCAAATGGCGGGGCTCAGGTGAGCACAGTGACACCGATCGGATGCGTCGGGTGTCCGAGGCGCCCCAATTCTCTGTCGAAATGTTATGAACCCGGGGACGGCCGTGTCGAAGGACACAGACCGCCCCTGGCAGAGGCATATGACAACTGCCCTGACCGGTCCCTCTACTTGAGGCGGGCCATGAGGGCGTGCTCGACGAGCGTGATGAGGGCGCTCTTGGCGTCGGCGCGGTGGCGGGCGTCGGTGGTGATGATGGGGGTGTCGGGCCCGATCTGGAGGGCCTCGCGGACCTCTTCGGGCTGGTAGGGCTGGGCTCCGTCGAAGCCGTTGAGGGCGATGACGAAGGGGAGGCCCGAGTTCTCGAAGTAGTCGACGGCGGGGAAGCAGTCGGCGAGGCGGCGGGTGTCGACCAGGACGACGGCGCCGATGGCGCCGCGGACGAGGTCGTCCCACATGAACCAGAAGCGGTCCTGTCCGGGGGTCCCGAAGAGGTACAGGATCAGGTCCTGGTCGAGGGTGATGCGGCCGAAGTCCATGGCGACGGTCGTCGTCGTCTTGCCGCCGGTGTGCGTCAGATCGTCGATGCCGGCCGACGCGGAGGTCATGACGGCTTCGGTACGCAGCGGGTTGATCTCCGAGACGGCGCCGACGAACGTGGTCTTGCCCACGCCGAAGCCGCCCGCCACCACGATCTTCGCGCTGGTGGTCGATCTGGCCGCGCCGCCGCTAGAGCTTGCGAAGTCCACTGAGCACCCTTTCGAGCAGTGTGACGTCCGGCGTGCCGCCGGTCTCTCCGTTGCCCGGCTGGTGGATCGCCACCATGCCGGCCTCCGCCAGGTCGGCCACGAGGATCCGGGCGACACCGAGCGGCATCGACAGGAGGGCCGACACCTCGGCCACCGACTTGACCTCGCGGCAGAGGTGGCAGATCCGCTGGTGCTCCGGGAGGAGCGTGGCGAGGTGCGCCGGGTCGGCCGTGGTGCTGACCAGCGCCTCGATGGCGAGCTGGTAGCGCGGCCGGGTCCGGCCGCCGGTCATCGCGTACGGACGCACCAGCGGCTGGTCGCCCTCGTACCCGTACTCGTCGACTGAGGCGCCGTACGGATCGTGAGAGGCGGGGGGCGGGGTCATGAATCCTCCGGGCGTGACAGCAAGACTTCTGCCGTCTGATGGGGCCGGTGGGGGGCCGGGTGGGGCGGCCGGACGATGAACAGTGCCCAGAACGGTACGGAGGGGCGTACCGCCCTGCGGATCGGTCGGTGCGGACGGAAGTGGGGTCCGTCCGTCGTGCGTGACCTAGTGGAGCAGGCTTCCCTGGAGCTCCGCACGGAGATCCGGGGTGAGGACGCTGCCGGCCCGGTCGACCAGCAGCGCCATCTCGTAGCCCACCAGGCCGATGTCGCACTCGGGGTGAGCGAGCACGGCCAGGGAGGAGCCGTCGGAGACGGACATCAGGAAGAGGAAGCCGCGCTCCATCTCCACCACGGTCTGTGCCACGGGACCGCCCTCGAAGATCCGGGACGCGCCCGCGGTCAGCGAGGTCAGTCCGGATGCGACCGCCGCCAGCTGGTCGGCGCGGTCGCGGGGGAATCCTTCGGACATGGCCAGCAGGAGTCCGTCGGCGGAGACCACCACCGTGTGGGACACCCCGGGGGTGTTGTCCACGAAGTTGGTGATCAACCAGTTCAGATTCTGCGCCGCCTGGCTCATCGCGTTCAACTAACGCTCCTGCTGATGGTTCGGACCGAGGTGGTGGCTACCCGTGGTCGAGTTGCCGGCCTGGCGGCCCTGCTGGATGCCGCGGCGCAGATTGGTGAGCCGGCCGCGGACGTCGTCGGGTGCACGCGAGACCTGGGGGCCGGCCGTGTGGGCCTGCTCCTGTGCGGTCCCGGGTACGAGGTTGGCCTTCGGCACACGGCGCGGAAGGCCGGAGGTGGTGACGCCGCCGGCCGCGGGCTTGCGCACCCGCTCCGCCTGGCGCACCAGCTCGTCGTTGGGCGAGGTCCGCCAGGCGGCCCCGCCGTTCTGGCGGCCGTCACCGGCCGGCTCACCGGCCGGACGGGGCGCCGGAGCGGACGGCTGCGACACGACCGGGGTCTGCATCGTCTGCGTCGGGTCCGTCTGCCGCGCCTGCTCCTGGTGCGACCAGCTGGTCTCCAGCGTGTCGTACAGCGGGGTACGACCGTCGCCCGCGCCACCGGCCGGCGGCAGGGCCTCCGGACGGCGCGGCTGCTGGAGCTGCGGCTGCTGCGGCTGCTGCCGTCCGGCCGGCTCGGCCGGACGCGGGGCACCGAAGTCGTTGCCGCCCCGCTGGCGCGGCGCCGGGGGCTGGGCCTGGGGGGCCTGCTGCTGGGCCTGCGGCACGAAGGGCTGCCGGCCGAACTGCTGCTGCTGACCGCCCTGGTACGCCTGGGGCTGCTGGGCCTGCGGCTGCTGCGGGGCGCCGAAGTCCGGCCGCGGGAACTGGCCCGTGGAGCCGGGGCCCTGCGGGGCACCGAAGTCGGGGCGCGGGAACTGCGCCGTCGACGCCGGGTCCTGCGCACCGCCCTGGTAGGCCTGCGGGGCCTGCTGCTGGGGCTGCTGGGCCTGCGGCTGCTGCGGGGCGCCGAAGTCCGGCCGCGGGAACTGGCCCGTGGAGCCGGGGCCCTGCGGGGCCGCCGGGGAGCCGAACAGGCCCGCCGACTCCGGCTCCTCGTGACCGCGCGGGGCGTCCAGCGGGGACATCTCCTGCTGCGGGCGGCGGACCGGCTGCTGCGGGTCGTTGCCCCAGCTCGCGGCCTGCGGGCGCTGCTGCTGCTGCGCCTGCGGGGTGCCGCCGGGCAGTTCGGCGCGCGGGAAGTCGTACCCGCCCTGCTGGTTGCCCTGCGGCTGCTGCGGCTGCTGCTGGGGTGCCTGCGGGCCGGACTGGTTGCCCCACACGTCCGTACGGGACGGGATGGCGCTCGCGGCGCCGCCGATGAGGCCGCCCCCGCCGGGGCCCGGACGCATCGTGTCGGGCGACTGGGGAGCCTGCGGGGTCTGGGGGACCTGCGGCAGCCGGCCGGTCTGCTCCAGCTGGGCGTTCTGCGGCTGCGGGGTGCGGGGCTGCGGGCCGCCGGTGAGCGGGGCACCGTCACGGGCGGGCAGCGCGGCCCGGGGACCGCTCGCACCGACCTGACCGCGCGCGGCACCGGCACCGGTGCCGAGGCGGCCGGCCGCCGAGGACGGGGCACCGCCCTGGCCCGGACGTCCGCCGGGGCCACCGGCCGCGCCGGGGCCGCCGGGGAGACGGCCGCCGGGGGCCTGGGCGCCCTGGCCCTGCGGCATCGCGCCCTGGCCGCCCGCGCCCGGCTTGGGCATGGGCTTCTTGCCGCCCTGGGCGACGTCGACGGGGAGCATGACGAGCGCGGTGGTGCCGCCCGAGTCGGACGGGCGCAGCTGGATCCGGATGCCGTGTCGCAGGGACAGGCGGCCGACCACGAAGAGACCCATGCGGCGGGAGACCGAGACGTCCACGGTGGGCGGCGAGGCGAGCCGCTCGTTGATCGCGGCGAGGTCCTCGGGGGAGAGGCCGATGCCGGTGTCGTGGATCTCGACGAGCACGCGGCCGTCGGGCAGGGCGTGACCGGTGACCCGGACCTTGGTCTGCGGGGAGGAGAACGAGGTGGCGTTCTCGAGCAGCTCGGCGAGGAGGTGCACGAGGTCGTTGACCACGCGGCCGGCGACCTCGGTCGCCGGGACCGCGGCCAGTTCGATGCGCTCGTACTGCTCCACCTCGGAGGCGGCGGCACGGAGGACGTCGACCAGCGGGACCGGGCGGGTCCAGCGGCGGCCCGGCTCCTCGCCGGCGAGGACGAGGAGGTTCTCGCCGTTCCGGCGCATACGGGTCGCGAGGTGGTCGAGCTTGAAGAGCGAGGAGAGCTGGTCCGGGTCGGCCTCGCGGGACTCCAGCTCGGAGATGAGCGAGAGCTGACGCTGGATGAGGCCCTGGGAACGGCGCGAGAGGTTGGTGAACATCGCGTTGACGTTGCCCCGGAGGAGGGCCTGCTCGGCGGCGAGGCGGACCGCCTCGCGGTGCACGTCGTCGAAGGCCGCGGCCACCTGGCCGATCTCGTCGCGGGAGTGCACACCGACGGACTCGACGGAGGTGTCGACGTCCTGCGGGTCGGACTCGGAGAGCTGCTTGACGAGCTCGGGCAGGCGGTCCTGGGCGACCTTGGTCGCGGTGTCCTGGAGCCGGCGCAGCGAGCGGATCATGGACCGGGCCACGACGAAGGCGCCGATGAGCGAGACGCCGAGGACGAGGAGGATCAGGGCACCGTTGATGATGGCGTCGCGCTGCGACTCCTGCTTCAGCTCACGGGCCATCGTCTCCATGTCGCCGAGCAGACCCGCCTCGATGCGGTTCATGGCGGAGATCTTGGTGCTGTACTCGTCGGTGAAGTTCAGGTGACCGCGGCGCGGGCCGTTCGGCATCGCGTCGTCCGAGTTCAGCACGCGCTCGGCGTACTTGTTGGCGGCGTTGA
Organism: Streptomyces sp. NPDC004266; assembly: GCF_042874095.1. Classification (NCBI taxonomy): domain Bacteria; kingdom Bacillati; phylum Actinomycetota; class Actinomycetes; order Kitasatosporales; family Streptomycetaceae; genus Streptomyces; species Streptomyces sp. NPDC004266. The sequence continues at coordinate 199,898 of NZ_JBIAMM010000010.1, forward strand.
TCGACGGGTCGCCGCTGTTCAGCGACTCGGTCCGCTCGGCGGCGTCACCGCCGGTCGACTCGTAGATCGCCTGGAAGGACTTGAGCTCGACGCCCTCACTGTTGAGGGCGGCCTCGCCGTAGAGGCGGTCACCCTGCTGGAGCTTGCCGGAGGTCCGGTCGCTCGGGGGGAGCGCGGCCGCGATGATCGCCTGCTGGATGGAGGCGTACTCCTTGGCGGACGAGAACGCGGCGAGCGCGCGGGTCCGCTTGATCATCTCGGGGTTGCTGGTCGCCTGCGCCATGTCCTGGGACAGGCTGAGGAGCGAGCGGATGAGGCGGCTGTACGCCTCGACCGTCACCGAGTGCGAGACGCCCTTCTCGTAGGCGCTGCCCCGGATGGAGTGGAGCTCGGTGACCTGCGAGGCGATCTGGCTGACGTTCTGGCGGATGCTGCGCAGCGCCTCGTCGCCCTCGGTGGCCGGGATGTCCTCGGTGGCCTCCAGGAAGGCCTTGTACTCGCGGTCCGTCTTCCGGCGCGGGTTGGCGACCTGGTAGTCGCTGACCGGGCGGCCGTTGGCCAGCGGGCCGGCGGACAGGTCGCGCTCGGCCTGCAGGGCCTGGGCGAGACCGGTGGCCTCTCGGGTCAGCTTGGTGAGCAGCTGCATGTGGTCGAGCTGCTCCATGTCCTGGAGCGAGTCGCTGATGCGGATGCCGCCCAGGGTGGTCGCGGCGACCACGGGGAGGGTGAGGAGCGCCACGAGGCGCGTGGAGATGCGCCAGTTGCGCAGGGCTATTCGGGGCCCGACCTCGTTCTCGGCCCGGGCCTTGGGGGTCGCGGCGGCCTGCTCGGCGGACGTGGCCGCGGCGCTCGCGCGCCTGCCGCCCTCACCGCCGTCGCCGGACGGTCCCTGACCCTGGTTCGGGGTGTGCGGGGCCGAGGGACCGCGGTCGGTCCCGGCACGCGGTTCCTGCTCCGCCGGAGCATCCGCTCGGCCCTGGCGGGCCTGGGGAGACCCCGAGCCATCCCTCTTGAAACGTCCCTGCACTAGCGTCGCAACCTCTGGACCAGGCGTCCTTCCGGATGAACGGAGAGGACGGTGTCGGCGTCGATCGGGGTGCGTGGCGCACCCCAGGTGGTCGTCGGTGACCGGCGCAGTTCCCCCTTTCCCGCCACTCGGCCGGCGCTGCGTTGCGCCTCTGCGCGCCGGCTTGAAACCCGCGGCGGTGCGTGGAATTCCAGCACAGTGCCGGATCTCCAACAAGGGCCGCGTGTCGCGACGGGAGGGGCATGACAACGCGTGCACGGTACGTCACCCCATGTAGAAGATGATCACGGAGGATTCGGACTTTTCCGTCCCAATGGCCGGGCATCCCCGTGTGTCCCAGTCGACATGATCAGGAGCGGAATAGCTCATTCAATGGCGGAATGTCCCTTTCCGTGACGACCGGGGACGGTCCGTAATGCCCGGTATGTGGCGCGAGTGGTGAGCAAACTCACACCCGAATCGATGTCTCAGCCATGCATTCGAAGGGAATCGCATGTTTAGCCTGACGCTTTACACCCCTTCGCGCCCGTACGGGCGCCCCTCCCGGAACAAGGTCCGATCACCGCGATGAAGACGACGACGCTCCGCACCACGGCCAACCCCCGCCGTTCCACCCTCGTCCACCTCTCGGACGCCGCAGACCTCGGCCGGGGCGCCCAGCCGCAGTACTCGGTGGAGCTGCCCGGCAACACGGCCAACCCGCGCCGCACCATCCTGATGCAGGCCCCCGCTCCCCACGTGCCCCAGCCGTACGCCTCCGCTACCCGCTAGCGCCCGGGGCCGCGGCCCCGGCTCTCCGCATCGGCACCGGTGATATCGCCGGTCGGCCGCCCCTTCGCCGCGTTAGCCTGGAGCGTCAGACTCCAGCCAGTACCAAGTGAGGGGCGACAGCACTCGTGCGCATCGCCAGATTCTCCATCGACGGCAATGTGGCCTTCGGCGCCGTCGAGGGCGAGGGAACCGTCGAGTCCGGCGGCCTCGTCCTCGACATCATCAAGGGCATCCCGTACACCGACTTCGAGCTCAGCGGCACCAAGGTCCCGCTGAGCAAGGTACGGCTCCTGCCGCCCGTGCTCCCCAACAAGGTCGTGGCCATCGGCCGCAACTACGCCGAGCACGCCGCCGAACTCGGCAACGAGGTCCCCGACGTCCCCGTCGCCTTCTTCAAGCCCACCACCTCGGTGATCGGCCCCGGCGACGCCATCGAGTTCCCCTCCTTCTCCAGCGAGCTGCACCACGAGGCCGAACTGGCCGTGGTGATCGGCCGCATGTGCCGCGAGGTGCCCCGGGAGCGCGTCAAGGACGTGATCTTCGGCTACACCTGTGCCAACGACGTGACCGCCCGCGACGTCCAGAAGCGCGAGGCCCAGTGGGCCCGCGCCAAGGGCTTCGACACGAGTTGCCCGCTGGGCCCCTGGGTGGAGACCGACCTCGACCCGAGCGACCTGACCGTCCAGGCCACGGTCAACGGCGAACAGCGCCAGCTGGGTCGGACGAGCGACATGATCCGCTCCATCGAGGACCTGGTCGTCCACATCACCGAGGCCATGACGCTGCTCCCCGGCGACGTCATCCTCACCGGCACCCCCGCCGGGGTCGGCCCCCTCAACGTCGGCGACGAGGTCGCCGTCACCATCGAAGGCATCGGCACTCTCACCAATAAGGTGATCAAGCGTGGCTAACGCGAACATCCGCGTCCGTTTCTGTCCCTCGCCGACCGGCAACCCCCACGTGGGCCTGGTCCGCACCGCCCTCTTCAACTGGGCCTTCGCCCGGCACAACCAGGGCACCATGGTCTTCCGCATCGAGGACACCGACGCCGCTCGCGACTCCGAGGAGTCGTACGACCAGCTGCTCGACTCGCTGCGCTGGCTCGGCCTCGACTGGGACGAGGGCCCCGAGATCGGCGGCCCCCACGCGCCGTACCGCCAGTCGCAGCGGATGGACATCTACAAGGACGTCGCCGACAAGCTGCTCGCCGGCGGCTACGCGTACCACTGCTTCTGCACCGCCGTGGAGCTGGAAGCCCGCCGCGACGCCGCCCGCCTGGCCGGCAAGCCGTCCGGCTACGACGGCACCTGCCGCAACCTGAGCGCCGAGCGCATCGAGCGCTACCGCGCCGAGGGCCGCGAGTCGATCGTCCGCTTCCGCATGCCCGACGAGCCGATCACCTTCACCGACCTGGTCCGCGGCGAGCTCACCTTCACCCCGGACAACGTGCCGGACTACGGCATCCTCCGGGCCAACGGCGCCCCGCTGTACACCCTGGTCAACCCGGTCGACGACGCCCTGATGGAGATCACCCACGTCCTGCGCGGCGAGGACCTGCTCTCCTCCACCCCGCGCCAGGTCGCGCTCTACAAGGCGCTGATCGAGCTGGGCATCGCCAAGGAGATCCCCTCCTTCGGCCACCTGCCGTACGTGATGGGCGAGGGCAACAAGAAGCTCTCCAAGCGCGACCCGCAGGCCTCCCTCAACCTCTACCGGGAGCGCGGCTTCCTCCCCGAGGGCCTGCTGAACTACCTGTCGCTCCTCGGCTGGTCCTTCTCGGCCGACCAGGACATCTTCACCATCCCCGAGATGGTGGCGAAGTTCGACATCGCCGACGTCAACGCCAACCCGGCGCGCTTCGACCTCAAGAAGGCCGAGTCGATCAACGCCGACCACATCCGGATGCTGGACGTGAAGGCCTTCGCCGCGGCCTGCGAGCCCTGGCTCCGCGCCCCGCACGCCCCCTGGGCCCCCGAGGACTTCGACCAGGCCGCCTGGGAGGCCATCGCGCCGCACGCCCAGACCCGCGTGACCGTCCTCTCGGACATCACGGCCAACGTGGACTTCCTCTTCCTGCCCGAGCCGGTCTTCGACCAGCCCTCGTGGGACAAGGCCATGAAGGGCGAGCCCGCGGCCCTGCTCACCACCGCCCGCGAGAAGCTCGACGCGGCCGACTGGAGCGACCCCGAGTCCCTCAAGAACGCCGTCCTGGCCGCCGGCGAGGCCCACGGCCTCAAGCTCGGCAAGGCGCAGGCGCCGGTCCGCGTCGCCGTCACCGGCCGCACGGTCGGCCTGCCGCTCTTCGAGTCCCTGGAGATCCTGGGCAAGGAGAAGACCCTGGCCCGCATCGACGCGGCCCTGGCGAAGCTCGCCGCGTAAGCACCCGTCGTACGCCGAGAGGGGCGGCGACCGGAAGGAGATCCGGTCGCCGCCCCTCTCGGCGCACCAACCCTGACGCCTACGGGGTAAGGGGCAGCCCATCTCCCCGCGCCGGGGAGGGGACGAAAGGACTCCGGTGGAGGCCTGGGCGTGTTCGTCCGCCAGCTCTGCGGGCTCGACCGCCGGGCCGCCCAGCAGGCGCTCGAGTCGTTCATCGAGGGCAAGCAGCTCGGCGTGAGGCAGCTCGACTTCATCACCTCGGTCATCGACCTCGTGGTGCGGCGCGGCGTCATCGGGGTGTCCGACCTGTACGACGCGCCCTTTACCGACCGGGCGCCGAACGGTCCTGAGGACCTGCTCGCGAATGAGGAGATCGACGCCCTGGAGATCCCCTTCAGGGAGCTCCAGAACCGCGCGTGTCCGGCGGCGCTCGCCGCCTGACCCCTTCGCCTACGCCCTCGGGGCGGCACTCGGAATGCTCCGGGCGGCCTGTGATCCCTTCGTGTACCTGGGCACCGGCGGCGCCGAGCCCTTCACCGTCGAGGTGGACCCCGGCCGGTATCACCTCGCAGCCTGGCGGCTGGACCCTCACGGCCACCCGGTCGGCCGCCCACGCCGGTTCGACTACGACCTCACCGGTTCCGCCGGCCACCGTGACGCCCGACTCCGGCACGGCCCGACCCGCCTCCTGCACTGGGCCGAAGCGGCCGGAGTGCAGGCGGTCGCGATCGAAGACCTCCACTTCACCGACTCCACCACCCGCGAGAAGCACGGTCGCAGGAAGCGGTTCCGGCAGCTGATCTCCGGCATCCCCACCGGGAAACTCCGTGCCCGCCTGGTGCCGATGTGCGCGGAGGCAGGTATCGGTGTGATCGCCGCCGACCCGGCCTACACCTCGATGTGGGGTGCGGAGCACTGGCAGGAGCCGTTGACCACGAAGAACCGCAGGACCAGCCGACACGCTGCCGCAGCGGTGGCGATCGGCAGACGCGCCCTCGGGCACCGGATCAGGCGACGGACGGCACCGCCCCACGACGACCAGAGCGATCGTCGTGGGCATCGGACCGCCCGGGCCCGACCCGGCATCCGAGGACGTGAGGAAACCCGCCCCCGCGTCCCCGGACCACGGACCACGGACACGATCCGTGCAGCCGGACGCGGAGCGAACGCGGGGGACCAGCGCATCCGAAACCGTTCGGGACGCGCCAGTCGGCCGGGCGTGGGTCCAAGACTCACTCCTGCTCACCGTTTAGGAGCGGTACCGTCGTTCCCATGACCATCCGCGCGGTGCTCTGGGACATCGACGACACGATCTTCGACTACGCGAGCGCGGACCGCACCGGGATGCGGGCGCACCTCGCCGCCGAGGGGCTGCTGGACGCCTGGGGCTCCGTGGAGGAGGCCCTGCGGCGCTGGAAGGAGCTCACGGAGCTGCACTGGCGCCGGTACGAGGCCGAGGGCGGGGACTTCCGGGACCAGCGGCGCGGCCGGGTGCGGGACTTCCTCGGCCGGCCGGCGCTCACCGCCGCCGAGGCCGACGGCTGGTTCGACCGGTACGTGGTCCACTACGAGGCCGCCTGGGAGCTCTTCCCCGACACCGTCCCCGTCCTCGACCTGCTGGCCCGGGACTACCGCCACGGAGTGCTGTCCAACTCCAGCATCCACAACCAGGACCACAAGCTCCGCGCGCTGGGAGTGCGGGACCGCTTCGAGGCCGTGGTGTGCGCCGCCGAGCTGGGAGTGGCCAAGCCGGCCCCGGAGGCCTTCCACGCCGCCTGCGCCGCCCTGGACCTGCGCCCCCACCAGGTGGCGTACGTCGGGGACCAGCCGGACATCGACGCCCGGGGGGCCGTGGAGGCGGGCCTGAGGGGGGTCTGGCTCGACCGCGCGGGGACCGGCGGGAGACCCGAGCTGACCCGGATCACCGACCTCCGGCAGCTGCCCGCGCTGCTGCGTGCGGATACGCGTTTTGGAGCACCGTCCACCTTCGGGTAATGTTCTTCCTGCGCCGAGGGGAACGGGCCGAAAGGCCGGAAAGCCCCGGAAGCGCAAACCGAGCAGGATCCCTTCTCGAAGTGATCAAGTTCCGGTGGCCTATGGTGTAATTGGCAGCACGACTGATTCTGGTTCAGTTAGTCTTGGTTCGAGTCCAGGTAGGCCAGCTCGCAGAGCTCATCTGCACCTGTGGATGGCATCCACAAGCCCCCGTTGTGTAGCGGCCTAGCACGCCGCCCTCTCAAGGCGGTAGCGCCGGTTCGAATCCGGTCGGGGGTACAGATCCTTCCCGCGGGATCACCTGGGTAGCTCCCGGTGAACCCGATGCAGGATCGCTAGGGCCCCCGTTGTGTAGCGGCCTAGCACGCCGCCCTCTCAAGGCGGTAGCGCCGGTTCGAATCCGGTCGGGGGTACCAACTGGTCTAAGCCACCAGTGGCCTATGGTGTAATTGGCAGCACGACTGATTCTGGTTCAGTTAGTCTTGGTTCGAGTCCAGGTAGGCCAGCGCAGTACATCCAGGCGATACGTCGCCCGGACGCAAGATCTTGCCCCCGTTGTGTAGCGGCCTAGCACGCCGCCCTCTCAAGGCGGTAGCGCCGGTTCGAATCCGGTCGGGGGTACAAGACGGAGAAGCCCTTCCCTTCGGGGGAGGGCTTCTTCGCTGTTCGGGTACCGCGCACACAACTCCGGCCCACCGCTGCGGCGTTGGAGCGGTGGGCCGGGACGAACAGGAGGGAGGCGGAGCCTCAGCCGTTGCGGCGGAGCGCCTCGGAGAGGCGGGCGGCGGCGTCGATGACCGCCTGGGCGTGCATGCGGCCCGGGTGGCGCGTCAGACGCTCGATGGGACCCGAGACCGAGACGGCGGCCACCACGCGGTTCGAGGGGCCGCGTACGGGCGCGGAGACGGACGCGACGCCCGGCTCCCGCTCGCCGATCGACTGGGCCCAGCCGCGGCGCCGTACGCCCGAGAGGGCCGTCGCCGTGAAGCGGGCGCCCTGGAGGCCGCGGTGCAGCCGCTCAGGCTCCTCCCAGGCCATCAGGATCTGCGCGGACGAGCCGGCCTTCATGGTGAGCGTCGAGCCGACCGGGACGGTGTCCCGCAGGCCCGAGAGCCGCTCGGCCGCCGCCACGCAGATGCGCATGTCGCCCTGGCGCCGGTAGAGCTGGGCGCTCTCGCCGGTGACGTCGCGCAGATGCGTCAGAACCGGGCCCGCGGTCGCGAGCAGGCGGTCCTCGCCGGCCGCGGCGGCGAGCTCCGCCAGGCGCGGTCCGAGGATGAACCGGCCCTGCATGTCGCGGGCCACCATCCGGTGGTGTTCCAGTGCCACGGCCAGTCGGTGGGCCGTGGGTCGTGCGAGTCCCGTCGCCGCGACCAGTCCTGCGAGGGTGGCCGGACCGGACTCCAGGGCGCTCAGGACAAGGGCTGCCTTGTCGAGAACGCCTACGCCGCTAGAGTTGTCCATGCAACGATATTCGCGTCTCACTCTGTGAAACGCAAGTTCAATTTTTCTCGGAACCTGTGACCCTGGTGATGCGGCCGCACAACGGCCCGCGAAACGGGTCTCTAGTTGTGCCGGCGTAGACGTCGGCCGGAGGGAAAGCGATGGGTAGGACACTCGCGGAGAAGGTCTGGGACGACCACGTCGTCCGGCGCGCCGAGGGCGAGCCCGACCTCCTCTTCATCGATCTGCACCTGCTGCACGAGGTGACCAGCCCCCAGGCCTTCGACGGTCTCCGGCAGAACGGCCGGCAGGTACGGCGCCTCGACCTCACCATCGCCACCGAGGACCACAACACCCCGACCCTCGACATCGACAAGCCGATCGCCGACCCGGTCTCCCGCGCCCAGCTGGAGACCCTCCGCAAGAACTGTGCCGAATTCGGCGTCCGGCTGCACCCGCTCGGCGACGTCGAGCAGGGCGTCGTCCACGTCGTGGGCCCCCAGCTGGGCCTGACCCAGCCCGGCACCACCGTGGTCTGCGGCGACTCGCACACCTCCACGCACGGCGCCTTCGGCGCGCTGGCGTTCGGCATCGGCACCAGCCAGGTGGAGCACGTGCTCGCCACCCAGACGCTGCCGCTGGCCCGCCCCAAGACCATGGCGATCACGGTCGACGGCGAGCTGCCCGAGGACGTCACCGCCAAGGACCTGATCCTGGCGATCATCGCGAAGATCGGCACCGGCGGCGGCCAGGGCTACATCCTGGAGTACCGCGGCTCCGCCATCGAGAAGCTCTCGATGGAGGCCCGGATGACCATCTGCAACATGTCGATCGAGGCCGGCGCCCGCGCGGGCATGATCGCCCCCGACGAGACCACCTTCGCCTATCTGAAGGGCCGCGCCCACGCCCCCGAGGGCGAGGACTGGGACGCCGCCGTCGCGTACTGGAAGACCCTGAGGTCCGACGAGGACGCGGTCTTCGACGCCGAGGTCGTCATCGACGCCGCCGCGCTGGCGCCGTTCGTCACCTGGGGCACCAACCCGGGCCAGGGCGCGCCGCTTTCGGCGAACGTCCCCGACCCGGCTTCGTACGAAGACGCTTCGGAGCGCCTCGCCGCCGAAAAGGCCCTGGAGTACATGGGGTTGACCGCCGGGCAGCCGCTGCGCGACATCAAGGTCGACACCGTCTTCGTAGGCTCCTGCACCAACGGACGCATCGAGGACCTGCGCAACGCGGCCTCCCTCCTGGAGGGCCGCAAGGTCGCCGACGGCGTCCGCATGCTGGTCGTCCCCGGCTCGGTCCGGGTCGCCCTGCAGGCCGTCGAGGAGGGCCTGGACAAGGTCTTCAAGGAGGCCGGCGCCGAATGGCGGCACGCGGGCTGCTCCATGTGCCTGGGCATGAACCCCGACCAACTGGCTCCCGGCGAGCGCTCCGCGTCCACCTCCAACCGCAACTTCGAGGGCCGGCAGGGCAAGGGCGGCCGCACCCACCTGGTCTCCCCCCAGGTCGCCGCCGCCACCGCCGTCCTGGGCCACCTGGCCTCCCCGGCCGATCTGTCCGACGTCGCCACCACCGCGGGGGTCTGAGGAACCATGGAAGCTTTCACCACGCACACCGGCCGGGCCGTCCCGCTGCGCCGCAGCAACGTCGACACCGACCAGATCATCCCGGCGCACTGGCTGAAGAAGGTCACCCGCGACGGCTTCGAGGACGGCCTCTTCGAGGCCTGGCGCAAGGACTCCGAGTTCGTCCTCAATCGCCCCGAGCGGCAGGGCGCCACAGTCCTGGTCGCCGGCCCCGACTTCGGCACCGGCTCCTCCCGCGAGCACGCCGTCTGGGCGCTCCAGAACTACGGCTTCCAGGCGGTCATCTCCTCCCGCTTCGCCGACATCTTCCGCGGCAACTCGCTGAAGAACGGCCTGCTCACCGTCGTCCTCCCGCAGGAGACGGTGGACGCCCTCTGGGAGCTGACCGAGGCCGACCCGACCGCCGAGATCACCGTCGACCTGGAGGCCCGCAAGGTCCTGGCCGCCGGGATCGAGGCCGACTTCGAGCTCGACGAGAACGCCCGCTGGCGACTGCTCAACGGTCTGGACGACATCAGCCTCACCCTTCAGAACGAAGCGGACATCGCTGCCTACGAGGCCGCTCGACCGGCCTTCAAGCCCCGTACAATTACGGCCTGAGCAGCGCTTTTCCAAGACTGCGCCCCCCACCGACCGGTGGGGGGCGCAGTCGCTTGTTGAGACCCTGTCGGGCGACAACTCGCCCTAGATGGCACAATCGGTGCATGGAACGCGACAGCCAACTCGAGCTCTACGAGGCAGTCGCCGCCCGATTGAAGGAAGCGCACACAAGGGTGCGCGCACTGCAAGTCCCGGAGGGCGTAAGGATGGCGCTGTCCCGGAAGCTGCTGGTCGTCACGGCAGCGGCGAAGCACGATCTCAAGGACGCGGCCACGCGTCTCGACCGGTTGATGAAGGACCTCGATGAGGGCCGATTCCCAGAGGACGACTGACACCAGGAACTCCGCAACGGAACTTCCGCGTTGCGGCACTAGGGTGATTAGACCGTTTCGTGTTTGATTTGCGGTATATACATGCCTAACGTGCGAAAAAGCTTGAACACTTTCGTTCTGGCAATGTCTCCGAAGGGGAAGACGTGAACAAGGCGCAGCTCGTAGAAGCGATTGCCGACAAGATGGGCGGTCGTCAGCAGGCCGCCGAAGCCGTCGACCACGTGCTCGACGCCATCGTGCGTGCCGTGGTGGCCGGTGACCGGGTCTCGGTCACCGGTTTCGGCTCGTTCGAGAAGGTCGACCGGCCGGCCCGCTACGCCCGCAACCCGCAGACGGGTGAGCGCGTCCGGGTCAAGAAGACCTCCGTCCCGCGCTTCCGTGCAGGTCAGGGCTTCAAGGACCTGGTCAGCGGCTCGAAGAAGCTCCCCAAGGGCGGCGAGGTCTCCGTCAAGAAGGCCCCCAAGGGCAGCCTCACCGGTGGCGCCTCCGCGACCGTGAAGAAGGCCGCCGCCAAGAAGGCCACCACCGCCAAGAAGGCCGCCGCGAAGAAGGCGACCCCGGTGAAGAAGGCCACGACGGCCGCGGCGAAGAAGACCACCGCCGCAGCCAAGAAGACCACCGCCGCCGCGAAGAAGGCGGCGCCGGCGAAGAAGGCCACGACGGCCACGGCGAAGAAGACCACCGCCGCCGCCAAGAAGACCACCACGGCCGCCGCCGCCAAGAAGGCGACCAAGGCCACCGCCAAGAAGACCGCGCCGGCCGCGAAGAAGGCCACGGCGACGAAGGCGCCCGCCAAGAAGACGACGGCGCGCAAGACGACCGCCAAGAAGACCGCCGCCAAGAAGTAGGACGCGCGGTACCGACCCGCCGGGCCGGGCTCCCCTCCGGGAGCCCGGCCCGCGGCGCGTCTCAGAAGGTCTGCAGCGTCACCAGGGTGATCCGGAGCCCCGCGCCCGACGTGCCGGGCTCGGCCTCGATCCGCACCCGCTGCCCAGGCCGCAGCAACCGCAGCCCGCCCGCCTCGAAGGCCTCCGCCCCGAACTCCACGGGGGTGCCGTCGTCGAGCAGCACACTGCCGCTGCGGGTCTCGGGGTCGTACGTGAACGCGGTCGCCTGCATGGACCGCAGCCTATCCGGCCGCCGTCGCCCACCGGGCGGCCGTCCGCGGACCGAGCCCCAGCGCCAGCGCCGCCGCCAGATCCTCCCCGGTGTCCACGTCCCGGCGCACGGAATCCACCCCGGCGAGCCGGATTTCCGCCGCCCCCGAAGACAAATGCCGCAGCCTCGACGCGCCCCCGAATGCCGGTTCCAATTCCGCCCCCGGCGCCGCCGAGAGGAATGTCGTACCTATTTCGGCGGCATCCGCGAGAAATGCCCTCGGAAAATTTCCGGCCGCGTCCAGGACCCGGGTCAGCTCCGCGGGCCGCAGCGCCGGCAGGTCCGCGTTGAGCGCCGCCACGCGCGCGTGCGGCCGCCCGGAACGCACGGCCCGCGCCCCGTGGGCCAGCGCCGCGTTGAGCCCCGCCGCCGGGGAGTCCGGCACGATCCGCGCGCCCAGCGCCGCGAGCGCCGGGCCGGCCACCGGATCGTCCGTGACGACCGCCACATCGCGCACGCGCGCGCAGTTCAGCACCGCCTCCACGGTGTCCTCGGCGAACGCCAGCGCGAGCCGGGGACGCAGCCGGGCCCCCGCCGCGGCCGCCAGCCTGCTCTTGGCCAGGGCGAGGGGCTTCAGGGGGACGACCAGGGACCAGCCGTCGTCGGCGCCGGTGCGCATCTGGGGCAGCGTCTTCATCGGGGTCATTCTGTCCCGCCCACGCGGTCCACCGGCGGCCCCGGGGCGTACGGTGTCACTCGACAGACCAGGAGCATGGGGCGACACTTGACCCCCTGCCAGCCAGTCCCGGAGAAAGGTGTCCGAGTGCCCCGCCGCAGAATCGGCTTCTGGTACCGCCTCGCGGCGGTCATCGCCAAACCCCCCCTGGTGGTTCTGTTCAAGCGGGACTGGCGCGGTATGGAGCACATTCCGGCCGACGGCGGTTTCATCACCGCGGTCAACCACAACTCCTACCTGGACCCGCTGTCCTACGCGCATTACCAGTACAACACCGGCCGGGTCCCGCGCTTCCTCGCCAAGGCCGGACTCTTCAAGGGCGGCTTCGTCGGCACGATGCTCCGCAACACGGGCCAGATCCCCGTGTACCGCGAGACGACCAACGCGCTCGACGCCTTCCGCGCCGCCGTCGACGCCATCGAGCGCGGCGAGTGCGTCGCCTTCTACCCGGAGGGCACCCTCACCCGCGACCCCGAGATGTGGCCCATGGCCGGCAAGACCGGCGCCGCCCGCGTCGCGCTGCTCACCCAGGTCCCCGTCATCCCGGTGGCCCAGTGGGGCGCCAACCTCGCGATGCCGCCGTACGCCAAGGAGAACAAGTTCCGCCTGTTCCCCCGCAAGACGCTGGTCGTGCAGGCGGGACCGCCCGTCGACCTCTCCCGCTTCCACGGCCTGGAGCCCACGCCGGACGTCCTGCGCGAGGCCACCGAGGTCATCATGGCCGCCATCACCGCCCTCCTGGAGGAGGTCCGCGGCGAGAAGGCGCCCCCCGAGCCGTACGACCACCGCAAGGCCCGCCTGGAGCAGCGGCGCAAGGCCGCCGGGGAGGGCACCAAGTGACCAAGGCAGCCGTCTTCGGCAACGGATCCTGGGGCACCGCCTTCGCCATGGTGCTCGCCGACGCGGGCTGCGAGGTGAGCCTCTGGGGCCGCCGCGCCGAACTCGCCAAGGAGATCAACGCCGGCCGGGTCAACCCCGACTACCTGCCGGGCGTGGAGCTCCCCCAGGGCATCACGGCCACCGCGGACCCCGCCGAGGCCGCCGCGGACGCCGACTTCACCGTCCTCGTCGTCCCCTCCCAGACCCTGCGCGGCAACCTCGCCGCCTGGCGGCCGGTGCTCGCCCCCGACACCGTCCTCGTCTCCCTCATGAAGGGCGTCGAACTCGGCACCGCCAAGCGGATGAGCGAGGTGATCACCGAGGTCGCCGACGTGCCCGCCGACCGCGTGGCCGTCCTCACCGGCCCCAACCTGGCCAAGGAGATCGCCGCCCGGCAGCCGGCCGCCGCCGTCGTCGCCTGCTCCGACGAGACGGTCGCCCAGCGGCTCCAGACCGCCTGCATGACGCCGTACTTCCGCCCGTACACCAACACCGACGTGGTGGGCTGCGAGCTCGGCGGCGCCGTCAAGAACGTCATCGGCCTCGCCGTCGGCATCGCCAACGGCATGGGCCTCGGCGACAACTCCAAGGCCACGCTCATCACCCGCGGCCTCGCCGAGACCACCCGCCTCGGCCTCGCCATGGGCGCCGACCCGCTCACCTTCTCCGGCCTCGCGGGCCTCGGCGACCTCGTCGCCACCTGCTCCTCGCCGCTCTCCCGGAACAACACCTTCGGCACCAACCTCGGCCGGGGGATGACCCTCCAGGAGACCATCGCGGCCACCAAGCAGACCGCCGAGGGCGTCAAGTCCTGCGAGTCCGTGCTCGATCTGGCCCGCCGCCACGGCGTCGACATGCCCATCACCGAGACCGTCGTCTCGATCGTCCACGACGGCAAGCCGCCCGTCGTCGCCCTCAAGGAGCTCATGTCGCGCTCGGCCAAGCCCGAACGCCGCTGAGCCCGGCCGTGTGAGCCGTACGCGCGCGTGCGAGCGGGGCGCTCAGCAGTTCGGGAGCCGCAAGGTACGCTCATCGCGATATGAGCGAGAACACCCAGAGCCCCCGCAAGCCGCGCGTGGCCGTCGTCTTCGGCGGCCGCAGCTCCGAGCACGCCATCTCCGTCGTCACGGCGGGCGCCGTCCTGAGCGCCATCGACCGGGACAAGTACGACGTGCTGCCCATCGGCATCACGACGGACGGGCGCTGGGCGCTCACCGCCGACGCCCCCGAGCGGATGGCCATCGCCGACCGCGCCCTGCCGAACGTCGCCGACCTGGCGGAGTCCGAGGAGGGCGGCGTCGTCCTCTCCGTCGACCCCGCCAACCGCGAGGTCGTCCTCACCGAGCCCGGCGCCGTGCCCAAGGCCCTCGGCGAGGTCGACGTGGTCTTCCCCGTGCTCCACGGCCCCTACGGCGAGGACGGCACCCTCCAGGGCCTCCTGGAGCTCTCCGGCGTCCCCTACGTCGGCGCGGGCGTCCTCGCCTCCGCCGTCGGCCAGGACAAGGAGTACATGAAGCGGGTCTTCGTCTCCTTCGGCCTCCCGGTCGGCCCGTACGAGGTCATCCGGCCGCGCGAGTGGGAGCAGAGCCCCGCCGCCGCCCGCAAGAAGATCGTCGAGTTCGCCGCCGAGCACGGCTGGCCGCTCTTCGTGAAGCCGGCCCGCGGCGGCTCCTCCATGGGCATCACCAAGGTCGACGACCTCTCCGGCCTGGACGAGGCCATCGAGGAGGCCCGCCGCCACGACCCCAAGATCCTCGTCGAGTCGCTGCTGCGCGGCCGCGAGATCGAGTGCGGCGTCCTGGAGTTCGAGGACGGCCCGCGCGCCAGCGTCCCGGCCGAGATCCCGCCGGTCACCGACCACGACTTCTACGACTTCGAGGCCAAGTACATCGACTCGGCCTCCGGCATCGTGCCCGCCCCGATCGGGGACGGGGCCACCGCCGAGGTCCAGCGCCTCGCCGTCGCCGCCTACGAGGCCGTGTCCTGCGAGGGCCTGGTCCGCGCCGACTTCTTCCTCACCGAGGACGGCGACTTCGTCATCAACGAGATCAACACCATGCCGGGCTTCACGCCCATCTCCATGTACCCGCGCATGTGGCAGGAGAGCGGCGTGAGCTACCCCGAGCTCGTCGACCGGCTCATCCAGGCCGCGCTGACCCGCCCCACGGGCCTGCGCTAGACGAACCGCGGCCGGGGGCGCCGGGGTGCGGTCATCCGCACTCCGGCTCCAGGGCGCACGGGACGGTCCGCTCCACGGGTCCCGCGAGATCCGTGAGCGGACCGGCGTCGTGCGCGTACCGCTCGTCCAGCGTCACCTCGACGTACGTCTTCCGGTACACCGAGGTGAAACGGGGCCCGTCGCCCCCGCGCTGCTCCAGCATCCAGCGCACGCCGTTCGCCGAGACGCCCTGCGCCTTCGGGTCGCTCATCTTTTCGGGCCGGGGGACCCCGCAGCGCAGTACGATCGCACCGTCACCCCACCCGGCGGTCAACTCGGAGCCGGGCTCCGGGTCACTCCGCGCCAGGCCCGCCACGGTGTCGGGAAGCTCCTTCGCCAGCGCCTGGCAGAAGGCGGCCTCCTCCGCCGGCGGGCTCGGGACCACGACGGACGCCGCGGCGTCCGGTGAGGAACAGCCGGCGGCGGCCGACAGCAGGACGGCGGCCGCGACGGCGGCGGGCAGGCCGAAGGGCCGGTGGGAAGACGTCACCGGCCAAGCGTAGACGGGGGCTACAGATGAACGACCGGGCAGGTGAGGGTGCGCGTGATGCCGTCCACTTGCTGGACCTTGGCGACCACCATGCGGCCCAGCTCGTCGACGGTGTCCGCCTGCGCGCGCACGATCACGTCGTACGGTCCTGTGACGTCTTCGGCCTGGATGACCCCCGGGATCTTGGAGATGGTGTCGGCGACGGTCGACGCCTTGCCCACCTCGGTCTGGATGAGGATGTACGCCTGAACCACGGAACCTCCAGGGCGACCACGAGGATCTTGTGGGAGAAAGGGACGCCACGGTACCGCGTCGCCGCGGGCCACGGGGAGACCCGCGCGTCCGGAGGCGCTCGGGGTGTGGCGTACGCAGGACAGAAGTTGACGGTCTACTTGACGGTACCCAGCACGGTGACGGCCCGCGACCCGCGGCGCGAGACGACGCGCCCCCGCCCGCCGGCCGGCACGAAGACACGAGGTGAGACGCGGTGAAGGGCACAGTCGGAGAGCTGGGCGAGTTCGGGCTCATCAGAGAGCTCACGTCCCGGCTCACCTCCACCCCGGCGGTACGGATCGGGCCCGGCGACGACGCCGCGGTCGTCTCCGCCCCCGACCGGCGCGTGGTGGCCAGCACGGACATCCTGCTCGAAGGACGTCACTTCCGCCGCGACTGGTCGACGGCCTACGACGTCGGCCGCAAGGCCGCCGCGCAGAACCTCGCCGACATCGCCGCCATGGGCGCGGTCCCCACCGCGCTCCTCCTCGGCCTCGTCGTCCCCGCCGAACTCCCCGTCACCTGGCCCACGGAACTCATGGACGGCCTGCGCGACGAATGTCAGGTCGCGGGCGCGGCGGTGGTCGGCGGCGACGTCGTCCGCGGCGACACGATCATGGTCTCCATCACCGCGCTCGGCGACCTCCGCAACCACGACCCGGTCACCCGCGGCGGCGCCCAGCCCGGCGACGTCGTCGCCTACACCGGCTGGCTCGGCTGGTCCGCCGCCGGATACGCGGTCCTCTCCCGCGGCTTCCGCTCCCCGCGCGCCTTCGTCGAGGCCCACCGCCGGCCCGAACCGCCGTACCACGCGGGCCCGGCCGCCGCCGGGCTCGGCGCCACCGCCATGTGCGACGTCAGCGACGGCCTCATCGCCGACCTCGGGCACATCGCCGAGGCCAGCAAGGTCCGCATCGACCTGCGCTCGGGACTCATCGACATCCCCACCCAGATGAACGACATCGGCCAGGCCGTCGGCGTCGACCCCATGCAGTGGGTGCTCACCGGGGGAGAGGACCACGCCATCGTGGCCACCTTCCCGCCGGACGTGAAGCTGCCCGCCCGCTGGAAGGTCATCGGCGAGGTCCTCCACCCCTCGGCGCTGCCGCAGGTCACCGTGGACGGCGCGCCCTGGCACAGCGTGGGCGGCTGGGACCACTTCGGAGAGACCGAGTGAACCCCCCTCTGGTCCTCACCGTCGCCGGATCCGACTCCGGCGGCGGTGCCGGCGTCCAGGCCGACCTGAAGACGATGCTCGCCCTCGGCGTCCACGGCATGAGCGTCGTCACCGCCGTCACCGCCCAGAACTCGCGGGGCGTCCAGGGCGTCTGGGAGCTTCCCGTGGAGGCCGTGCGCGCCCAGTTCCGGGCCGTCGTCGACGACATCGGCGTCCAGGCGGTGAAGACCGGCATGCTCGCCTCGGCCGCGCTCGTGGAGACCGTCGCCGAGCTCCTCGCCTCCGTGGAGGCCCCCGTGGTCGTCGACCCGGTCGGCGTCTCCAAGCACGGGGACCCGCTGCTCGCCGAGACCGCGCTCGACTCCGTCCGTACGAGGCTGCTGCCGGTCGCGACCGTCGCCACGCCCAACCTGGACGAGGTGACGCAGCTCACCGGCGTCCGCGTCGGCCACGAGGACGACATGCGGAGGGCCGCCGAGGCGGTGCTGTCGTACGGCCCGCGCTGGGTCCTGATCAAGGGCGGGCACCTGCCCACCGGTCGGGAGGCCGTGGACCTGCTCACCGACGGCACCGAGGAGCACTGGCTGCGAGCCCCGCGCCACGACAACCGGCACACCCACGGGACGGGCTGCACACTCGCCTCGGCGGTCGCGTCGGGACTCGCCAGGGGACTGGCCGTGCCGGAGGCGGTGCGGGAGGCGAAGGCGTACGTGACCGGGGCGATCGCAGCCGGATTCGCGCTGGGGTCGGGCATCGGCCCGGTGGACCACGGCTGGCGCTTCCGGGACTGAAGCGCGTCAGGACATGGCAAAAGGCCGGTTCACCGAGGTGAACCGGCCTTTCAAGGCAACCGCAGGGGCTGCGCTACGACGGAACGTCGCAATTAGCGCGAGACCTTGCCGGCCTTGATGCACGAGGTGCAGACGTTGAGCCGCTTCGGCGTCCGACCGACCACGGCACGCACGCGCTGGATGTTCGGGTTCCAGCGACGGGACGTACGGCGGTGCGAGTGCGAAATGTTGTTGCCGAAGCCCGGCCCCTTGCCGCAGACGTCGCAGTTGGCAGCCACGGGTCACTCCAAAGACTTCAGATTTACAGTGAAATCCGGCGCACCGGAATCAGGAGTCTGAAGTGGCTTGCCGGGGAACGGCCCGGTTTGAACCGGGCAACCGAAGCAGCATACAACGCCTGCCTCGGTGGAACGAAACTACCACGGTCTCCGCGGACCTCGCCCCGGGCCCAGGTCACGAGCGGGCCACCCCGGGTCTACCCTGCGGTGAGCTCACCGCCGAAGGAGGACCCCCCGTTGTCGCGAGCCCTTCAGCCTGACGAGGAGCTCGTCGAGCTCGACGCCGAAGCGGTCCGGACCTGGTGCGCACGGGCCCTCGACGCCCTCGGACGGGAGCGCGAGGAGATCGACGCGATCAACGTCTACCCGGTCGCGGACGGGGACACCGGCACCAACCTGTACCTGACGACCGAGGCCGCCCGTCAGGCCGTCGAAGCCGTCTTCGCCGCCTCCGCCTCCGCCCCCGACACCGCCGAGACCGTACGGGCCATGGCCCACGGCGCCCTGCTCGGCGCCCGGGGCAACTCCGGCACCATCCTCGCCCAGCTCCTGCGCGGCATGGCCGCCGTCCTCGCCGAAGGACGTGACGGTGATCACCTCGCCCGCGCCCTGGCCGAGGCGGCCGCCGCCGCCCGTCGGGCCGTCGCCCACCCCGTGGAGGGCACCGTCCTCACCGTGGCCGAGGCGGCCGCCGCCGGCTGTGCGGGCGGCGGCACCCTCCTGGAGGTCGCCACCCGCGCCCACGACGCGGCCGGGACCGCCCTGGAGGCGACCCCCGGCCAGCTGGCCGTCCTCGGCCGGGCCGGGGTCGTGGACGCCGGCGGACGCGGTCTGGTCGCCGTCCTCGGAGCGCTCGTCGAGACCGTGGGCGGCCGGGCGCCGGAGCCCGCCGGGACCGCGACGGGCGCGGTACGGGTCCTCGGGGACGTACGGGCCGTACCGGCCGCCTCCGCCCCGGCCTGCGACGGCGAGGCCGGGCCCGCCTACGAGGTGATCTACCTCCTGGAGGCCGAGGACGCCGCCGTGGACCTGCTGCGGGCCCGGCTCGACGCCCTCGGCGACTCCCTCGTCGTCGTCGGCGGCGACGGGCTGTGGAACGTCCACGTCCACGTCGACGACGCGGGCGCCGCCGTCGAGGCCGGCGTCGAGGCCGGCCGGCCCCACCGCATCCGCATCACCCACTTCGCCGCCGACGCGGCGGCCACCGCCGGACGCGCGGAACGCGCCCAGCGCGCGGTCGTCGCCGTCGTCCCCGGCGAGGGCCTCGCCGGACTCTGCGCCGAGGCCGGCGCGACCACCGTCCGCAGCAGGCCCGGCGAACCGCCCGCCGGCGACGAACTCCTGGAGGCGATCCGACGGGCCCACGCGCGCGAGGTCGTCCTCCTGCCCAACGACACCGAGCTGCGCCAGACCGCGGCGGCCGCCGCCGAACGCGCCAGGGCCGAGGGCATCCGCGTCGCCCTCATCCCGACCCGGGCCGCCGTCCAGGGCATCGCCGCCCTCGCCGTCCACGAGCCCGACCGGCGCTTCGACGAGGACGTCGTCGCCATGACGGCCGCCGCCGGAGCCACCCGCTACGCCGAACTCGCCGTCGCCGAACGCCGCTCCTTCACCTCGGCCGGCGTCTGCCAGGCCGGCGACGTCCTCGGCCTCATCGAGGGCGACGTCGCCGTCATCGGCAAGGACCTGACCGAGACCGCCCGCACCGTCCTGGACCGCATGCTCTCGGCCGGCGGCGAACTCGTCACCCTCGTCGTCGCCGACGACACCCCGCCCGGACTCGCCCCCGACCTGGAGGGCCACGTCCGGCGCGGCTACCTGGCCGTCGACACCACCACGTACCACGCGGGCGCGGGGGCACCACCCCTGCTCATCGGAGTGGAATAGGTCCCGATCCCGGCGGTCGTCCACGGGCTTCGGCACGACTGTCGGTCCCGTGGTCTTCAATGGAGGACGTGCCCGCGCTCGACGAACCACTCAAGAAGGCCCTCGGCCCCGCCACCGCCAAGGTCATGGCCGAGGCGCTCGACCTGCACACGGTCGGGGACCTGCTCCACCACTACCCCCGCCGGTACGCCGAGCGGGGGGAGCTGACCGCCCTCTCCGACCTCCCGCTCGACGAGCACGTCACGGTGGTCGCGCAGGTCGCCGACGCCCGGGTGCTGACCTTCAACGGCTCCAAGGGGCGCGGCCAGCGCCTGGAGGTGACCATCACCGACGGCAGCGGCCGGGTGCAGCTGGTCTTCTTCGGCAAGGGCGTCCACAAGCCGCACAAGGACCTGCTGCCCGGCACCCGGGCGATGTTCGCCGGCAAGGTCTCGCTCTTCAACCGGCGCCTCCAGCTCGCCCACCCCTCCTACGAGTTGCTCCGCGGCGACGCCGACGAGGCCGTGGACACCTGGGCGGGGGCCCTCATCCCGATCTACCCGGCCACCGCCAAGCTGGAGTCCTGGAAGATCGCCAAGGCCGTCGACGCCGTCCTGCCCAGCGCCGGTGACGCCGTCGACCCGCTGCCGCCCGCCCTGCGCGAGGGCCGCGGCCTCACCGAGCTGCCCGACGCCCTGCGGATGATCCACCGCCCCCGTACCAAGGCGGACATCGCCGACGCCCGCGAGCGGCTCAAGTGGGACGAGGCCTTCGTCCTCCAGGTCGCCCTCGCCCGCCGCCGGCACGCCGACGCGCAACTCCCCGCCGTCGCCCGGCGACCGGCCCCCGACGGCATCCTCGACGCCTTCGACGCCAAGCTGCCCTTCACCCTCACCGACGGCCAGACCAAGGTCTCGAAGGAGATCTTCGACGACCTCGCCACCGAGCACCCCATGCACCGCCTCCTCCAGGGCGAGGTCGGATCGGGCAAGGCGCAGCCCCTGGACTCCCTCGTGTTGACCTCTGTGGGATTCCGACGGATGGGCGACATGAGGGTGGGGGACGAGGTGATCGTGCCCACAGGAGAGACCGCAGTCGTCGACGGAGTCTTTCCACAGGGGGAGCGGGAGGTGTGGCGGATCCTTCTCTCGGACGGAACCGCCGTGGAGTGCGACGACGAGCACCTGTGGATCGTAGGAACGAGTTGCGCATGGCACCGCGGCCAGGCCCCCAAGGTGCTGACCACAAGGGAGATCCGCCATGACCTCCTGAAGGCGAACGGCTCCTCGAAGTGGTACATCCCCCCCGCCGCCCCGGTCGACCTCGGAGACGGCGCCACACTGCCGCTCGATCCGTACCTGCTCGGTGTGCTCCTGGGCGACGGCTCGTTTCGGCACAACCTGCGGCTCTCCACGACCGACGCCGAGATCCACGACGCCGTCGCGATGGCGGTGGAGCCGGACTGCAGGCTCACCCCGGTGGTCGGCTCGCGCTGCGACTACACGATCCAGCTTGTCCGGCGTGCGGGCGGCGTCCGGAATCCGGTGATCCAGGCGCTGCGAGACCTGGAGCTGTGGGGTGTCACATCGCATGACAAGTTCATCCCCGAGCAGTTCAAGAACGCCACGATCAAGGACCGTCTCGCGGTTCTCCAAGGGCTTCTGGACACTGACGGCACGGTGCACCAGGACGGCATGAGTGTGTCGCTGTGCTCCGCTTCCCGCTCGCTCGCGGAGGACGTCGCGTGGCTCGTGCGCTCGCTCGGCGGACGAGCGCGGGTTCTGCCGAAGAAGACCGCCTTCAACGTCTCCGTGGCTCTGCCCGACGAGTACCCTCCGTTCCGGCTCGTCCGCAAGGCCGAGCGGATGCGTCCGAGGCCCGGGTACAACACCTTCCGGCGTGGCATCCGTGCTGTGGAGTACGTCGGCCGGAAGGCCGTGCAGTGCATCAGCGTCGCGCATGCCGACCATGCCTACGTGACGGATCACTTCACCGTGACGCACAACACGATGGTCGCGCTGCGCGCCATGCTCGCCGTCGTCGACTCCGGCGGGCAGGCCGCGATGCTCGCCCCCACCGAGGTCCTCGCCCAGCAGCACCACCGCTCCGTCACCGAGATGATGGGCGAGCTCGCCGAGGGAGGCATGCTCGGCGGCGCCGAGCGCGCCACCAAGGTCGTCCTGCTCACCGGCTCCATGGGCGCCGCCGCCCGCCGCCAGGCCCTGCTCGACCTCGTCACCGGCGAGGCCGGCATCGTCATCGGCACGCACGCGCTGATCGAGGACAAGGTGCAGTTCCACGACCTCGGCCTGGTCGTCGTCGACGAGCAGCACCGCTTCGGCGTCGAGCAGCGCGACGCGCTGCGCGGCAAGGGCAAGCAGCCCCCGCACCTCCTCGTCATGACCGCCACGCCCATCCCGCGCACGGTCGCCATGACCGTCTTCGGCGACCTGGAGACCTCCGTCCTCGACCAGCTGCCCGCCGGCCGCTCGCCGATCGCCAGCCACGTCGTCCCCGCCGCCGACAAGCCGCACTTCCTCGCGCGCGCCTGGGAGCGGGTCCGCGAGGAGGTGGGGAACGGACACCAGGCGTACGTCGTCTGCCCCCGCATCGGCGACGAGGAGGACCAGAAGAAGAAGGCCAAGGCGTCCCCCGAGGACGAGGCCGAGAAGCGCCCGCCGCTCGCCGTCCTCGACGTCGCCGAGAAGCTCGGCGCCGGCCCCCTCGCGGGCCTGCGGATCGCCGTCCTGCACGGCCGCATGCACCCGGACGACAAGGACGACGTCATGCGCCGCTTCGCCGCCGGCGACCTCGACGTCCTCGTCGCCACCACGGTCATCGAGGTCGGCGTCAACGTGCCCAACGCCACCGCCATGGTGATCATGGACGCCGACCGCTTCGGCGTCTCCCAGCTCCACCAGCTCCGCGGCCGCGTCGGCCGCGGCTCCGCCCCGGGCCTCTGCCTCCTCGTCAGCGAGATGCCCGAGGCCAGCCCCGCCCGGCAGCGGCTGAACGCCGTCGCCTCCACCCTCGACGGCTTCGAGCTCTCCCGCATCGACCTCGAACAGCGGCGCGAGGGCGACGTCCTCGGCCAGGCCCAGTCCGGCGTCCGCTCCTCCCTCCGGGTGCTCGCCGTCATCGAGGACGAGGAGGTCATCGCCGCCGCCCGCGAGGAGGCCACCGCCCTCGTCCTCGCCGACCCCGGCCTCGACGCCCACCTCGGCCTGCGCACCGCGCTCGACGCCCTCCTCAGCGAGGAGCGGGAGACGTACCTCGACAAGGGCTGAGGAGGGTTGAGCGCCGCGCCGCGGCCATATCCTGGGACGTACGCATTGGACGACGCAGGACGAGGACACCGATGACCCGCGTGATCGCCGGCAGCGCCGGCGGACGGCGCCTGGCCGTGCCCCCCGGCAACGGCACCCGCCCCACCTCCGACCGGGCACGGGAAGGCCTCTTCTCCACCTGGGAGTCGTTCCAGGGCCTGGCCGGCGCCAGGGTCGCCGACCTGTACGCGGGCTCCGGCGCCGTCGGCCTGGAGGCGCTCTCCCGGGGCGCGGCCCACGCCCTCCTCGTCGAGGCCGACCCCCGCGCCGCGAAGACGATCCGGGACAACGTCCGCTCGATCGGCCTGCCCGGCGCCGAACTCCGCACCGGCAAGGCCGAGCAGATCGTGACGGGACCGGCCCCGGCCGAGCCGTACGACCTGGTCTTCCTCGACCCGCCCTACGCCGTCGGGGACGACGACCTCCGGGAGATTCTCCTCACACTGCGCTCGGGGGGCTGGCTGAGCGAGGATGCCCTCGTCACCGTGGAGCGCAGCACCCGAGGCGGGGAATTCGGCTGGCCCGAAGGCTTCGAACCCCTGCGGTCCCGTCGCTACGGCGAGGGAACGTTTTGGTACGGTCGCGCCGCCTCTACGTGCGAAGACGCACGATGACCGGACCGGAGAGCGAGGGACCCAAGTTGCGCCGCGCCGTCTGTCCGGGGTCATTCGACCCCATCACCAACGGACATCTCGACATCATCGCCCGCGCCTCCAAGCTGTACGACGTCGTACACGTGGCCGTGATGATCAACCAGTCGAAGAAGGGCCTCTTCACGGTCGACGAGCGGATAGAGCTGATCCGCGAGGTCACCGCCGACTTCGGCAACGTCGAGGTGGAGTCCTTCCACGGCCTCCTCGTCGACTTCTGCAAGCAGCGCGACATCCCCGCGATCGTCAAGGGCCTGCGCGCGGTCAGCGACTTCGACTACGAGCTGCAGATGGCCCAGATGAACATCGGCCTCTCGGGCGTGGAGACCCTGTTCGTCCCCACCAACCCGACGTACAGCTTCCTCTCCTCCTCCCTGGTCAAGGAAGTGGCCGCCTGGGGCGGGGACGTCTCCCACCTCGTCCCGCCGACGGTCCTCCCGAAGCTGACCGAGCGGCTCGCCCGGAAGTGACGCGCGGCCACCGCCGCTGACGCTCCGTCACCTGGTGTCGGACGGGCGCCGACTGCCCTTACAGTCGTCCCGTCCGTCTCCATCCAGCTGTAGAGAGTGGCGAGCACCAGGTGGACGTGCAGAAGAAGCTCGACGAGATCGTCGCGACCGTGCAGGGCGCCCGTTCCATGCCCATGTCGGCATCCTGCGTGGTCAACCGCGCCGAGCTGCTCGCCTTGCTCGAAGAGGTGCGCCAGGCCCTGCCCGGCTCCCTGGCCCAGGCCCAGGAGCTGATCGGCGGCCGCGAGCAGATGGTCGAGCAGGCCCGCCAGGAGGCCGAGCGGATCATCGAGGCCGCCCACGCCGAGCGGGGCTCGATCGTCTCCGACACCCAGGTCGCCCGCGAGTCCCAGGAGGAGGCCGACCGGATCCTCGCCGAGGCCCGCCGCGAGGCCGAGGAGGTGCGGGCCGAGGCCGACGACTACGTGGACTCCAAGCTCGCCAACTTCGA
Source organism: Streptomyces sp. NPDC004266 (assembly GCF_042874095.1). NCBI lineage: Bacteria > Bacillati > Actinomycetota > Actinomycetes > Kitasatosporales > Streptomycetaceae > Streptomyces > Streptomyces sp. NPDC004266. The sequence goes on from NZ_JBIAMM010000010.1 coordinate 224,773, forward strand.
GGTCGTCCTCAACAAGACCATCGGCTCCGTCGACCGCGGGCGCGAGAAGCTCCTCGGCCGCGGCCCGGGCCTCGACCGGGACGGCTACGCCGACGCGGACGCCCCCGAGTACAGCGCCGACCCGCAGACCCTCATCCAGCGGGCCGACGAGTACGTGGACGCCAAGCTGGGCGCCTTCGAGGCGGTCCTCAGCAAGACCCTGGAGGCCGTCGGGAGGGGCCGGCAGAAGCTGCACGGCCGGATCGCCACGGACGCCCTCGGCGAGCACATGGCCGCGCAGGACGGCCTCGGCGGCGCGGTCCACACCAGCGACGCGGACTACCTCGCCGGCCTCGCGGAGCTCTCCGACCCCGAGCCGGCGCAGCCGCAGGCCCCGCAGATCCCCGCGCAGCAGCCCGACCCGTACGGCTACCAGCAGCAGCCCCAGCAGGACCCGGCCTACGCGTACCAGCAGCAGGACGCCTACGGCTACCAGCAGCAGGACCCGTACGCCTACCAGGGGCAGTACGGCTACGAGCAGCAGCAGTACGACCCCCAGGTCCAGGGCCAGGTCCACGCCCAGCCCCACCAGCCGCAGCAGGCCGCCGCGCTCGACGAGACCAGCTTCTTCGACACGAGCATGATCGACCTGGAGCAGCTGCGCCGGTACGAGCAGGGGCAGTAAGGGGCGGGGAGCCCGGATTGGGCCCTGGGCGAAGCGTCCAGTATCCTGGCTCTTCGGTCGCGCTATGTCCGCGATCCCCGCTGCCCACGTCCGGCAGCCCCCTCCACGCCGCAGAACGATCCGAAAGCAGGAAGAACCCTGAGCACGCGCCTCGACCACCGCAACCCCCTCGTGTTCGACACGCACGAGCTGGGGCGGCGTCCTGGTGCCCTGCAGCGGGTCTCCCGTTCGGTCGAGGCGCCCGGCGGCTCCGCCGCGCTCGGCGTCGAAGGAGTGATCGGAGTGCCCGAGGGCTCTCCGGTGGAAATCGATCTCCGTCTTGAGTCGGTCATGGAAGGGGTGCTTGTCACAGGCACCGCCCGTGCATCGGCCGAGGGGGAGTGCGTAAGGTGTCTGGAGCCCGTCGAGCTGGAGCTCGACGTGGACTTCCAGGAGATGTTCTCGTACCCCGACTCCGACGACCGGGGCCGCTCCAAGGCGGCCGCGGACGACGAAGCCGAGGACGACGAGGACATGATCCCCCTCGAGGACGGCATGTTCGACCTCGAACCCGTGCTGCGTGATGCGGTGGTGCTCGCACTGCCGATGCAGCCGGTGTGCCGGGAGGACTGTGCGGGTCTGTGTTCCGAGTGCGGAACCAACCTGAACGAGAACCCGGACCACCACCATGAAGCCGTCGACATCCGTTGGGCGGCACTGCAGGGACTCGCCGGTTCGCTGGGAACCGATGAGAAGGACAACATGAGCGGCAAAGCCTCTGACGGGGACGTCCGAAGCGCCGCCGAGAAGCAGGAGAAGTAGCCGTGGCTGTTCCGAAGCGGAAGATGTCGCGCAGCAACACGCGCCACCGCCGGTCGCAGTGGAAGGCTGCGGTCCCCACCCTGGTTTCGTGTGAGCGTTGCCAGGAGCCGAAGCTGCAGCACATCGCGTGCCCGAGCTGCGGCACCTACAACAAGCGCCAGGTCCTCTCGGTCTGAGTGGCTGGTGAGAGGCACGATGTCTGAGAGCATCAGCGCAGCCTCGTCCCACACGCTTCTGGAAGGGCGGCTCGGGTATCAGCTCGAGTCCGCCCTTCTGGTGCGTGCGCTGACCCACCGCTCGTACGCGTACGAGAACGGCGGTCTGCCCACCAACGAGCGCCTCGAGTTCCTCGGGGACTCCGTGCTCGGCCTGGTGGTCACGGACACGCTGTACCGCACCCACCCCGACCTGCCGGAAGGCCAGCTGGCCAAACTGCGGGCCGCGGTGGTCAACTCGCGTGCGCTGGCGGAGGTCGGCCGCGGCCTCGAACTCGGCTCCTTCATCCGGCTCGGCCGGGGCGAAGAGGGCACGGGCGGCCGGGACAAGGCGTCCATCCTCGCCGACACCCTCGAAGCGGTGATCGGCGCGGTCTATCTCGACCAGGGCCTCGACGCGGCGTCCGAGCTGGTGCACCGGCTCTTCGACCCGCTGATCGAGAAGTCCTCGAACCTCGGTGCCGGCCTGGACTGGAAGACCAGCCTCCAGGAGCTCACCGCGGCCGAGGGCCTGGGCGTCCCGGAGTACCTCGTCTCCGAGGAGGGCCCGGACCACGAGAAGACCTTCACCGCTGCCGCCCGCGTCGGTGGTGTCTCGTACGGCACCGGCACCGGCCGCAGCAAGAAGGAAGCGGAACAGCAGGCGGCGGAGTCCGCGTGGCGCTCGATCCGCACGGCCGCGGACGAGCGCGTGGCGGCGGCGAAGGCCGCGGCGGACGCCGGCACGGTCGGCGAGCAGGACCGGAAGGACGGGGCCACCCCGGCCACGGCCTGACCGCGACCCCGCGCGCTCCCGCGCTCCTTCGGCAGAGCCTTCCCGCCCGCCCCCGCCAGGGGCGGGCGGAGCCGTTTCCGGGGAGCCCCGGGCGGTAGGCTGGCCGCACCACCCCGTACCCCTTCCGGAGGAGTCCCGTGCCCGAGCTGCCCGAGGTCGAGGTCGTACGGCGCGGTCTGGAGCGCTGGGTCGCCGGACGGACCGTGACCGAGGTCGAGGTGCTGCACCCCCGGGCCGTACGGCGCCATCCGGCGGGCGGCGAGGACTTCGCGGCCCGGCTGAAGGGGCAGCGCTTCGAGGGGGCGCGGCGGCGCGGGAAGTACCTCTGGCTGCCGCTGGCGGAGACCGGGACCTCCGTCCTCGGGCACCTCGGCATGAGCGGTCAGCTCCTCGTCCAGCCGGAGGACGCCCCGGACGAGAAGCACCTGCGCATCCGGGTCCGCTTCGACGACTCCCTCGGCACCGAGCTGCGCTTCGTCGACCAGCGCACCTTCGGCGGGCTCTCGCTCCACGACCAGACTCCCGACGGGCTCCCGGACGTCATCGCGCACATCGCCCGCGACCCGCTGGACCCGGCCTTCGACGACGCCGCCTTCCAGGGAGCGCTGCGACTGCGCCGTACGACGATCAAGCGGGCCCTGCTCGACCAGTCGCTGATCAGCGGCGTCGGGAACATCTACGCCGACGAGGCCCTGTGGCGGTCGAGGCTGCACTACGACCGGCCGACCGCCACCCTGACCCGGCCGCGCTCGGCCGAGCTCCTCGGACACGTCAGGGACGTGATGAACGCGGCGCTCGACGCCGGCGGCACCAGCTTCGACAGCCTGTACGTGAACGTCAACGGCGAGTCCGGCTACTTCGACCGCTCGCTGGACGCCTACGGACGCGAGGACGAGCCCTGTCGCCGCTGCGGTACGCCGATGCGACGCCGCGCCTGGATGAACCGGTCCAGCTACTTCTGCCCGCGCTGCCAGCGCCCGCCGCGCGTCACCGTCTGAGCCGTCAGGCGGTGACGGTCCCGGCGCGCTCCGCGTCGTAACTCCGGCGGGCGGTCAGGACCTGGTCCATCCGCCCCTCCACCAGCTCGATCAGGCCGATCAGCCGCTCCGCGACCTCACGGCCGAGCGGGGTGAGCCGGTAGTCGACCCGCGGCGGGTTCGTGGGCTGGGCCTCTCGGTGGACGAGGCCGTCGCGCTCCAGGGCGTGCAGGGTCTGCGACAGCATCTTCTCACTCACGCCGTCGACCCGGCGCCGCAGCTCGTTGAAGCGGAACGTCCCTTCGTGCAGGGCGCCCAGGGTCAGGCTGCCCCAGCGTCCCGTCACGTGCTCCAGCGTGCCGCGCGAGGGACAGGCGCGCGCGAACACGTCGTAGGCGAGGTCGTCAGTCATGGATCCACCGTACTCCGGTACAGCGCTTACTGCCATGGGTGCGCTAACCATCCGCTTGCGCTATCCAAAAGTTAGTGCTCTACTTCTGGTCATCACCCGCCCACCTCTTCGAGGAGCCTTCTGTGACCACCCCCGTCGTCTCCATCGCCTACCACTCCGGCTACGGCCACACCGCGGTCCTGGCCGAGGCCGTCCGTGACGGCGCCGCCGACGCGGGCGCCACCGTCCACCTGATCAAGGTCGACGGGATCACCGACGCCGAGTGGGAGCTCCTCGACGCCTCCGACGCGATCGTCTTCGGCTCCCCGACCTACATGGGCACCGCCTCCGGCGCCTTCCACCAGTTCGCCGAGGCCACCTCGAAGCGCTGGTTCAGCGACGCCTGGCTGGACAAGCTCGCCGCCGGCTTCACCAACTCCGGCTCCAAGAGCGGCGACAAGCTGCACACCCTGCAGTTCTTCCAGACCCTCGCCGGCCAGCACGGCATGACCTGGGTCAACCTCGGCCTGAAGCCCGGCTGGAACACCAGCGAGGCCTCCGAGAACGACCTCAACCGCCTCGGCTTCTTCGCCGGCGCCGGCGCCCAGACCCACAACGACCTCGGCCCGGAGGGCGTCCACAAGGCCGACGTCGCCACCGCCGAGCACCTCGGCCGCCGCGTGGCCCTGACCGCCCGCACCTTCGCGGCCGGCAGGGCCGCCGCCTGACCCTCCCGCGCCCGCACGCGAAGGGGCCCCGTCACCACGTGGTGACGGGGCCCCTTCGCGTGCGGTGCCGGGCTCAGTACCCGAAGTCCTGGGTCCACCAGGGGCCGCCGTCGCCGAAGACGACGCCCACGCCCATGCTCGTGAAGTCGCAGTTCAGGATGTTGGCGCGGTGGCCGTCGCTGGTCATCCAGGACGCCATCACCGCCGCCGCGTCCACCTGGCCGCGGGCGATGTTCTCGCCGCCCATGCCCGAGACGCCCGCCTGCTCCGCCCGGACCCACGGGGTGTCGCCGTCCGGGTCCGTGTGGTCGAAGAAGCCGCGGGTCGCCATGTCCGCGCTGAACGCGCCGGCCAGCGTCGCGAGCCGCGCGTCCGCGCGCACCGGCACGCAGCCCACCTTGGCGCGCTCGGCGTTGACCAGGCGGAAGACCTCGGCCTCGGCGGCCTCGCCCCGGTCGGCGGTGGAGGTGACCGGGGGCCTCTCCGTCGGCGCCGCCGTGGTGGGGGCCGGCCTCGGCGCGGGAGCCTTCGTCGCGGGCGCGGCCGAGGTCTTCGGCGCCGCCGGCTTCGGGGCGGGGGCCTTCGTCCTCGGCGGCGTCTTCGAAGGGGCCTTCGAGGGCGTCTTCGAGGGAGTCTTCGAAGGCGTCGGCGTCGGCTTCGGGGTGGCCTTCGGGCTGGGCTTCGCCGACGGGGAGGCGGGGGCGCTGTTCTTCCCGGTGCCCGTGCCCGTCACCGCGCCGCCCGTTCCCCCGGCCGGGGACTGCGTGGAGCCGCCCTGCGTCGTCAGCTCCGGGGCCTGCCGGGTCTGGACCTGGCGCTCGCTCGTGCCGGCGCTGCCGAGGGTGGACGTGTCCCCGCCGGGGAACAGACCCGAGGCGACGGCGACGGCGCCGACCGCGACGGCCGCGGAGGCGCCGAGCAGGCCGGTGCGCACGGGCCGCCGTCGGCGGGCGGCACCCCGGTGCGGGCGGTCCGGACCGGCCGCGTAGTCTTCTGCGGCGGGTGCGGCGCCGGAGCGACGGTGGCGTCCCATCTGCTCTGCCTTCCTCTTGCTGGTCTTCGCCCGCTTCGCTGGTTCTTTGCCGGGCTTTGCTGATCTTTGCTGTCGGTACCGTTCCGGGAGACAGTCGAACGGCGCGCGCCCGAACGGGTGAGGTGTGTTCGGTCGGGACTGTACGCGATGGAAAGCGGGGGCGATGTGCTCATCTGGCAATCCGCCCGTTAGCGTGCAGCCATGAGCGACGACGTACGGATGACCGCCTGGGTGCGCGGCCGGGTACAGGGAGTGGGCTTCCGCTGGTTCACCAGGGCAAACGCCCTGGAGATCGGCGGCCTGGTGGGCTTCGCCCTGAACCTCGACGACGGCCGGGTCCAGGTGGTGGCCGAGGGCCCGCGTGAGAATTGCCACCGTCTGCTCGACTGGCTCCACTCCGACGACACACCCGGACGTGTGGACGGCGTCACTGAGATCTGGGACACCCCGCGCGGCGGCTACGACGGCTTCGCCATCCGCTGACGATCACGCTCCGACACCCCGCCCGGTGACCCAGAGCGGCGCCGGGCGGACGCGCGGTAACAGGGGCGTGACCAGCGAAGCACCTGATGGTTGCCATCTGGCGCCGGTCGTGCCAGGCTGCCCCGTAAGGATGATCGCGACGCCCCTGAGGCACCGAGTTCGAAGGCCCCGCCGCCCGCTGAGCGGCCGTGGACTCCTCGGTGGCCCCTCAAACGGGGCGTGATCGTGTTGACCGTCAAACTTTTTGGTGAGACTCTGGAAGCCCCGCGCACCTTAGCTGTTTGGCAGTGGAACCGGCACGACAAGCAGTACTGCCGAGCACCGCGGGTGCGAATCCCTCACGACCCACACCGCTTCGGTCGGTCACTCATTGTGGAGGACCATCCATCATGGCAAAGGCGCTTCTCGGTTACGTCGGCGGCTCCGACCCGCGACTCCTCGCCGAGATGCGACGGCTCCAGCAGCGCGTCCAGGACCTCGAATCCGAGCTGGTACGGATCCAGTCCGAGAACGACACGCTCGCCGCTGCCGCCGCTCAGCACCAGGGAGAATCGCTGCTGAACAGCATCGACCTCGACGTATCCCAGGCAGAGCCTGCGCTCACCTGACAACCCAGCCCCCCCGGGGCCAGGTGGAAAGCATTCTCGTCGGCGCAGCCGAACAACACACCGCTGATCGTGCGGATCGACGCACGTGCACGACGGCTGGATACGCAAGGGACGCTTCGGCGTCCCTTCTTCCTTTCACCCGCCGTTTCCCCCGTGTCCCACCCCTCCTCATCCGAGGATCTGCCCCACGTCATCACGGGTGAAACGCACGGGCCCCGGTAGAGTCGCATGAGTGCACCTCAAGGCCCTGACCCTCCGCGGATTCAAGTCGTTCGCCTCGGCCACCACGTTGCGGTTCGAACCCGGAATCACCTGTGTCGTGGGGCCCAACGGCTCGGGCAAGTCCAATGTCGTGGACGCCCTCTCCTGGGTCATGGGCGAGCAGGGCGCCAAGTCGCTGCGCGGCGGCAAGATGGAGGACGTCATCTTCGCCGGCACGACCGGGCGCCCGCCGCTCGGCCGCGCCGAGGTCTCGCTGACCATCGACAACTCCGACGGCGCGCTGCCCATCGACTACGCCGAGGTCACCCTCACCCGGATCATGTTCCGCGGCGGCAGCAGCGAGTACCAGATCAACGGCGACACCTGCCGGCTGCTCGACTTCCAGGACCTGCTCTCCGACTCCGGCATCGGGCGCGAGATGCACGTCATCGTCGGCCAGGGACAGCTCGACTCCGTGCTGCACGCCGACCCGATGGGCCGCCGCGCCTTCATCGAGGAGGCCGCCGGCGTCCTGAAGCACCGCAAGCGGAAAGAGAAGGCGCTGCGGAAGCTGGACGCGATGCAGGCCAACCTCGCGCGCGTGCAGGACCTCACCGACGAGCTCCGCCGCCGGCTCAAGCCGCTCGGCCGGCAGGCCGCGGTCGCCCGCCGCGCCGTCGTCATCCAGGCCGACCTGCGCGACGCCCGCCTCCGGCTCCTCGCCGACGACCTCGTCCGGCTCCGGGCGGCGCTGGCCGCCGAGGTCGCCGACGAGGCCGCCCTGCTCGCCCGCAAGGAGGCCACCGAGGCCGAGCTGCGCTCCGCCCTCGCCGACGAGGCCGGCCTCGAAGCGGAGGCGCGCACCCTCGTGCCCCGCCTGGAGCGCGCACAGCAGAACTGGTACGACCTCTCCCAGCTCGCCGAACGCGTGCGGGGCACCGTCTCCCTGGCCGACGCGCGCGTGAAGAGCGCCACCACCGCGCCCGCCGAGGAACGGCGCGGCCGCGACCCCGAGGACCTGGAGCGCGAGGCCGCCCGCGTCCGCGAGCAGGAGGCGGAGCTCGGAGCCGCCCTGGAGGCCGCCGAGCGCGCCCTGGAGGACAGCGCCGCCCACCGCGCGGACCTGGAGCGCACGCTCGCGGCCGAGGAACGCCGCCTCAAGGACGCCGCCCGCGCCATCGCCGACCGGCGCGAGGGCCTCGCCCGGCTCCACGGCCAGGTCAACGCGGCCCGCTCGCGCGCCGCCTCCGCCCAGGCCGAGATCGACCGGCTCGCCGCCGCCCGCGACGAGGCCGCGGAGCGGGCCGCCGCGGCCCAGGAGGAGTACGAGCAGCTCAAGGCCGAGGTCGACGGCCTCGACGCGGAGGACGCGGAGCACGGCGAGCGGTACCAGGCCGCCCGCCGCGAACTCGCCGACGCGGAGGCCGCGCTCGGCGCCGCCCGCGAGGCCGCCGCCACCGCCGAACGCAGCCGCGCCGCGACCCGGGCCCGGCACGAGACCCTCGCCCTCGGGCTGCGCCGCAAGGACGGCACGGGCGCGCTGCTCTCCGCCGGGCTCAGCGGACTCCTCGGCCCGGCGGCCGAACTCCTCACCGTCACCCCCGGGTACGAGGTCCCCGTCGCCGCCGCCCTCGGCGCCGCCGCCGACGCGCTCGCCGCCGACGGGCCCTCCTCCGCGGCCGAGGCCCTGCGTCTGCTGCGCAAGCAGGACGCGGGCCGGGCCTCGCTGATCCTGGCCGGAACCCCCGAGCCGGAGTCCCCGGCGGCGGCCGGACGGCACCCGTACGCCGCCGACCTGGTCGGCGGGCCCGCCGAACTCCTGGGCGCCGTCCGCCGGTTGCTCGCCGGAATCGTGGTCGTCGGGGACCTCGACGAAGCCGTCGAACTGGTCAGGACCCGGCCCGGCCTGACCGCCGTCACCGCCGAGGGCGACCTGCTCGGCGCGCACTTCGCGCACGGCGGCTCCGCCGGGGCGCCCAGCCTCCTCGAAGTCCAGGCCTCGGTCGCCGAGGCCGCCGCCGAGCTCGACGAACTGGGCGTGCGGTGCGGGGAGTTCGCACGCGCGCAGGAGGAGGCCGGCGAGCGCCGCCGTGCCGCCGCCGCGCTCGTCGAGGAGCTCGACACCCGCCGCCGCGCCGGCGAGCGCGAGAGGTCCGCCGTCGCCCAGCGGCTCGGACGGCTCGCCGGGCAGGCCAGGGGAGCGGCGGGGGAGGCCGAGCGGACCGCGGCGGCCGTCGCCCGCGCCCAGGAGGCCCTGGAGAAGGCGACCGTCGAAGCCGAGGAGCTGGCCGAACGGCTCCTCGTCGCCGAGGAGATGCCGGCCGAGGACGAGCCCGACACCTCCACGCGCGACCGGCTCGCGGTCGACGGCGCCCACGCGCGCCAGACCGAGATGGAGGCGCGCCTCCAGGTCCGTACCCACGAGGAGCGGGTCAAGGCGCTCGCCGGCCGGGCCGATTCGCTCGACCGGGCCGCTCGTGCCGAGCGGGAGGCACGCGTGCGTGCCGAGCAGCGCAGGGCCAGGCTGCGTCACGAGGAGCGGGTCGCGGGCGCGGTCGCCGCGGGCGCCCGTGCCCTCCTGGCCCATGTCGAGGTCTCCCTGGAGCGTGCCGAGCGGGAGCGGGAGGCGGCCGAGGCGGCGCGCGCCGAGCGGGAGCGGGGCCTGACGGCCGCCCGGGCCAAGGGCCGGGACCTCAAGGCCGAGCTCGACAAGCTCACCGACTCCGTGCACCGGGGAGAGGTGCTCGGCGCCGAGAAGCGGTTGCGGATCGAGCAGCTGGAGGCGAAGGCGCTGGAGGAGTTCGGCGTGGAGGCGACCGCCCTGGTCGCCGAGTACGGTCCGGACCAGCCCGTGCCCCCGTCGCCGGCCGTGGAGGGCGAGGAGGCGGACCCGGAGTCCGAGGAGCCGCGTCCGTTCGTCCGTTCGGAGCAGGAGAAGCGGCTGAAGGCCGCCGAACGGGCGTACCACCAGCTCGGCAAGGTCAATCCACTGGCCCTGGAGGAGTTCGCGGCACTGGAGGAGCGGCACCAGTTCCTCTCGGAGCAGCTGGAGGACCTGAGGAAGACCCGTACCGACCTGCTTCAGGTCGTGAAGGAGGTGGACCTGCGGGTCGAGCAGGTCTTCACCGAGGCGTACCGGGACACCGCCCGAGAGTTCGAGGGCGTCTTCTCGCGGCTCTTCCCGGGCGGCGAGGGACGCCTGGTCCTCACCGATCCGGAGAACATGCTCACCACCGGCGTCGAGGTGGAGGCCCGCCCGCCGGGCAAGAAGGTCAAGCGGCTCTCCCTGCTCTCCGGCGGGGAGCGGTCGCTCACCGCCGTGGCGCTGCTCGTCTCGATCTTCAAGGCCAGGCCCAGCCCGTTCTACGTGATGGACGAGGTGGAGGCGGCGCTCGACGACACCAACCTCCAGCGGCTGATCGGGCTCATGCGGGAGCTCCAGGAGTCCTCGCAGCTGATCGTGATCACGCACCAGAAGCGGACGATGGAGGTCGCGGACGCGCTGTACGGCGTTTCCATGCAGGGCGACGGGGTATCGAAGGTCATCAGCCAACGGCTCCGCTAGAGGGTTCCCTCATGATCAGTTTCAAGAGTTGAACACAAGCGAGCTTGTTGTCCTCTCGGATTCACAGGAGGCCACCTCTTGACTTCGAAACTTGAAGGCATAGTCTCTGCAACGTTGCTTTTACCTTCACGTGGTGGGCGGCGTGAAGTTGTGCGCCACTGGAAGGGCTCGCCCCCCACCGAGGAGTCCATGTGACCGACACCGCGCAGGCGCCCACGCCGCCGCCTTCCGAAGGCCGAGCCGCTCACCCGGACCACCTCGGCCACGTCATCTTCATCACGGCCTCCGCCGCGATGGGTGGATTCCTCTTCGGTTACGACAGCTCCGTCATCAACGGCGCCGTCGAGGCGATCCGGGACCGCTACGACATCGGCTCCGGCACCCTCGCCCAGGTCATCGCCATCGCCCTGATCGGCTGCGCCATCGGCGCCGCCACCGCCGGCCGGATCGCCGACCGCATCGGCCGCATCCGCTGCATGCAGATCTCCGCGGTGCTCTTCGCCGTCAGCGCCGTCGGCTCCGCGCTGCCCTTCGCCCTCTGGGACCTCGCCCTCTGGCGCATCATCGGCGGCTTCGCCATCGGCATGGCCTCCGTCATCGGCCCCGCGTACATCGCCGAGGTCGCCCCCGCCGCCTACCGAGGCCGCCTCGGCTCCTTCCAGCAGGCCGCGATCGTCATCGGCATCGCCGTCTCCCAGCTGGTCAACTACGGCATCCTCCAGCTCGCCGACGGCGAGCAGCGCGGCGAGATCGGCGGCCTGGAGGCCTGGCAGTGGATGCTCGGCGTGATGGTCGTCCCCGCCCTGCTCTACGGCCTGCTGTCCTTCGCGATCCCCGAGTCCCCGCGCTTCCTCATCTCCGTCGGCAGGATCGACCGGGCCAAGGAGGTCCTCGCCGAGGTCGAGGGCCAGGGCGTCGACCTCGACCACCGCGTCGCCGAGATCGACCGGGCCATGCGCCGCGAGCACAAGTCCACCTTCAGGGACCTGCTCGTCACCGGGAGCAGGGTCAAGCTGCTGCCCATCGTCTGGGTGGGCATCGGACTCTCGGTCTTCCAGCAGCTCGTCGGCATCAACGTCGCCTTCTACTACTCCGCGACGCTCTGGCAGTCCGTCGGCATCGACCCGGCCGGCTCGTTCTTCTACTCGTTCACCACGTCGATCATCAACATCATCGGCACGGTGATCGCGATGGTCCTGGTCGACCGGGTCGGCCGCAAGCCGCTCGCCCTCGTCGGCTCCGCCGGCATGGCGATCGCCCTCGCCTTCGAGGCCTGGGCCTTCTCCGCCGACCTCGTCGACGGCAAACTGCCCAACACCCAGGGCGTCGTGGCCCTCGTCGCCGCCCATGTCTTCGTGCTCTTCTTCGCCCTCTCGTGGGGCGTGGTGGTCTGGGTCTTCCTCGGCGAGATGTTCCCCAACCGGATCCGCGCCGCCGCCCTCGGCGTCGCCGCCTCCGCCCAGTGGATCGCCAACTGGGCCATCACCGCCAGCTTCCCGTCCCTCGCGGACTGGAACCTCTCCGGCACCTACATCATCTACACGGTCTTCGCCGTGCTCTCGATCCCCTTCGTGCTGCGGTACGTCAAGGAGACGAAGGGCAAGGCGTTGGAGGAGATGGGCTAATCCCCGCTGCCCCTCTCCTCGCGACGACCGCCCCGGTCGCGGGCCCCCTGCCCGCGACCGGGGCGGTACGCCGTTCCGGGGCCGCGAGCCCGACGGCCCGCCGGTTCACGCCGTGAGCCGCGGCAGCACCTCCTCGCAGAACAGCCGCAGGCTCCGCCACCCCTCCTCGACGGGCATCCCGCCGCACAGCGGATGCAGCACCGGGCTCTCCAGGCCGAGCGCCAGGCACTCCTCCGGGGTGACCACCCGGTAGACCCCCTCCGCCCGCAGCTCCGCCACCGTCGTCGCCGTCGACCGCACCGCCGAGCGGATGTCCTTGGACTGCCAGGAGGCGTACGTCCGCGCCTCGTGCAGGAAGTGCCCGCCGTGCTCGGCCCAGGTCCGGTCCGGGTCCTCCGAGAGGTGCAGCAGCGGGGTCCTCTCGGCCGGCATCATCGTCCAGCCCTCCGTGCCGTACTCCGCGCACCGCTCCCGGTAGTACTCCTCCAGCTCCGGCAGGTGCGCGCTCGGGAAGAACGGCAGCCCGAGCCGGGCCGCCCGTCGCGCCGCCGCCCGCGACGAACCCCCGACCAGCAGCATCGGGTGCGGCCGGGTGAAGGGCCGCGGGGTGACCCGTACCGTACGGCCCCGATAGGTGAACGGCTCCCCGGTCCAGGCCGTGAGCAGGGTCTCCAGGAGCAGGTCCTGGAGCTTGCCGCGCCGGCCCCAGTCGACCCCGCGCTCCTCGTACTCCTCCGGCCGGTAGCCGATCCCGGCCACCGTCACCAGCCGGCCCCCGCTCAGCAGGTCCAGGACCGCGATGTCCTCGGCCAGGCGCAACGGATCGTGCAGCGGGCCGATGATCGCCGAGACGGTGACCGCGATCCGGCGCGTCGCGCCGAAGACCGCGCCCGCGAAGGCGAAGGGGGAGGGCAGCCAGTTGTTCTCGACCCCGTGGTGCTCCTCGGTCTGCACGGTGTCGACGCCGTGCTCGTCGGCGTACGCGGCCATGGCGAGCGCGGCCCGGTAGCGCTCCGAGAGGGAGTCGGGGGTCGCGCGGGGATCGACGAGGTTGAACCGTACGACGCTGAACGGCATGGGAAGTCCCCCTTCGCTGGTGCGCGGAAGGGGGACGTTAACTGACGTAGCGTCAGATGGAAACGGTCTCGCGCGCTTCGGCGGGCGCCACCGGCGCCTTCGCCGGGGTGCGCGGCAGCACCGCGTACAGCGCGGCGGCGACCGCGATCGTCGCCGCCCAGCCCAGACCGTTCTCACCGATCCAGGACGAGGCGAGCGGACCGGAGAACCAGTCGACCTTCGTGAACAGCAGGCCCACGATCAGCGCCACGGCCCACGACGTCATCGCCTGCCAGGCGAAACCGCCCCGGTACCAGTAGGCGCTGGTCCTCGTGGTGTCCATCAGCGCCGCCGCGTCGTACGACCTCCGGCGCAGCATGTCCACGCCGAAGACCCCGATCCACGCCGAGAACGCCACCGCGAGCAGCGTCAGGAAGGAGATGAACGAGCCGATGAAGCTGGACGCCACGACCATCAGGAGGAAACCGAAGACCAGGCTGATCACGGCGTTCACGCTCACCGCCGCCGCCCGCGGCACCTTGATGCCCAGGGTCTGCGCCGTGAAGCCGGCCGAGTACATCGACATCGAGTTGATCAGCACCATCCCGATCAGCGCGATCACCAGGTACGGCACGGAGATCCACATCGGCAGCAGCTCGCCGATGAAGGAGACCGGGTCCTGCGCCGAGGCCAGGTCCGGCGTGGACACCGCCATCACCGCGCCCATCAGCACCATCGGGAGCACCACGATCCCGGCGCCGCCGATCGTCGAGCCGACCATGGCCCGCGAGGAGGCCGTCCGGGGCAGGTAGCGCGTGAAGTCGGGGCCCGAGGGCACCCAGCTGATGCCGCCGGCCGCGATCGTGCCGATGCCCGCGACCGTCATCGCCGTCGAACCGGCCGGCTTGTCGAAGACCGCCGACCAGTCGGTGTCGGCCACGAGATAGGCCAGGACGAGCACCGAGAAGGCGCCGAAGAGGTAGGTGGACCACTTGCTGCACACCCGCAGCGCGTTGATCCCCAGACCCGAGACCAGGAACGTGCTGGTCACGAAGAGCAGCAGCGTCACCACGATGAGAAGCGTGTTCGACTTCACGCCGAAGAGCAGGTCGAGGACGGTCAGCACCGCGTACGCCCCGGTGACCGCGTTGATGGTCTCCCAGCCCCAGCGGGCCACCCAGATCAGCGACCCGGGAAAGAGGTTCCCGCGCTGGCCGAACACGGCCCGCGACAGCGCCATGCCGGGCGCCCCGCCACGCTTCCCCGCGATCGATATCAGGCCGACGATCCCGTACGAGAGGACCGGCGCCGCGATCGCCACCGTCAGGACCTGCCAGAAGTTCAGGCCGTTGAAGACGATCAGGCCGGCGCCCATCGTGAGCAGCAGCACGCTGATGTTGGCCGCGACCCAGGTCGGGAAGAGCTCGCGGACCCGGCCGGTCCGCTCGGCGTCGGGGACGGGTTCGAGACCGCGGGTCTCCATCGCGCCGTCGTGCGTCGCGCCTGCGGCTTCGGAGGCGTGGGGCATAGGGGTACTCCGTTGGACAGATGTGGGGGAACCACCCACTGTACGTGCTCCGCCTCCGGCACCTTCGTGGCCGATACTGGGTCCGTTATGGAACTCATCCTTGCTGTAGTCATCGCTCTGGTCGTCGCGGTCGCCGTGACGAGCGGGCTCGTGATCAGCGGTCGCAAGAAGAAGCAGCTGCCGCCGGCCGAGCCGCCGTCCACCACGCCGACCATCACCGCTCCGCCCGCCGAACCGCACGTCGGCGAGGAGGCGGAGACACCGCGGGAGGAACCACGCCGCACGGTCGAGGAGGTCGAACTCCCCACCGAGACGGCCTCCGGGGCCACGGTCGTCGAGGAGCCGCTCGTCGTCGAGCCCGAGGCTCCCGAGATCGAGGTGCCCGAGCCGACCGCCGGCCGGCTCGTACGGCTCCGGACCCGGCTCGCCCGCTCCCAGAACTCGCTCGGCAAGGGGCTGCTCACGCTCCTGTCCCGTGAGCACCTCGACGAGGACACCTGGGAGGAGATCGAGGAGACCCTCCTCACGGCCGACGTCGGCGTCGCGCCCACCCAGGAGCTCGTCGACCGGCTGCGCGAGCGCGTCAAGGTGCTCGGCACCCGCACCCCGGACGAGCTGCGCGGCCTGCTCCGCGAGGAGCTCGTCACCCTCCTCGGCGACTTCGACCGCACGGTGAAGACCGAGAGCCCGGAGGACACCCCGGGCGTGGTGATGGTCGTCGGCGTCAACGGCACCGGCAAGACCACCACCACCGGCAAGCTGGCCCGTGTCCTCGTCGCCGACGGCAAGTCCGTCGTCCTCGGCGCCGCCGACACCTTCCGCGCCGCCGCCGCCGACCAGCTCCAGACCTGGGGCGAGCGCGTCGGCGCCCGCACGGTGCGCGGACCGGAGGGCGGCGACCCGGCGTCGATCGCCTTCGACGCGGTCAAGGAGGGCATCGCCGAGAAGGCCGACGTCGTCCTCATCGACACCGCCGGCCGGCTCCACACCAAGACCGGCCTCATGGACGAGCTCGGCAAGGTCAAGCGCGTCGTCGAGAAGCACGGCCCGCTCGACGAGATCCTCCTCGTCCTCGACGCCACCACCGGCCAGAACGGCCTGATCCAGGCCCGCGTCTTCGCCGAGGTCGTGGACATCACCGGCATCGTGCTCACCAAGCTCGACGGCACCGCCAAGGGCGGCATCGTCGTCGCCGTCCAGCGCGAGCTGGGCGTCCCGGTCAAGCTGGTCGGCCTGGGCGAGGGCCCGGACGACCTGGCGCCCTTCGAGCCGGGCGCCTTCGTCGACGCCCTGATCGGCGACTGACACCTCGTACGGACACGCCGTACGGCACGCGGAAGGGCCCTCGCCACCAGGTGGTGAGGGCCCTTCCGCGTATCGGGAACCAGACGTATCGGGAACCAGACGTATCGGGAACCAGGCGTGCCGGGGGCCGTACGTGCCGGGGATCAGAAGTGCGTCCGGTGGCAGATGTACGCCAGGGTGCCCAGCAGCAGTCGGGCCTGCGGGGGCGCGCCCGCCGTGTCCAGGGTCGGGGGCCGCAGCCAGCGCACCGGCCCGAGCCCGCCGAGGTCCGACGGGGGAGCGGTGACGTAGGAGCCGGGCCCCAGACAGTGCAGGTCCAGATCGGCGTCGTCCCAGCCCATCCGGTACAGCAGCTGCGGCAGCTCGGCCGCCGCGCCCGGGGCGACGAAGAACCGCGCCCGGCCGGTCGGGGTCGCG
Source organism: Streptomyces sp. NPDC004266 (assembly GCF_042874095.1). NCBI lineage: Bacteria > Bacillati > Actinomycetota > Actinomycetes > Kitasatosporales > Streptomycetaceae > Streptomyces > Streptomyces sp. NPDC004266. Next base: position 241,145 of record NZ_JBIAMM010000010.1, read on the forward strand.
CACACCGGGCCCAGCGGGAGCCCCATGCGCTCCAGGCGCACCAGCGCCCGCCGTCCCGCGGCCTCGGCGACCTCGATCACGTCGAAGGCGCGGCCGACCGGAAGGAGCAGCGTCGCGCCCGGGTACTCGGACCACGCCTTGGTGGCCACGTCGAGCCCGGCGCCCGCCGGGACCGGTTCCGCGAAGGAGAGGGGGTGCGCGCCCGGGGCCGCGCAGGCCGGATCCCCGCAGGAGCACCGGCCGGAGACGGCCCGCGTGCCGGGGACGACGTCCCAGCCCCACAGTCCCGTGTACTCGGCCACCGCTGTGCACTCCGTGGTGCGTACGCGGCGGCGTGCGCCGGACCGCATCTCACGAATGCCGCCGATCGTGAAACCCATGCCCCCTCCAACGGGTAGAGCGCGCCGGTGGTTACGAGCCGGAGCACGGTCGTCACCCTTCGTCACGTTCCGTCGCCCGGATGTGGTGCACGGTCGTGAGCGGGGTGGTGCGGACCCTGGCGCACGCCTCTCCGCGCTTCCGTCCGCCGACTTCGGTTCGTCGCATGTCAAGTGAATCGCGTTCCGCGCGTGGCGAGTTCATTCGAAGGGGTGGCGAATGGTGGCGTTTCTTGAATCGCCCTCGTGGAGGGGTGATCGTAGGATTACTTTCGGTACTCGAACCCCGGGGCCGCTTGCGTGCGTGGGTATGCCGGAGGCAACCAGGTTTCCAGTTCGAAGGAGGGCGAACGTCGGACGGGTGCCGCGAGAGGCGGCATTCTGATAGGGGTTCGGTCGACAGGTGAATCAGGTGGATGGGGGCGTTCCAGTGAGCGGCAACGGCGCAGACGGTACGACTGCCGGCAAGCGCCCGAACGAGCAGCTGGGCTCGTGGTTCGTGCGCAGCGGCTGGTCGAAGGGCGAACTGGCACGCCAGGTGAACCGCAGGGCGCGCCAGATGGGCGCGCACCACATCTCCACGGACACCTCGCGCGTGCGCCGCTGGCTCGACGGCGAGCAGCCCCGCGAACCGATCCCGCGGATCCTCTCCGAGCTCTTCTCCGAGCGCTTCGGCTCCGTCGTCGCCATCGAGGACCTCGGGCTGCGCACCGCCCACCAGTCGCCCTCCGTCTCCGGCGTCGACCTGCCCTGGGCCGGCCCGCAGACCGTCGCCCTGCTCAGCGAGTTCTCCCGCAGCGACCTGATGCTCGCCCGCCGGGGCTTCCTCGGCTCCTCCCTCCAGCTCGCCGCGGGACCCGCCCTCATCGAACCGATGCAGCGCTGGCTCGTCCCCACCCCCGTCGGCGACGTCGAGCGCCCCGAGCCCCTCGTGGACCCCCGCCGCCCCCACCGGCTCTCCGAGGTCGAGCTCGACCTCCTGGAGTCCACCACCGCCATGTTCCGCAAGTGGGACGCCCAGTGCGGCGGCGGACTGCGCCGCAAGGCCGTCGTCGGCCAGCTCCACGAGGTCACCGACCTCCTCCAGGAGCCCCAGCCCGCCGCCACCGCCAAGCGCCTCTTCACCTGCGCCGCCGAGCTCGCCGAGCTCGCCGGCTGGATGAGCTACGACGTCGGCCTCCAGCCCACCGCCCAGAAGTACTTCGTGCTCGCCCTGCACGCCGCCAAGGAGGCCGGTGACAAGCCCCTCGGCTCGTACATCCTCTCCTCCATGAGCCGCCAGATGATCCACCTCGGCCGGCCCGACGACGCCCTCGAACTCATCCACCTCGCCCAGTACGGCAGTCGGGACTGCGCCACCGCCCGCACCCAGGCCATGCTGTATGCGATGGAGGCCCGCGCCTACGCCAACATGGGGCAGCCCTCCAAGTGCAAGCGGGCCGTCCGGATGGCCGAGGACACCTTCGCCGACGTCGGCCTCGACGGCGAGCCCGAGCCCGACTGGATCGGCTTCTTCTCCGAGGCCGAGCTCAACGGCGAGAACTCCCACTCCTACCGCGACCTCGCCTACGTCGCAGGCCGCTCCCCGACCTACGCCTCGCTCGCCGAGCCCGTCATGGAGCGGGCCGTCGAGCTCTTCGAGAAGGACCCCGACCACCAGCGGTCGTACGCGCTCAACCTGATCGGCATGGCCACCGTCCACCTCCTCAAGCGCGAGCCCGAGCAGTCCGTGGTCCTCGCCGAGAAGGCCCTCGGCGTCGCCCGCAGCATCCGCTCCGAGCGGGTCAACACCCGGCTCCGCAAGACCGTCGACCACGCCGCCCGCAACTACAGCGACGTCGCCGAGGTCGTCCAGCTCACCGACCGGCTCACCCAGCTCCTCCCCGAGGCCGCCGAAGCGGTCTGACCCCTCCCGGGCCCCCGGCCCCGCCCCGCTCCGGGGCCCGCACAGACCCCGGCCGCGCCGGCCGTCCCGTAAAGCCCGACTCGGCTCCCCCGCCGCAAGGTCACACGGACGCCGGCGCGGCCGGCTCGCGTCACCCGCCCGTGATCCGGGCGTTCACGGCGGCGTAACACGCCCCACCCCTTCGTCACTGCGCCGAAACATCGAGCGGCATCGGCGGAAACCGCGCTGAGCGAATCTCTGGCTCATAACCGGCCACCCCTCAGGGCCGGACGCTCCCCGGCCCCGCCCCGCACAGGCCGCATTCGACGACGAGGAGACGCCGATGGCACCAGCCATCACGACCCTGGCCGCAGACGCCCCCGAGCTGTCTGCAGCCAACACCGGGTTCATGCTCATCTGCTCCGCCCTGGTCATGCTGATGACCCCGGCGCTCGCCTTCTTCTACGGAGGCATGGTCCGCGTCAAGTCCACCCTCAACATGCTGATGATGAGCTTCATCAGCCTCGGGATCGTCACGATCCTCTGGGTGCTCTTCGGCTTCAGCGTCGCCTTCGGCACCGACTCGGGCTCCCTGATCGGCTGGTCCTCCGAGTACGTCGGCCTCAGCGGCATCGGCATCACCGAGCTCTGGGACGGCTACACCATCCCGGTCTACGTCTTCGCCGTCTTCCAGCTGATGTTCGCGGTCATCACGCCCGCCCTCATCAGCGGCGCCCTCGCCGACCGCGTCAAGTTCACCGCCTGGGCCCTCTTCATCACCCTCTGGGTCACGATCGTCTACTTCCCCGTCGCCCACTGGGTCTGGGGCGCGGGCGGCTGGCTCTTCGAGATGGGCGTCATCGACTTCGCCGGCGGCACCGCCGTCCACATCAACGCCGGCGCCGCCGCCCTCGGCGTCATCCTCGTCATCGGCAAGCGCGTCGGCTTCAAGAAGGACCCGATGCGCCCGCACAGCCTCCCGCTGGTCATGCTCGGCGCCGGTCTCCTCTGGTTCGGCTGGTTCGGCTTCAACGCCGGCTCCTGGCTCGGCAACGACGACGGCGTCGGCGCCGTGATGTTCGTCAACACCCAGGTCGCCACCGCCGCCGCCATGCTCGCCTGGCTCGCGTACGAGAAGGTCCGCCACGGCTCCTTCACCACCCTCGGCGCCGCCTCCGGCGCGGTCGCCGGCCTCGTCGCCATCACCCCCTCCGGCGGCTCCTGCTCCCCGCTCGGCGCCATCGCCATCGGCGCCATCGCCGGCCTCCTGTGCGCCATGGCCGTCGGCCTCAAGTACAAGTTCGGCTACGACGACTCCCTCGACGTCGTCGGCGTCCACCTCGTCGGCGGCGTCGTCGGCTCCCTCCTCGTCGGCTTCTTCGCCACCGGCGGCGTCCAGTCCGACGCCAAGGGCCTCTTCTACGGCGGCGGCCTGGAGCAGCTCGGCAAGCAGGCCGTCGGCGTCTTCTCCGTCCTCGCCTACTCTCTGATCGCCTCCGCGGTCCTCGCCCTGATCATCGACAGGACGATGGGGATGCGGGTCAGCGAGGACGACGAGGTCTCCGGCATCGACCAGGTCGAGCACGCCGAGACCGCGTACGACTTCAGCGGGGCCGGCGGCGGCATCACGGGACGCGGCACCTCCGTGGCCACACCCGTCCTGAGCGAGAACAAGAAGGTGGACGCATGAAGCTCATCACCGCGGTCGTGAAGCCGCACCGGCTCGACGAGATCAAGGAGGCCCTCCAGGCGTTCGGCGTGCACGGGCTCACCGTCACCGAGGCCAGCGGCTACGGCCGCCAGCGCGGCCACACCGAGGTCTACCGGGGCGCCGAGTACACCGTCGACCTGGTCCCCAAGATCCGCATCGAGGTCCTCGTCGAGGACGAGGACGCCGAACAGCTCATCGACGTCGTCGTGAAGGCCGCCCGGACCGGCAAGATCGGAGACGGCAAGGTGTGGAGCGTGCCGGTCGAGACCGCCGTACGGGTCCGCACCGGCGAGCGCGGTCCGGACGCACTGTAAGCACGGATGGGAGCCGCCGGGTGACGAACCTCGACACGAGCGACACGACCGAAGAACCGGGACCCGGCGGTTACGCGGCGGCCCGGCTGCTCCTCCTCCAGGAGAAGGAGCGGCCCGGGCCGCCGCGCCGTGCCGCCCTGGCCCGGCTCACCGACGACTGGCTGGCCGGCCTCTTCGCCGCCGCCGCACCGCCCCGCGGGACCGCCCTCGTCGCCGTCGGCGGCTACGGGCGCGCCGAACTCTCCCCGCGCAGCGACCTCGACCTCCTCCTGCTCCACGACGGCACCGCCGACAAGGCCGCCGTCGCCGCCCTCGCCGACCGGATCTGGTACCCCGTCTGGGACCTCGGGCTCGCCCTCGACCACTCCGTCCGCACCCCCGCCGAAGCCCGCGCCACCGCGGGCGACGACCTCAAGGCCCACCTCGGCCTCCTCGACGCCCGGACCGTCGCCGGCGACGCCGGGCTCGTCGCCGCCCTGCGCACCACCGTCCTCGCCGACTGGCGCAACCAGGCACCCCGGCGCCTCCCCGAGCTCGACGCCCTCTGCCGGGAGCGCGCCGAACGCACGGGGGAGCTGCAGTACCTCCTCGAACCCGACCTCAAGGAGTCCAGGGGCGGACTCCGCGACGCCCAGGTCCTCCGCGCCGTCGCCGCCTCCTGGCTCGCCGACGCCCCCCGCGAAGGCCTCGACGTCTCCCGCCGCCGGCTCCTCGACGCCCGCGACGCCCTCCACCTCGCCACCGGCCGCGCCACCGACCGGCTCGCCCTCCAGGAACAGGACGCCGTCGCCGCCGAGCTCGGCCTCCTCGACGCCGACACCCTGCTCCGCGAGGTGTACGAGGCCGCCCGGACCATCTCGTACGCCACCGACGTCACCTGGCGCGAGGTCAACCGCGTCCTCAAGGCCCGCTCCGCCCGCCCCCGCCTCCGCACCCTCCTGGGCCGGGGAGGCGGCGCGAAGCCCTCCGTCGAACGCACCCCGCTCGCCGAGGGCGTCGTCGAGATGGACGGCGAGGCCGTCCTCGCCCGCGGGGCCCGGCCGGAACGCGACCCCGTCCTGCCCCTGCGGGCCGCCGCCGCGGCCGCCCAGTCCGCCCTCCCGATCTCCCCGCACGCCGTACGCCGCCTCGCGGCCGCCGCCAGGCCCCTCCCGGTGCCCTGGCCCGCCGAGGCGCGCGAGGAACTCGTCACCCTCCTCGGCGCGGGCGAGGCCACGGTCCCCGTCTGGGAGGCCCTGGAGGCCGAAGGCATCGTCACCCGGCTCCTGCCCGACTGGGAGCGCGTCCGCTGCCGGCCCCAGCGCAACCCCGTCCACACCTGGACCGTCGACCGGCACCTCGTCGAGACCGCCGTACGCGCCTCCTCGCTCACCCGCCGCGTCAGCCGCCCCGACCTCCTCCTCGTCGCCGCCCTCCTCCACGACATCGGCAAGGGCTGGCCCGGCGACCACTCCGTCGCCGGCGAGACCATCGCCCGCGACCTCGCCGCCCGCATCGGCTTCGACCGCACCGACACCGCCGTCATCGCCACCGCAGTCCGCCACCACCTGCTCCTCGTCGAGACCGCCACCCGGCGCGACCTCGACGACCCCGCCACCGTCCAGTCCGTCGCCACCGCCGTCGGCACCCTCGGCACCCTGGAGCTCCTGCACGCCCTCACCGAGGCCGACGCCCTCGCCACCGGCCCCGCCGCCTGGTCCTCCTGGCGCGCCTCGCTCGTGTCCGACCTGGTCAAACGGGTCGCCGGCGTCCTCGCGGGGGAGGAGCCCCCGGACCCGGAGGCCGCCGCGCCCAGCGCCGAACAGGAACGGCTCGCCATCGAGGCGCTCCGGACCGGCGAGCCCGTCCTCGCCCTGCGCACCGAACCGGTCGTCCCCGACGGCGCCGAAGAACCCCAGGAGCCCGAGCCCGTCGGCGTCGAACTCCTCGTCGCCGTGCCCGAGCGGCCCGGCGTCCTGCCCGCCGTCGCCGGCGTCCTCGCCCTGCACCGCCTCACCGTCCGCGCCGCCGACCTGCGCGCCGTCTCCCTGCCCCGCGACCTCGGCGACGGCCCCGTCCTCGTCCTCGACTGGCGGGTCGCCGCCGAGTACGGCTCGCTGCCCGAGGCCGCCCGCCTCCGCGCCGATCTCGTCCGCGCCCTCGACGGCTCCCTCGACATCCCCGCCCGCCTCGCCGAACGCGAGGCCGCCTACCCCCGCCGCCGGGGCCTGGCGGCCCCGCCGCCCCGCGTCACCGTCGCCGCCGCCGGCTCCCGCCTCGCCACCGTGATCGAGGTCCGCGCCCAGGACGCCCCGGGCCTGCTCCACCGCATCGGCCGGGCCCTGGAGGGCGCGGCGGTCCGGGTGCGCAGCGCCCACGTCTCCACCCTGGGCGCCAACGCCGTCGACACCCTGTACGTGACCCGTCCGGACGGCAGCCTCCTCCCGGACGAGGAGGCGATCGACCTGGCCCGCACGCTGGAGGAGGCGCTGCGCTGAGACCCTGATCCGCACCGCCCGCCCGCGCCGGATTCGGCGGGCGGGGGCACACACTTCGAGCGGCCCGATACCCTGGAGGGCAATCCGACCGCCCCCGACACCGAGGATCCGCGACCGCCGTGTTCGATACCCTCTCCGACCGCCTTGCAGCGACCTTCAAGAACCTCCGCGGCAAGGGCCGTCTGTCCGAGGCGGACATCGACGCCACCGCGCGCGAGATCCGTATCGCGCTGCTCGAAGCGGATGTCGCCCTGCCGGTCGTCCGCGCCTTCATCAAGCAGGTCAAGGAGCGCTCGCTGGGCGCGGAGGTCTCCCAGGCCCTCAACCCCGCCCAGCAGGTCATCAAGATCGTCAACGACGAGCTGATCTCGATCCTGGGCGGCGAGACCCGCCGGCTGCGGTTCGCCAAGACCGCGCCGACCGTGATCATGCTCGCCGGTCTCCAGGGTGCGGGTAAGACCACCCTCGCCGGAAAGCTCGGCGTCTGGCTGAAGAGCCAGGGGCACTCGCCGCTGCTCGTCGCCTGCGACCTCCAGCGCCCCAACGCCGTCAACCAGCTCTCCGTCGTCGCCGACCGCGCCGGCGTGGCCTTCTACGGCCCGCAGCCGGGGAACGGCGTCGGCGACCCGGTCCAGGTCGCGAAGGACTCGATCGAGTACGCGCGGACCAAGCTGTACGACGTCGTCATCGTCGACACCGCCGGCCGCCTCGGCATCGACCAGGAGCTGATGCAGCAGGCCGCGGACATCCGCGACGCCGTCAGCCCCGACGAGGTCCTCTTCGTCGTCGACGCCATGATCGGTCAGGACGCGGTCAACACCGCCGAGGCCTTCCGCGACGGCGTCGGCTTCGACGGCGTCGTGCTCTCCAAGCTCGACGGCGACGCCCGCGGTGGTGCCGCGCTCTCCATCGCGCACGTCACCGGCAAGCAGATCATGTTCGCCTCCAACGGCGAGAAGCTGGACGACTTCGACGCGTTCCACCCGGACCGCATGGCGTCCCGCATCCTCGGCATGGGCGACATGCTCTCCCTCATCGAGAAGGCGCAGCAGACCTTCGACGAGGAAGAGGCCGCCAAGATGGCCTCGAAGCTCGCCTCGAAGAAGGGCGAGGGCTTCACGCTCGACGACTTCCTGGCGCAGATGGAGCAGGTCCGCAAGATGGGCTCCATCTCCAAGCTGCTCGGGATGCTGCCCGGCATGGGCCAGATGCGGGAGCAGATCGCCAACATCGACGAGCGCGAGGTCGACCGCATCGGCGCCATCATCAAGTCGATGACCCCGGCCGAGCGCCAGGACCCGACCATCATCAACGGCTCCCGCCGCGCCCGTATCGCCAAGGGTTCCGGCGTCGAGGTCAGCGCGGTCAAGGGCCTGGTCGAGCGGTTCTTCGAGGCCCGCAAGATGATGTCCCGCATGGCGCAGGGCGGCGGCATGCCGGGGATGCCGGGCATCCCGGGCATGGGCGGCGGCCCCGGCCGGCAGAAGAAGCAGGCCAAGCAGGCCAAGGGGAAGCGCAAGAGCGGCAACCCGATGAAGCGGAAGGCCGAGGAGCAGGCCGCGGCCGAGCGCCGCGAGCAGGCGCAGGCGGGCGGCGCGTTCGGTCTCCCGGCGGCGGGGCAGACCCCCAAGGACTTCGAGCTCCCGGAGGAGTTCAAGAAGTTCATGGGCTGATCGGTCCGACATGAGGGGCCCGGGGCGGTGTGAAACCGCCCCGGGCCCCTTTTCATCCCTCCGGACTGCTCGCGGTGCCCGCTTCGTCCCGCTCTTCGATACTGGGACCACTGCCTCCCCGAGGAGGGCCACGTGGCCAACCCCGTACCCCCGCGCGACCGGACCGATCAGCCCTGGCGCTCGGAAGGGGCCCCGCCGCCCCCGTCGCCGAAGAAGAGGATGCCGGGAGGCTGGGGCGGCCTCATCCTCACCGCCCTCGTCGTGTACCTGATCGCCAACCTCGTGCTGTCGTTCTTCAACGAGGGCGACGGGCCGACGATCTCGTACACCGAGTTCGACAAGCAGGTCGCGGCGGGGAACGTCACCAAGATCTACTCCAAGGGCGACGCGATCCAGGGGCAGCTGAAGAACAAGCAGCCCGTCCCCGACGGCGAGGGCGACTACACCAAGTTCCAGACCCAGCGGCCGGCCTTCGCCGACGACGACCTCTGGGCGCAGCTGACCAAACAGAACGTCGTCGTCACCGCCCGGCCCGTCGTCCAGGAGCGCAGCTTCCTCGCCAACCTCCTGATCTCGCTGGCTCCGATGCTGCTGCTCGTCGTGCTGTGGGTGTTCATCGCCCGCCGGATGAGCGCGGGCATGGGCGGCGCGGGCGGCATGCTCGGCCGCAAGCAGCCGCCGAAACCGGTCGAGCTGGAGGGCGGCAAGCGCACCACCTTCGAGGACGTCGCCGGCATCGACGAGGTCGAGGGCGAGCTCAACGACGTCGTCGACTTCCTGAAGAACCCGCAGGCCTACCGCGAGATGGGCGCCAAGATGCCCCGCGGCGTGCTCCTCGCGGGGCCTCCCGGCACCGGCAAGACCCTGCTGGCCAGGGCCGTCGCGGGCGAGGCCGGAGTGCCGTTCTTCTCGGCCTCCGCCTCCGAGTTCATCGAGATGATCGTGGGCGTCGGCGCCTCCCGCGTCCGCGAGCTGTTCGCCGAGGCCCGCAAGGTCGCCCCCGCGATCATCTTCATCGACGAGATCGACACCATCGGCCGGGCCCGGGGCGGCGGCTCCGGGATGGGCGGGCACGACGAGCGCGAGCAGACCCTCAACCAGATCCTCACCGAGATGGACGGCTTCACCGGCTCCGAGGGGGTCATCGTCCTCGCCGCCACCAACCGCGCCGACGTCCTCGACCCGGCCCTCACCCGGCCGGGCCGCTTCGACCGGATCGTCCACGTCAACCCGCCCGACCGGGGAGGCCGCGAGGCCATCCTGAGGATCCACACGCGGGAGATCCCGCTCGCCCAGAACGTCGACCTGGAGCACGTCGCCCGGACCACCCCCGGCATGACCGGCGCCGAGCTCGCCAACCTCGCCAACGAGGCCGCCCTCCTCGCGGTCAAGCGCGACCAGAAGGCCGTCACCCAGTCCGATCTGTCCGACGCCCTGGAGAAGGTCCAGCTCGGCGCCGAACGTCCCCTCGTGATGCCCCTGGAGGAGCGGCGCCGGACCGCGTACCACGAGAGCGGGCACGCCCTGCTCGGCATGCTCCAGCCCGGCGCCGACCCGGTCCGCAAGATCACCATCGTGCCGCGCGGCCGGGCCCTCGGCGTCACCCTGTCGACCCCCGACGCCGACAAGTACGCCTACACCGAGGACTACCTGCGCGGCCGGATCATCGGCGCCCTCGGCGGGATGGCGGCCGAGCAGGTCGTCTTCGGCGTCGTCACCACCGGCGCCGAGAGCGACCTCGAACAGGTCACCAACATCGCCCGGGGCATGGCGGGCCGCTGGGGCATGAGCGAACGCGTCGGCCGCCTCACCGCCATCCCGAGCGACGCCCAGCAGGCCTACGGACTCTCCGCCGCCCCCACCACCCTCGACACCGTCGACGAGGAGATGCGCCGCATCGTCGACGAGTGCTACGAGAGCGCGGTGCGGCAGCTCCGCGAGCACCGCGACCAGCTGGAGGCCCTGGCCGAGGCCCTCCTCGCCAACGAGACCCTGGAGGAGGACGCGGCCTACCGCGCGGCGGGCATCGTGCGCCGGAGGGCGGGGGAGGGGGAGGGGGAGGACTGAGGGAGGGGCCGGATCCCGGATCCCGGATCCCGGATCCCGAATTCCGGAGCCGGCGTCCCGGCTCCGGACCTGACGGACTACGGCACCCTGGTGACCACGTACCGGAAGACGTTCGGCATCCACACCGTCCCGTCCGGGCGGACGTACGGGGCGAGCGCCTCCTCGATCTCCTTCTCCACCTGCGAGGGCTCCGTCGCGCGGACGGCCTCGTCGAAGGCGCCCGTCGACAGCAGCCCGCGCACCGCGCTGGCCCCGTCCGCGTACCCGAAGGGGCAGGCCACCCGGCCCGATCCGACCGGCCGCAGTCCCGCCCCGACCACCAGGGCGCCCAGGTCGGTCCCCGGGGCGGGCCCGCGGTCCGCGAGCCTGGCCGCGACCCGCAGCACCGGCTCCGTGGCGCACCGCTCCGGCGGCCCCCAGTCGGCGAGGACGACGGCGGTGCCCGATTGGGCCGTACGGGTGAGTGCCCGGAGCTCGGGGAGGATCCCGTCCGTCGCGTGGAAGGCCGTGATCACGTCGTACGGCAGGTCCTCCGGGGGCTCCTCCGTGACCGCGACGCCCTCCGGCAGCCGCTCCCGCGCCAGCTCCACGCGCGCGTGGTCCCGGTCCACGCCGGCGACCCGCGCTCCCCGCGCCGCGGCCATCAGGAGGGCCAGGCCGGAGCCGCAGCCCAGGCCGAGCAGCCGGGAACCCGCGCCCACGTCGAGGCGGTCGTACACCGCCTCGTAGAGCGGGACCAGCATCCGTTCCTGGATCTCGGCCCAGTCGCGCGCGGGGTGGTGCGGGACGAGCGTAGGTGTCATGGAAAGCGCCCCAATCCGTACGTGGACGACAGCCCCCCGTAGTCAGGGAACTGCGCATCCCGGGCCGCGTCCAGTGGTCGCGCCGGACCATTCGCCCGGAGGAGGGCGGTGCGCCGCCTTGCGTGTGGACCCGGTAGTGTGCTCGCCACGGTTTCCCGGGCCGATCCCGCCCCTTCGGGGGCGCGCGCACCGCGGCCACGCGCCGGGGCGTATGCGCCACTAAGCACCGGCTTGACGTGCCCTGCGGCACTCCTCCGCAGATCGGGGCACTGGCCCCGCGTCGGGACACATCAAGGGCAACTGACGGGTACGTGCAAAATATTTGGGATGCCCCGGAATGGAACCCGGGGGCACTTCGGCTCGTTGTACGCGACGTGAGCACGACACCACCTGTTCTCGCCGCAGAGCTGGCACAGGCGTGGGCCGACATTCAGCGGCACCACCCCGAGCTGCCCGATCTTGCCGCGCCCGAGTCCCTGATCGGAGAGTCCTCGTCCGCCTGCGGCGCCGAACTCTCCTTCGAAAGACTGCTCCACGAGGCAGTCCACGGCATCGCCGCCGCCCGAGGTGTCCGCGACACCTCCCGCGCCGGCCGCTACCACAACCGCAGATTCCTCGCGATCGCCGAGGAGATGGGCCTCGACCATCCCGAGGAGCCGCACGCCAGCAGCGGCTTCTCCCTGGTCACGCTCAATCCCGAGGCCAGGCGCCGCTACCGGCCCACCATCGAACGGCTCCAGCGCGCCCTCAAGGCGCACACGGTCGCCACGGCCGCCGACACCAAGCGCTCCTTCCGCGGACCGGCCGCCCGGCACGGCTCCTCGGGCGGCGGCGTGCGCGTCAAGGCCGTCTGCGACTGCGGGCGGAACGTGCGCGTGGTGCCGTCGGTGCTCGCCCAGGCCCCGATCGTCTGCGGCGGTTGCGGCAAGCCCTTCCGCATCCCCGAGACAGTGGGCGCCGCCAACTGAGTCGGCGGCGTGTGGCACAATGGCTAGCTGTACTCGACAGTCGCATAGGACCCCTCTCTCCTCCGGCTGACGCGTCCATCGGGCATCCGAGTACCGCAACCCCACGTGGCATCTCAAGTGCCCAACCACGTCAAGACCAGGAGACACCACTCCAGTGGCAGTCAAGATCAAGCTCAAGCGCCTCGGTAAGATCCGCCAGCCGCACTACCGCATCGTCGTCGCCGACTCGCGCACCCGTCGTGACGGTCGCGCGATCGAGGAGATCGGCCTCTACCACCCGACGTACAACCCGTCGCGTATCGAGGTCGACTCCGAGCGTGCGCAGTACTGGCTGTCCGTCGGCGCCCAGCCGACCGAGCCGGTTCTCGCCATCCTGAAGCTCACCGGCGACTGGCAGAAGCACAAGGGTCTGCCGGCCCCCGAGAAGGCTCTGCTCGTCCCCGCCACGAAGGAGGCGAAGCGCGCCTCGTTCGACGAGTTCGCGAAGACCCTCGAGGGCGGCGACGACAAGGGTGAGGCCATCACCCCGAAGGCCAAGAAGGCCGACAAGAAGGCGGACGAGGCCGAGGCCGCGTCCACCGAGTCGACCGAGGCCTGATCATGCTCGAGGAGGCTCTCGAGCACCTCGTGAAGGGCATCGTCGACAACCCCGACGAGGTGCAGGTCGCCTCGCGCAACCTGCGCCGGGGCCGCGTGCTGGAGGTCCGGGTCCACCCCGACGACCTCGGCAAGGTGATCGGCCGCAACGGCCGCACCGCGCGTGCGCTGCGCACCGTCGTGGGTGCCATCGGCGGCCGGGGGATCCGCGTCGACCTCGTCGACGTGGACCAGGTCCGCTGAGCAGGTCGGCAGCATCACCTTAGTTGTGCCGGCACGGGCCGGGGAGGGCTGAAGAGCCCGCCCCGGCCCGTTGTCGTACGTACGAGCTGTGTGACAGGAGAGTGTGGAGCAGTGCAGTTGGTAGTCGCGCGGGTCGGCCGCGCCCACGGCATCAAGGGCGAGGTCACCGTCGAGGTGCGGACGGACGAGCCCGAGCTCAGGCTCGGCCCCGGCGCCGTCCTGCTCACCGACCCGGCCTCCGCCGGGCCGCTGACCATCGAGACCGGGCGCGTCCACAGCGGCCGGCTGTTGCTGCGCTTCGAGGGCGTCCGCGACCGCACCGGCGCCGAGGCCCTGCGCAACATCCTCCTCATCGCCGAGGTCGACCCCACCGAGCTGCCGGAGGAGGAGGACGAGTACTACGACCACCAGCTGATCGACCTGGACGTCGTCCTCGCCGACGGCACCGAGATCGGCCGGATCACCGAGATCTCCCACCTGCCCTCGCAGGACCTCTTCATCGTCGAGCGCCCCGACGGCACCGAGCTGATGATCCCCTTCGTCGGGGAGATCGTCACCGAGATCGACCTGGAGGAGCAGCGGGCCGTGATCGACCCGCCGCCCGGCCTGATCGACGACCGCGCCGAGATCGTCTCCTCCCGGGACGACGGCGACGCCTCCGAGGGCGAGGGCGAGGAGACGGCATGAGGCTCGACGTCGTCACGATCTTCCCCGAGTACCTGGAACCGCTGAACGTCTCCCTCGTCGGCAAGGCACGCGCGCGTGGACAGCTCGACGTCCATGTGCACCACCTGCGCGACTGGACGTACGACCGGCACAACACGGTGGACGACACCCCCTACGGCGGCGGTCCCGGCATGGTCATGAAGACCGAGCCCTGGGGCGACGCGCTCGACCAGACGCTCGCCGACGGCTACGAGGCCGGCGCGCACGGCCCGGTCCTCGTCGTCCCGACCCCCAGCGGCCGCCCCTTCACCCAGGAACTCGCCGTCGAGCTCTCCGAGCGGCCCTGGCTGATCTTCACGCCGGCCCGCTACGAGGGCATCGACCGCCGGGTCATGGACGAGTACGCGACCCGGATGCCGGTCTACGAGGTCTCCATCGGCGACTACGTCCTCGCCGGCGGCGAGGCGGCCGTCCTCGTCGTCACCGAGGCCGTCGCGCGCCTGCTGCCCGGCGTCCTCGGCAACGCCGAGTCCCACCGGGACGACTCCTTCGCCCCCGGCGCCATGGCCAACCTCCTGGAGGGCCCCGTCTACACCAAGCCCCCCGAGTGGCGCGGCCGGGCCATCCCCGACGTCCTCCTCAGCGGGCACCACGGCAAGATCGCCCGCTGGCGGCGCGACGAGGCCTTCCGGCGCACCGCGGCCAACCGGCCCGACCTCATCGAACGCTGCGACCCCGCCGCCTTCGACAAGAAGGACCGCGAGGTCCTCTCGATGATGGGGTGGGCGCCCGAGCCCGGCGGCCGATTTTGGCGCAAGGTCGAGGGCGTGGAAGAATAGGCCGCTGTCGTCCGTCCGGCGCGCGCCCCTGCCACAGGGGGAACGACGCCGCCGGAGACGTACGACGCCCCGAATCATTCGAACGTACCGCTGATGACCTGTGGCATCAGCGAGGAAAGAGACCTCCATGGCCTCCCTGCTCGACCAGGTCAACGCGGGTTCGCTCCGCTCCGACCTCCCCGCCTTCCGTCCCGGCGACACCGTGAACGTCCACGTGCGCGTCATCGAGGGCAACCGCTCCCGCATCCAGCAGTTCAAGGGTGTCGTCATCCGCCGTCAGGGCTCGGGCGTCTCCGAGACCTTCACGGTCCGCAAGGTCTCGTTCTCCGTCGGCGTCGAGCGCACCTTCCCGGTGAACTCCCCGATCTTCGAGAAGATCGAGCTCGTGACCCGCGGTGACGTCCGTCGCGCCAAGCTCTACTACCTGCGCGAGCTGCGCGGCAAGGCTGCCAAGATCAAGGAGAAGCGCGACCGCTGAGCCCCGGCTCCCGGCACGCCCCACGCTTTCGATTCCCCGCACGGACAGGCCGGATAGGCTTTGCCGGCGATGGACACCGAAGCACAGCACACGGAGCGCGATCCCTCTTCCGACACGGAGGAGGGGTCGCGCTCCGCGCGCGTTCCCGACGACTCCGGGCGCGAAGGGCCCGCGGGGCCCGCGGCGGCCGAAGGGCCCCTGGAGTCCGCGGCGGCCGAGGAACCCCTGGAGTCCGCGGCGGCCGAAGAGCGGCGCCCCGGCCCCTCCTGGCGGCGCACCGCCCTCGTGGGCGGCGCCTGCGTGGCCTTCCTGCTGCTCCTGAGCCACTTCGTCATCCAGCCGTTCCTGATCCCCAGCGGCTCCATGGAGCCGACGCTCCAGGTCGGCGACCGGATCCTCGTGAACAAGCTGGCGTACCGTTTCGGCAACGAGCCCGCCCGGGGCGACGTCGTCGTCTTCGACGGCACCGGGTCCTTCGTGGACGAGCAGCCCCGTGACAATCCGGTCACCGGACTCCTGCACGACGGGGCGGCCGCCCTCGGCCTCGCCGAGCCGGACGAGACCGACTTCGTGAAGCGGGTCGTCGGCACCGGCGGCGACCGGGTCGTCTGCTGCGACAAGGACGGCCGGATCACCGTCAACGGCGTCCCCGTCGAGGAGCGGTACGTGATGCTCGGCGACCGCCCCTCCAGCGTGCCCTTCGACATCGTCGTCCCGCCGGGCAGGCTCTGGGTGATGGGCGACCACCGCAGCCAGTCCAGCGACTCCCGCGACCACCTCGGCAGCGCCGGCGGCGGCATGGTCCCCGTCGACAGGGTCGTCGGCCGCGCCGACTGGATCGCCTGGCCCTTCGGCCGCTGGTCCACCGTGCCCGGCACCGACGCCTTCGCCGCCGTACCGGCCCCGCCGGCCGGCGGACACGGAGCGGGGCCCCATGGGTAGCCGGGGCCGTCCGCCCGGCGGGCCCGCCGCCGGGCAGGGCGCGGCCCTGCCCGGACGGGCCGAGCGCCGCAGACTCGCCCGGAAGGTCAAGCGGCGCCGGCAGCGCTCCGCGATCCGGGAGATCCCGGTCCTGATCACGGTGGCCGTGCTCATCGCGCTCGTCCTCAAGACCTTCCTGGTCCAGGCGTTCGTCATCCCCTCCGGCTCCATGGAGCAGACGATCCGGATCGACGACCGGGTCCTCGTCGACAAGCTCACGCCCTGGTTCGGCTCGCACCCGCAGCGCGGCGACGTCGTCGTCTTCAAGGACCCCGGCAACTGGCTCCAGCAGGAGGCCGCGCCGGCCGCCGACGACCCGATCGGCGTCAAGCAGTTCAAGCAGGCCCTGACCTTCATCGGCCTGCTGCCCTCGGCCGACGACCGCGACCTCATCAAACGGGTGGTCGCCGTCGGCGGCGACACCGTCCGCTGCTGCGGCGAGGACGGGCGGATCAGCGTCAACGGCGTGCCGCTCGACGAGCCGTACCTGCATCCCGGGAACCCGCCGTCGAAGATCCCCTTCGAGGTGAAGGTCTCGCAGGGCCGCGTCTTCGTCATGGGCGACCACCGCTCCGACTCGGCCGACTCGCGCTTCCACCTCGACGAGAAGGACCACGGCACCGTCTCCGAGGAGCAGGTCGTCGGGCGTGCGGTGGTGATCGCCTGGCCCTTCGGGCACTGGCGCACACTGGAACAGCGGGAGACGTTCTCCGCCGTGCCGGACGGCGGAGCCGGTGCCGGGACCGCGTCAGGTCCGTCGCATAGTGTGTCCTCGCGCAATCTGAACGGATTGCCCGGGCTCCCGACCCCTGCGGAACTTCTGCTCGTTATGGGAGTGGTGGGCCTGTCCCTGACCCGGGGCCGGCGTTCGCACGGACTGAGGAGTGGATGTGGGGGATTTGGCCGTCGGCGCACGATCCGGACACGATGAGCCGGAGAAGAGGGCCGGCGGGGCCTTCGGCGAGGACACGACGGGTGGCGACGTGAAGGGTGACGAGCAGGCGCGGCCGCCGGGCGACGGGACGCCGGGCGACGGCGACGACGAAGCGGTCCGCGGGCCCGGCAGGCCCCCGAAGAAGCAGCGTTCCTTCTGGAAGGAGCTGCCCCTCCTCGTCGGCGTCGCCCTGGTGCTCGCCCTGCTGATCAAGACCTTCCTGGTGCAGGCGTTCTCGATCCCCTCGGAATCGATGATGAACACCCTCCAGAAGGGCGACCGGGTGCTCGTCGACAAGCTGACCCCCTGGTTCGGCTCCGAGCCCGAGCGCGGCGAGGTCGTCGTCTTCCACGACCCGGGCGGCTGGCTGGAGGGCCAGGAGGCGCCCCGGCCGAACGTGGTGCAGAAGTTCCTCAGCTTCATCGGCCTCATGCCCTCCGCCGAGGAGAAGGACCTCATCAAGCGCGTCATCGCGGTCGGCGGCGACACCGTCTCCTGCAAGGAGGGCGGCAAGGTCGTCCTCAACGGCGTGGCGCTGGACGAGAGCGCGTACCTCGCCCCCGGCGCGGTGCCCTGTCAGGACTCCTTCGGCCCGATCAAGGTCCCCGAGGGCCGGATCTGGGTCATGGGCGACAACCGGCAGAACTCGCTGGACTCCCGCTTCCACCAGCAGCTCCCCGGCGGCGGCACCGTCTCGAACGACGAGGTCGTGGGCCGTGCCGTCGTGATCGCCTGGCCGGTCACCCGCTGGGCCACGCTCCCCGTGCCCGACGTCTTCGACCAGCCCGCGCTCAACAAGGCCATGGCCGCCGTCCCCGCCGGAGCGGCCGGTCTCGCCGGAGCGCTCCCGCTGGTGCTGTGGCGCCGGAAGAAGCAGGCCGCACGGCATACCGCCGAGTAGCGACCCGCGGGTAGGGTGCCGTCCCGGACCGTCGACAGACCCGCGGTCCGCCGACAGACCTGCGGGGTGCGCACATGAGCGGAACCATACGGACCAAGGGCGGCCGCGGCCGCCTCGGCAGCGTGCTGTCGGGGCTGGCCGTGGCCGTCGGCTGTGTGCTCTTCCTCGGCGGGTTCGTCTGGGGGGCCGTGCTCTACCAGCCGTACACCGTCCCCACCGACTCCATGACCCCGACGCTCGACGTCGGGTCCAAGATCCTCGCCCAGCGGATCGACGGCGACGAGGTGCGGCGCGGTGACGTCGTCGTCTTCACGGACCCCCTCTGGGGCTCCTCGCCCATGGTCAAGCGGGTCGCCGCCGTCGGCGGCGACACCGTCGCCTGCTGCGACCGGGACGGGCGGCTCACCGTGAACGGCGAGCCCGTCGACGAGCCGTACCTGCGGCCCGGACCCGGCGGCCGCACGGTCGCCTCGGGCCAGGAGTTCTCCGTGACCGTCCCCCGGGGCAACCTCTTCCTGCTCGGCGACGACCGGCACACCTCGCTCGACTCCCGTACGCACATGGAGGAGGCCGGCCAGGGTTCCGTGCCCCGTTCCACGGTCGTCGGCAGGGTCGACGCCGTCGTCTGGCCCGCGAAGGGGCTCCTGGAGCCGCCCACGGGCTTCGCCGGCCTCCCGGGCGGCATCTCGCGGCCGGGCCCCTTCAAGGCACTCCTCACGGCCGTCGCGACCGGCACCGCCCTGATCCTCGTGGGGGCGGCGTACGGACCGGTGGCGGGCCGCCTGACCCGCCGGTCCGCCGGGCCGCGGCCCGGCGCGCGCGAGAAGGTGGGGGCATGACGGACGCGGAGACCTCGGGGCCGGGGCCCTCGGCGGACCGGGGCCCCGTACCGGAAGCGGACTCCGGACGGCGGCGGGTCGCGCGCGTCGTCCTGCTCGACCCGGACGACCGCATCCTGCTCCTGCACGGCCACGAACCCGACGACCCGGACGACGCCTGGTGGTTCACCCCCGGCGGCGGCGTGGAGGGCGACGAGACCCGGGAGGAGGCGGCGCTGCGCGAACTCGCGGAGGAGACCGGCATCACCGAGGTCGACCTCGGCCCCGTGCTCTGGAAGCGGTACTGCTCCTTCCCCTTCGACGGGCGCCGCTGGGACCAGGACGAGTGGTACTACCTGGCCCGCGTCCGGGGGACGGAGGCCGTACTCCGGCCGCAGGCCCTCACGGAGCTCGAGACCCGGAGCCTCGCGGGGCTGAGATGGTGGACCTCCGCCGAACTGTCGGCGGCCCGTGAGACGGTGTACCCGACCAGACTCGCCGAGTTGCTGCGCACGCTGCTCGACGAGGGACCTCCGGGTGCGCCGGTGGTTCTCGCCCCGGAAATCGTTTAGGGGCGCGTACGACTGGCGCACAATAGGGGGACGCACGGCTGAAGGGGAACATGCCATGAGCGCCGAGGACCTCGAGAAGTACGAGACCGAGATGGAGCTGAAGCTCTACCGGGAGTACCGCGACGTCGTCGGGCTGTTCAAATACGTGATCGAGACCGAGCGACGCTTCTACCTCACCAACGACTACGAGATGCAGGTGCACTCGGTGCAGGGCGAAGTGTTCTTCGAGGTCAGCATGGCCGACGCCTGGGTCTGGGACATGTACAGGCCCGCCAGGTTCGTCAAGCAGGTCCGCGTCCTGACCTTCAAGGACGTGAACATCGAGGAGCTCAACAAGAGCGACCTCGAACTCCCCGGCAGCTGAGGCCGCCCCCCCGCCCCACCCGCAGAAACCACCCTCAGGGGTGACCGGGTTCTCCACAGCCCCCGGCCCGTCCACAGCGCCGCACGCGGTCCACCGGGCTCCGTCACATTCGGTGACGGAGGTGGTACCCCATGAACAGGACCCAAGCCCTCGGACGGTACGGGGAGGAGCTGGCGACCCGCCGGCTCACCGCGACCGGCATGCACGTCCTCGCCCGCAACTGGCGCTGCGGCCGGACCGGCGAGATCGACATCGTCGCCCGCGACGGCGACACCCTCGTCATCTGCGAGGTCAAGACCCGACGCGACGGCCCCTACGAGCACCCGATGGCCGCCGTCACGCCCCGCAAGGCCGAGCGGCTCCGCCGCCTCGCCGCCTGCTGGCTCGACCGCAACGACACCCCGGCCCCCGCCGGCGGCGTCCGCATCGACCTCGTCGGCATCGTCCTGCCGCGCAAGGGCGCCCCCGTCCTCACCCACGCCCAGGGGGTGGCCTGATGGGATTCGCCCGCACCTGCTCCGTCGCCCTCGTCGGCGTCGAGGGCGTCGTCGTCGAGGTCCAGGCCGACCTCGAACCGGGCGTCGCCGCCTTCACCCTCGTCGGCCTCCCCGACAAGAGCCTCAGCGAGAGCCGCGACCGGGTCCGCGCCGCCGTGGTCAACTCCGGCGCCGAATGGCCCCAGAAGAAGCTGACCGTCGGCCTCAGCCCGGCCTCCGTCCCCAAGGGCGGCAGCGGATTCGACCTGGCCGTCGCCGCCGCCGTGCTCGGTGCCGCCGAGCGGATCGACCCGCGGGCCATCGCCGACCTCGTCCTCATCGGCGAACTCGGCCTCGACGGACGCGTCCGGCCCGTCCGGGGCATCCTGCCCGCCGTCCTCGCCGCCGCCGAAGCCGGATACGGCCAGGTCGTCGTCCCCGAACAGACCGCCGGCGAGGCCTCGCTCGTCCCCGGCGTCTCCGTCCTCGGCGTCCGCACCCTCCGCCAGCTGATCGCCGTCCTCACCGACGAACCCGTCCCCGACGAGGAAGCCGACGAGAAAGGCCGGCCCGACGCCATGCTCGCCGGCCTCCTCGTCCCCGGCGCCGGCATCGGCACCGGACTCGCCGCCGCACCCGCCGAAGGGCCCGACCTCGCCGACGTCGCCGGCCAGCACCGGGCCCGCCTCGCCCTGGAGGTCGCCGCGGCGGGCGGCCACCACCTGCTCCTCTCCGGCCCGCCGGGCGCGGGGAAGACCATGCTGGCCGAGCGCCTCCCCGGCATCCTCCCGCCCCTCACCCGACAGGAGTCCCTGGAAGTCAGCGCCGTCCACTCCGTCGCCGGCATCCTCCCGCCCGGCGAGCCCCTCGTCCGCCGCGCCCCCTACTGCGCACCCCACCACTCCGCGACCATGCAGTCCCTCGTGGGCGGCGGGAACGGCCTCCCCAGGCCCGGCGCGGTGTCCCTGGCCCATCGTGGCGTCCTGTTCCTGGACGAAGCCCCGGAGTTCTCCGGCAAGGCCCTCGACGCGCTCCGCCAGCCCCTCGAATCCGGGCACGTCGTCATCGCCCGAGCCGCCGGCGTCGTCCGCCTCCCCGCCCGCTTCCTCCTCGCCCTCGCCGCCAACCCCTGCCCCTGCGGCCGGCACACGCTGTACGGCGCCGGATGCGAATGCCCCGCCTCCCTCGTCCGCCGCTACCAGGCACGGCTCTCCGGACCCCTGCTCGACCGCGTCGACCTCCGCGTGGAAGTCGAACCCGTCACCCGCGCCGACCTCCTCGGACAGGGCGGCCGGGGCGAGACCACCGCCGTCGTCGCCGCCCGGGTCCACGAGGCCCGGACCAGGGCCGCCGCCCGCCTCGCCGGCACCCCCTGGAGGGTGAACAGCGAGATCCCCGGACACGAGCTCCGCACCCGCCACCTCGCCGCCCCCGGAGCCCTCGCCACCGCCGAGCGCGACGTCGAGCGCGGACTGCTCACCGCCCGCGGCCTCGACCGGGTCCTCCGCGTCGCCTGGACCGTCGCCGACCTCGCCGGACACGACCGGCCCGACAGCCAGGACGTCGCCCTCGCCCTCGAACTGCGCACCGGCGTCGCCCGCGGCGTGCCCGTCGGAGCGGGGGAGCGCGCATGACCACCGAGCCCACTCCCACGACCCCGGCCGCCCCGACCAGCCCCACCGTCCCGGCCGCCCCGAGCGCTCCCGCCGCCCCGACCACTCCCACCGCCCCGAGCGCCCCCACCGAGGAGCACCTGGCCCGCGCCACCCTCAGCCGCGCCGTCGAGCCCGGCGACGAACACGCCGGCCGGTGGCTCCGCCGGTACGGCGCCACCGGCTTCCTCGACCGCCTGCTCCGCGCCGGGGACGACACCTCCCCCTTCCCCGGCACCGGAGCCGAGCGCGTCGCCTCCTGGCGACGACGCGCCACCGCCGCCCGCCCCGCCCACGACCTCGACACCGTCCACGGCCTCGGCGGCCGCTTCCTCGTCCCCGGCGACCCCGAATGGCCACGTCAACTCGACGACCTCGGAGACGCCCGCCCCCTCGGCCTCTGGGTCCGCGGCCCGGCCGACCTGCGCACCTGGGCCCTGCGCTCCGTCGCCCTCGTCGGCGCCCGCGCCTGCACCCCGTACGGCGCCCACACCGCCGCCGACCTCGCCGCCGGTCTCAGCCGAAAGGGCTGGGTCGTCGTCTCCGGAGCCGCCTACGGCATCGACGGCGCCGCCCACCGGGGCGCCCTCGCCGCCGACGGCGCCACCGTCGCTGTCCTCGCCTGCGGCGTCGACACCCCCTACCCCCGCGGCCACGACCGGCTCATCCGGCGCATCGCGGAACAGGGCCTCGTCGTCGGCGAGTTGCCGCCCGACAGCCACCCCACGCCCAGCCGCTTCATCCTCCGCAACCGCGTCATCGCCGCCCTCACCCGGGGCACGGTCGTCGTCGAGGCCCGGCACCGCAGCGGCTCCCTCGTCACCGCACGCGCCGCCGGGCGCCTCGGCCGCCACACCATGGGCGTCCCCGGCCCCGTCACCAGCGCACTCTCCGCCGGCGTCCACGAGCTCCTGCGCGGCGACGCCACCCTCGTCACCGACGCCGACGAGATCGTCGAACTCGTGGGCGACATCGGCCAGCTCGCCCCCGCGCGCCGGGGCCCCGTCCTGCCCCGCGACCTGCTCGCCCCCGCCGCCGCGCACGTCCTCGAAGCGCTCCCCGCCCGCGGCCCCACACCCACCACCGTCATCGCCCGCCGCGCCGGAACCACCCCCGACGACACCCTCGCCAAGCTGTACGAACTCCACTCGCTCGGCTTCGTCGAGCGGTACGGGGAGGGATGGAGGTTGACGAACACCGCCACAGAAGCGTCGAACGCGCGGCGAGGCGGTCCTTGACCTGGAGCATTCGGGTGAAAGGGTGATGGAGATGAACAACCGAGTTCTCTCGGCCGCGTCCGGGGGGCCGACACGCGCCACGGCCCCGGTTCGAAGACGTGGTCGACGGCGTCCACCCGGAGCGGCGCGATCCGCCGGTGTTCGCACACCGCGACAGTCCACTCACGCTACGCTCACCAGGATTCCCTCCAGGACACCCGCACCGACACACCCGACAGCAGAACGGCTCAAGGCAACGCATGCCCCAGCACACCTCCGGGTCTGACCGCGCTGCGGTGCCCCCAGCAGCCCGGGGCACCGTGCGGCCGTCCGCACCGACCTCACTCGACGAGCTGTGGCGCTCGTACAAGGACACCGGCGACGAGCGGCTGCGGGAGCAGCTGATCCTGCACTACTCGCCGCTCGTCAAATACGTCGCCGGACGGGTCAGCGTGGGGCTGCCGTCCAACGTGGAGCAGGCCGACTTCGTCTCCTCCGGGGTCTTCGGCCTCATCGACGCCATCGAGAAGTTCGACGTCGAGCGCGCGATCAAGTTCGAGACGTACGCCATCACCCGCATCCGCGGCGCCATGATCGACGAACTCCGCGCCCTGGACTGGATCCCGCGCTCGGTCCGCCAGAAGGCCCGCAACGTCGAGCGCGCCTACGCCACCCTCGAGGCCCAGCTCCGGCGCACCCCCTCCGAGAGCGAGGTCGCCGCGGAGATGGACATCACGCTGGAGGAACTGCACGCCGTCTTCAGCCAGTTGTCCCTGGCGAACGTGGTCGCCCTGGAGGAGCTGCTGCACGTCGGAGGCGAGGGCGGCGACCGCCTCTCCCTCATGGACACCCTGGAGGACACGGCCGCCGACAACCCCGTCGAGGTCGCCGAGGACCGAGAGCTGCGCCGACTGCTCGCCCGCGCCATCAACACGCTCCCCGAACGGGAGAAGACCGTCGTCACGCTCTACTACTACGAGGGCCTGACCCTCGCCGAGATCGGCCACGTCCTCGGCGTCACCGAGAGCCGCGTCAGCCAGATCCACACCAAGTCCGTCCTGCAGCTCCGCGCGAAGCTGGCCGACGTCGGCCGCTGACCTTGCGCCCGGTCGTACAGTGGAGCCGTGCCCAGGATTCGAGCGGCCTCGGTGGCCGAGCACCGGACGATGCAGCGCGGCGCCCTCCTGGACGCCGCGCGTTCCCTGCTGTCCGAGGGGGGTACGGAGGCGCTGACCTTCCCCGCCCTCGCCGAGCGCACGGGCCTGGCCCGCTCGTCGGTCTACGAGTACTTCCGGTCCCGCGCCGCCGTCGTGGAAGAGCTCTGCGCCGTCGACTTCCCCGTCTGGGCCGCCGAGGTCGAGGCCGCCATGGCCGGCGCCGAGACGCCGCGCGGCAAGGTCGAGGCGTACGTCCGCACCCAGCTCGGCCTCGTCGGGGACCGGCGCCACCGGGCCGTCGTCGCCATCTCGGCGAGCGAACTGGACGACGGCGCCCGCGAGAAGATCCGCGCGGCCCACGGCGGCCTCGTCGCCATGATCGTCGAGGCCCTCGCCGCCCTGGGCCAGCCCCAGCCCCGCCTGGGCGCCATGCTCCTCCAGGGCGTCGTCGACGCCGCCGTCCGCCGCATCGAGCTCGGCGCGGCCGAAGACCCCGCGGACATCGCCGAGGCGGCGGTCACGATGGCCCTCCACGGCGTCGCCGGCCCCCGGGCCTGATCGACGGGGCGCCCCCCGGCCGATCGGCCGGGTGCCCCTCGACCGGCAGGGCGTCCCTCAGCCGGCGGGGAGCGGAAGCAGGCGCGACGGGGCCCTTCTCGTCAAGAGGAGGGGGTTCAGGTACTCCTCGCCCCTGAGGAGACCCCAGTGGAGGCAGGACACGGGGCAGTGGGCGCCCTCCGCGACCCGGGCGATCGGCGTGCCCGGCGACACCCGGGTCCCGGGCCGCACCAGCGGGGCCACCGGGCCGAAGGTCGTGCGCAGCGGGGGAGCGCCCGTGCCCGACAGGGTGAGGGTGACGACGCCGCGGCCGCCCACCGGGCCCGCGAAGGTGACCGTGCCCGCGGCCGGGGCGAGCACCGGGGCGCCCGGGGGCGCGGCGAGGTCGACACCGCGGTGACCGGCGGCGTACGGGCCGGCCGGGGGGAGCCAGCCGCGGAGGATCTCCGGCGGGGGCGGGCCCACCGGCCACAGGAGGGCCAGGGCGAGGAACAGGGTCGTCAGAGGCATGGGGGAAGGCTCCCCCGGCCGCCCGGGGCCCGAGAGGCACGGCCGGCATCTGTGGATCGTTCGCCCGTTGTGGACAGCGCCGTCACCCAGTGCTCCCGGGGTCCCGTACACTTCCTATGGCGACTCGGGTCACCGGGTCGACTTCGCACGCCCCGCCACCTGTCTCTCAGGCGGGTGGCAGCGCCTTTCGGTCCCTCTGGGGCATGGCGCGCCGGGGCGTCAGGAACACAAAACCGAGAAAACCAAGGAGATGGCCATGGCCGTCGTCACGATGCGGGAGCTGCTGGAGAGCGGCGTCCACTTCGGTCACCAGACCCGTCGCTGGAACCCGAAGATGAAGCGCTTCATCTTCACCGAGCGCAACGGCATCTACATCATCGACCTGCTCCAGTCGCTGTCGTACATCGACCGCGCCTACGAGTTCGTCAAGGAGACCGTCGCGCACGGCGGCTCCATCATGTTCGTCGGTACGAAGAAGCAGGCCCAGGAGGCCATCGCCGAGCAGGCGACGCGTGTCGGCATGCCGTACGTCAACCAGCGTTGGCTCGGTGGCATGCTCACCAACTTCTCCACCGTCTACAAGCGTCTGCAGCGCCTCAAGGAGCTCGAGCAGATCGACTTCGAGGACGTCGCCGCCTCGGGTCTCACCAAGAAGGAGCTCCTGGTCCTCTCCCGCGAGAAGGCCAAGCTGGAGAAGACCCTCGGTGGTATCCGCGAGATGCAGAAGGTGCCCAGCGCCGTCTGGATCGTCGACACCAAGAAGGAGCACATCGCCGTCGGTGAGGCGCGCAAGCTCCACATCCCGGTCGTCGCGATCCTCGACACCAACTGCGACCCCGACGAGGTCGACTACAAGATCCCGGGCAACGACGACGCGATCCGCTCCGTCACCCTGCTCACCCGCGTGATCGCCGACGCCGTCGCCGAGGGCCTCATCGCCCGCTCCGGCGCCGCGACCGGCGACTCGAAGCCGGGCGAGAAGGCCCAGGGCGAGCCGCTCGCCGAGTGGGAGCGCGACCTGCTCGAGGGCGAGAAGAAGGCCGACGAGGCCGCCGAGGCCCCCGCCGCCGAGGCCGCCCCGGCCGAGGCCGCCGCCGAGGCTCCGGCCGCGGACGCCGAGCAGGCCTGACCCTCCAGGACCTTCGGGTGACGACGGCGGGGGCCCACGAAGCCCCCGCCGTCCACCCGTGGACCCGCCCGATCTTTCAGACTTCGAGAGAGAAACAGACTCATGGCGAACTACACCGCCGCTGACGTCAAGAAGCTCCGCGAGCTCACCGGCGCCGGCATGATGGACTGCAAGAAGGCCCTGGACGAGGCCGACGGCAACGTCGACAAGGCCGTCGAGGCGCTCCGTATCAAGGGTCAGAAGGGCGTCGCCAAGCGCGAGGGCCGCTCTGCCGAGAACGGCGCCGTGGTCTCCCTCATCGCCGACGACAACACCTCCGGCGTCCTCGTCGAGCTGAAGTGCGAGACGGACTTCGTCGCCAAGGGTGACAAGTTCCAGGCCGTCGCCGCCGAGCTGGCCAAGCACGTCGCCGCCACCGCTCCGGCCGACATCGAGGCCCTGCTCGCCTCCGAGATCGAGGCCGGCAAGACCGTCCAGGCGTTCGTCGACGAGGCCAACGCCAACCTCGGCGAGAAGATCGTCCTCGACCGCTTCGCGCAGTACGCCGACGGCTTCGTCTACGCGTACATGCACCGCACGATGCCGGACCTCCCGCCGCAGATCGGTGTCCTCGTCGAGTTCGACAAGGCCGACGCCGACGTCGCCAAGGGTGTCGCCCAGCACATCGCCGCCTTCGCGCCGAAGTACCTCACCAAGGAGGACATCCCGGCCGAGGTCGTCGAGTCCGAGCGTCGCATCGCCGAGGAGACCACCCGCGCCGAGGGCAAGCCCGAGGCCGCGATCGCCAAGATCGTCGAGGGTCGCGTCAACGGCTTCTTCAAGGACGCCACGCTGCTCGGCCAGCCGTACGCCCTGGACAACAAGAAGTCCGTCCAGAAGGTCCTGGACGAGGCCGGTGTCACCCTGAAGCGCTTCACCCGCATCAAGGTCGGCATCTGAGTCCGTACGCGAACAGCGACGGACACCGGACCCCGGTAGGGTCTGAAGCAGTCGGCCGCGCACGCGCAGGACGACCGCAGATCTGACGAGGAGGCCATTGCCGTACGGGATACCGAGAGGACCCAAGGCAATGGCCTCCTTCGTATGTGCACGAGGAGATCTCCATGAACCAGGGCGCCGTACAGGGCGACGACAACAACGGCAAGAAGGTCGGCCGCTACATGCTGAAGCTGTCCGGAGAAGCCTTCTCCGGCGGCACCGGCCTGGGCGTCGACCCCGACGTCGTGCACGCCATCGCGCGTGAGATCGCGGCCGTCGTCCGCGACGGCGCGGAGATCGCGATCGTGATCGGCGGAGGCAACTTCTTCCGCGGTGCCGAGCTCCAGCAGCGCGGCATGGACCGGGCCCGTTCCGACTACATGGGCATGCTCGGCACGGTGATGAACTGCCTCGCCCTCCAGGACTTCCTGGAGAAGGAGGGCATCGACTCCCGCGTCCAGACCGCCATCACCATGGGCCAGGTCGCCGAGCCGTACATCCCGCTGCGCGCCGTGCGCCACCTGGAGAAGGGCCGCGTGGTCATCTTCGGTGCGGGCATGGGCATGCCGTACTTCTCCACGGACACCACCGCCGCCCAGCGCGCCCTGGAGATCGACGCCGAGGCCCTGCTCATGGGCAAGAACGGCGTGGACGGCGTCTACGACTCCGACCCGAAGGCCAACCCCGACGCGGTCAAGTTCGACGCCCTCGAATACGGCGAGGTGATCTCCCGCGACCTCAAGGTCGCCGACGCCACCGCCATCACCCTGTGCCGGGACAACAACCTCCCGATCCTCGTCTTCGAACTGCTCACCGAGGGCAATATCGCTCGCGCGGTGAAGGGTGAGAAGATCGGCACGCTCGTGAGCGACCAGGGCACCCGGGCCTGACCCGAACCGGGGAACCGCCCCGCAAGGGGATGGACAGAGCCCTGCCGGTCGTACACCGTGCAGGACACAACGCGACGACACGCAGGAGCAAGTGGTGATCGAAGAGACCCTCCTCGAGGCCGAGGAGAAGATGGAGAAGGCCGTCGTGGTCGCCAAGGAGGACTTCGCCGCGATCCGCACCGGCCGTGCGCACCCGGCGATGTTCAACAAGATCGTGGCCGACTACTACGGTGCCATCACCCCCATCAACCAGCTGGCGTCCTTCTCCGTCCCGGAGCCGCGCATGGCCGTGGTGACGCCGTTCGACAAGAGCGCCCTGCGCAACATCGAGCAGGCCATCCGGGACTCGGACCTCGGGGTCAACCCGAGCAACGACGGCAACATCATCCGGGTGGTGTTCCCCGAGCTGACCGAGGAGCGCCGCCGGGAGTACATCAAGGTCGCCAAGGGCAAGGCCGAGGACTCGAAGATCTCGATCCGCTCGGTGCGCCGCAAGGCCAAGGAGACCATCGACAAGCTCGTCAAGGACGGCGAGGTCGGCGAGGACGAGGGCCGCCGCGCCGAGAAGGAGCTCGACGACACCACCGCGAAGTACGTCGCGCAGGTGGACGAGCTGCTCAAGCACAAGGAAGCCGAGCTGCTCGAGGTCTGATGAACGACTCTTCCTGGGGGGCCCCGGCCGGTTCCGGCCGTGGGGGACCCGACCAGGGGCCCGCCCCGGCGGGTCCCGCATACGATCGGCATCAGGCGGCGCAGACTCGGCCCATGCCCATCGTGCCCGACGTTCCCGCCGGCGGATTCCAGGACGGTCACGACCGGGGGGCCGCTCACCCGAGCGGTCCCCTGTTCCGTGACGAGACGCCGCACGAGCACCCGCAGGAGCCCATGTCCAGCCCCACCCCGCCTCC
Source organism: Streptomyces sp. NPDC004266 (assembly GCF_042874095.1). Lineage (NCBI taxonomy): Bacteria > Bacillati > Actinomycetota > Actinomycetes > Kitasatosporales > Streptomycetaceae > Streptomyces > Streptomyces sp. NPDC004266. The sequence goes on from NZ_JBIAMM010000010.1 coordinate 270,288, forward strand.
GCCGCCGGAGCCACGGCAGAAGAAGAGCGCGGGCCGCGACCTGGGCGCGGCCATAGGGGTCGGGGTCGGTCTCGGTGCCGTCATCATCGCGTCGCTGTTCATCTGGAAGCCGGCGTTCGTCGGGGTGATAGCGGTCGCCGTGGTCGTCGGCCTGTGGGAGCTCGTCTCCCGCCTCCAGGAACGCAAGGCGATCAAGGCTCCGCTGGTCCCGCTCGCGGTCGGCGGCGCGGCGATGGTCGTCGCCGGCTACGTCCGGGGCCCCGAGGGCGCCTGGGTGGCGATGGCCCTGACGGCGCTCGCGGTGCTCGTCTGGCGGATGACGGAGCCGCCCGAGGGCTATCTGAAGGACGTCACGGCGGGGGTCTTCGCCGCGTTCTACGTGCCGTTCCTTGCGACCTTCGTGGCGCTGCTGCTGACCGCGGACGACGGGGCGCAGCGGGTGCTGACCTTCCTGATCCTGACCGTGGTCAGCGACACCGGGGCGTACGCGATCGGCTGGCGCTTCGGCAAGCACAAGCTGGCCCCGCGGATCAGCCCCGGCAAGACCCGGGAGGGTCTGGTCGGCGCGGTGACGTTCGCGATGGCGGCGGGCGCGCTGTGCATGGAGTTCATGATCGACGAGGGCGCCTGGTGGCAGGGTCTGATCCTCGGCCTGGCGGTGGCGGCGAGCGCGACGCTCGGCGACCTCGGCGAGTCCATGATCAAGCGCGACCTGGGCATCAAGGACATGGGCACGCTGCTGCCGGGCCACGGCGGCATCATGGACCGGCTGGACTCGCTGCTGCCGACGGCGCCGGTGGTGTGGCTGCTGCTGGCACTGTTCGTCGGAACGGCCTGATCGGCGATTTCACGGGGAAGGGCCCGCCGTCCGGTCGACGGCGGGCCCTTCCCCGTACGTCTGCGACACTGGTACCACCATGCCCAAGCCCGGAGAACTCACTTTCGTCGCCCCCCGCGGAGCCAAGAAGCCGCCGCGGCACCTGGCCGACCTCTCGCCCGCCGAGCGGAAGGAGGCCGTCGCCGCGATCGGCGAGAAGCCCTTCCGCGCCAAGCAGCTGTCCACGCACTACTTCGCGCGGTACGCGCACGACCCCGCCGAGTGGACCGACATCCCGGCCGCCTCGCGGGAGAAGCTGGCCGGGGAGCTGCTGCCCGACCTGATGTCCGTGGTGCGGCACATCTCGTGCGACGACGACACCACCCGCAAGACCCTGTGGCGGCTGCACGACGGCACGCTCGTGGAGTCGGTGCTCATGCGCTACCCGGACCGGGTGACCATGTGCATCTCCTCGCAGGCCGGCTGCGGCATGAACTGCCCGTTCTGCGCGACCGGGCAGGCGGGGCTCGACCGGAACCTGTCGACCGCCGAGATCGTGCACCAGATCGTGGACGGCATGCGGTCCCTGCGGGACGGGGAGGTGCCCGGGGGACCGGCGCGGCTCTCCAACATCGTCTTCATGGGCATGGGCGAGCCGCTCGCCAACTACAAGCGCGTGGTCGGGGCGATCCGCAGGCTGACGGACCCCGAGCCGGACGGCCTCGGGCTCTCGCAGCGCGGCATCACCGTCTCCACCGTCGGCCTCGTGCCCGCGATGCTGCGCTTCGCCGACGAGGGCTTCAAGTGCCGTCTCGCGGTCTCGCTGCACGCCCCGGACGACGAGCTGCGCGACACCCTGGTGCCGGTCAACACCCGCTGGAAGGTCCGCGAGGTCCTCGACGCGGCCTGGGAGTACGCGGAGAAGTCCGGGCGCCGGATCTCCATCGAGTACGCCCTCATCCGGGACATCAACGACCAGGCCTGGCGCGGCGACCTGCTCGGCAGGCTGCTCAAGGGCAAGCGGGTCCACGTCAACCTGATCCCGCTGAACCCGACGCCCGGTTCGAAGTGGACGGCGTCCCGCCCGGAGGACGAGAAGGCCTTCGTCGAGGCGATCGCCCGCCACGGCGTGCCGGTGACCGTGCGGGACACCCGCGGCCAGGAGATCGACGGCGCCTGTGGACAGCTCGCGGCCGCCGAGCGCTGACCTTGTAGTCTGAGCTCGAACACATCTCCATATTCCGACAGGGGAGCGCCACAGCGCTGAGAGTGCGGTAACCGTAGACCGCAGACCCTCTGAACCTCGCCCAGGTCATTCTGGGTAGGAAGTTCGGTCGTAACTCAAGCTGTTGCGCCCTGCCCGCGTCCGCCGGACGTGGGCAGGGCCGCGTCTCTTCCTGGTCACACCCAGGAGGAAAACCAGTGAGCATCAAGAAGGCCGCTGCCGCCGCGATCGTCGCGGCGCTCGGCGTCACCGGCCTGGCCGCGTGCGGCACCGACGACGTGCGGGGCGCGGCCGGCAAGACCGACCAGCCCGCGCCGAAGACGGTGACGCTGGTGAGCCACGACTCCTTCAACGCCTCCAAGGAGGTGCTGGCGGACTTCACCCGGCAGACCGGCTTCACCGTCAAGGTGCTGAAGAGCGGCGACGCGGGCGAGGCCGTCAACAAGGAGATCCTGACCAAGGGCTCCCCGCAGGGCGACGTCTTCTTCGGCGTCGACAACACGCTGCTGTCCCGCGCCCTCGACAACGGGATCTTCGTCCCGTACGAGGCGAAGGGCCTGGACCGGGTCCCGGCCGCGTACCGGCTCGACAAGGAGCACCGGGTCACCCCGATCGACTCCGGCGACATCTGCGTCAACTACGACAAGAAGTACTTCGCGGACAAGAAGCTGGCGCCGCCGGTCACCTTCGACGACCTCGCGAAGCCGGCGTACAAGGACCTGCTGGTGGTGGAGAACCCCGAGCGGTCCTCCCCGGGCCTGGGCTTCCTCCTCGGCACGGCCGCGAAGTACGGCGACGAGGGCTGGCAGGACTACTGGAAGAAGCTCAAGGCCAACGGCGTGAAGACCGTCGACAGCTGGGAGCTCGCCTACAACCAGGAGTTCTCCGGCTCGGCCGGCGGCAAGCAGGCCAAGGGCGACCGGCCGCTGGTCGTGTCGTACGCCTCCAGCCCCCCGGTCGAGGTGCTGTACGGCGAGCCGCAGCCGAAGGTGGCGCCCACCGGCGTCTCCACCGGCACCTGCTTCCGGCAGACCGAGTTCGCCGGCCTGCTGAACGGCGCGAAGAACCCCGAGGGCGGCAAGGCGCTGATCGACTTCCTGATCTCCAAGAAGTTCCAGGAGGACATGCCGCTCCAGATGTTCGTCAACCCGGTGGCGAAGGACGCGGCCCTGCCGGAGCTGTTCACCAAGCACGGCGTGGTGATCGAGAAGCCGGAGACCATGGCGCCCGAGAAGATCGCCGAGAAGCGTGACCCGTGGATCCAGCAGTGGTCGTCGCTCGTCCTGAAGTGACCCGCGACCTCCGGGGGAGCGCGACGAGGCTGGGGCTGATGGCCCTGCCCGTCGCGTTCTTCGGGGTCTTCTTCGCCTGGCCCGTCGTGTCCATCGTGGACCGGGGACTCCGCCCCGACGGCGCCTGGCGGTTCGGCCGGATCGGCGAGACGCTGAGCCGGCCGGACATCCTCGACGTGCTCGGCTTCACCGTCTGGCAGGCGCTCGCCTCCACCGGGCTCACCCTCCTGGTGGCGCTGCCCGGGGCGTACGTCTTCGCCCGCTTCGACTTCCCCGGCAAGAGCGTGCTGCGGGCCGTCGTCACGGTGCCGTTCGTGCTGCCGACCGTCCTCGTCGGCACGGCGTTCCTGGCGCTCGTCGGCCGGGGCGGGCTCACCGACGAGCTGTGGGGGCTGCGGCTCGACACCAGCGTGTGGGCGATCCTCCTCGCGCACGTCTTCTTCAACTACGCGGTCGTCGTCCGGACCGTCGGCGGCCTCTGGTCGCAGCTCGACCCGCGCCAGGAGGAGGCCGCCCGGGTCCTCGGCGCCTCCCGCTGGACGGCCTGGCGGACGGTGACGCTGCCCGCGCTCGTGCCGGCGGTGGCGGCGGCCGCCCTGATGGTCTTCCTCTTCACCTTCACCTCCTTCGGCGTCGTGCAGATCCTCGGCGGGGACGCGTACTCCACGCTGGAGGCCGAGATCTACCGGCAGACCGCCCGGCTGCTCGACCTGCCGACGGCGGCCGTGCTCACGCTCGTCCAGTTCGCGGCGGTCGGCGCGATCCTGGGCGTCCACGCCTGGACGGTGCGGCGGCGGGAGACCGCCCTGCGGCTCGTGGCGCCGGAGCGGACCGCGCGCCGGCCGCGCGGCGCCGGGCAGTGGGCGCTGCTCGGCGGCGTCCTCCTCTCGGTGGCGCTGCTGATCCTCCTGCCGCTGGGCGTCCTCGTGGAGCGCTCCTTCGCCGGACCGCACGGGTACGGGCTCGGCTACTACCGGGCGCTCGGCTCGCTCGACGAGTCCGGGACCTTCCTCGTCCCGCCGCTGGAGGCGATCGGGAACTCGCTGCGGTACGCGGTGGCCGCCACCGCCATCGCGGTGCTGATCGGCGGGCTCGCGGCGGCGGCCCTCACCCGGCGGGCCGGGCGCCTCACCCGGGGCTTCGACGCGCTGCTGATGCTGCCGCTCGGGGTCTCCGCCGTCACCGTCGGCTTCGGCTTCCTCATCACCCTCGACGAGCCGCCGCTCGACCTGCGGGCCGTCTGGATCCTCGTACCGCTCGCCCAGGCCCTGGTCGGCGTCCCCTTCGTCGTACGGACGATGCTGCCGGTCCTGCGCGCCGTGGACGAGCGGCTGCGGGAGGCGGCGGCCGTGCTCGGCGCCTCGCCGTGGCGGGCCTGGCGGGAGGTGGACCTGCCGCTGGTGCGGCGGGCGCTGCTCATCGCGGCCGGGTTCGCCTTCGCGGTGTCGCTCGGAGAGTTCGGGGCGACCGTCTTCATCGCCCGGCCCGACAGCCCGACGCTCCCGGTGGCGGTGGCCCGGCTGCTCGGTCGGCCCGGCGAGCTCAACTACGGCCAGGCGATGGCCCTCTCGACGATTCTGATGGTGGTGTGCGCGGTGTCCCTGCTGCTGCTCGAACGGCTCCGCACCGACCGGACCTCCGGGGAGTTCTGATGCTGTCGATCGAGGACGCGACCGTACGGTTCGGGGAGCGGGCCGTGCTCGACGCCGTGGACCTGGACGTCGCCGAGCACGAGATCGTGTGCGTGCTCGGCCCGAGCGGCAGCGGCAAGTCCACGCTGCTGCGGGCCGTCGCGGGGCTCCAGTCGCTCGACGGCGGCCGGGTGCTGCTCGGCGGCGCCGACCAGGCCGGGGTGCCGGTGCACCGGCGGGGCGTCGGCCTGATGTTCCAGGACCACCAGCTCTTCCCGCAGCGGGACGTCGGCGGCAACGTCTCCTTCGGCCTGCGCATGCGGGGCGCCGGGAAGGCCGAACGGGCCGAGCGCGTGCGGGAGCTGCTCGACCTCGTCGGCCTCCCCGGCGCCGAGCGGCGGTCCGTCGCCGCGCTGTCCGGCGGCGAGCAGCAGCGGGTGGCGCTCGCCCGCGCGCTCGCGCCCCGGCCCCGGCTGCTGATGCTCGACGAACCGCTCGGCCAGCTCGACCGGGGTCTGCGGGAGCGGCTCGTGGTGGAGCTGCGGCAGCTCTTCGGGCGGCTCGGGACGACGGTCCTCGCCGTCACCCACGACCAGGGCGAGGCCTTCGCCCTCGCCGACCGGCTCGTGGTCATGCGGGACGGGCGGATCGCCCAGTCGGGCGCGCCGGCCGAGGTGTGGCGGCGGCCCGCCTCGGAGTTCGTGGCGCGGTTCCTGGGCTTCGACAACGTGGTGGCGGCGCGGGTGACCGGCACGGTCGCGCAGACGGTGTGGGGGAAGGTGCCGGTCCCGGACGGCTCGCCGGAGGGGGAGCGGCGGCTCCTCGTCCGTCCGGGCGGGGTGCGGCTCGTGGAGGACGGCCCCGCCTGGACGGTGGAGTCCAGGACCTTCCGGGGCAGCCAGGTCGTCGTACGGCTCCGCCCGCCCGAGGGGCCGGCGCTGGAGGCCGAGCTTCCGCTCCGGGAGGCGCCTGAGGAGGGCGCCGGGGTGGGCGTGGAGTTCCGGGCGGAGGACGTGGTGGTGCTGGGGGACGAGGTTCCGTAGCGCGGGGCGATGAGTTTTCCGGGTCGGGGGAGTCTCCTGTGCGTACGGCGTCTCACTGTCGACCACGCGGGAGGAACAGCCATGGGCCAGTTGCTCAGGGTGCAGAACTTCATGGTCTCGTCCGACGGATTCGGTACGGGGGAGGGCCAGAGCCTTGAACGGCCGTTCGGGCACGCGGATCCCGCGGCGATGTTCTCGTGGGCGGGGGCCACGGCGAGCTGGCCGAACCGCACCGATCCCGGGGGCAGCCGGGGCCTCGACGACTATCTGACCCGGGACTTCCACCGGAACATCGGGGCCGAGATCATGGGCCGCAACAAGTTCGGGCCCCAGCGCGGGCCCTGGGAGAACGAGGAGTGGAAGGGCTGGTGGGGCGACGAGCCGCCGTTCCACACGCCGGTGTTCGTGCTGACCCACCACCCGCGTCCGTCGTTCACGCTCTCCGACACCACGTTCCACTTCGTCGACGCGGACCCGGCGACGGCGCTCGCGCGGGCGAAGGAGGCGGCGCAGGGGAAGGACGTCCGCCTCGGTGGCGGGGCCACCACCATCCGGGAGTTCCTCGACGCGGACCTCGTCGACACCCTGCACGTCGCGGTGTCGCCGGTGAAGCTCGGGGCGGGGGTGAAGCTCTGGGACTCGCCCGACGAGCTGCTCGACCGCTTCCACCGCGATGTCGTGCCCAGCCCGAGCGGGAAGGTCACGCACCACCTGTACTGGCGGAAGTGACCGGCCGGCAGTGCTCGCAGACGGTACGGGTGGCCCGCTGGTACACGCGGGTGGCCCGGGCGAGCGCGAGCCCGTAGCCGCAGAAGCCGCCGTAGGCGACGGCGACCGCCCAGGGGGCGTGGTCCGCCGCGCCGACGCCGATCGCGCCCGTCCAGGCCAGGACGCCCAGGGCCACCAGGAACGCGCCGAGCGGGGCGAGCGCGCCCGCCCCGGTCCAGCCGAGCGCGAGCAGCGGCAGCCGGGGCAGCCGCCGTCCCCACGGGAGGGTCAGCGCCAGCGCGAGGGCCATGCCGAGGAGGGCCAGGACGGCGGTGACGTCGACCCCGTGGTCGTACAGCCAGAGGCCCAGGTCGCTGGTGTACTCGGGGTCGGCGCCGGGGCGGCCGGTGCCCGTGTGGCCGGGGGTGACGCCCAGTGCCCAGGCCGTCTTGAGGACCGTGTACGGGACCAGGGCGGCGACGGCGACGAGACCGGCGCGGGTGGCGGGCGCGCTCTCCGCGCCCGTGGCGCCGTGGCCGCGCCCGCCGCAGTACGGGCACGTCCCGAGCCTCCGGCGCCGGTGCGCCAGGGCCGCGCGGCTCCACAGCACCGCGCCCAGGACGGCCACGTGGCCAGGAGCGTCTTCGGTGTCATGGCCCGAGCCTCCCGCCGACGGCCTTCGCCCGCGTCGGCCCAGGGGCGTGCTCGGCTCCGCCGCGCGGCGGAGACCCGCTACGCCCCGAGTCGCTCCAGCGCCCCCGGGGCCTCGTCGATCGAGTCCACCAGGGCGATCCGGGCCGCCATCGGGCGGCCGGCGGCGAGGGCCTCCAGGAGGGGCCAGGCCGGGAGGCGGGTGGTCCAGTGGGCGCGGTTCACCAGGACCATCGGGGTCGGCGCGCCCCGGGACCCGTAGTAGTTCGGGGTCGCGTCGTCGAAGATCTCCTGGACCGTGCCCGCCGCGCCCGGCAGGAAGACGATGCCCGCCGTCGAGCGGGCCAGGAGGCCGTCCTCACGGGTGGCGTTGGCGAAGTACTTGGCGATGTGCCCGGCGAAGGGGTTCGGCGGCTCGTGGCCGTAGAACCAGGTGGGGATGCCGACCGAGTCCCCGCCGCCCGGCCACCGGGCCCGGACCGCGAAGGCGGCGCGGGCCCAGTCCGTCACCGACGGGGTGAAGGACGGGGCCCGGGCGAGCAGGTCGAGCGACGAGGCGAAGGCCGCGTCGTCGAAGGGGGCGAGGTAGGCGCCGAGGTTCGCGGCCTCCATCGCGCCCGGTCCGCCGCCGGTCGCCACGGTCAGCCCGGCGCGGGCCAGGGTCCTGCCGAGCCGGGCCGCGCCCGCGTACGCCTCCGTGCCCCGGCCCATCGCGTGCCCGCCCATGACGCCGACGACCCGGGCCCCGTCGAGGTGTTCGTCGAGGGCGTCGGAGACGGCGTCGTCGTGCAGGGAGCGGAGCATCGAGGAGAGGATGTCCCCGTCGGCCCTGGTCCGGCCGAACCAGGCGTACGCGCGCGCGTCCGGCGTCCCCTCGTACCCGGCGTCGGCGATCCCCTCGAAGAGTTCCTCGGGCGTGTAGAGCCGGGCCCGGTAGGGGTCGAAGGGCAGCTCGGGGACGGGCGGGAAGACGAGGGCCCCGTCGGCGCGGACCTTGACGGCGGCCTCCGGCTCCATCGGGCAGCCGAGGAAGACGGCGTCGGCGGTGACGGCGGTGAGCAGGGCGAAGGTCCGGCCGGTGAGGTCGACCGACTGGATCCGGTGTCCGGCGAGCGAGCCGGGGCGGGCGAGCGCCGCGTCGAACTCGGCGAGGGTGTGGATCTCGCGTCCGTGCCCGCGCGGTCCGGGCGGGCGGTGTGCCGGGGGGAGCGTCGCCATGGGCCCACGATAGGGGCCGCCACGGAGGGCGGCCCCTCGCGCGGCCGCCTCAGCCCGTCAGCGGCAGGGCCGCCAGCTCCGCGATCGTCCAGGTCAGGGGGAGGAAGACGGCGAGCAGGGCGCCGGCGCGCAGCAGGGCCGCCGTGCGCAGGACGGTGGGCGGGGCGCCGATGCGCAGGAGTGCCTCGGTGGTGTGGGCGCGGCCCTGCCGGGATTCCAGGGCGGCGGTCAGGAGGGTGGCGGTGGTGCAGGCCAGGATCAGGGCCGCGCCGAGGCCGGTGAGCGGGCCGAATGCCTCGGAGCCGCCGTCCGACCCGTACAGCCGGGACGCCGCGAGGAGGCCGGAGAGCACCGCGCTGACCACTCCGAGCGGCCGGCCGATGCGGCGGGACTCGTCCATCAGGACGCGGCCCGCGAGCAGCCGGGTGGCGCCCGGCCGGACGGCCTGGAGGAGCCGGCCGCAGCCGTACGCGAGGCCCGGTCCGGCCATGGCGAGGCCCACGGCGGTGAGGACCCAGCCGGCGAGGACGCCCGCCGGGTTGCCGTCGAAGCCGCCCGGCAGCGGGAGGCCGCTCCCGGAGCCGCTCCGGCTCGCGTACGTCTCGGTCGCGAGGCCGACCGCGACCAGGGCGACCCCCCAGGGCAGCCCGGAGGGCATCGCCTTCTCGACGCCCTCCGGCGCGGCGGGCGCGGTGCGGGGCCGCAGCGCCAGGCCGGCCGCCGTGGCGGCGACGACCGGGAGGACGGCGAGCAGGGTGAGGGCGGCCGCGAGGGGGACCGGCTGGTCGGCGGCGAGGAGCCCGGCTGCCGCCCCGTCGAAGGGGAGGCCCGTGATGTCGCCGCGCAGGTGCAGGTAGAACAGGAGCGCGATCGTCGAGCCGAGCGTGCAGGCGAGGGCCGTCGAGGCGGCGGCGATCGCGGTGAGCCGGGCGGGGCCGAGACCGATGGCGGAGAGCCCGGGGCGCGGCCGGGTGCTGGGGTCGGTGCGGGCCACCGCGACGGCGAACTGGACGGTCGCGGCGAGCGGCAGGGCGCACCAGAGCAGCCGCAGCACGGACGCCGAGGACCGGTCGGGGTGTCCGACGGCGTATCCGAGGGTGCAGAGCAGGAGGAAGCCCACCCCCGCGGCCGCGGCGGCGACGAGGAGCCGCCGGGTCAGGACGAGGGGGTGGGTCCCGCGGGCTAGACGGAGAGCGAGCACGCGGCGACGCCCTCCGCCCCTGTCGCCGGGGGTACGGCGGCGACCCTGCGTCCGTCGAGGAGGGTGACGGTCCGGTCGGCCAGCGCCGCGACCTCGCCGTCGTGGGTGGCGAGGAGCACGGTGATGTCGTGCGAGCGGGCCGCGGCCGTGAGGGTGCGCAGGACCTGCGCGCCGTCGGCCCGGTGCAGGGTGGCGGTCGGTTCGTCGGCGAAGAGGACCGACGGGGTGGTGACCAGGGCGCGGGCGATCGCGATGCGCTGGCGCTGGGACTGGGTGAGGGCGTGCGGCCGCTTGCGGGCGCAGCCCCCGATGTCGAGCCGCTCCAGCCACTCCAGGGCGGCGGTCTTCGCGGCCCGGTGGGAGGTCCCGCGGAGCAGCAGCGGCAGGGCGGTGTTCTCCCAGCCGGTGAGCTCGGGGACGAGGCCGGGCTCGGGGTCGATCCAGCCGAAGCGGTCGCGCCGGAGCCGTTCGCGCTGGGCGGGGCCCAGGGTGTGCACGGGGCCGCTGTTGAACCAGACCTCGCCCTGCTGGGGGACGAGCTGGCCGGAGAGGCAGCGCAGGAGGGTGGTCTTGCCGCTGCCACGGGGTCCGACGACGGCGAGGATCTCGCCTTCGCGGACGCCGAGGGAGACGCCGCTGAGCGCGTCCGAACCGCCCAGGGCACAGTGCAGGGAACGCGCCCAGAGCACGTCGTTGTCCGGTGGGGCCATCGCGTACACCTCGATGTCGGATCCGATATCGCCTACCCCCGTCCGGGGGAACGAAGGGACGGGCCTGTCGGTCACTCGGCACCGTAAGGATCCATATCCGGTTGTACGGACAGCACACGGCCCGGGCCGCCGCCATCCACTCGGATGGCGGCATGCCCGGGCCGTGGGGGTCACGCCGTGAGGGCGGCGTGATGCTGGGGAGGACCGCCGTGGTTCGGTCCTCGCAGCCCCGTGCTTACAGCTTGGTCCACGCCTCGGTGAGCACCGAGCGCAGGATGCCTTCGATCTCGTCGAAGGTGCCCTGGTCGGCGATCAGCGGCGGGGCCAGCTGGATGACCGGGTCGCCGCGGTCGTCGGCACGGCAGTACAGGCCGTTGTCGAAGAGCGCCTTGGAGAGGAAGCCGTAGAGCACGCGCTCGGTCTCCTCGTCCGTGAAGGACTCCTTGGTGGCCTTGTCCTTGACGAGCTCGATGCCGTAGAAGAAGCCGTTGCCGCGGACGTCGCCGACGATCGGCAGGTCGTGCAGCTTCTGCAGCGTCGAGAAGAAGTTGCCCTCCTGGTCCAGCACGTGCTGGTTCAGGCCCTCCTTGTCGAAGATGTCGAGGTTCGCCAGGGCCACGGCCGAGGAGACCGGGTGGCCGCCGAAGGTGTAGCCGTGCAGGAAGGTGTTGTCGCCCTTGTAGAACGGCTCCGCGATGCGGTCCGAGACGATGCAGGCGCCGATCGGGGAGTAGCCCGAGGTCATGCCCTTGGCGCAGGTGATCATGTCCGGCACGTAGCCGAACTTGTCACAGGCGAACATCGTGCCGAGGCGGCCGAAGGCGCAGATCGTCTCGTCGGAGACGAGCAGCACGTCGTACTGGTCGCAGATCTCGCGGACGCGCTGGAAGTAGCCGGGCGGCGGCGGGAAGCAGCCGCCGGCGTTCTGCACCGGCTCCAGGAAGACGGCCGCGACGGTGTCGGGGCCCTCGAAGAGGATCTGCTGCTCGATCTGGTCGGCGGCCCAGCGGCCGAAGGCCTCGGGGTCGTCGCCGTGGATCGGGGCGCGGTAGATGTTGGTGTTGGGGACCTTGTGCGCGCCGGGGACCAGCGGCTCGAAGGGGGCCTTGAGGGCCGGGAGGCCCGTGATGGACAGGGCGCCCTGCGGGGTGCCGTGGTAGGCGACCGCACGCGAGATGACCTTGTACTTGGTGTGCTTGCCCTGCAGCTTGAAGTACTGCTTGGCGAGCTTCCAGGCGGTCTCGACGGCCTCGCCGCCACCGGTGGTGAAGAAGACCTTGTTGAGGTCGCCCGGGGCGTAGCCGGCCAGGCGCTCGGCGAGCTCGACGGCCTTGGGGTGCGCGTACGACCACACGGGGAAGAACGCGAGCTCCTGGGCCTGCTTGTACGCGACCTCGGCCAGCTCCTGGCGGCCGTGTCCGGCGTTGACCACGAAGAGACCCGCGAGACCGTCGAGGTAGCGCTTGCCCTTGTCGTCGAAGATGTAGGTGCCCTCACCACGCACGATGGTGGGGACGGGGTTGTTCTCGTAGGACGACATGCGGGTGAAGTGCATCCACAGGTGGTCGTACGCGGTCTTGGACAGGTCCTGGGTCACGGTTATCGAGTTCCCCACATGTAGGTCTGCTTCTTGAGCTTGAGGTAGACGAAGCTCTCGGTGGAGCGAACGCCGGGGAGGGTGCGGATGCGCTTGTTGATCACATCCAGCAGGTGATCGTCGTCCTCACAGACGATCTCCACCATGAGGTCGAAGGAGCCCGCGGTCATCACCACGTACTCGCACTCGGCCATGGCCGTCAGTGCCTCCGCGACCGGATCCAGGTCACCCTCGACGTTGATGCCGACCATCGCCTGCCGTCGGAAACCCACGGTGAGGGGGTCGGTGACGGCGACGATCTGCATGACGCCCTGGTCGAGCAGCTTCTGGACGCGCTGTCTCACGGCCGCTTCGGAGAGGCCGACGGCCTTTCCGATGGCGGCGTAGGGACGGCGACCGTCCTCCTGGAGCTGCTTGATGATCGCCAGGGAGACGGCGTCGATCGTCGGGGACGAACCGGTTCCGGTTCTGGGGTCTGTGCTTCGACTGGCCACGACTTCACTGTGCACCGAGATTGTCAGTCGTGCAAGCCCAGACTGATGAAATTCGTTGTGAAGCGCTCTTGATCTCACCGAATCCGAAGTTGAGGGGGGTCGGGGCTGTTGAAAGCGTCAGTGAACCGATTAGGCTGGGGTGTCTCGCCCATCGGGACACCGCACGAAGGTGTGCGAAGACAGAACGTGACAGGAGGGGTGGCAAGTGACCACCGAGCTGCGCCGGCTGCGTAACTACATCAACGGGGAGTTCCGCGACGCGGCCGACGGCCGCACCATCGACGTGGTCAACCCGGCCACCGGTGAGGTGTACGCCACCTCCCCGCTTTCGGGACAGGCCGACGTCGACGCCGCCATGGAGGCCGCCGCGGCCGCCTTCCCCGCCTGGCGTGACAGCACGCCGTCCGAGCGCCAGAAGGTGCTCCTCAAGATCGCGGACGCCTTCGAGGAGCGCGCCGAGGAGCTCATCGCCGCCGAGGTCGAGAACACCGGCAAGCCGGTCGCCCTCACCGCCAGCGAAGAGATCCCGCCGATGGTGGACCAGATCCGCTTCTTCGCCGGTGCCGCCCGGCTGCTCGAGGGCCGCTCGGCCGGCGAGTACATGGAGGGCATGACCTCCATCGTCCGCCGCGAGCCGGTCGGCGTCTGCGCGCAGGTCGCGCCGTGGAACTACCCGATGATGATGGCCGTGTGGAAGTTCGCCCCGGCGCTCGCCGCGGGCAACACCGTCGTCCTCAAGCCCTCGGACACGACCCCCGCGTCGACCGTCCTGATGGCCGAGATCATCGGCCAGATCGTCCCCAAGGGCGTCTTCAACGTCGTCTGCGGCGACCGCGAGACGGGCAAGGCCATGGTCGAGCACCCGACCCCGGCGATGGCCTCCATCACCGGCTCGGTCCGCGCCGGCATGCAGGTCGCCGAGTCGGCGGCCAAGGACGTCAAGCGCGTCCACCTGGAGCTGGGCGGCAAGGCCCCGGTCGTCGTCTTCGAGGACACCGACATCGAGAAGGCCGTCGAGGACATCTCGGTCGCCGGCTTCTTCAACGCCGGCCAGGACTGTACGGCCGCGACCCGCGTCCTCGTGCACGAGTCCATCCACGACGAGTTCGTCGCCGCCCTCGCCAAGGCCGCCGCCGAGACGAAGACGGGTCAGCCGGACGACGAGGACGTGCTGTACGGCCCGCTCAACAACGCCAACCAGCTGAAGCAGGTCACCGGCTTCATCGACCGCCTCCCGGCCCACGCCAAGGTCGAGGCCGGCGGCCACCGCGTAGGCGACAAGGGCTACTTCTACGCCCCGACCGTCGTCTCCGGCCTCAAGCAGGACGACGAGATCGTGCAGAACGAGGTCTTCGGCCCGGTCATCACCGTCCAGTCCTTCACGGACGAGGCCCAGGCCCTGGAGTTCGCGAACGGCGTCGAGTACGCCCTCGCCTCCTCCGTCTGGACCAAGGACCACGCGCGCGCGATGCGCATGTCGAAGTCGCTCGACTTCGGCTGCGTGTGGATCAACACCCACATCCCGCTCGTCGCCGAGATGCCGCACGGCGGCTACAAGAAGTCCGGCTACGGAAAGGACCTCTCCGCCTACGGCTTCGAGGACTACACGCGCATCAAGCACGTCATGACCTCCCTGGGCTGATCCCGCCCCGGACCCCCGCGCGGCCCCGACACCTTGATCGACAGGGTGTCGGGGCCGCGCGCCGTCGCTCGACGGACCGTCCATTGCCGCAGGTCGCGGGGGACCGGGATGCTGCTCGGGTGAGAGCGACAGCCAGGAAACACATGTCCCGCCGGTCCCTGCTGCGCGGCATCGGCGGTGCCGGGGCCGGGGCCCTGCTCGCCGGGTGCGGGGTCCCCGCCGCCTTCGTCGAGGAGGGCGACCGGGCCGGCCGGGACCTCTCCGCGCGCGACCGGACCCTCGACTTCGCCAACTGGCCGCTGTACATCGACACCGACGACGACGACACGTCGAAGCGGCCGACCCTCGACGCCTTCCGGAAGCGGACCGGGATCTCCGTGCGGTACACCGAGGAGATCAACGACAACGACGAGTTCTTCGGCAAGATCAGCCCGTCCCTGATGAACCACCAGGAGACCGGGCGCGACCTGATCGTCGTCAGCGACTGGATGGCCGCCCGCTTCGTCCGCCTCGGCTGGGTCCAGGAGATGGACCGCGCCGCCCAGCCGAACGTCACGCGCCACCTCGACCCGCAGCTGGACTCGCCCGCCTTCGACCCCGGCCGGCTGCACAGCGTGCCCTGGCAGTCCGGGATCACCGGCATCGCGTACAACCGGAAGAAGCTCGGCCGGGAGCTGCGCTCCACCAAGGAGCTGTGGGCCGACGACCTGCGCGGCAAGGTCACCCTGCTGTCCGGGCTCGACGAGTCCTTCGCCCTGCTCATGCTGGGCAGGGGCGTCGACGTGACCAAGTGGACCGGCGACGACTTCCACGCCCTGTGCGAGCAGATCGAGGGGCTCGTCCGGAAGAAGCACATCCGGCGCTTCACCGGCAACGACTACATCAAGGACCTGTCCACCGGCGACGTCCTCGCCTGCCAGGCGTACTCCGGCGACGTCATCCAGCTCCAGGCCGACAACCCGGACATCGAGTTCGTCGTCCCCGAGGAGGGCGCCGAACTGTGGGCCGAGTCCCTCATGATCCCCAACCTCGCCCAGCACAAGACCAACGCCGAGAAGCTCGTCGACTACTACTACGAGCCCGAGGTCGCCGCCGAACTCGCCGCCTGGGTCAACTACGTCTGCCCGGTGCCGGCCGCCCAGAAGGTCCTCGCGGACTCCGGCGACGAGGAGCTCGTGGCGCTCGCCGAGGACCCGCTGATCTTCCCGGACGCCGACATGCGCGGCCGGCTCGCCATCGCCCGGGACATCACCGCCGAGGAGCGCCAGGAGTTCGCCAAGCGGTGGAACTCGATCGTCGGGCTGTGAGTTGAGCGGGGCATGACCTCATCGGATCCGAACCCCCTCGTCACCTACGGCCTGTTCCTCGCCTGGGCCGCGCACGACGCCGAGGAGCTGGCGCGCGGGCCGCGCCGGCTCCGGGAGAACCTGCCGGAGCTGCGCGAGCGCTTCCCCGGGGTGCCGGAGCGGGTGTGGAAGGCCGTCGAGTCCGTCGACGAGCGCGAATTCGCCACTGCCGTCGGGGTGATGGCGCTGATCGTCGGCGCGGCCGCCGTGGCCGGCGCGCGCTCCGGCGGCCGGTCCGCCTTCTACCAGGGCGCGGTGAACGGCTTCGGGCTGCACGGGCTCGTCCATCTCGCCCAGGCCGCCGCCGTGCGGGACGTGACCCCCGGCGCGGCCACCTCGCCGCTCGTCGTCATCCCCTTCTCCCTGTGGGCCCGCGGTCGGCTGCGGCGGGCGGGGGTGCTGCGGCCGTTCAGGCTCGGGGGAGTGGTGACGGGCCTCGCGGTGGCGGCGGGGGCGACGGTGGTGTCGCACGCCGTGGGACGGCGGGTCGCCGCCCTGTTCTGAACGCGCTCAAAAAACGCGACCCCAACTTCTGAACGCGTTCAAGACGGGCGTACGCTGGCCCCATGAGCGACACGAACGGGCCGAGAGCCCTTCTCACGCACATCCGCGCCTGGCTGGTCGTCTTCGTCGTCTGTCTGGTCCTGAGCGGGGCCACCGCCTTCCCGCTCGTCACCGAACTCCGGTTCCTCGACTCCGCCCTGGCCGGCTGGGCCTCGCCCGTGGCCGACCTGTTCCCCGCTCTCGCCGAGTGGATCCACCGGGTGCGGGAGGGGGTCGCCGCCGCCGACGAGCAGGCCCCCTACCTGCTCTACGGCACCGACTGGCTCGCCTTCGCCCACCTCGTCATCGCGGTCGCCTTCATCGGCCCGTACCGCGATCCGGTCCGCAACATCTGGGTCGTCGAGTTCGGCATGATCGCCTGCGTCGGCATTGTCCCACTGGCTCTGATCTGCGGACCGATCCGGGACATCCCCTTCTGGTGGTCGGTCATCGACATGTCCTTCGGCGTCATCGGCATCCTGCCGCTGCTTCACGTGCGCCGGACGATCAAGCGCCTGGAGGCCGCTCACTCCGGCAGGCCGTAGGCCGCGACCATCAGGCCGAGCGCCGTCCTGTTCATGTCCTGCCCCTTGGCGTCGGTCGAGTTGACGCTGTAGACGAGGGTCCGCTCCCCGTGGCGGGTCGACGCGATGGCCGCGTTGTAGCCCCAGCGGCCGCCGGTCTTCCCCCACACCTCACGTCCGCCGAGCCTCTTCATCGACAGACCGACGGAGTACGCGGCCGGGTCGCCGGACCTGAGGTCGGGGACCTTCGGGAGCGTGAACATCTCCTCCAGGAGCGGACCGGGCACCACGCCCCCCTTGAACAGCACCCGCGTGAAGCGCTCCAGGTCGGCGGTGGTCGAGATCAGGTCCCCGGCCGCCCAGCCGTCCGTCGTCCCCCACACCGAGACGTCCCGAAGCCCGGTCGAGCCGTCGTCGAGCCGCATCGTCTGGTAGCCGTGGTTGTACGGGCCGCGGATCTCCGGGTCCGTGCCCGGGAAGTACGTGTCCCGCAGCCCGAGCGGCCGCAGGATCCGCCGCTCCACCTGGTGCTCGTACGAGTCGCCCGTGACCCGCTCCACGATCAGGCCCGCGATCGTGTACCCGATGTTCAGGTAGTGCTGCCTCGTGCCCGGCCGGAACTCGCGCGGCCGCGCCGTCGCCGAGCGGACCAGCTCCTCCGGCGTGTGGACCACGAAACGGTTCGCGTACCACTCCTCGACCGTCTCGCCCGGCATGTCGGCGGCCGGGATGCCGTGGGTGTGGTCGAGGAGCTGCCGCACGGTGACCGTGGCGTAGCGGCCGGGGATCAGGTCCGGGAGGTACGAGCGGGCCGTCCGGTCCAGATCGATCCGGCCCTCGGCGGCCAGCTGGAGGACGGTCGCCGCCGTGAACACCTTCGTCACCGAACCGGCCCGGAAGCGGGCCGCCGGGTCCGCCGGGGCGTTCGTCTCCAGGTCGTGGACGCCCGCGCCGCCCTGCCAGGAGCCCTCGGTGCCGCCGACCCGGACCAGCGCGGCCGTCGCGTCGGCCCGGGGGAGTCCCGCGATCACCGCGCTCAGGTCGGGGCTCGACGCCCGGGACGCGGCCGCCGCCGGGGTCGAGGCCGCGAAGGCCGGGGTGAGCGCCGGGCCGGCCGCGACGCCCAGGACCAGGGCGGCGGCGAGCAGGGCGCGGGTGGACTTCCTCATGGTCAACTCCGGTGGTGTGAGCCGTTGTTCCCTACGGCTCCATCCTGCTGACCCGCGGCGATCCACGGATCGCCCGCACCGGCGGTCTTCGCCGGGTCAGTTCCTCCCCGGCGCGGGGGAGGGACCGGCACCGCCGCCTCCCCCGGGCGGGGGAGAGCCCGCCGCGACCAGACCCGTCTCGTACGCGCAGATCACCGCCTGGATGCGGTCGCGCAGCCCCAGCTTGGCCAGCACGTTGCCCACGTGCGTCTTCACCGTGTGGTCGCTGACCACCAGCTCCGCCGCGATCTCCGCGTTCGACAGGCCCCGGGCGAGCAGCAGCAGCGTCTCGCGCTCCCGGCCCGTGAGGACGTCGAGCCGCGGATCGGCCCTGCGCGGCCCGCCCGCCGTGTACTGCTCCACGAGCCGCCGCGCCACGGACGGCGCGAGCAGCGAGTCGCCCGCCGCCACCACCCGCACCGCGTGCACGAGGTCGTCCCGCCGCACGTCCTTGAGGAGGAAACCGCTCGCGCCCGCGTGCAGCGCCTCGTACACGTACGCGTCGGTGTCGAAGGTCGTCAGCATCACCGTCCGGCAGCCGGACTCCGCGCCGATCACCCGGCAGGCCTCGATGCCGTCCGTCCGGGGCATCCGGATGTCGAGCAGCGCCACGTCCGGCGCGAGCCGGCGCACCGCCTCGACGGCCTCCGCCCCGTCCCCGGCCTCCGCCACCACCTCGATGTCCGGCTGCGCGTCCAGGATCATCGCGAAGCCGCTGCGCACCAGCTCCTGGTCGTCCGCGACCACCACCCGGATCGTCATCTCTTCTCCTCCCCCACGGGCAGCAGGGCCCGCACCTCGAACCCCCGGCCGCCCGGCCCCGGGCCCGCCTCCGCCGTCCCGCCGTGCGCGGCGGCCCGCTCCCGGATGCCCACCAGACCGTGCCCGCCGGGACCGCCCTGCGGGCCGCGCCCGTCGTCGGTCACCGTGACCCGCAGCACGCCGTCGGCGTGGGCGAGCCGGACGTGGACCGTGCGGGCCCGCGCGTGCTTCACCACGTTCGTCAGCGCCTCCTGCACGATCCGGTAGACGCTCGCCTCGGTCGCCGCGGGCAGCGCCCGCACCCCGCCCTCCGTCGCGTACCCGACGGCCAGACCGCCCGCCCGCACCCGCTCCAGGAGGCCGGGGAGGTCCGCCAGGTCCGGCTGCGGCTCCCGCGGAGCCACCGTCTCGCCGCCCTCGCGCAGCAGTCCCAGCATCTGCCGCAGCTGGACCATCGCCTCCCGGCCCGTCTCCGAGATCGCCTCGAACGCGGCCTCCGCGCGCTCCGGCGCGGCCCGCACCGCGACCGGCCCCGCCTCGGCCTGCACCACCATCAGGCTCACCGCGTGCGACAGGACGTCGTGCATCTCCCGCGCGATCCTGGCCCGTTCCCGCGCGGCCGCCCGCTCGGCCTCCACCCGCTGCGCCCGCTGCCGGGCGTCCGTGAGCCGCCCGAAGACATAGGCGGCGCCGAACACGAAGAGGGAGAAGGTGAGTTCGCGCGCCGACTGGGTGTTGAGCCACACCGAGACCGGCACCGCGACCACCATGAGCCCCGCCGTCGCGAGCCGCTTCCACCCCGGCGACAGCGCGGCGATCGTGTAGACGCCGACGAGCCCGGTGTACGGCAGCGGCTGCCCGGGGCCCTCCAGGGCCAGCTTGTACAGCGCGCTCGCCGCCAGGATCGCGAGCAGCACGGCGAGCGGCGCGCGCCGCCGCCAGACCAGCGGCACCACGGTCAGCGTCGTCAGCCCGTACGCCGGCCAGGTCGCCGGTTCGAGCTCGGGCCCGCGCGGCACCACGAACGGCATGGTCATCGCCGCCTGCACCAGCAGCGCGATCCCGGTGTCCACCGCCCACGGGTTCGCCGCGCCCCAGGTCCGCGCCCGCTCCCAGCCGCCCCGCACGTCCCCCCGTATGCCCATTACGGCTTGCGGCCCACCGCGCCGAACTGCGCGACCACGTGCGCCTCCTCGGAGGAGGGCCGCCAGCGCGAGCAGGAGACGATGCCCGGCTCCAGGAGGTCGAGGCCGTCGAAGAAGGAGGCGAACTCCTGCCGGGAGCGGGCGGTGATCGGCGGGGTCGCGTTCTCGTTCCAGAAGGCCATCGCGGCCTTGTTGCCCTCGCCGCCGAGCTCCGGCTCCAGCGTCGGATGGGTCATCACCAGGTGGCTCCCGGAGGGCACGGCGGCCATCAGGGTCCGCACGATCGACCGGGCCTCCTCGGTGTCCAGGACGAAGTTGAGGATGCCGAGCATCATCACCGCGACCGGGCGGGACAGGTCCAGGGGCCCGGCGGCGGCCGCGACGATCCGCTCCGGGTCGTGGGCGTCCGCGTCCACGTACTCGGTGACGCCCTCCGGCGCGCCGGTCAGGAGCGCGCGGGCGTGCGTCAGGACGATCGGGTCGTTGTCGACGTAGACGATCCGGGCGTCGGGGGCGATCCGCTGCGCCACCTCGTGGGTGTTGTCCGCGGTCGGCAGGCCCGTACCGATGTCCAGGAACTGGCGGATGCCCGCCTCGGCGGCCAGATGGGTCACCGCCCGGCCGAGGAACGCCCGGTCCGCGCGCGCCACTTCGCCGATGCTCGGGTAGAAGCCGGTGACGGTGTCGCCGACCGCGCGGTCCACCGGGTAGTTGTCCTTGCCGCCCAGCCAGTAGTTCCACACGCGGGCGTTGTGGGCGATGTCGGTCCTGATCCGGTCGTTCACGCGCGAGCCTTTCGCAGCAGGGCGGCGAGGGTGTCGACCCGATTCGTGGTGATCGCGTCGACCCCGGTCAAGATCAGCTTACGCATGGTGCGCGCGGTGTCCGCCGTCCAGGTCGAGACGAGCAGCCCGTCCCGGTGGACCCGTTCGGTCAGCTCCCGACTCACCAGCCCGAAGCGGTAGTTGAGCCATCGCGGTCGCACGGCGTCGAGCAGCACCGGCCGGGGCGGGGCGAGCGTGGTCCAGGTCAGGGCGATCTCGGCGGTCGGGTCGGCGGCCCGCACCTGGAGCATGGCGACCGCGCCCGCGCAGTAGTAGACGCGCTCCCCGGCCCCGCACTCGCGGACCGTGTCCACGATCCGGCGGACCGAGTCCTCGTTCCCGCCCGGCAGGTCCAGCATCAGCCGGCGGTCCCCGGCGACGAGCAGCGCGTCGCGGAGGGTCGGCACCTCGCCGCGCGTCAGCTCGCGCAGCCGTTCGTGGGTGAGGCCGGCGAGCGGCCGGTCGTGGCCCCACAGGCGCTTCAGGGTGTCGTCGTGGAGCAGGACGGGCACCCCGTCCTTCGTCAGCCGGACGTCGACCTCGACGGCGTCCGCCCCCCGCTCGATCGCCGAGGCGATCGAGGGGAGCGTGTTCTCACGGACGCGGTACGGGTCGCCGCGATGACCTACGACAGTGACGGAGCGCATGGCCCCATTCTGGTCGCCGTCAGCGTGCCAGCCAGTCGTTCGTGTACGTGTCGATCTCGGCGGCGATCCGGGCCTTGCCGTCCGCGTCGAGGAAGGACGCCTCCACCGCGTTCTTGGCGAGGGCGGCGACACCGCGCTCGTCGAGGCCGAGGAGACGGGCGGCGACGGCGTACTCGTTGTTGAGGTCCGTGCCGAACATCGGCGGGTCGTCGCTGTTGATCGTGACGAGGACGCCGGCGTCGACCATCTGCCTGATCGGGTGCTCCTCCAGGGTGGCGACGGCCCGGGTCGCGATGTTCGACGTCGGGCAGACCTCCAGGGCGATGCGGTGCTCGGCGAGGTGTGCGAGCAGCCCGGCGTCCCGGACGGAGCTGGTGCCGTGGCCGATGCGCTCGGCGCCCAGGTCGCGGATCGCGTCCCAGACGGTCTCCGGGCCGGTCGTCTCGCCCGCGTGCGGGACGGAGTGCAGGCCGGCCGCGCGGGCCAGGTCGAAGTACGGCTTGAACTGCGGACGCGGCACGCCGATCTCCGGGCCGCCGAGACCGAAGGAGACCAGGCCCTCCGGGCGCAGCCCGTCGGTGGTGGCGAGCCGCGCGGTCTCCTCGGCGGAGACGAGGCCGGCCTCGCCGGGGATGTCGAAGCACCAGCGCAGGATCGTGCCGAACTCGGCCTCGGCGGCCTTGCGGGCGTCCTCGATCGCCGCCATGAAGGCGCGCTCGTCGATGCCGCGGCGGGTGGAGGAGTAGGGGGTGATGGTCAGCTCGGCGTAGCGGATGTTCTGCCGGGCCATGTCACGGGCGATCTCGAAGGTCAGCAGCCGGACGTCCTCGGGCGTGCGGACCAGGTCGACGACCGACAGGTAGACGTCGATGAAGTGCGCGAAGTCCGTGAAGACGAAGTAGTCGGTGAGGGCCTCCGGGTCAGTGGGGACCTTGGAGTCCGGGTGCCGGGCCGCGAGCTCGGCGACGATCCGGGGGGAGGCGGAGCCGACGTGGTGGACGTGCAGCTCGGCTTTGGGGAGTCCCGCGATGAAAGGGTGGAGATCGGTCATCCGGTCATCGTAGGCCGGGCGGTTCCCCCGCAGGGGTGAGGCCGTAGCATGACGTGACCACGATGGGGGAGGCCCATGTCTGACAACCGAGACCCGTCACGGGACGGGTACGACCCGACGGACCCGTGGGCTCCGCCGAACCGCGACGGGGTGGAACTGAGCAAGCCGGCGACGCCGTCGCCCTCGCCGGTGCACGACCAGCCGACCATGACGTCCTTCCCGGCCGCGCCGGGCGGGGACGTCCCGCCGCCCCCGGTCGCCCCCGGCGGCCCGGCGGCCACGCCGGGGTACGGCTACCCGGCGGCCGCGCCGCCGTCCGGTGGGTACGGCTACCCGACGGCGGCCACGCCCCCGCCGTCCCCGGCCGCGACGGGGTACGGATACCCCGGCTACGGCTCGGGGCACGGCCAGCCCGGGCAGCCCGGCTGGGCACAGTCCCCGTCCAACGGCATGGGCACGACCGCGATGGTGCTCGGCATCATCGCCGTCGCGGGCTTCTGCATGTACGGCCTCGGGGTGATCCTCGGCGTCCTGGCGCTGATCTTCGGCATCATCGGCATGAAGAAGGCGGCCCGGGGCGAGGCGACCAACCGGGGCATGGCGCTGGCCGGCGTCGTCCTCGGCTCGATCGGCATCCTGGTCAGCGCCGTCTTCCTGGGCTTCATCATCTGGGCGATCGCCCAGGACGCCTCGTCCTCCGACAGCTCGTACGACGAGGACCCGTTCGGGTCGAGCCTGGTGGTCGAGAGCGGCCGCTGACGCCCGTAGGCGCCCGCGAGGGCCCCGGCCACCCCGAAGAAGGGGTGGCCGGGGCCCTCGTGCGCGGTCAGGCGGCGCGCAGCCGCTCCCGCGCCTCCATCAGGGCGAAGCCCAGCAGGTTGAGGCCGCGCCAGCGGGCCGGGTCGTGGGCGCGGGGGTCGTCGGCGGCGAGCCCGATGCCCCAGACGCGGTCCAGCGGGCTGGCCTCCACCAGGACGCGCCCGCCGGTGCCCAGGAGGTACGCGCGCAGCGCCTCGTCCGAGGAGAACTTGTGGACGCTGCCCTCCACGACGATCCCGAAGCGCTCCCGCTCCCAGACGGCCTCGTCGAAGCCGCGCACCAGCCGGCCCGCCTTCTTGGCCTCCGCCGGGGTGCGGGCGGTCAGCGCGGCCCGCTCGGCGTCCGCGTCCCGGAAGAGGCGGGCCTTGGCGGCCATCATCCAGTGCTCGGCGGTCGCGTAGGCCACGCCGTCGACCACGAAGGGTGCAGGCCACCACTGGCTCAGGCAGCTCGCCGAGAGCCGCCCGTCGGGGTGCGGACGGTGTCCCCAGAAGTGCAGCCACTTCACTCGGTCACCCCTCGTGACCTGCTGCGTCAGCTCTTCGATCTTGCTCATACATGCGAGTCTGGCATCCGCCACGGACACTCCGTACGGAGATTTTCCGGCCCTCTCGACACATGGTCGACCGATTCCGTCGCGTAACCAAAAGGCAACAACGGAATCACTTGTTGGACCACTGTCCCCATGCCAGGATCGGCACTCAATTCGAGCTGGGACAACGGAGAGCGTCATGACCAACCGCTTCCAGGTGACGGACCGCTTCGCGGACGGCGCGCAGTACATCGGCGGAAGGCTCCGCGCCGGAACCTCAGGTCGGGAACACAGCGTGATCGACCCGGCCACGGGCAAGAGCGTCTACACGTACGCGCTCGCCTCCACCGCCGACGTGGACGAGGCCGTCGCCGCCGCCAAGGCCGCCTTCCCGGGCTGGGCGGGAGCCACCCCGGGCGAGCGCTCCGACGCGCTGCACCGCCTCGCCGGCGTCCTCGCCGAGTGGGCGGAGGACATCGCCCGGGTCGAGTCCCTCCAGTGCGGCAAGCCGCTCAAGCTCACCACCGAGTTCGACGTGCCGGGCACGATCGACAACACCGCCTTCTTCGCGGGGGCCGCCCGTCACCTCCAGGGCCAGTCGGCCGCCGAGTACACCGGCGACCACACCTCGTACATCCGGCGCGAGCCGATCGGCGTCGTCGGCTCCATCGCCCCCTGGAACTATCCGCTCCAGATGGCCGCCTGGAAGATCCTCCCGGCGATCGCCGCCGGCAACACGATCGTCCTGAAGCCCGCCGAGCTCACCCCGCTGACCTCGCTGATGTTCGCGCAGGCGGCGAAGGAGGCCGGCATCCCCGACGGCGTGATCAACATCGTCAGCGGCTCCGGGCGGGTCGTCGGCGAGCACCTCGTCGGCCACCCCGACGTGGTCATGACCTCCTTCACCGGCTCCACCCCGGTCGGCAAGCGGGTCGCCGAGGTCGCCACCGCCACCGTGAAGCGGCTCCACCTCGAACTCGGCGGCAAGGCACCGTTCCTCGTCTTCGACGATGCCGACCTGGAGGCCGCCGCCCAGGGCGCCGTCGCCGCCTCCCTCATCAACAGCGGCCAGGACTGCACCGCCGCCACGCGCGCGTACGTCCAGCGTCCGCTCTTCGACGCCTTCGTCGCCCGGGTCGCCGAGCTCATGGAGACCGTCCGCGTCGGCGACCCCTTCGCGCCGGACACCGACCTCGGTCCGCTCGTCAGCCACCGCCACCGCGACAGCGTCGCCGGCTTCGTCGAGCGCGCCCGCGGCTACGCCACGGTCGTCACCGGCGGCGAAGCCCCTGGTGGAGAGCTCGAGAACGGCGCATACTACCGTCCCACCCTGATCGCCGGCGCCGCGCAGGACAGCGAGGTCGTGCAGTCGGAGATCTTCGGTCCGGTCCTGGTGGCCCTGCCCTTCGACGGCGACGACGAGGGCATCCGGCTCGCCAACGACACCCCCTACGGCCTCGCCGCCTCCGCGTGGAGCCGTGACGTCTACCGGGCCAACCGGGCCACGCGGGAGATCAAGGCGGGATGTGTGTGGGTCAACGACCACATCCCGATCATCAGCGAGATGCCCCACGGCGGCACCAAGGCCTCCGGATACGGAAAGGACATGTCGGCGTACTCCTTCGAGGAGTACACGCAGGTCAAGCACGTGATGTTCGACAACACCGCGGTGGCGGCGAAGGACTGGCACCGCACGATCTTCGGGGACCGATAGCAGACCGCCGCCCGACCAGCGGCCCACCCATCCCGAAAGGGCACAGCGCATGGAGCAGTACGAGCCCGACAGCCTGTCCGCCGCGCAGCTGGCGGCGATACGGCGCAGCATGACGAACGGCCGGGGCGCCCTCAGCCGCCGTTCGATGCTGCGCGCGGGCGGCGTCGGAGCGCTCACGGTCGGCGGCCTCGCCGGCCTGAGCGCCTGTGGCATCCCGCCGGCCAAGCGGGAGGGCAACGGCCCCGCGTCCATCGACGTCTCGGCCAAGGAGAAGACCGTCGCCTTCTCCAACTGGACCGAGTACATGGACGTCAGCGAGGACGAGAAGTCCCGCCCGACCCTGGAGGCGTTCACGAAGCGCACCGGGATCAAGGTCAAGTACACCGAGGACATCAACGACAACGTCGAGTTCTTCGGCAAGATCAAGCCGCAGCTCGCGGCCGGCCAGGACACCGGCCGCGACCTGATCTGCGTCACCGACTGGCTCGCCGCCCGCATCATCCGGCTCGGCTGGGCGCAGAAGCTCGACCCGGCCAACCTGCCCCACGCGTACGCGAACCTGTCCGCCCAGTTCCGCCGCCCGGACTGGGACCCGGGCCGCTCCTACTCGTACCCGTGGACGGGCATCTCGACCGTCATCGCGTACAACTCCAAGGCGACCGGCGGCAAGAAGGTCGACTCCGTCACCCAGCTCCTCGACGACCCCTCGCTCAAGGGCCGGGTCGGCTTCCTCACCGAGATGCGCGACTCCGTCGGCATGACCCTGCTCGACATGGGCAAGGACCCGGGGAACTTCACGGACGCCGACTACGACGCGGCGATCGGACGCCTCCAGAAGGGCGTCGACAAGAAGCAGATCCGCCGCTTCACCGGCAACGACTACACCTCCGACCTGGACAAGGGCGACATCGCGGCCTGCCTCGCCTGGGCCGGCGACATCATCCAGCTCCAGGCGGACAACCCGGACATCAAGTACTCCATCCCGTCCGCCGGCTACATCACCTCCAGCGACAACCTGCTCGTCCCCGCGCAGGCCCGGCACAAGACGAACGCCGAGAAACTCATCGACTACTACTACGAGCTTCCCGCCGCCGCCCAGCTCGCCGCGTACATCAACTACGTCTGCCCCGTCGACGGGGTGAAGGACGAGCTCGCCAAGATCGACCCCGAGCTCGCGAACAACACGCTGATCCTCCCGGACAAGGCCATGGCCAAGAAGTCCCACGCCTTCCGCTCGCTCAGCAGCGCGGAGGAGACGGCGTACGAGGAGAAGTTCGCCAAGCTCATCGGCGCCTGAGTCCGGCCTCGTCCACCTCTCTCACTCCCTGGGACCGCAACCCATGACTGACAAGACTGCTCACACCGGAAAGAACACTGGCGGCGGCGACGTCCGTCTCACCGGGATCAGCAAGTCGTACGGCTCGTTCACCGCCGTCCACCCGCTCGACCTGACCATCCCGCAGGGCTCCTTCTTCGCCCTGCTCGGGGCCTCCGGCTGCGGCAAGACCACCACCCTGCGCATGATCGCCGGCCTGGAGGACCCCACGACGGGCACCGTCTTCCTCGGCGACCAGGACGTCACCGACCTCCCGCCCTACAAGCGGCCGGTCAACACCGTCTTCCAGTCCTACGCGCTCTTCCCGCACATGGACATCTCCGAGAACATCGCCTTCGGCCTGCGCCGCCGCGGCATCAAGTCCGTGAAGAAGCAGGTCGACGACATGCTGGAGCTCGTCCAGCTCGGCGACAAGGCCCGGCACAAGCCGCACCAGCTCTCCGGCGGCCAGCAGCAGCGCGTCGCCGTGGCCCGCGCGCTCATCAACCACCCGCAGGTCCTCCTCCTCGACGAGCCGCTCGGCGCCCTCGACCTCAAGCTGCGCCGCCAGATGCAGCTGGAGCTGAAGCGGATCCAGACCGAGGTCGGCATCACCTTCGTGCACGTCACCCACGACCAGGAGGAGGCCATGACGATGGCCGACCAGGTCGCGGTGATGAACGGAGGCCGGGTCGAGCAGCTCGGCGCCCCCGCCGACCTGTACGAGAACCCGAGGACCACCTTCGTCGCCAACTTCCTCGGCACCTCGAACCTGATCGAGGCCGAGGTCCTGGAGACCGGCTCCGAGGTGCTCGTCACGGCGGGCGGCGGCAAGCTCCGTCTCCCCGGCGACCGCTGTACCTCCGCCGTCCGCCAGGGCGGCAAGGTGCTCGTGGGCGTCCGCCCCGAGAAGATCTCGCTCGCGCACGCCGACGACGCGGGCTCGATCGCCGACGGCCGCAACCGGGTGACCGGCCGGATCGTCGACTCCTCCTTCATCGGCGTCTCCACCCAGTACGTGGTGAACTCGCCGGCGGGCGCGGAGCTCCAGGTGTACGAGCAGAACATCGAGCGCGACACGCGGCTCGTCCCGGGGGCGGAGGTCGTCCTGCACTGGAACCCGGCCCACACCTTCGGCCTCGACGCGGCCCAGGACATCGACGCCGGCGTGGAGACGGTGGAGGACGCCTCGTGACCGCCACCCTCGCGAAGGAGGTTCCGGCACCGGTCGAAGAACCGGTTCTGCGCAAGCCCTCCGCCCGCAAGCGGCTCGTCCCGTACTGGCTGCTGCTGCCCGGCATCATCTGGCTGCTCGTCTTCTTCGCGCTGCCGATGGTCTACCAGGCCTCGACCTCGGTGCAGACCGGCTCCCTGGAGAAGGGCTTCGAGGTCACCTGGCACTTCCAGACCTACTGGGACGCCTTCCAGGAGTACTGGCCGCAGTTCGTCCGCTCCCTGCTGTACGCCGGGACCGCGACCCTGCTCTGCCTGCTGCTCGGCTACCCGCTCGCGTACCTCATCGCCTTCAAGGCCGGCCGCTGGCGGAACCTGCTCCTCGTCCTCGTCATCGCGCCGTTCTTCACCAGCTTCCTCATCCGCACGCTCGCGTGGAAGACGATCCTGGCCGACGACAGCGTCGTGGTCGACGCGCTCAACGCCCTGCACTTCCTGGACGTGACCGACTGGCTCGGCTGGACCGAGGGCGACCGCGTCCTCGCCACCCCGATGGCGGTGGTCACCGGTCTCACGTACAACTTCCTGCCCTTCATGATCCTGCCCCTCTACACCTCCCTGGAGCGGATCGACGGCCGGCTGCACGAGGCCGCGCAGGACCTGTACGCCTCCCCGGCGACCACCTTCCGCAAGGTGACCTTCCCGCTGTCGATGCCCGGCGTCGTCTCCGGCACCCTGCTCACCTTCATCCCGGCGAGCGGCGACTACGTCAACGCCGAACTGCTCGGCTCGACCGACACCAAGATGGTCGGAAACGTCATCCAGTCGCAGTTCCTCCGGGTGCTCGACTACCCGACGGCCGCCGCGCTCTCCTTCATCCTCATGGCGATCGTGCTCGGCATGGTCACCGTGTACATCCGCCGTGCCGGAACGGAGGACCTGGTCTGATGCGCTGGATCCGCAAGAACCTGGTCGTCATCGCGGGCCTGCTGACGCTCGCGTACATGATCCTGCCGAACCTCGTCGTGATGGCGTTCTCCTTCAACAGGCCGAAGGGGCGCTTCAACTACTCCTGGCAGGAGTTCTCGCTCGACGCCTGGAAGGACCCCTGCGGCGTCGCCGACATGTGCGAGTCGCTCTCGCTCTCGCTCCAGCTCGCCGCCTGGGCGACGCTCGGAGCGGTCCTCCTCGGCACGATGATCGCCTTCGCGCTGGTCCGCTACCGCTTCCGGGCGCGCGGCGCGATCAACTCGCTGATCTTCCTGCCGATGGCGATGCCCGAGGTCGTCATGGCCGCCTCCCTGCTCACGCTCTTCCTCAACATGGGCATCGAGCTGGGCTTCTGGACGGTCCTGATCGCCCACATCATGTTCTGTCTGTCGTTCGTCGTGACGGCGGTCAAGGCCCGGGTCATGTCCATGGACCCGCGCCTGGAGGAGGCCGCGCGCGACCTCTACGCGGGACCGACGCAGACCTTCCTGCGCGTGACCCTGCCGATCGCCGCCCCCGGCATCGCCGCCGGCGCGCTGCTCGCCTTCGCGCTCTCGTTCGACGACTTCATCATCACCAACTTCAACGCGGGCTCCACCGTCACCTTCCCCATGTTCGTCTGGGGCTCGGCACAGCGAGGAACCCCCGTTCAGATCAACGTCATCGGCACCGCGATGTTCGTCCTCGCGGTACTGATGGTCGCGGCCGGGCAGCTCATCACGAACCGGCGCAAGAAAACAGCAACAGCCTGAGCAACCGCCTGGGCGAAGGACGCCTCAGGCACCGAAGGAGTTGGAAACCATGGCCCCAGTCGCCATGCGTCTCGCTGCACAATCTCTCTCCGACGCCCAGCCCGTCCCCTTCTGGCTGGAAGACCCCGGCAAGCCCGGAGCCCTGCCCGCCCTCACCGGCACCGAGAAGTGCGATCTCCTCGTGGTCGGCGGCGGATACAGCGGACTGTGGACCGCGCTCCTGGCCAAGGAGCGCGACCCCTCCCGGGATGTCGTACTGATCGAAGGCCGCGAGGTGGGCTGGGCCGCCTCGGGCCGCAACGGAGGCTTCTGCGCGGCCTCCCTCACCCACGGCTTCGGCAACGGGCTCGCCCGCTGGCCGGGCGAGCTGTCGAAGCTGGAGCGGCTCGGCGAGCGGAACCTCGACGCCATCGAGGAGACCGTCGCCCGCTACGGGATCGACTGCGAGTTCGAGCGCACCGGCGAGATCGACGTCGCCACCGAGCCGTACCAGGTCGAGGAGCTGGCCGAGGTGTACGCGGAGCTCGACCGGCTCGGGCTCGCGGACGGCGTCGAACTCCTCGACCGGGACGCCGTACGGGCCGAGGTCGACTCGCCCACGTTCCTCGGCGGCATGTGGGACAAGCGCGGCGTCGCCATGCTCCACCCGGCGAAGCTGGCCTGGGGCCTGAAGCGGGCCTGCCTCGACCTGGGCGTCCGGATCTTCGAGAACACCCCCGGCCTCCAGCTGGTGTCGCTCGGCGCCGGGATGGGCGTCCGCACCCCGTACGGCAAGGTCGTCGCCGGCCGGGTCGCGCTCGGCACCAACGTCTTCCCGTCGCTGGTCAAGCGCGTCCGCGCGTACACGGTCCCGGTCTACGACTACGCCCTGACGACCGAGCCGCTCAGCCCCGAGCAGCTCGCCTCGATCGGCTGGAAGAACCGGCAGGGCCTCGGCGACTCCGCGAACCAGTTCCACTACTTCCGGATCACCGCCGACAACCGGATCCTGTGGGGCGGCTACGACGCGATCTATCCGTTCGGCGGCAAGGTCACCGCCGAGATGGACCACCGCCCGGAGACGTACCTCAAGCTCGCCGAGCACTTCTTCCGCTGCTTCCCGCAGCTGGAGGGGCTCCGCTTCAGCCACGCCTGGGGCGGCGCGATCGACACCTGCTCGCGCTTCTCGGCCTTCTTCGGCACGGCGCACCAGGGGAAGGTGGCGTACGCGGCCGGGTTCACCGGCCTCGGCGTCGGCGCCACCCGCTTCGGCGGGGACGTGATGCTCGACCTGCTCGCGGGGGAGCGCACCGAGCGCACCGACCTGGAGATGGTCCGCTCCAAGCCGCTGCCGTTCCCGCCCGAGCCGGTCGCCTGGGCCGGCATCGGCATCACCAAGTGGTCGCTCGCCCGCGCCGACGAGAACGGCGGGCGGCGCAACCTCTGGCTGAAGGCCATGGACCGGCTCGGCCTGGGCTTCGACAGCTGAAATCGGATGTGACGCAGGTCACTTCCGCCCGTGGGTGAAGCCGCGTAAGAGAAGCCCCCGTACCCGCTCTCTCCGTGTGGACACCGTGTCCACACGGAAGGAGATCGTCGCGATGACTGGTACGGGGGCTTCTGGCGTCAAGGCCGCGGTGGAGTGGCTGGCCTCGGTCGCGCCGGATCCCGACGCCTGCCGCTGGGAGTGGGAGCGCAACCCCCACGGGGTCGCGCTGCTGCCCGCCGGGAGGCGCTGGGACGTGCTGATCCTGCCGGGAGGGCTCGGCCGTCCCGCGCTCGGCGTGCTGACCCGGCTCGTGGACCGGCCCGGACCGGTCCTCGCCGACTTCGGCGAGGCCCGGCTGGGCTTCTTCGTCCCGCCCGGAACCGCCGCCCGCTGGCTCGGCACCGGCGTGCGCGGCGTCGGCTCCGGCACCTGGATCGTCGCCCCGTACCCCGGACGGGTCGCCGGGCGGGTGCGCTGGCTGGTGGCGCCGGACGGACTGGGCACCCTCACCGACGCCTCCCTCCTGGAGCTGGCGATGCACGAGGCGGCGGCCCGACTGGCGGGGGAGGGGGCCTGAGTCCCGCTTCCGGCCGCGGACCCCGTCGTCCAGAGGTCTTGACCACTTGATTGGTCTGGACCATGCTGTGGCGCGCTCCACCTCGATTCCCCCACATCCGGAGGCAGTTGTGGACCGCACCAGACCCCTCACCCTGCTCATCGCGGGCTCCCTCGCCGCCGGCGGGCTCCTCGCACTCACTCCGGCGGCCCAGGCCGCCGACGCCGAACTCGCCCGCAACGGCGGCTTCGAGGCGGGCCTCGACGGCTGGACCTGCACGGCGGGCAGCGGCGCCGTCGTCCCGTCACCCGTGCACGGCGGGACGAAGGCGCTCCAGGCCACCCCGGCCGGCAGCGACAACGCCAAGTGCTCCCAGACCGTGACGGTCAAGCCCAACTCCACCTACACCCTCGGCGGCTGGGTCCGCGGCAGCTACGTCTACCTCGGCGCCACCGGCACCGGCACCACCGACGTCTCCACCTGGACCGGCTCCGCCCCCGACTGGCAGAAGCTCACCACCTCGTTCACCACGGGCGCCTCGACCACCGCGGTCACGATCTACACCCACGGCTGGTACGGCACCCCCGCCTACCAGGCCGACGACCTCTCCCTGTACGGCCCCGGCGGCGACCCCGTCCAGCTCCCGGCCGCCCCCACCGGCCTCACCGCCGGCTCCCCGACCTCCACCTCCGTGCCCCTGAGCTGGACCGCGGTCCCCGGCGCCACCTCGTACCACGTCTACCAGGGCGCCACGAGGATCCAGACGGTCACCGGCACCACGGCCACCGCGACCGGACTCACGGCCTCCACCCCGTACACCTTCCAGGTCACCGCCGTGAACAGCGCCGGCGAGTCCCCGAAGTCGGCCGCCGTGACCGCCACCACGACCTCCGGCGGCGGAGGCGGGGGCGGCGGACTGCCCGCGCACGCCCTCGTCGGCTACCTCCACGCGAGCTTCGCCAACGGCTCCGGCTACACCCGCATGGCCGACGTCCCCGACTCCTGGGACGTCATCGACCTCGCCTTCGGCGAACCGACCTCGGTGACCTCCGGCGACATCCGCTTCAGCCTCTGCCCGGTCACCGAATGCCCCGGCGTCGAGTCGCCCGCCGAGTTCAAGGCGGCGATCAAGGCCAAGCAGGCCGCCGGCAAGAAGGTCCTCATCTCCATCGGCGGCCAGAACGGCCAGGTGCAGCTCGCCACCACCGCGGCCCGCGACACCTTCGTCTCCTCCGTCTCGAAGATCATCGACGAGTACGGACTCGACGGCCTCGACATCGACTTCGAGGGCCACTCGCTCTCGCTCCAGACCGGCGACACCGACTTCAGGAACCCGACCAGCCCCGTCATCGTCAACCTGATCCAGGCGGTGAAGACCCTCAAGGCCAAGTACGGCGCGAAGTTCGTCCTGACCATGGCCCCGGAGACCTTCTTCGTCCAGCTCGGCCACCAGTACTACGGCTCGGGCCCCTGGGGCGGCCAGGACCCGCGCGCCGGCGCCTACCTGCCGGTCATCCACGCCCTGCGCGACGACCTGACCCTGCTCCACGTCCAGGACTACAACTCGGGCTCGATCATGGGCCTCGACGGCCAGTACCACTCGATGGGCGGCGCCGACTTCCACATCGCCATGACCGACATGCTGCTCACCGGCTTCCCGGTCGCCGGCAACACCGACCGCTTCTTCCCGCCCCTGCGCCCCGAGCAGATCGCCATCGGCCTCCCCGCCTCCACCCAGGCGGGCAACGGCCACACCGCCCCGGCCGAGGTGAACAAGGCCCTGGACTGCCTCACGAAGAAGACGAACTGCGGCACCTACCAGACCCACGGCGCCTGGCCGTCCCTGCGCGGCCTGATGACCTGGTCGATCAACTGGGACCGGTACAACCAGTGGGCGTTCTCGAAGAACTTCGACGCGTACGACTGGAACTGACGGCCAGTACGAGCAACGAGAGGCAGAGGCTGGCGAAGACGTCCAGCGTCCAGTGGAAGCCCCGCAGGATCAGGCCGGTCCCCGTCACCGCCGTCAACACGGCGGCGACGGGGATCAGGCGGTTCGAGACGAGGAAGGCCGCGCCGAAGTAGGCGACCGCCGCCGTGGCCGTGTGGCCCGAGGGGTAGTAGCCCTGCGCCCAGGGCTCCAGCGGGCCGGGGCGGGCCGTCCACTCCTTCAGGGGGACCACCAGGAGGGGTACGGCGGCCATGGCGAGGCCCGCGTACAGGGCGGCGGCGCGGCGGCCCCGCCACACCGCGTACGCCATGGCGCAGGCGAGGACCGGAAGGGCGACCGTCATGTTGCCGAGATCGGAGGCGAGTTCGCTCAGGGGGCGGGGGACCGTGTCCACCAGGGACCGGGACACCCGCTCGTCGAGCCTGGCCAAGGGGCCGTGGACGAGCACCTGCCAGGTCACGACGGCGAGGGCGACGAGCGCCGAGAGGAGAGCCGGCCGCCCTGGAACAGGGGGGGTGGTTCCAGGGCGGCCGAGGGGATCGGGCTGCCGCGCGCCCCGGGGGGTGTGGGGCGGGCGGCCATCCGATCGGTGAGGAGTCCCGGAGCACGAGGCGCCGGCGGTGTGCTCGAAGGCACGGTGCGGGCGGGGCTGGGGAGGCTCCGCCCGGGGTGTTTCTCTCATCTGCAGAAACCGTACGTCACGGAACGGGGGGCCGACAGCGGGAAACGCGTCCCGCCATCGGCCCCCCACAGAGTCTTCACACCGTGTGCCGGATCGGCCCTCAGATCGCCGCGAGCGCGGCCTCGATGACGTCCAGACCCTCGTTCAGCAGGTCCTCGCCGATGACCAGCGGCGGCAGGAAGCGCAGCACGTTGCCGTAGGTGCCACAGGTCAGGACGAGCACGCCCTCGTTGTGGCAGTACTTGGCGAGCGCGGCGGCGGCCTCGGCGTGCGGCTCCTTCGTCGCCGGGTCCTTCACCAGCTCGATGGCGATCATGGCGCCGCGGCCGCGGATGTCGCCGATGACCGGGAACTTCTCCTGCATGGCGGTGAGGCGGGCCTTCATGACCTCCTCGATGCGCTTGGCCTTGCCGTTGAGGTCGAGCTCCTTCATCGTCTCGATGGCGCCGAGCGCACCGGCGCAGGCCACCGGGTTGCCGCCGTAGGTGCCGCCCAGACCGCCGCCGTGGACGGAGTCCATGATCTCGGCGCGGCCGGTGACGGCGGCGAGCGGCAGACCGCCCGCGATGCCCTTGGCGGTGGTGATGAGGTCCGGGACGATGCCCTCGTCCTCGCAGGCGAACCACTGGCCGGTGCGGCAGAAGCCGGCCTGGATCTCGTCCGCGACGAAGACGATGCCGTTGTCGTTGGCGAACTTCACGATCGCCGGCAGGAAGCCCTTGGCCGGCTCGATGAAGCCGCCCTCGCCGAGGACCGGCTCGATGACGATCGCGGCGACGTTCTCGGCGCCGATCTGCTTGGTGATGTTGTCGATCGCCTGGGCGGCGGCCTCGGGGCCGCAGTTCTCGGCACCCGTGGGCCAGCGGTAGCCGTAGGCGACCGGCACGCGGTAGACCTCGGGCGCGAACGGGCCGAAGCCCTGCTTGTACGGCATGTTCTTCGCCGTCATGCCCATGGTGAGGTTGGTGCGGCCGTGGTAGCCGTGGTCGAAGACGACGACGGCCTGGCGCTTGGTGTACGAGCGGGCGATCTTCACCGCGTTCTCGACGGCCTCGGCGCCCGAGTTGAACAGCGCGGACTTCTTGGCGTGGTCGCCCGGGGTCAGCTCGGCCAGCGCCTCGCAGACCTCCACGTAACCCTCGTACGGCGTCACCATGAAACAGGTGTGGGTGAAGTCCTGGAGCTGCGCGGAGGCGCGGCGCACGACGGCCTCGGCGGAGGCGCCGACCGACGTCACGGCGATGCCGGAACCGAAGTCGATCAGGCGGTTGCCGTCGACGTCCTCGATGATGCCGCCGCCGGCCCGCTTGGTGAAGACGGGCAGCGTCGAGCCGACGCCACCGGCGACCGTGCCGAGACGGCGGGCCTGAAGCTCCTGCGACTTCGGACCGGGGATGGCGGTGACGACGCGCCGCTCCTGCGGGACAGCGTTCATGCGGGGCTCCTGGGGGTGGTTCTGGACGCACTTGCGGGTTTCCTCCGCAGGCTAGGCGCGGGGGAGGGGGTCGGGCATGCGCCGATCGGGAGTGGTGGCGGGTGTGTCGTTGTCCGGGATGGACATGACGGCTCCGGTTCCGCCCGGAGGCACGCCCCCGCGCGAGTCGGCCGGTCCTCGGCCGTACGGGTGGTCGAATCCCCTCCGGGGGCCGCCGGGCCCACTAGATTGACGGGGGCACAGACGCGGCGACCTGGCTGGTCAGGGGGCAGGGGTTCATGGAGACCGACGGCACGTACGAGTCACGCGACACCAAGGGGGGCGCGGTCCCGCGCCCGGCGGCGCCGCCGACCGACGGCCGGGCCGCCGCTCCCGACGGCGGGGCCGTCCACTCGGACGGCCGGGGTGCCCGTCCCGACGGGCGGGCCGCCCGCCCCGACGGGCGAGCTGCGGCCTCCGGCGGCGGGACCGCGCGCCCCGACGCCCCTGCGCAGGTGCCGGCTCCGCCGCATGCGCCGGCTTCGCCGACCGATGGCCGGGGCGGCCACGTCGACGGCCGGGGTGCCCACGCTGACGGCCGGGCCGCGCGTCCCGATGCTCACGCGCACGTACCGGCTCCGCCGCACGCGCCGCCGCGGCCGACGGTGGCACCGGGGGCGGCTGAGGCCGCCGGGGCGTCCGGCGCCGGAGGGACCGCCTTCGGGAGCCCCGCCGCCCAGGGGCCCGCCTCCGGCGCCCCGGCCGTCCCGGGAGCGCCCGCCGCCCCGGGGCCCGTCTCCGGCCTCCCGGCCGTCCCGGGAGCGCCCGTCCCGCCGGGGTCCGCCCCCGAGGTCCCCCGCGGTGCGAGGCCCGCTCCCGGTGGAGTCCCCGTGCCGCCCGTCGTCGCCTGGCTGGACGCCCCGCGCCCCGAGGCCGCGCCCGGGATCTGGCGGTTTCGGCACGTGCCACCGCCGCCGCCCCGGGAGGCGCGGAAGCTCGCGCCCGTCACGGTGGCCGGGCTGCTGATCCCGCTCGTCGTCGGGCTGCTGCTCTGGTCGGCCTGGCGGCGCGGCGTCGTCCCCTACGAGTGGATCCCGCTCGCCACCTTCACCCCCGCCGACTGGTGGTACGCCGGAGGCACCTCGCCCCGCGACTGGCACGGCGCCGAGGCCCACGTCGTCTACGACGGCGTCTTCTTCGCCGTCCTCCTCTACGCGATGGCCCGTCTCGGAGCCTGGGCCGAACTCGCCCGCCACCTCCTCGCCGACCGCCGCCCGCCCGCCCGCGCCGCGCTCACCGCCGGCGCCGCCCTGATCGCCCTGACGTTCGTCTGGCCGGACGCCTTCCCCGGCGTCGGCTGGGACCCGCTGCCGGTCGTCGCGCCCCTGCTCTCCCTCGTCGTGCTCGTCGGCGGCGGCTACGACGTCCTCGCCTCGCCCGTCCTCGTCTACACCCTGTACGCCCTGATCACGGCCGCCGTCCTCTGGCCCTTCGCGCGTCTCGGCGACTGGCCCGGTCTGGTCCGCGCCCGGCTGAGGGCCCGCGCCGCCGCCACGGAGGGCGGCACTCCGGCACCCCTCGACCCGGCGGCCCCCGCGCCCCTCTCTCAGTGGCCCGAACTGCGGGCCGCCGGGGAGCGGCAGGCGGCGGACCTGCTCGCCGCCGAGCTGCTCGCCGGACGCATGAACGACGTGGACTGCGCCCGGGTCCGCCGGAGCCTGGAGCGGGGACGGACGCACGCGGGCGGCCTCGCCTCCTTCGTCGACACCGTCCTCCGGCAGGGAGCCGCGGCCGGGGCGCACCCCTCGGGCGCCCGCGACCTGCCGAGCCGCGCCGCCACCCACGACCTCCTCCTCGGGCAGGTCCGCATCGGCCGCTGCGCGGCCGAGGAGCGGAACCCGGCCGCCTACCGGGGCGTGGGCCTCGCCCTCGAACCGGCCGCGCTCGCCACCTCCCTGCTGGTCGTGGGCCCCTCCGGCGCCGGGAAGACCACCCGCCTGACCGGCCCGGTCGTCGAGTCCCTCACCCTGCAGGCCCTCACCGGCACCTGCGCGGTCGTCGCCGTGGGCACGGCGGACGCGCCGCTCGGCCCGGACGCCGCCTACGACGTCGTGGTCCGCCCGGGCGACCCGGCCTCGCCGTACGACCTCGACCTCTACGCCGGCCTCACCGACCCCGACGAGGCGGCGGCGCTGCTCGCGGAGGGCCTGGTGGGCGACGTCGAGAACCTCGACGCCCGGCGGGCCGCCACCGTCCTCGCCCAGCTCATCGGCCCCTACCGGGCGGCGCACGGCCGCTTCCCGTCCGTACCGGTGCTGCGCGGACTCCTCGAAGCCGGCCCGGAGGCCCTGACGGCGCTCCTCGACCGGCTCCCCGCCGACGCGGCGGCCATGCGCCGCGAGCTGGAGGCCCGCATCCGGCAGGCCGGCACCGCCGCCGACGCCGGGCCGCTCCTCGCGGACCGCCTGTCGCTGCTCGACCGGCCGGCCTTCGCCGGGTTCTTCGGCGCCGACGGGAGCGACGTACGGCCCTTCTCGCTGAAGTCCGTCGTCCACCACCCGCTGCGGGTCCGGATCGCGCTGCCGGAGCGCGGCCACGAGGAGGCCTCGCGGCTCCTCGCCCGGCTGGTCCTCGCCCAGTTCCTGGCGGCGGCCCGGACCGGCACCAAGCGCCCGCACTTCGCCGCCCTCGTCCTCGACGACGCCACCGGGGCGCTCACCACGGGCACCGTCCGCTCCCTCCAGCGGCTGCGCCCGCACCACGCGGGCGTCGTCCTCGGGCTCCGCACCCTCGGCGAGGTGCCCGAGGCGCTGCACGGTCCGCTGCTCGGCGCCGTCGGCTGCCGGGTGGCGCTCTCCGGCATCACCACCTGGGACGGCCGGGGCTTCGCCGAGTCCTGGGGCAAGGAGTGGGTGGAGACCACCGAGGTGGCGCACCACACGGTCTTCGCCGACCAGCCGATGACCCGCTTCATCCACGCCCTGCGCAAGAAGGTCACCGGCAAGGCCGTCACCACCGACGCGGTCACGACCCGGAAGGTCGAGCGCGAGCGGTGGTCCGCCTCCGAGCTCGCGCACTCCGTGCCGCCCGGCCACGCCGTCGTGTCCCTGACCACGGCCCAGGGCGCGCACACCCCGCCGGTCCTGGTCGACCTGCGCGGCTGAGCGGGGCCGGCCCGCCCCGCGCCACGCCCCCACCCGCGGGGCCGGCCCGTCTCACCCCTCGCGCGCCCGAGCGGGCCGTCGGCGGCCCTGGCACAATCGGGGGCGCCGCTCAGCTGAGCGGCGCCTCCCCGCTTCCGTGCACGGCTCCCCCCGCGCGCGGTCCTCGCTCAAAGGTCCGACGGTCTCCCCATGCCGCCCACCCTCGCCTCGCTCGTGCAGCACTCCTCCCTCAAGCTCATCGTCCGCGCGGGTGAGGACCGCCTCGACACCCCCGTCCGCTGGGCCCACGTCAGCGAGCTCGCCGACCCCGTCCCGTACATGGAGGGCGGTGAACTCCTCCTCACGACCGCCCTCACGCTCGACGCGGAGGACCTGGGGGCGATGCGCCGCTATGTGCGGCGGCTGCTCGGCGCCGGGGTGGTCGGGCTCGGCTTCGCGGTGGGCGTCAACTACGAGGAGATCCCGCCGGCCCTGCTCGACGCGGCGCGCGAGGAGCACCTGCCGCTCCTGGAGGTGCCGCGCAGGACCCCGTTCCTGGCCATCAGCAAGGCCGTGTCGGCGGCCATCTCCGCCGACCAGTACCGGGCGGTCACGGCCGGTTTCGAGGCCCAGCGCGAGCTGACCCGCGCCGCGCTCGCCGAGGGCCCGGAGGCCGTCGTCGCCCGGCTCGCCGCGCACGTCGACGGCTGGGCCGCGCTGTACGACGCCTCCGGCGCCGTCGTCGCCGTCTCGCCCGAGTGGGCGGCGCGCCGCGCCGCCCGGCTCACCCCGGACGTGGAGCGGCTGCGCGAGCGGCCCGCGCCCGCCAGCGCGGTCGTCGGCGGTACGGACGACCGCGTCGAGCTCCAGTCGCTCGGCACCGGGCGCCGGGTCCGCGGCGCCCTCGCCGTCGGCACGGGCGCGCCCCTCGGCACGGCCGAGCGGTACGCGGTGCACTCCGCGATCGCCCTGCTCACCCTCACGACGGAACGTTCCCGCTCGCTCCAGGCGGCGGAGCAGCGGCTCGGCGCGGCGGTGCTGCGCCTGATGCTCGCGGGCCAGCCGGAGCCCGCCCGCGCGGTGGCCGGGGACCTGTACGGAGGGCTGCTCGACGCCCCCTACCGGCTGCTCGTCGCCGAGGCCGCCGGGGGAGAGCAGGCAGGGGAGCCGCCGCTGCCGGTGCTCGCCGAGGCCCTGGAGGCCGCCGCGGCCCGCGCGGGCGAGGCGGTGCTCACCGTCGCCGAGAGCGGGCAGCGGCTCGTCGTCCTCGCCGGGGACGGCGGGGCGGTCGTCGCCGCCTGCGAGGGGTACGCGGAGCGGGAGGCGGAGGACGCGGGCGTCGTCGTCGGCCTGTCGGCCCCGGGGGGCCCGAGCGCCGCGGCGGCCGCGTACAAGCAGGCCGAGCAGGCCCTCTCGGTCGCCCGCCGGCGGGGGAAGGCGCTCGTCGAGCACGAGGACCTGGCGGCGGGCTCGGTGCTCCCGCTCCTCGCCGACGACGCCGTCCGCGCCTTCGCCGACGGGATGCTGCGCGCGCTGCGGGAGCACGACGCGACCGGCCGCGGCGACCTGGTGGCCTCGCTGCGCGCCTGGCTCTCCCGGCACGGCCAGTGGGACGCGGCGGCGGCGGACCTGGGCGTCCACCGGCACACGCTGCGCTACCGGATGCGCCGGGTGGAGGAGATCCTCGGCCGCTCGTTGGACGATCCGGACGTCCGGATGGAGCTGTGGCTGGCCCTGAAGGCGACGGGCGAGGACGGGCGGTAGCGGGGGAGCTTCCCGGGCGGTGGCGGGGAGCTTCCTAGTCCGAGCCGAGGGCGCTCCCGTCGTCGCCCCCGCCGCGCTTCCCGCTCCGGCGCCGTCCGGCGCGGACCGCCTCGCCGCCCAGCAGGGTCACGGCGGCGATCGCGCGGACCCAGCGGGGGCCGCCGCGTGCCGCCCAGACCACGGAGGCGCAGCCCGCGACGGTGAGGACCAGGACGCCGATCAGTACGTAAAGGATCATGCTTACCCCCCTGAGGTCATGCGGTCCCGCACATCCTCCCACCCCTCCGCAACACCCTCGGGAGGCTCTCCGCCGTCCGAATTCCGCTGACCCTGCCCGAATCCGGGCAGTTTTCTTGGCTGCCGGGCCCCTCGCTCCCTACTCTCCTGCTCATGACAAGCCCCGCCGTCGACCCGGCCCCCGAGACCCGCCCGGCCGCCCCCGGACCCCGCACCCCGGCGGCTCCCGCCCCCGTCCGCCGGATCACCGGCGCCGTCTGGGCCGCGCTCGGCATCGTGTACGTCGTCTGGGGATCCACGTACCTCGGGATCCGGATCGTCGTCGAGACCCTCCCGCCGTTCCTCTCCGGCGGCGCCCGCTTCGTCACCGCCGGCCTGCTCCTCGCCGCGATCGTCGCCTGGCGGCAGGGCCCCGCCGCCCTCAGGGTCACCCGCCGGGAGCTCGGCTCCGCCGTCCTCGTCGGCCTGCTCCTGATCCTCGGCGGCAACGGCCTCGTCGTCCTCGCCGAGACCTCCATCCCCTCCGGCCTCGCCGCCCTCCTCGTCGCCGCCGTCCCCGTCTGGGTCGTCCTGCTCCGCACGGTCTTCGGCGACCGCCCCGGCCCCGGCGCCTACGGGGGCGTCCTGCTCGGCTTCGCCGGCCTCGGCGTCCTCACCGTCCCCGGCCTCAGCGGCGAGGTGAAGATCGGCGGCGTCCTGCTCGTCCTCGTCGCGGCCCTGCTGTGGTCCGTCGGCTCCGTCTCCTCCGCCCGGCTGCCCATGCCCGCCAACCCCTTCACGGCGAGCGCGTACGAGATGCTGGCCGGCGGCCTCGCCGCGCTCACCCTCGGCCTCGTGCGCGGCGAGCACCACGGCCTCGACCTGGGCGCCGTCTCCGGCCGTTCCTGGGCCGCCCTCGCGTACCTGATCGTCTTCGGCTCGCTCGTCGCCTTCACCGCGTACGCCTGGCTCCTCCAGACCGCGCCGGTCTCCCTCGCCGCCACCTACGCCTACGTGAACCCGGTCGTCGCCGTCCTGCTCGGCGCCCTCGTCCTCGACGAGGCCCTGACCTGGCCGATCCTCCTCGGCGGCGCCGTCGTCGTCGGCGGGGTCTGTCTCATCGTCTCGACCGAGCGGCGCGGATGATCTTCCCTCCCCTCCCCTGACCGGGATTCGACCGTTCCGAGCCGGTGGCGACCGGCGTTCCGCTCGCCCTCGTCGGAGGCCTCTCCCGCGACGAGGACGACGGCAACGCCGAGCTCACGGGCCTGTTCCGGTACGAGGACCTGCTCATCGCCGCCCGCCGGGGCACCCGAACGAGGCGGCCCCTCTCGGCGCCCAGGGGCTGGTGACCCCGCCCCGCCCCCGCCCGCTTCGGCCGAAGCGGACAGAGCCGCCACCCCCACTACTCCATACCGGACAAGCCCGCGCCCGGCGCCCCGGCCCTAACGTGTCACCAGAGCAACCGCTCGCACCCCGAAACGGAAAGGGCCGGGACGCAATGACGACCACCCACGCCTTCTGGCTCGCCGGCCGCGAGGCCACCGGCGACGCCACCTTCGACGTCACGAACTCGTACGACGGACGTCTGGTCGGCAAGGTCAGCGTGCCCACCGAGGCCCAGGTCGAGGAGGCCGTCGCCGCCGCGCACGCCGTCGTCGACGAGTTCGCCGCGACCCCGGCGCACGTCCGCGCCGCCGCCCTCGACCACGTGTCGAAGCGGCTCGCCGAGCGCACCGAGGAGATCGCCCAGCTGATCTCCGCCGAGAACGGCAAGCCCATCAAGTGGGCCCGCGGCGAGGTCGGCCGCGCCGTGTCCGTCTTCCGTTTCGCCGCCGAGGAGGCCCGCCGCTGGAACGCCGGCGAGGCCCAGCGCCTGGACACCGAGGCCGGCGGCGCGGGCCGCCTCGCCCTGACCCGCCGCATCCCCAAGGGCGTCGTCCTCGGCATCGCGCCGTTCAACTTCCCGCTGAACCTCAGCGCCCACAAGGTCGCCCCGGCCATCGCCGTCGGCGCCCCCATCATCCTCAAGCCGGCCCCGTCGACGCCGATCTCCTCCCTGATCCTGGGCGAGATCCTGGCCGAGACCGACCTGCCGGCCGGCTCCTGGTCGATCCTGACCGTGCCGAACGACCGCATGCCCGCCCTCGTCC
This sequence comes from Streptomyces sp. NPDC004266, assembly GCF_042874095.1. Lineage (NCBI taxonomy): Bacteria > Bacillati > Actinomycetota > Actinomycetes > Kitasatosporales > Streptomycetaceae > Streptomyces > Streptomyces sp. NPDC004266. Next base: position 313,209 of record NZ_JBIAMM010000010.1, read on the forward strand.
AGGACGAGCGCCTCCCGGTCATCTCCTTCACCGGCTCCGACAAGGTCGGCTACGCCATCCAGCAGTCGGTGCCGCACAAGCACTGCACCCTGGAGCTCGGCGGCAACGCCGCGGCCGTCGTCCTGCCCGACTGGTCCTCCGAGGCCGACCTGGACTGGGCCGCGAGCCGCATCGCGACCTTCTCCAACTACCAGGGCGGCCAGTCCTGCATCTCCGTCCAGCGCGTGATCGCCGACGCCTCGGTCTACGACCGCCTGGTGCCGAAGATCGTCGCCGCCGTCGAGGCGCAGGTCACCGGCGACCCGGCGGACGACGCCACCGACGTCGGCCCGCTCGTCGACGAGGCCGCCGCCCAGCGCGTCGAGTCCTGGGTCGACGAGGCCGTCGCGGCCGGCGCCAAGCTCCTCGCCGGCGGCAAGCGCGAGGGCGCGACCTACGCCCCGACCGTCCTCACCGACCTCCCGGCCGACGTCACCCTGGCCCGCGCCGAGGTCTTCGGCCCGGTCCTGACCATCGCCAAGGTCGACGGAGAGGCCGAGGCCTTCGCCGCGGTCAACGACTCGGACTTCGGCCTCCAGGCCGGTGTCTTCACCCACGACCTGCAGACCGCCTTCCGCGCCCACCGCGCGCTGGAGGTCGGCGGCGTGATCGTCGGCGACGTCCCCTCGTACCGCGCCGACCAGATGCCGTACGGCGGCGCCAAGCGCTCCGGCGTCGGCCGCGAGGGCGTCAAGTACGCGATGGACGACTACACCTACGAGCGCGTGCTCGTCCTGACGGGCCTCGCCCTCTAAGGGGTACGCCCCATCCGAACCAGGCGGTCCGAGCCCACTGTGCGGGGGCTCGGGCCGCCTTTCCTCATGAGACGGGGGCGTCCACGAGACGGACGACCTCCGCGGGCCCCGCGCGGAACGCCTTGTTCGCGGCGCCGGCCGCGACCATGTGCGGGGCGACGTCGTGGGCGGCGAGGGCCTCGGCCGAGGCCCAGCGCTCGATCAGGACGAAGCGGTCGGGGTCGTCGGCCACCCGGTGGAGGTCGTACTGCAGGCAGCCGTTTTCCGCACGCACCAGGGGCGCGAGCGCCTCGAAGGCGGCGACTTGTTCCGCGCCCCGGCCGGGCAGCGCGGCGACGAGGACGATGAGCTTGATCGGCTGAGACATGCCGCGGACCCTACGCGCGGCCGTTCCGTACGGACGGGGCGTCTCACCAGGAGGACATACCCGGAGGGATCGCCTCCTCTTTCGGGACCCGCCGGTATCGGGTACGACGGACAGGAGCCCAAGGAGGTGTCCATGTCCGCACCCACGCAGCGGCCCAAGGTCACCGAGCGCGAGGCCCGGCAGGTCGCCGAGGCCGCGCGCGAGCGGGACTGGCACAGGCCCAGCTTCGCGAAGGAGCTGTTCCTCGGCCGGTTCCGCCTCGACCTCGTCCACCCGCACCCCCTCCCCGCCGCCGAGGACGTCCGGCGCGGCGAGGCCTTCCTCGCCGTCCTCCGCACCTTCTGCGAGACCCGGATCGACGGCGCCCGCATCGAACGGGAGGCCCGCATCCCCGACGAGACGATCACCGGCCTCAAGGAGATCGGCGCCCTCGGGATGAAGATCGAACCGAAGTACGGCGGCCTCGGCCTCACCCAGCTGTACTACAACCGAGCCCTCGCCCTCGTCGGCTCCGCCAGCCCCGCCGTCGGCGCCCTGCTCTCCGCGCATCAGTCGATCGGCGTACCGCAGCCGCTGAAACTCTTCGGCACCCAGGAGCAGAAGGACGCCTTCCTGCCCCGGCTCGCCCGCACCGACCTCTCCGCCTTCCTGCTCACCGAGCCCGACGTCGGCTCCGACCCGGCGCGCCTCGCCACCACCGCCGTGCCCGACGGGGACGAATACGTCCTCGACGGCGTGAAGCTCTGGACCACCAACGGCGTCGTCGCCGACCTCCTCGTCGTCATGGCCCGCGTCCCCGCCTCCGCGGGACACCCCGGCGGCATCACCGCCTTCGTCGTCGAGGCCGACGCGCCCGGCATCACCGTCGAGCACCGCAACGCCTTCATGGGCCTGCGCGGCCTGGAGAACGGCGTCACCCGCTTCCACCGCGTCCGCGTCCCCGCCGGCAACCGCATCGGCCCCGAGGGCGCCGGCCTCAAGATCGCCCTCACCACCCTCAACACCGGCCGGCTCTCCCTCCCCGCCGCCTGCGCGGGCGCCGCCAAATGGTGTCTGAAGATCGCCCGCGAATGGTCCGGCGTCCGCGAGCAGTGGGGCAGGCCCGTCGGCCGCCACGAGGCCGTCGGCACCAAGATCTCCTTCATCGCGGCCACCGCCTTCGCCCTGGAGGCCGTCGTCGACCTCGCCTCCCAGATGGCCGACGAGGACCGCAACGACATCCGCATCGAGGCCGCCCTCGCCAAGCTGTACGGCTCCGAGAAGGCCTGGCTCATCGCCGACGAACTCGTCCAGATCCGGGGCGGCCGCGGCTACGAGACCGCCGACTCCCTCGCCGCCCGCGGCGAACGGGCGGTCCCCGCCGAGCAGTTGCTCCGCGACCTGCGAATCAACCGCATCTTCGAGGGCTCCACCGAGATCATGCACCTGCTGATCGCCCGCGAGGCCGTCGACGCGCACCTCTCGGTGGCGGGCGACCTCATCGACCCCGAGAAGTCCCTGGGGGACAAGGCGAGGGCGGGCGCCCGGGCCGGCGGCTTCTACGCCCGCTGGCTGCCGGGGCTCGTCACCGGTGCAGGGCAACTCCCGGGCTCTTACGCGGAGTTCGGTGCCCTGGCGACCCACCTCCGGTACGTCGAGCGGACCTCCCGCAGGCTCGCCCGCTCCACCTTCTACGCGATGTCCCGCTGGCAGGGGCGCATGGAGCTCAAGCAGGCCTTCCTCGGGCGGATCGTCGACATCGGCGCGGAACTCTTCGCGATGAGCGCGGCGTGCGTACGGGCCGAGCTCCTCCGCACCACGACCGACCACGGCCGTGAGGCCCGCCAACTCGCCGACGCCTTCTGCCGGCAGGCCCGCCTCCGCACCGAGGAACTCTTCACCCGCCTCTGGTCCAACACGGACGACCTCGACCGGCGGATCGTCGACGCGGTCCTCGACGGGGCCTACACCTGGCTGGAGGAGGGCGTCATCGACCCGAGCGGCCCGGGCCCCTGGATCGCGGACACGCCCTCGGGCCCGTCCCCGGAACCGAACGTCCACCGAAAACTCCCGTAAGACCCGGCGAACGGTGCCCACCCCTCGCGCCTCCCTGTTGTGGGCAGGCGTTCCGCTGGGGCGAGGGGGGTCCCCCCTGCTCGAGCGAAGCCGAGAGCTTGGGGGAGGGTGGGCACAACGGAACGGCGCCCTTGCCGGCGCCAGAGGCTTCCGTGCCTGGACCCGCACCGGCAGGTACGGCGCACTCGTGGTGCGGGTCCAGGCGCGGACCGCGGAGGCGCCGCTGAAGGGCGCCGTCCCGTGTGCCCACCCGTCCCGCCCAGCGGGACGACTGCCCACACGGGCGGGTGGCGGAAGAGCACCGCCCAGGCGGGCGCGGGCCCACAACGGGGGTCCACGTGGCGGACCGGCCCGACGGAAGGGCGGGGCCCGCGGCAGGATGGCCCCGTGACCGTCATCGACATCCCCGGCTCCAAGTCCGTCACCGCCCGCGCGCTCTTCCTCGCCGCCGCCGCGGAGGGCACCACCACCCTCCTGCGCCCGCTCGTCTCCGACGACACCGAGGGCTTCGCCGAGGGCCTCACCGCCCTCGGCTACGGCGTCCGCCGCGAGCCCGACGCCTGGCACATCGAGGGCCGCCCCGCCGGTCCGGGCGCGGAAGAGGCCGACGTGTACTGCCGGGACGGCGCCACGACCGCCCGTTTCCTGCCGACCCTCGCGGCCGCGGGCCACGGCACGTACCGCTTCGACGCCTCCGAGCAGATGCGCCGCCGCCCCCTCGGCCCGCTCAGCACCGCCCTGCGCGACCTCGGCGTCGACCTCCGGCACGGCGAGAAGGACGGCCACCATCCGCTCGACGTCCACGCCGCCGGGGTCAAGGGCGGGGCGCTCACCCTGGACGCCGGGCAGTCCTCCCAGTACCTGACCGCCCTGCTCATGCTGGGGCCGCTCACGGCCGAGGGCCTCGACATCACCGTCACGGACCTCGTCTCGGAGCCGTACGTCGAGATCACCCTGGAGATGATGCGGGCCTTCGGCGCGGAGGTCCGCCGGGAGGGGCGGACGTACCGCGTCGCCCCCACCGGCTACCGCGCACGGACGTACGGCATCGAGCCCGACGCCTCCACCGCCGGCTACTTCTTCGCCGCGGCCGCCCTCCAGCCGGGCCGCTCCGTCACCGTCCCCGGTCTCGGGACCGGTGCCCTCCAGGGCGACCTGGCCTTCGTCGACGTGCTGCGCCGGATGGGCGCCGACGTCGAGGTCACCGACACCGCCACCACCGTCCGCTCCACCGGCACCCTGCGCGGCCTCACCGTCAACATGCGGGACATCTCGGACACGATGCCGACCCTCGCCGCGATCGCGCCGTTCGCCGACGGGCCCGTCCGCATCGAGGACGTCGCCAACACCCGGGTCAAGGAGTGCGACCGGCTCGACGCCTGCGCGGAGAACCTCCGCCGCCTCGGCGTCACCGTCGCCACCGGCCCCGACTGGATCGAGATCCGGCCCGGGACCCCCGCCGGGCCCGTCGAGATCGCCACCCACGGCGACCACCGGATCGTCATGTCCTTCGCGGTCACGGCCCTCCGCACCCCCGGGATCACCTTCGACGACCCCGGCTGCGTGAAGAAGACCTTCCCCGACTTCCACCGGGCCTTCGGGGCATTCGTACGCACCCCGTGAAGGCCGCACAGTCTTTGCGGCAAGAATGGGGGGCATGAGCGACCGCCCCTCTCCTCTCGCCGACCCGCACATCGCCTTCGACGTCTCCGAAGGACGCCGGGACATCGTCGTCCTCGGCTCGACCGGGTCCATCGGCACGCAGGCCATCGACCTGGTGCTGCGCAACCCCGACCGTTTCCGGGTCACCGCCCTGGCCGCCTCCGGCGGCCGGATCGGGCTGCTCGCCGAGCAGGCGCACCGGCTCCGGGTCGCCGCGGTCGCCGTGGCACGCGAGGAGGCGCTGCCCGAGCTGCGGGAGGCGCTGAAGGCGCTGTACGGCTCCGAGCCCCTGCCCGAGCTCCTGGCGGGGCCGGACGCCGCCACGCAGCTGGCCGCGTCGCCGTGCCACACCGTCCTCAACGGCATCACCGGCTCCATCGGCCTCGCGCCGACCCTCGCCGCCCTCGAAGCGGGCCGCACCCTCGCCCTCGCCAACAAGGAGTCGCTGATCGTCGGCGGCCCCCTGGTGAAGGCGCTCGCCAAGCCGGGCCAGATCATCCCGGTCGACTCCGAGCACGCCGCCCTCTTCCAGGCCCTCGCCGCCGGCACCCGCGCCGACGTCCGCAAGCTGGTCGTCACGGCCTCCGGCGGCCCCTTCCGCGGTCGTACGCGCGAGCAGCTGGCCCACGTCACCCGCGAGGACGCGCTCGCCCACCCGACCTGGGCCATGGGCCCGGTGATCACGGTCAACAGCGCGACCCTGGTGAACAAGGGCCTGGAGGTCATCGAGGCCCACCTGCTCTACGACATCCCGTTCGACCGCATCGAGGTCGTCGTCCACCCGCAGTCGTACGTCCACTCCATGGTCGAGTTCACGGACGGCTCCACGCTCGCCCAGGCCACTCCGCCGGACATGCGCGGCCCGATCGCCATCGGCATCGGCTGGCCCGAGCGGGTCCCGGACGCGGCCCCCGCCTTCGACTGGTCCAAGGCCTCCACCTGGGAGTTCTTCCCGCTCGACACCGAGGCCTTCCCGTCCGTCGGCCTGGCCCGGCACGTGGGCGAGCTGGGCGGCACCGCCCCCGCCGTCTTCAACGCCGCGAACGAGGAGTGCGTCGAGGCGTTTCTCGTCGGACGGCTGCCGTTCAACGGAATCATGGATACGGTCACTGCGGTCGTCACGGAGCACGGCACCCCCGCCCGGGGAACCTCGCTGACCGTGTCGGACGTCCTCGAAGCGGAGACCTGGGCCCGGGCCCGGGCCCGAGAGCTCGCAGCGAAGGCAACAGCGGAGGCCCGCGCATGACCGAAATGCTCCTGTACGCCCTGGGCATCGTGCTGTTCGCCCTCGGCCTCCTCGTCTCCATCGCGTGGCACGAGCTCGGCCACCTCTCCACGGCCAAGCTCTTCGGCATCCGCGTGCCGCAGTACATGGTCGGCTTCGGCCCCACGATCTGGTCGAGGAAGCGCGGCGAGACCGAGTACGGCATCAAGGCCATCCCGGCCGGCGGCTACATCCGCATGATCGGCATGTTCCCGCCGGGCAAGGACGGCAGGATCGAGGCCCGCTCCACCTCGCCCTGGCGCTCGATGATCGAGGACGCCCGCGAGGCCTCCTACGAGGAGCTCCAGGCAGGCGACGAGACGCGGCTGTTCTACACGCGCAAGCCGTGGAAGCGCGTGATCGTGATGTTCGCCGGACCGTTCATGAACCTGGTCCTGGCGGTGGTGCTGTTCTTCGGCTCGATGATGACGCTCGGCATCGAGGGCCCGACGACGAAGGTCGCCGGCGTCCAGAAGTGCGTCATCAAGCTCAGCGAGAAGCGCGAGAAGTGCGCGGCGGGGGACCCCGTCTCCCCGGCGTTCGCGGCCGGCCTCAGGAACGGGGACAAGATCCTCGCCCTGAACGGGAAGGCGATGAGCGACTGGGACGCCCTCTCCGACGGCATCCGCTCCGCCCCCATCGGCCCGGCCACCCTCACCGTCGAGCGGGACGGGCGGCGCGTCGACCTCCACCCGACCCTGGTCACCAACAAGGTCGAGAAGAAGGACTCCCACGGCAACGTCGTCCGGCCGGTCGAGTACGTCGACGCCGGCTACCTCGGCTTCCAGCCCAAGTCCGAGGTCGCGCCGCTCAGCTTCGGCGAGACCACCGAGCGCATGACCGACCTCATGGAGAACGGCATCCACTCGGTCATCGCCCTGCCCGGCAAGATCCCCGGCCTCTGGGACGCCACCTTCGGCGACGGCAAGCGCGCCGAGGACTCGCCCGTCGGCGTCCTCGGCGCAGCCCGCCTCACCGGCGAGCTCATGACCGTCGAGGCCCCGCCGGAGCGGATCCTGGTGTGGTTCATGAACATCCTGGTGATGTTCAACGTCTCGCTGTTCCTGTTCAACATGCTCCCGCTGCTGCCGCTCGACGGCGGCCACATCGCGGGCGCCCTGTGGGAGTCCGTCCGCCGCCACACGGCCCGGATCTTCAAGCGCCCCGACCCGGGCCCGTTCGACGTGGCCAAGCTGATGCCCGCCGCCTACGTGGTGGCCGGCGTCTTCGTCTGCTTCACGCTGCTCGTCCTCGCCGCCGACATCGTCAACCCGGTGAAACTGACGTAGTTCCCAGGGGGGCCGCACCCGGTGGTGTCCGGCCCCCCGTCCCCGGGGCGGTAACCTCGGAACCCTGAGCCCGCCGACGCACAACCTTGAGGTTGCACTTCAGATGACCGCGATTTCTCTCGGTATCCCGACCGTTCCGACCCGGCTCGCCGAGCGGCGCAAGAGCCGCCAGATCCAGGTCGGCAGCGTGGCCGTCGGCGGTGACGCTCCCGTCTCCGTCCAGTCGATGACGACGACCCGCACCTCCGACATCGGCGCCACGCTCCAGCAGATCGCCGAGCTGACCGCCTCCGGCTGCCAGATCGTCCGCGTGGCCTGCCCGACCCAGGACGACGCCGACGCGCTCGCCGTGATCGCCCGGAAGTCCTCCATCCCGGTCATCGCCGACATCCACTTCCAGCCGAAGTACGTCTTCGCCGCGATCGACGCGGGCTGCGCCGCCGTCCGCGTCAACCCGGGCAACATCAAGCAGTTCGACGACAAGGTCAAGGAGATCGCCAGGGCCGCGAAGGACGCGGGCACCCCGATCCGCATCGGCGTCAACGCCGGCTCGCTCGACGCCCGCCTCCTGAAGAAGTACGGCAAGGCCACCCCCGAGGCGCTCGTCGAGTCCGCCCTCTGGGAGGCCTCCCTCTTTGAGGAGCACGACTTCCGCGACATCAAGATCTCGGTCAAGCACAACGACCCGGTCGTCATGGTCGAGGCCTACCGCCAGCTCGCCGCCCAGTGCGACTACCCGCTGCACCTCGGCGTCACCGAGGCGGGCCCGGCCTTCCAGGGCACCATCAAGTCGGCCGTCGCCTTCGGCGCCCTGCTCTCCCAGGGCATCGGCGACACCATCCGCGTCTCGCTCTCCGCGCCGCCGGCCGAGGAGATCAAGGTCGGCATCCAGATCCTGGAGTCGCTCAACCTGCGCCAGCGCCGCCTGGAGATCGTCTCCTGCCCGTCCTGCGGCCGCGCCCAGGTCGACGTCTACAAGCTCGCCGAAGAGGTCACCGCCGGCCTCGACGGCATGACCGTCCCGCTGCGCGTCGCCGTCATGGGCTGCGTCGTCAACGGCCCCGGCGAGGCCCGCGAGGCCGACCTCGGCGTCGCCTCCGGCAACGGCAAGGGCCAGATCTTCGTCAAGGGCGAGGTCATCAAGACCGTCCCCGAGTCGAAGATCGTCGAGACCCTCATCGAAGAGGCCCTCAAGATCGCCGAGCAGATGGAGAAGGACGGCGTCGCCAGCGGCGAGCCGACGGTCGCCATCGCCGGCTGACCCCCGGCCCTTCCCGGCACCACCGGTGAAGCCCCTCCACCCCAGCCGGTGGAGGGGCTTCACGTCGGTGACGGGACCCGCCCCAGGGCACGGGGGTACAGTGCGGAGACCAGCAGATCCGTCCCGTGAGGCCCCCTCGTGCTGACAGAGACCACCACTCGGGTCCTCGAACCCGCCGACCTCGGCGCCGCCCTCGCCGTCCTGGAGAGCGCCCCCGTCGAGAACGCCTTCGTGACCGCCCGCGTCCAGGTCGCCGGACTCGATCCCTGGCGCCTCGGCGGCGAGATGTGGGGCTGGTACACCGAGGGCAGACTCCGCTCGCTCTGCTACTCCGGCGCCAACCTGGTCCCCATCTGCGCCACCCCCCAGGCCGTCCGCGCCTTCGCCGACCGGGCCCGCAGGATCGGCCGCCGCTGCTCCTCGATCGTCGGCCCGGCCGAGGCCACCGGCGAACTGTGGCGGCTCCTGGAGCCCAGCTGGGGCCCCGCCAGGGACGTCAGGGCCCACCAGCCGCTGATGATCGCCGAGGAGCCCTCCGCCACGGTCGTGCCCGATCCGCTGGTCCGCCGCGTCCGCAAGGACGAGATGGAGGTGATCATGCCCGCCTGCGTGGCCATGTTCACCGAGGAGGTCGGCGTCTCCCCGCTCGCCAACGACGGCGGACTGCTCTACCAGGCCCGCGTCGCCGAACTCGTCGGGTCCGGCCGCTCCTTCGCCCGCATCGAGGACGGCAAGGTCGTCTTCAAGGCCGAGATCGGCGCCGCCACCCGCCAGGCCTGCCAGATCCAGGGCGTCTGGGTCGCCCCCGAACACCGCGGCAAGGGCCTCTCCGAGACGGGCATGGCCGCCGTCCTCCGGTACGCCCTCGCCGACGTCGCCCCCGTCGTCAGCCTGTACGTCAACGACTACAACACCCCGGCGAGGGCCGCGTACCGCCGCGTCGGCTTCCGCGAGACCGGCGCCTTCATGAGCGTCCTGTTCTGACGCGCTGTCCCGAGACGGGCGGGCGCTTGTAGGGTGCGCCGCATGGATGACGCAGAGATCGAGATCGGTCCGGTCAATCTCGCCGCCCGGGTGGACGAGGCCCTCGCCGTGCAGGCCGTCGCCTTCGGCCTGGACGCGGGCGAGGTCGCCGTGCGCCGCCACATCGTGCTGCGCCACCTCCTCTGCCCCGGCGCCCGCGCCTACGGGGCCACCACCCCCGACGGACGGCTCGTCGGCTTCGTGTACGGGATGCCCAACGACCGCGCCCACTGGTGGTCCACCGTCGTCGAGACGTACCTGCGGGCCACCGGCACCGCCGACTGGCTCGACGACTCCTTCGTCATCACCGAACTCCACGTCCACCCCGACTTCCAGGGCCGGGGCGTCGGCCGCGAGCTGATCACCACCATCACCGACGGCGCCGCCGAGCCCCGCTCCATCCTCTCCGCGATCGACACCGACAGCCCCGCCCGCGGCCTCTACCGGGCCCTCGGCTACGTCGACCTCGCCCGCCAGGTCCACTTCCCGAGCGCCCCCCGCCCGTACGCCGTCATGGGCGCGCCCCTGCCGCTCAAGCGCCGGAACTGATTTCACCTGCCAGGGGCGGCACGGCTAACCTCGGGGCCATCACCGTCCGTCCCTTCAGGAGTACGAGAACCATGGCCAACGCACCGGTCCAGCGCATGTCCCAGTTGATGGCGAAGACGCTGCGCGACGACCCGGCGGACGCCGAGGTCCTCAGCCACAAGCTCCTCGTCCGCGCCGGCTACGTCCGCCGCACCGCCGCCGGCATCTGGAGCTGGCTGCCCCTGGGCAAGAAGGTCCTCTCCAACGTCGAGCGCATCGTCCGCGAGGAGATGGACGCCATCGGCGCCCAGGAGGTCTCCCTGCCCGCGCTGCTGCCCCGCGAGCCCTACGAGGCCACCGGCCGCTGGGACGAGTACGGCGCCGAGCTCTTCCGCCTCCAGGACCGCAAGGGCGGCGACTACCTCCTCGGCCCCACCCACGAGGAGATCTTCACCCTCCTGGTCAAGGACCAGTGCTCGTCCTACAAGGACCTGCCGGTCATCCTGTACCAGATCCAGACCAAGTTCCGCGACGAGGCCCGCCCCCGCGCCGGCATCCTGCGCGGCCGTGAGTTCCTCATGAAGGACTCGTACTCCTTCGACACCGAGGACGAGGGCCTCACGCAGTCCTACGCCCTGCACCGCCAGGCCTACCAGCGCGTCTTCGAGCGCCTCGGCCTCGACTACCGCATCGTCGCCGCCACCGCCGGCGCCATGGGCGGCTCGAAGTCCGAGGAGTTCCTCGCCCCCGCCGAGGCCGGCGAGGACACCTTCGCCGACTGCCCGAACTGCGACTTCGCGGCCAACACCGAGGCCGTCTCCTACGAGCTGCAGCCCGTCGACGGCTCCGCCGTCCCGGCCGCCGAGGAGATCGCCACCCCCGACACCCCCACCATCGAGAGCCTCGCCGCCTTCCTCGGCGTCCCGGCCTCCGCCACCCTCAAGAACCTCCTCGTGAAGGTCGACGGCGAGATCGTCGCCGTGGGCGTGCCCGGCGACCGCGAGGTCGACCTCGGCAAGGTCGAGGAGCACTTCGCCCCCGCCGTGGTCGAGATGGTGACGGAGACGGACTTCGCGGAGCGCGCGGACCTCGTACGGGGCTACGTCGGCCCGCAGGGCCTCGACAAGGTCACGTACGTCGCCGACCCCCGCGTCGCCCCCGGCACCTCCTGGATCACCGGCGCCAACAAGGAGGGCACGCACGCGAAGAACGTCGTCGCGGGCCGTGACTTCGAGGTCTCCGAGTACGTCGACGTCGTCGTCGTCGAGGAGGGCGACCCGTGCCCCAAGTGCGGCACCGGCCTCAAGCTGGACCGCGCCATCGAGATCGGCCACATCTTCCAGCTGGGCCGCAAGTACGCCGACGCCCTCAAGCTCGACGTCCTCGGCCAGAACGGCAAGCCGGTCCGCGTGACCATGGGCTCGTACGGCATCGGCGTCTCCCGCGCGGTCGCGGCCCTCGCCGAGCAGACCGCCGACGAGAAGGGCCTGTGCTGGCCGTCCGAGGTCGCCCCCGCCGACGTCCACGTCGTCGCCGCCGGCAAGGCGCTCCAGACCGAGCTGGCCCTGGAGGTCTCCGACAAGCTGGCCGCCGCCGGTCTGCGCGTCCTCGTCGACGACCGCGCGGGCGTCTCCCCGGGCGTCAAGTTCACCGACGCGGAGCTCATGGGCGTCCCGAAGATCCTGGTGGCCGGCCGTCGCTCGGGCGAGGGCGTGGTGGAGCTCAAGGACCGCCGCACGGGGGAGCGCGAGGAACTGACGGTCGCCGAGGCCCTCACCCGCCTCACCTCCTGACCCCACCGGGGCGGCGCCCCTCCGACCGACCGCCCCTGTCCGTGACCCGCCCCCGGCCCACCCGCCGGGGCGGTGCCCTTCCGCCACCCGCCGTGTGGGCAATCGTCCCGCTGGGCGAGGGGGTCCCCCCTGCTCGAGCGAAGCCGAGAGCTTGGGGGAGGGTGGGCACACGGGACGGCGCCCTTCGCGGCGCCTCCGCGTTCCGCGCCTGGACCCGCACCGACAGCGGCGGCGCGCAACGGGGTGCGGGTTCAGGCGCGGGAGCCTCTGGCGCCGGCAGGGGCGCCGTTCCGTTGTGCCCACCCGTTCCGCCCCTTGCGGAACGCCTGCCCACAACGGGGGCGCGGGGGGCGTCAGGCGTCGGGTTCTCTGTGGGTGGGCTCCACCGAGGAGCCCGTCAGGTCCTCGACCGCCTCCTCCGCAGCCGCCCGCCCCCTCAGATACGCCTCGCTCAGCGGCGGCCCCGGCGGCGGCATCGGCGGCAGCGACGGCGGTACCGGCGCCGATGGCGACGGCGCCTGCGCCTGCGCCGGCTCCGCCTCCGAGGCCGCGTCCGGCGTCGCCCGCTCCAGGAACCGCAGCAGTTCCACCGGGATCGGCAGGACCAGCGTCGAGTTCTTCTCCGCGGACACCGCCATCACCGTCTGCAGCAGCCGCAGCTGCAGCGCCGCCGGCTGGTCGGACATGACGCCCGCCGCCTCGGCCAGCTTCTTCGAGGCCTGGAGTTCCGCGTCCGCGTTGATCACGCGAGCCCGCCGTTCCCGGTCGGCCTCCGCCTGCCGGGCCATGGAGCGTTTCATCGTCTCGGGCAGGGAGACGTCCTTGATCTCGACGCGGTCGATGGCCACGCCCCAGCCCATCGCCGGGCTGTCGAGCATGAGTTCGAGCCCCTGGTTGAGCTTCTCCCGGTTGGACAGCAGGTCGTCGAGGTCGCTCTTGCCGATGATGGACCGGAGCGAGGTCTGCGCCATCTGGGAGACCGCGAACTTGTAGTCCTCGACGCGGACCAGCGCGTCGGCCGCGTCGACGACCTTGAAGTAGACGACCGCGTCGACCCGTACCGTCACGTTGTCGCGGGTGATGCCCTCCTGCGCGGGCACGGGCATGGTGACGATCTGCATGTTCACCTTGTGCAGGCGGTCCACGAGCGGAACGATCATCGTGAAGCCGGGGGAGCGGATGTCGTCGCGCAGCCGGCCGAAGCGGAAGACGACGCCGCGCTCGTACTGCTTGACCACGCGCGCCGCCGCGCCCGCGTACACCGCGGCCGCCGCGGCCGCGCCGGCCGCCGCCATCACCAGCTCTTGCATCATCACGGCCCCCTGGATCGAGCCGAACAGTACAAAAAGGGTATTCCCCTACAGCCAGCTCGCGAACTCGAGGAGCAGCTCGGCGTCCTGCCGCCGCCCCGCCGTCAGCGCCCGCGTCCCCGACTCGACCGCGCGGAACAGGCTCCAGCCGCGCAGCCGCTCCCGGTCCAGGTCCAGGGAGTCCGCGAGCTTGTTGACCCGCCGCCGGGCCGCCGAGGCCCCCGAGGAGGCGGCCACCAGGTCCTCGACCCGGTCCCGCACGAGCCGGGCGAGGTCGTAGGCCCGCTCGCCGACCAGCGGCTCGGGGCCGACGGCCAGCCAGGGCGCCCGGTCGCCGGCGAGCACCTTGCCCTGCCGGAAGTTCCCGTGCAGCAGCACCGTCTCCGTGTCGCCCCCGACCAGCTCCTCGCGGGCCGCGAGCGCCGCCGCGGCCAGCTCCGCGGTGGCCGGGTCCGCGCGGTACGGCTCCATCGCCCCCGCCTGCCGGGCCGTCCGCTCCGTCACCGTCTCGAAGCCGTGCCCGGCCGGCGGCTCGACCCAGAGCCTGCGCACGGTGCCCGCCGCCTCCAGGAGCGCCTTCGCCTCCGGCAGGGAGCGCAGCGAGACCTCGGGGTGGAGCCGTTCGAGGACGAGCGCGCCCTCCCCGGCCTCGTCGAGGAGCTGGGCCGCGCCCCAGCCGTTCCAGTGCGCCAGCGCGTCCCGCTCCAGGTCCGGCCGGGTGAACGGCGGCGCGATCTTGAGCGCGGCGGGGGAGCCGTCGGAGCGCCGGACGAGCACGACCAGGCTGCTCCGTCCGCCGGGGGCCATCACCCGCTCGGTGTCCAGGGACGCCCGGTCGAGCGCCCGGCCGGCGAGCTCCGGCAGCTCCCCGAGCCACTCGGCCGCCGCGGCGTCCCCGTACGTCTCACCGAGCGTCCTGGCCAGTCGCTGCGGCGGTTCGAAACCCATGCGTGCGTTGTTCCTTCGGTCGGGGCGGGACTCGGTCGGGGCGGGACTACACCCGCTCGGCGAGCCCAGGAAAGGTTACGCCGCTGCCGCGCCAGCGGACCGCGCGTACCGCCGCCTCGCGGAGCGCGGCGGCCGCCTCCGCGCGCGCCCGTCCCCCGGTGGCCCGCACGAGGTCGGAGTACACGCCGGCCACCCGGTCCTCCAGGACCGCCGCGAGCCGCACCGCGTCGGCCGGGCCCCCGACCCGGAACGGCAGCCCGTACGCGGCCTCCGCCGCCACCGGCGTCCCGCCGAGGTCCCGCACGGCCCGGCGCAGCGCGTCCCGCCGAGCCCGGTGCGCCTCGTACGCGGCGGTGGCCTCGGCCCGCCGCTCGGTGCCGATCCGGCCGCCGACGACCCCGTACCCGTACACCGCGGCGTGCTCGGCGGCCAGCGCGGCCTGGGTCGCGTCGAGGGCGCTCATGCCGGTGCTCCTTCGGTCAGCAGGTAGGCGTGGGCGGCGCAGGCCGCCGCGACGGAGGCGAGCAGCCGGGCGTACTCGGGCGGGGCGGTGAGCAGTGCGGCCGCGTGGCCGTCGGAGGCACCGCGCTCGGCGGCGGCGAGTTCCCGGAGGGCGGCCCGGGGGTCGGCCGCCACCCGGACGGGTGCGGCGGGGACCGTGGACCTTCCCGAGGCCGAGGGAGAGGCGGAGGCCGAAGCCGGGGCGGACGGGGAGGCGTCCGCGGAGGCCGTCGCCGCGACGGGTTCCACCGTCGTGCCGCCCTCGCCGAGGGCCTTCGCGTGGGCCGCCACCGCGCGGCGCAGCGGGGTCAGCCGGGGGGCCAGGGAGGGATGGGCGGCGAGCGTCGCGTCGTAACGTTCCAGCAGGCCGCGCGCGGCGGTCACCGACCGCAGCCGCAGGGCCGCCTCGGCGCGCGCCACCCGTTCGGCCTCCAGCTCGGCGGCGCTCGGCCGCCGGGTCCGCCCGCCGGGGGAGGAGGTGCAGCCCGCGAGGGCGGTCACGCCCGCCGCCGCACCCGCCACGAGGAGTGCGCGCCTGCCCGTCGTCGTCACGCCTTCTCCCTCGGCTGCCGTCCGTCGTCGAAGATCGTCGAGATCACCGCAGGCGAGCGTACCCGCGGGCCCCGGGGCGATGGACGGCAACACCCTCCCGGACCGGATACCCTTTGGTCTGACACGCGACGAACCCACAACAGCACACGCGGCCGAGGAGTCACCCGGATGAGCACCACCCAGAGCGACAGGCTGCGCGGACTCGTGGAGCCGCTCGTCGCCGCGAAGGACCTGGATCTGGAAGAGATCGAGGTGTCCCGGGCCGGCCGCCGCGGGCTGCTGCGGATCGTCGTCGACTCGGACGAGGGCGTGGAGCTGGACCTCTGCGCCGAGCTGAGCCGCGAGATCTCCGAGAAGCTCGACGAGACCGACGCGATGGGCGACGGCGAGTACGTCCTCGAGGTCAGTTCCCCCGGCGCCGAGCGCCCCCTCACCGAGCACCGCCACTACGTGCGCGCCACCGGCCGCCTGGTGAAGCTGCAGCTCGCCGAGGGCGAGGACCTGGTCGCCCGCATCCTGGCCGTGGACGAGGACGGCCTCGACATGGAGGTGCCGGGCGTGAAGGGGCGCAAGCCCACCGCCCGCCGGGTCGCTTTCGCCGACATCGCCAAGGCGCGTGTCGAGATCGAGTTCAACCGCAAGGACAAGAAGGAAGAGGAGGCGTAGCCGTGGACATCGACGTGAAGCTCCTGAAGGGCTTGGCACAGGAGAAGGAAATCTCCTTCGAGATGCTGGTCGAGGCGATCGAGTCGGCCCTCCTCATCGCGTACCACCGCACCCCCGACGCCCGCCGCCACGCGCGCGTGGAGCTGAACCGGGCCACCGGCCACGTGACGGTGTGGGCGAAGGAGGACCCCTCCGACCTGGAGGAGGGCCAGGAGCCCAAGGACTTCGACGACACCCCGTCGGACTTCGGCCGGATCGCGGCGAGCACCGCCCGCCAGGTCATCCAGCAGCGGCTGCGGGACGCCGAGAACGACGTGACCTTCGGCGAGTACGCCCGCCGCGAGGGCGACGTCGTCGCCGGTGTGGTGCAGCAGGGCAAGGACCCGAAGAACGTCCTCGTCAAGCTGGACGACAAGCTGGAGGCCATCCTTCCGGTGCAGGAGCAGGTGCCGGGCGAGGAGTACACGCACGGCCTGCGGCTGCGCACGTACGTCGTCCGGGTGGCGAAGGGCGTCCGCGGTCCGTCCGTCACCCTCTCGCGCACGCACCCCAATCTGGTGAAGAAGCTCTTCGCCCTGGAGGTCCCGGAGATCGCCGACGGCTCGGTCGAGATCGCGGCCATCGCCCGTGAGGCCGGTCACCGCACCAAGATCGCCGTCCGTTCCACCCGTTCGGGCCTGAACCCCAAGGGCGCCTGCATCGGCCCGATGGGCAGCCGCGTCCGCAACGTGATGGCGGAGCTGCTCGGCGAGAAGATCGACATCGTCGACTGGTCGGACGACCCGGCCGAGATGGTGGCGAACGCGCTCTCCCCGGCGCGGGTCTCCAAGGTCGAGGTCGTCGACCTCGCCGCCCGCTCCGCCCGGGTGACGGTGCCGGACTACCAGCTGTCGCTGGCCATCGGCAAGGAGGGCCAGAACGCCCGCCTCGCCGCGCGGCTCACCGGCTGGCGGATCGACATCCGTCCGGACACGGAGCCGGCCGAGCCTCAGGGCTGAGACCGTTTTTGGACAACGACTGTTCGATTCTTGCCCCGAACGGGTGGGGTCGGTGCGGGGAGGTAGACTTAATAGTGTCTGGCCGGACGCATGCCCGCGCGTGCCCTGAGCGAACCTGTGTGGGATGCCGGGAGCGAGCGGCCAAGAGCGATCTGCTGCGGATCGTGGTGAACAAGGACGAGTGCGTTCCTGATCATCGCGGTACGCTGCCCGGCCGGGGTGCGTACCTGCACCCCGCCGTGGTCTGTCTCGACCTGGCGGTCCGCCGCCGAGCTTTCCCGAGGGCCCTCAAGGTCCAGGGACCGCTCGACACCGCGGCGCTCCGCCACCATGTCGAGCAGGCGGCACCGCAGTGAACAAGAAGTACGGCACGGAACACCGTGCGGTCAGGTACCTCGCGAGTTGGAAGTAGGTCGAGATTGCGATGAGCACTCGATGAGTACGCGATGAGTACGCCCATGAAGTAGCGACGGTCCGGCGGTAACCGGACCTAAAAGGAGCGAAGTGGCTAAGGTCCGGGTATACGAACTCGCCAAGGAGTTCGGTGTGGAGAGCAAGGTCGTCATGGCCAAGCTCCAAGAACTCGGTGAATTCGTCCGTTCGGCGTCCTCGACGATCGAGGCGCCGGTCGTGCGCAAGTTGACTGACGCTTTGCAGGGTCCCGGCGGCAACGCCGGCAAGACCGCTGCCAAGCCCGGCGCGCCCCGCAAGGCGGCGCCCTCCCCCGCGGCGCCGTCTCCGGCCGCCGCGGCACGTCCCGCTGCTCCGAAGCCCGGCGCCCCGGCCCCCAAGCCGGCCCCCGCCGCGCCCGCGGCGCCGGCGCCGGTCACTCCGGCCGCGCCCGCGAGCAGCACCCCCTCTCCGGCTCCGGCCGCCTCGGGCCCCCGCCCGGGCCCGAAGCCCGCGCCCAAGCCGGTCACGCCGGCTCCGGCCGCCCCGGAGTTCACCGCGCCTCCGTCGGCTCCCGCCGCCGGTCCGCGCCCCGGTGGCGCCACCCCGGGTCCCCGTCCCACCGGCGAGCGTCCCGCCCGCCCGGGTCAGGGCTCCCCCCGTCCGCAGGGCCAGGGCGCTCCGCGCCCCGGCGGCCAGCAGGCCCCCCGTCCGGGCGGTGCCCGTCCGGCCGGTCCCCGTCCGGGCAACAACCCCTTCACCTCGGGTGGCTCCACCGGAATGGCGCGCCCGCAGGCGCCCCGTCCGGGTGGCGGCGCTCCCCGTCCCGGCGGCCCCGGTGCCGTTCCGGGCGCCCCGCGTCCGCAGGGCGGCCCCGGCGGCGCTCCGCGTCCGCAGGGTCAGGGCGGTGCCCGTCCCACCCCCGGTGGCATGCCTCGTCCGCAGGCTCCCCGTCCGGGCGGCGCGCCCGGCGGTAACCGTCCCAACCCGGGCATGATGCCGCAGCGTCCCGCTGCCGGCCCGCGTCCCGGCCCCGGCGGTCGTGGCCCCGGTGGCCCCGGCGGTCGTCCGGGCGGTCCCGGCGGCGGCGGCGGTCGTCCCGGCTTCGCCGGTCGTCCGGCCGGTCCCGGCGGTGGCGGCGGCGGCTTCGCCGGTCGTCCCGGCGGTCCCGGTGGCGGCGGCGGTCGTCCGGGTGGTCCCGGCGGCGGTGGCGGCGGCTTCGGCGGTCGTCCCGGCGGCTTCGGCGGCCGTCCCGGCGGTCCGGGTGGCCGTGGTGGCACGCAGGGCGCCTTCGGTCGTCCCGGCGGTCCCGCGCGTCGTGGTCGCAAGTCGAAGCGTCAGAGGCGCCAGGAGTACGAGGCCATGCAGGCCCCGTCCGTGGGCGGCGTGATGCTGCCTCGCGGCAACGGCGAAGCCATTCGCCTGTCGCGCGGTGCGTCCCTCACCGACTTCGCGGAGAAGATCGGCGCCAACCCGGCGTCGCTCGTCGCGGTCATGATGAACCTCGGCGAGATGGTCACGGCCACGCAGTCGGTCTCCGACGAGACGCTGCAGCTCCTCGGCGACGAGATGAACTACCAGGTTCAGATCGTCTCGCCGGAGGAGGAGGACCGTGAGCTGCTCGAGTCCTTCGACATCGAGTTCGGCGAGGACGAGGGCGGCGAAGAGGCCCTGGTCTCCCGTCCGCCGGTCGTGACCGTCATGGGTCACGTCGACCACGGCAAGACCCGACTCCTCGACGCGATCCGCAAGACCAACGTGGTCGCGGGCGAGGCCGGTGGCATCACCCAGCACATCGGTGCCTACCAGGTCTCCACCCAGGTCAACGACGAAGAGCGTCGCATCACCTTCATCGACACCCCGGGTCACGAGGCGTTCACCGCCATGCGTGCCCGTGGTGCGAAGTCGACCGACATCGCGATCCTCGTGGTCGCGGCCAACGACGGCGTCATGCCGCAGACGATCGAGGCGCTCAACCACGCCAAGGCCGCCGGCGTCCCGATCGTCGTCGCGGTCAACAAGATCGACGTCGAGGGTGCCGACCCGACCAAGGTCCGCGGTCAGCTGACCGAGTTCGGTCTGGTGGCCGAGGAGTACGGCGGCGACACGATGTTCGTCGACATCTCCGCCAAGCAGGGTCTGCACATCGACTCCCTGCTGGAGGCCGTGGTCCTCACCGCGGACGCCTCGCTCGACCTTCGGGCCAACCCGAACCAGGACGCGCAGGGCATCGCGATCGAGTCCCACCTCGACCGCGGCCGCGGTGCCGTCTCGACCGTCCTCGTCCAGCGCGGAACGCTGCGCATCGGCGACACGATGGTCGTCGGCGACGCGTACGGCCGCGTCCGGGCGATGCTCGACGACAAGGGCAACAACGTCGAGGAGGCGACCCCGTCGACTCCCGTCCTCGTCCTGGGTCTCACCAACGTCCCGGGTGCGGGCGACAACTTCCTCGTCGTCGACGAGGACCGCACCGCCCGTCAGATCGCCGAGAAGCGCGCCGCGCGTGAGCGCAACGCCGCCTTCGCCAAGCGCGTCCGCCGGGTGTCCCTCGAGGACCTCGACAAGGTGCTCAAGGCCGGTCTCGTCCAGGAACTCAACCTCATCATCAAGGGCGACGCGTCCGGTGCGGTCGAGGCCCTCGAGTCCTCGCTGCTCCAGCTCGACGTCGGCGAAGAGGTCGACATCCGCGTCCTGCACCGCGGTGTGGGTGCGGTCACGGAGTCGGACATCGACCTGGCCATGGGCTCCGACGCCATCGTCATCGGCTACAACGTCCGTGCGGCCGGCCGTGCCGCGCAGATGGCGGAGCGCGAGGGCGTCGACGTCCGGTACTACTCGGTCATCTACCAGGCGATCGAGGAGATCGAGGCGGCGCTCAAGGGCCTCCTCAAGCCGGAGTACGAAGAGGTCGAGCTCGGTACGGCGGAGATCCGCGAGGTCTTCCGCTCGTCCAAGCTGGGCAACATCGCCGGTGTCCTCATCCGCTCGGGCGAGGTCAAGCGCAACACCAAGGCGCGCCTCATCCGCGACGGCAAGGTCATCGCGGAGAACCTCAACATCGAGGGCCTGCGCCGCTTCAAGGACGACGTCACCGAGATCCGCGAGGGCTTCGAGGGTGGTATCAACCTCGGAAACTTCAACGACATCAAGATCGACGACGTCATCGCGACGTACGAGATGCGCGAGAAGCCGCGCGCGTAACGCGTAGGGCTGCGTCCGGGGCCGGTCGGCGGAAGATATTTCCGTCGATCGGCCCCGGCCGTTGCGTGTACGGTTCTGGTGTCCCTGCCGAGCGACGGCCCGGCAGGCCACCGAACCCGAACCGGCGGGACATCCGGCACCGCATGTACGTGGGGACTCTGTCCTTCGACCTGCTCCTCGGCGACGTTCATTCGTTGAAGGAGAAACGCTCCGTCGTCCGGCCCATCGTCGCCGAGCTCCAACGCAAGTTCTCCGTGAGCGCGGCCGAGGTGGGCGACCAGGACCTCCACCGCAGGGCCCGGCTGGGCGTCGCACTGGTGTCCGGGGACCCGGGGTTCGTATCGGACGTGCTCGACCGCTGTGAGCGGCTCGTCGCCGCACGGCCGGAGGTGGAACTCCTTTCGGTGCGCCGAAGGCTCCACACTGATGAAGACTGATCTGAGCAAGGCAAAGAAGGAGAAGGACCAGTGGCCGACAACGCGCGGGCGAAGAAGCTGGCGGACCTCATCCGGGAGGTGGTCGCCGAGAAGCTGCAGCGCGGCATCAAGGACCCCCGCCTGGGCACGCACGTGACCATCACGGACACCCGCGTCACCGGCGATCTGCGGGAGGCCACGGTCTTCTACACGGTCTACGGCGACGACGAGGACCGCGCGAGCGCCGCGGCCGGCCTGGAGAGCGCCAAGGGCATCCTCCGCTCGGCCGTGGGCCGGGCGGCGGGGACCAAGTTCACCCCGACCCTGACCTTCGTGGCCGACGCCCTCCCGGAGAACGCGCGGACGATCGAGGACCTCCTCGACAAGGCGCGGGCCTCGGACGCCCAGGTGCGGGAGGCCTCCTCGGGCGCCTCCTTCGCGGGCGACGCCGACCCCTACAAGAAGCCGGGCGAGGACGAAGCCGCCGAATGAGCACCTCGGGAAAGACGCCCGACGGGCTTGTCATCGTCGACAAGCCGTCGGGCTTCACTTCGCACGACGTCGTGGCCAAGATGCGCGGGATCGCCAAGACCCGTCGCGTCGGCCACGCCGGCACGCTCGACCCCATGGCCACGGGCGTCCTCGTCCTCGGCGTGGAGCGGGCGACCAAGCTGCTCGGTCACCTCGCGCTGACCGAGAAGGAGTACCTGGGCACCATCCGCCTGGGCCAGACGACGATCACCGATGACGCCGAGGGCGAGATCACGGCGTCGATCGACGCTTCGAAGGTCACCCGCGAGCAGATCGACGCGGGCGTCGCCGAGCTGACCGGCGCCATCATGCAGGTGCCGTCGAAGGTCTCCGCGATCAAGATCGACGGCAAGCGGTCGTACGCGCGCGTGCGCGGCGGCGAGGAGTTCGAGATCCCGGCCCGCCCGGTCACCGTCTCCTCCTTCCGGGTGTACGACGTCCGCGACGACACCGCCGAGGACGGCACGCCCGTCATCGACCTGGTCGTCTCGGTGGTCTGCTCCTCCGGTACGTACATCCGGGCGCTCGCCCGGGACCTCGGCGCCGGACTCGGCGTCGGCGGCCACCTGACCGCGCTGCGGCGCACCCGGGTCGGCCCGTACAAGCTGGACTCGGCCCGGACCCTGGACCAGCTCCAGGAGGAGCTGACGGTCATGCCGGTCGCCGACGCGGCCGCGGCGGCGTTCCCGCGCTGGGAGGTCGACGAGAAGCGCGCCAGGCTGCTGCTCAACGGCGTCCGCCTGGAGATGCCGGAATACCCGAAGGGGCCCGTCGCGGTCTTCGGGCCCGAGGGGAAGCTGCTCGCGCTCGTCGAGGAGCAGCGGGGCAAGGCCAAGAGCCTCGCCGTCTTCGGCTGAGCCGATCGACTCCGTCGTGGGGGGGGGGGGGGCGGGGGGGCCCCCCCCCCCCCCCCCCCCCCCCCCCCCCCCCCCCCGCCGGCGGGCGCCCCCCCCCCCCCGCCCCCCCCCCCGCGCCCGCGCG